>NZ_CAITNG010000024.1 GCF_903893715.1 uncultured Mucilaginibacter sp.
CTCGTGTTGCCACCTTAATCCTTCCAGATATCCAATACAGGCTTCCTGAGTTGAAAATCTCGTAAATACTTCACTTACATTCATTTGCATAAATATACAAAAATTAAATGTCTATTCATGGGCTATTACTCTCGAGAGGGGAGGGGGTGTGTCCTTAATGCGCTTTGCTTCAATAACACACCCCTGCCACTACTCTTCCCATCGCACCCCTCTCAAGAGGGGAATTGCGTCTTTACACAACTCACCATTCACTATTCACAACTGACTAATTCACTTCGCCGAAATCCTATACAACACCGCCCCATGCTTATTCACAGTCGCGGTAAATATATTGCTCACCGTGCCCACATCTTTCTTGGCCCACAGGTCGCGCACTTTGCAGGCGCCATCAAAATCCAAATCGCTTAGTTTTACCGATATCTTTACCGGGTCGGCGGCATCACCGGGGTTAAATATGGCCACGTATTTATCGCCCGGGTTTTCGCCGTCGGCTATCCATACAATGCCATCCGCATTGCGCTGCAGTTCTTTATTGTTGCTGCTGGTCTTCAATACATTCATCACCTCTTTATTGTTGAGCAGCGACAAGGTAAACTCATCATTATCCGGCAAATTGCCCCCAAACATCATCGGCGAGCGGAAGATGGTCCACAGCGTCATCAGAGTATATTGTTCATCGTGTGTAAAGGCGGTCATCCTCGGGTTGCCACGCTCAGCACGGATGCCAATCTTACCCAATGGCAGCATATCGCCATCGGGCCAGCCACCGGCTATGCGGTATTGGTTCCAACGCTCAAACACATCAAAATGGTCTTTCAGCATTTTCCAGTTATCCCAAAAGTCATCCACCGTGCGCCACATGTTGGCATTCTTCTGAATGTCAGCAGCGGCGTACACCGGTGTTTCGCCAGGTGATGTACTGAGCACAATTTTTCTCCCGCAAAGGTCAATAGCTTTGCGTATCATGGCAACTTCGGGGCCGTGGTAGGGGCGCGACAGGTCGTCCACCTTTACAAAGTCGATGCCCCACTCGGCATACATCTTGAACAGCGAGTTATAATAATCCTGCGAACCTTCGCGACCGGGAAGTGTGCCGTACATATCATGCAGCCAGGTACATTGGTCTTGTTTGTTGGCAACATCGGCAGCGGTATAAATGCTGCCATCTATCGGGAGTTTACGCTTTACCGCTTCCACCGGAACGCCACGCATAATATGTATCCCAAATTTTAAACCTTTGCCATGCACATAATTGGCCAGCGATTTAAAGCCCTTGCCATCCTTTGCCGACGGGAATTTGTTGACCGATGGCTGAAAACGGCCATATTCATCCAGTACATAATCGGGATTGGTTTCGTTATAACCGTGGGCTTTATCGTTGCCCACATACCAGCGTATATCCACAATGATATATTCCCATCCCGCCGATTTTAGGTTTTTGGCCATATAATCGGCATTGGCTTTTACTTCATCTTCGGTAACGGTAGGGCCATAGCAGTCCCAGCTGTTCCAACCCATCGGAGGGGTAGGCGCCCATTGGTGAAAATCCTTTTTTTGCTGCGCATGCGCCGTTAGGGCAATACCTGCCGATAACAAAAGCGCCGCCGAAAATCCGGATAGTTTCATGTTGTTGCTGCTTTTATTGACCGTAATAACTGCCCTCGCCGTGCTTACGTTCGTAATGTTTATTGATGAGCGCGTCTTTTAAACGCGGCGCTTTCGGATTTATTTGCTCCGTTAACAAAGCCATTTGGGCTATTGCTTCCAAAACAGCGCTGTTATGCACCGCTTTATGGGCATTCTTGCCCCAGGTAAAGGGTGCGTGGTTGCCTACCAATATCATTTCCACTTCTTTATAGCTCATGCCTTTTTCGTGCAGGCAATTCATGATCTGGAAACCGGTTTGGAACTCGTAATCGCCTTTTATCATCTCGTCGCTCATCGGCGGCGCGCAGG
Source organism: uncultured Mucilaginibacter sp. (assembly GCF_903893715.1). Lineage (GTDB taxonomy): Bacteria > Bacteroidota > Bacteroidia > Sphingobacteriales > Sphingobacteriaceae > Mucilaginibacter. The sequence goes on from NZ_CAITNG010000024.1 coordinate 1,957, forward strand.
GGATGTTCACGGTATTATAATCGGCATGTGTAGTACCAAAAATCGGGATGTCCCTTTGCGATTGCGCCCATGCCGTAGCGTAGGTGGAGTGCGTATGCACAATACCTCCAATGCTGTCCCAGTGTTTGTACAGCACCGCGTGGGTTTTGGTATCTGATGATGGGCGTAGTTTACCTTCAACAGTATTGCCATCAAAATCAACAATGACCATCTTTTCCGGCGACAGATCTTCATAAGCCACACCGCTCGGTTTTATCGCGAACACGCCCATCGACCGATCGACTGCACTCACGTTCCCAAAGGTAAAAATCACCAGCTTTAACTCCGGTAATTCCATATTGGCCGCGTAAGCTTCCTCTTGTATATGCTGATATTTACTCATTAGTGTTTTGCTGTTTGTTGTTCAATAAAGTTACCCAGGCTATTGTATTGTTGATAGCGCCGGTTATAAATTTCCTGTGTGGCCTTGTCGGGAAAATACTCCACGTCAAAACCACCGCCCATGGCTGCCATGGCATCTTCAACCGTAGGGTAAATACCCGCTGCCGTTGCCGCGAACATAGTCGCGCCCATAGCGCAGGTTTGCTCCTGGCTGTGGATGCGGATAGGCATATTCAATACATCGGCCATCATTTGCATAATGTATGGCGATTTGCGCGCTACACCACCCACGCCGATGATACCCTTCACCGGCACACCTTCGCTGATAAAGCGGTCAACTATTTTCTTCGCGCCAAAGCAGGTCGACTCGACCAATGCTTTAAATACCCGCGGCGCATCGCTGCCCAAACCCAAACCGGTAATGGCGCCTTTCAGTTCCTGGTTGGCGTCGGGGGTACGGCGACCATTAAACCAGTCAACAGCCACTTCATTTTCATCTATCGGTAATAATGCTGCCTGGCGGCTCAGTTCAGGGATAATCTTGCCTGATACTTCGTCTCTCAACAACTTCGCGGTAGCGGCATCAATAACTTTCGATTCTAATAAGATATCACCCAATGGCCATTCCAATAACTTACGGAACCAGGCATAAGTATCGCCAAAAGCCGATTGCCCGGCCTCCATGCCCAGCATTCCCGGGATAACCGAGCCATCTACCTGTCCGCAAATACCTTTAATGAGTTTGCCTTCAAGGTCAACAGCAGGAGCAACCAAAATATCGCAGGTGGAAGTACCCATCACTTTACTCAGGTGATAGGGCTCTATCTGCCCGCCAACGGCGCCCATGTGCGCGTCGAAAGCGCCAACACCAACCACTACATCGGTGGATAAGCCCAAACGCTCCGCCCATTCCTTGCTCAGGTTACCGGCCGAAACATCTGAAGTATAAGTATCTTTAAATAATCGCGAAGTAATGCCTTTCAACAGCGGGTCGAGCGATGAGAAGAACTCATCGGGCGGCAAGCCACCAAATTCCGCCGACCATAAAGCCTTGTGCCCCGCGGAACAGCGCCCGCGTTTTATGTCAGAGGCATGTTTGCCGCCGGTCAGTAAAAAGGGTATCCAGTCGCAATGCTCCACCCAACTGTACATGGCTTTGCGTACGGCTTCGTCGGTACGCAAAGTGCGCAGCAACTTGGCCCAAAACCATTCGGATGAATATATGCCGCCCACGTATTGCAGGTAATTGATATCAAATTTTGTGGCGTGTTCGTTAATTTCAGACGCTTCTTTTATGCCGGTATGGTCCTTCCACAACACAAACATGGCGTGCGGGTTGTTCTCAAAACCGGGTAACAACGCCAATGGTGTGCCGCTCTCATCAACCGCTACAGGCGTCGAGCCGGTAGTATCCACCGATATGGCTTTTACCGATGCCGCGCAATTGCCGCCTGCTTTGGCCAAACAATCTTTAATGGTTTTCTCCAAGCCATCAATATAATCCAAAGGGTGCTGCCTGAATTGGTTTTGCGGGGCGTCGCAAAAAAGGCCTTGCTGCCAGCGCGGGTAATAAAAAACCGACGAAGCCAGTTCATGCCCGTTTTTGGCGTCAACTAATACCGAGCGTACCGAATCACTTCCGTAATCTACGCCTATAACAAAAGTGTCTTTATTCATAATTGGTTAATGTGTCTAATTAACACTTATTTTTTGACATTCTAAAATTTATGTCAAATTATTTGGATAATCGATGAGCAATAGAAACGTAACAACTGTAAAGAAGATATCTACACCAACTGCAAATGGTCGGGGTTGGGTATCAAATTCAAGAATGCGTGGAAATTCTCTTTGTATTTATTCTTATCCAACACATAGTAAAACGCGCCTTTTTTAGAGTTCAGCTTGTCTTTGTCTTTTTGTTTGATGAGCAAGCCGGTGGATAGCAGCTTCCGGCTAAAGTTCCGTTTGTCGAATACACTATCGTATATCCCCTCGTACAAACTTTGCAGCTGCGGGATGGTAAATTTTTCGGGCAACAGCTCAAACAAAATAGGGTGGAGGGCAGCCTTGTAGCGCAATTTTTTCCGTGCGGTATCCACCATATCGTTATGGTCAAAAATCAGGGAAGGTATCTTATCCAGCTCAAACCATTCGGCATGGTACTCGTGGCTCAACTGCTGCTCATATTTATGGATGTCAATCAGCGCGAAGTAGGCAATGCTCACTATCCTGTCTCCCGGGTCGCGGTAAACGGCGCCAAAGGCATGCAACTGTTCCATGTACACCCCTTCAAGTCCGGTCAATTTTTTTAAGATGTTATTGGCCGCTTCATCCAAACTCTCTTTGGTATTTACAAATCCCCCCATCAGGCTCCACTTGTGCATCTCGGGCTCTATACCACGTTGTATCAGCAACAGCTTCAACCTCTCGCCGTCAAAGCCAAAGATGATACAGTCGATTGCAATTAATATAGGTGCTTGGTGGGCGTATTTGGCCATTGGTTCAAGTATTCAGGGGCTAAAATTAATAAATTAATGCACATTTAATAATGTGGTAAGTCATGTTTTATAATAAAACCATGTTTTATGCACCCGATTGAACTTTTTTGATTAAAAATAAATGTATAATCTACATTTATCAAAATATTTATACCTTAGTTTTTTATACGGACGGCCATGTCTGCAAAACCTATCAAACCAATTATCGAACCATGAAATTAACAGTAAAACTCTCTTTGGTGCTCTGTTTTTTGTACATCACCGGAAATTGCCAAACGCCGGTTACATTATCCATCAGCCCCGGCGATGCCAATCTCACCATCAGTAAGCATATTTACGGGCACTTTTCGGAACACTTAGGCCATTGTATTTATGGTGGCTTTTGGGTCGACCCGAGCCTCAATGTGCCAAAAACAGACCGTATCCGCATGGATATTGTTGATGCCCTGGTTAAAATAAAGATACCTAACCTGCGCTGGCCCGGCGGCTGTTTTGCCGATGAGTACCACTGGCGCGACGGCATTGGTCCGCGCGACCAAAGGCCCAAAATGGTGAATACCAACTGGGGTGGCGTAAGCGAAGACAACAGCTTTGGTACACACGAATTTTTGGAACTTTGCAAGCTATTGCATTGCGAACCCTACATAGCCGGTAACATGGGTAGCGGCACTGTAGAAGAAATGGCCAAATGGGTGGAATACCTCAATTGCGGTGCCGAAACCACTGTAACCAATATGCGCAAAGCCAACGGCCACCCCGATCCCTTTAAGGTTACCTTTTGGGGTGTGGGCAACGAAAGCTGGGGCTGCGGCGGTAATATGACGCCCGACTTTTACAGTGATAATTACAAACGCTACGCCACTTACGCCCGCAACTATCCGGGTACACCGCTTAAAAAAATAGCCAGCGGCTCTAACGGTAAAGATTATAACTGGACAGATGTTTGTATGCGGAAAATTGGCGCCAACAACATGTGGGGCATTACCCTGCACTGGTATACCCTGCCAACCGGCAACTGGGGCGATAAAGGCTCGGCCACCAATTTTGACGAAGCGCAATATTTTAACACCATGAAAAACTGTTGGGAAATGGACGACATCGTTGCCAAGCACTCGGCTATTATGGATAAGTACGACCCTACAAAAAAAGTAGCTTTAGTGGTTGACGAATGGGGCGTGTGGACCAATGTTGAACCCGGCACCAACCCCGGCTTTCTGTTTCAGCAAAACAGCTTGCGCGATGCTTTGGTAGCGGGCACTACACTCAATATCTTTAACAACCATTGCGACCGTGTGCGCATGGCTTGTCTGGCACAAAGCATCAATGTTTTGCAGGCTTTGATTTTAACCGATAAGGAAAAAATGCTGCTCACCCCAACTTACCATGTGTTCGATTTATACAAAGTGCACCAGGATGCCAAATACCTGCCCATCAAATTTACTTCGCCCGATTATGTGGTTGGTGATAGCAAATTACCGGCATTAAACGCCTCGGCCTCTATCGATTCGAACAAGGTTATCCATATCTCCATTGTCAATATCGATAACAGCAAAGCTATCAGCATCCGTACGGCATTGAGCGGTTTAAAATGGAGCACGGTTAGCGGACAAATTTTAACCTCAGCAAAAGTTACCGATATTAATACCTTTGATAAACCAAATAACATCCATATCGTTAACTTTAACGGTGCCAAAAAAGACGGGAACGACCTTGTTGCCGATTTGCCGCCGCACTCCATCGTAGTTTTAGAATTAAAATAGAAAACCAATAATATCCTAAAGAATAAAATTCAGTATTATGAAAAAGAGACTTATTTTTACCAACCTTACGGGCCTGTTCATCATAGGCTCCATTTTTACATCGTGTATGAACAAAACCACTAACAATGCCTCAAAGCCCGGCATTACCAAACAAGCCTGGGATAGTGTAGGCAAACAAGCTGTCGACCTCTACACCCTCACAAATAAAAATGGTGTCGAAATCAAAATATCAAACTACGGCGGTAAAGTAACCTCCTGGATAACAAAAGACAAAAGCGGAAAATCATCAAGCATTGTTTTAGGTTTTGATAGCGCTAAAAAATACACCCCGGCTGTACCTTATTTTGGCGCGCTGATAGGCCGCTACGGTAACCGCATTGCCAAAGGTAAATTTACTGTGGATGGTAAAGAATATACCCTGGCCACTAATAATGGCGTTAACCACCTGCATGGCGGCAATATTGGTTTTGATAAAGTAGTTTGGACCGCCGACCCGATAGTGGATTCGGTATCAAGCTTGACCCTCAACTACCTGAGCAAAGACGGCGAAGAAGGCTACCCCGGTAACCTGAAAGTAACCGTTAAATACACTTTAACAGATGCAGATGAGTTGAAAATTGAATACAAAGCCACAACCGATAAAGCTACCCCGGTAAACCTCACCAACCATAGCTATTTTAACCTAAGCGGCGACCCGACCACGCCGATTTTAGATGAAGAAATTCAAATCAACGCGGATAAATTTACTCCGGTAAACGATGCGTTGATCCCAACAGGAGAATTGAAGGACGTAAAAGGCACACCTTTCGATTTTACAAAACCAACAAAAATTGGCGCGCATATTAACGAAGTACCGGGCAAACCGGTAGGTTACGACCATAACTTTGTTCTCCGCGTATCCGACACGACATTGCACCAGGCTGCGATAGTTTATGATGCGACAAGCGGCCGCCAGTTGGAAGTACTAACCACCGAACCGGGCATCCAGTTTTATACCGGTAACTTTTTAGATGGCACCCTGAAATTAGACAATGGCAAACCCATCAATCAACATACCGCGTTGTGTTTAGAGACCCAGCATTTCCCCGATTCACCAAACGAACCGGCTTTCCCGAACACTATTTTAAAACCCGGCGAAACATTGCACAGCACTACTATTTACAAGGTAACTGTACGATAAAAAGAGATTTATTAGAGATTTTATAGAGGCGCATCCCGGTTTGGGATGCGTTTTTTTTGTTCTATCTTGCAGTAATGAAAAAACATCTGCTTACGGCAACCCTTCTACTTTCAGTCTGTTTTTTTGCTTTTAGCCAACCGGGTATAAACAACAAAATGAGTAAGATTGAAAATGAAATGGGTTATATCATTAAAAAATATAATCCTACGATTGCTAAAACCGATACGAGTTTAACTTACACTTTTGCAGATACAGCGGCTCACTCTAAAGAATTGTATTTTGTATTTGACCAAGATAAAAAATGTAAACTTCGCAGTTGGACATATACTGTAAGAGCATATTATCAGAAAACATTTAATGTCATACGCTTAAATAAAGGATCCGATTGGAAACAAATTGAACCCAATAAATACATATCAAAATACTCAGAACATATGTTGCTTGTTGCTGATGACAAGAAATTGAGTATTATCGTTACACGCGTCAATTTTACCGAGGATGAGTTCAAGCAGTTGATAACTGCAAAATAAAAAGTTTACCCCAAAGCCCGCTCCAAATCCTTGATCAAATAATCCGCATCTTCCAAGCCCACGTACATGCGTATCAAATGGTGGCGGGGGTTAGTGGCATCGAAATCAGCGGTGGGTACGCCAACAATCGATGGGATGATGAGGCTTTCGTGCCCGCCCCATGATACCGCCATCAATATGTGTTGCAGCTTGTTGCAAAAGGCCTCGATGGTTGCTACCGATGAATCCTTCAGCGTAAAGCTGAACAAGCCGCCGCAGCCTTTCATTTGTTTTTTGGCCAGTTCAGTTTGTTTAAACCCGGGTAAAAAGGGCCATATCACCTTGTCAACCTTAGGGTGTTTTTGCAGCCATGCTGTTATGGCTTTGGTACTCTCAAAACTTCGGTTAACGCGCAAAGGCAAAGTGCGCAAACCACGGATGAGCAGCCAGGCAGAGTTCGGCGAAAGCGTTGCCCCAACGGTCATAAATTCGTGGTTAAATATCTGCTTCAATAAAGCCTTTGGCCCGCTTAACACACCCGCTACTACATCCGAGTGGCCGCCGATGTATTTGGTTGCCGTTTGCATCACCAAATCGATACCATGCGCTATAGGCTGTTGGTATAGCGGGCTGCAATAGCTGTTGTCAATCATGGTGATGATGCCCTTTGCTTTCGCGATCTTCGCTAACGCCGAAAGGTCTTGCAGTTCATAGCTAAAGGTGTTCGGGCTTTCTAAATAGATGAGTTTGGTATTGGTTTGTAACGCAGTTTCAAAGTTTTCGGTTTGGCTGCCATCCACAAAAGTGCAGCTCACCCCAAATCGCGGCAGCATATCGCGGAAGAGTTTGATGGTCCAACTATAGCAATTCTCCACACAAACTACGTGGTCGCCTTGCTTTAACAGCGCCAGTACAGGCACGGTAATGGCGGCTACGCCGCTGGCAAATACCAAAGCGTCTTCGGCGCCATCCAAAGCGGCCAGTTTTTGCCGCAGTATGTTTAAAGTGGGGTTATTGCCGCGCGAGTAAATGGTAGTTTCAAACTCATCGGCCATCGCCGCGCGAAAATCGCTTACCGTGTTGAAAGTAAAGTTGCTGGTCTGTATAATGGGCGGTGATACCGCGTTAAAATAGTTCTCGCGTTCTTCGCCAAGCTCGTTAATGATATAGCTGATGTCCATGTCTTTCATTCGGGTAATGCCTTTTTCTTGTTATACGTACTGGCGTAATAAATCAGCAATCCCAAAGCAAATACGCCCGAACAGATCAATGCCGCAAAAGGGTTGTTCACAAATATGCTCAGGGTTACAAACCAATACGATATGATAAAGATCAAAGGCACTACCGGGAACCATTTGATGGTGTAAATACCTGTGCCGTTAAGCTCTTTTGTTTTTTTGCGTAGGATGAATATAGCCAATGCCGCCGTGGATAGACCGATGGTATCAAAAAACATTACATAGTCCAACAGCTTCGCAAACGATTCAAGGAAGAACAGGATAATCAATATCGCCAGTACAAAAAAGCTCATGCCAAACTCCTGCACCTGGGTTTTAGGGTTTACCCTTTTAAAGATGCCGGGCAATATCCCGTCTTCGGCCATGGCGTAATAAATGCGCGGGTTCGACAGGATGTTCACATTCACAAAAGCCAGCACCGACACAAACATCAATATCGATGTAATTTTATAACCAGTAGGGCCGAATATCACTTCCGCCATTTTAGCGGCCAAAGCCGGGGTTTGCTGCAGGCCGCCAAGTCCCAATATCTTAAAATAGGCAAAATTGATGGCCAGGTATAAAAATATCACTGCGCCAATGCCCCAAAATATGGCCTTGGGTGTGTTGGTTTTGGCATTCACAATATCGCCGCCAAAATTTACCGTTTGCTGGTAACCGCCATAGGTAAAAAACACAGCCACCAAACTCATCCCGAAGGCAGCCACAATACTCCCTTTATACGATGTGGCGACAGCCGCATTTACCGGCACATCGTGTTTAAATATGGCGGTGCAGAGCAATAATATCACCCCCACTTTAAAAATGGTGAGCAGGTTTTGCGTGCGTGCGCTCATTTTTATGCCTAAATAATTGATCACATACAACACCAATACCGAACTGATGGTGGTTATTTTGATGCCCAGATCATTCTGTAAATTCGCGGGCATCAGTATAGGGTTGATGTATTCGGCACCAACCAATGCCACCGCCGCTACGGATGCCGCGTTCGATATCACCAATACCCAATTCACCATAAAAGCGAAGGCCGGGTGGTAACAGTATGAAAAAACTTTATAAAAGCCCCCGGCAGTTGGGTAACGTGCACCTATCTCCGCAAAGGTAAGCGCGCCGCAAAGGGTAACCAGTCCGCCAAATATCCATACCGAAAAAAATATCCAGGTGCTGCCCGCCGTTTGCGCCACTACACTTGGTGTACGGAAAATACCCATACCGATTACTAAACTGATCACGATCATGGTCAGGTCAAATCGGCTCAATTGTGGTTTTATGCTCATGCTTTTATTTCGAAGGGCTTAAGATAAGTAAAATAATAAATTTAGTTTATAGCTAAAACCATTCGGCATGCCTTTTGTCCAAATAACTGATAGAAAATATTTTACTGACCGAAATAAAAATTGAAGCGCACTTGTTTACGTAAATGTAAAGTAGAAAAGTTAACTTCATAAAATATAAAACCCATTACGCGTTGTTATGGATTTAAAAAAGTTTAAAAAACTTATACTCGTTATTGCTTGCCTGCCTGCTTTTACATTACATGTATCTGCACAAAACAGCCAAAACGATAGCCAACAGCTCAAGAAATTCAAGGAGCATTTGGCCAGCATCGACGCGAGTTTTGTTTTGCCCGAAGGCTTTACCGAGGTAAAGCCGGAAAATAGCGATAAAACTGCTTACGAATACGCTCTGACGATGCCGAATGACGATTTTGAAATCCGCTTTCAGGTGAACGACCTGAAACGCGAATGGAAAAAGTTTCAAAGAGGTAAATCAGGTGCAAATACAATAAATCCCGATTCTTTGTACAGTAAGATAGCCATGGATCAGGTAAACAGCCTGTCGGACCAGGGGCCGAGTTTTAACCGCCCGTTCCCGGCACGCATTATGCAGTTTTATAATGTAGATATCGGGCACTCTTACTTTTTTAGCCTTGCCAACAACGATTTGACTAAGCATTATCAATACGCGCTGTTGGTGGTGATACAAAAAAATCATTACGGTACTATATCGGTGGTTTGTTTGAGCAACGAGAAAGGCCCCGAATTTTTCAAGAAAATCAACAAACTGCGTAACTGCCTTAAATTCAACGGCTGACGGTACTGCATAGTTTTGCCGCCCCTCTTTATCAACAGAATGTTGAGTAATAATACTTGACGCCCGCCTATCCCGATTATCTTTGTAAAATGGCTGAGATTATTAATTACGATAACGATAGTATACGCTCGTTAGACTGGAAAGAACATATACGCCTGCGCCCCGGTATGTACATTGGTAAACTGGGCGACGGCTCTGCTTACGATGACGGGATATACGTGCTGTTAAAGGAAATTGTCGACAATTCCATAGATGAGTTTGTGATGGGTGCCGGACGTAGCATCGATATCACGATGAGCGACCAAAAGGTATCCGTGCGCGATTATGGGCGTGGTATCCCCTTGGGCAAAGTGATAGACTGCGTATCCAAAATCAATACCGGTGGTAAATACGATAGCAAAGCCTTCCAAAAATCGGTGGGCTTAAACGGGGTGGGTACCAAGGCTGTAAACGCTTTGTCGAACCAATTCACCGTACAATCCTATCGCGATGGCCGCACCAAACTGGCCGAATTTGCCAAAGGCGAACTGGTACGCGACGAGCCTGAAAAAGAAACCACACAACGCAATGGTACCGCCATCAATTTCTTTCCGGACGATACCATTTTCCGCCATTACCATTTCATCCCCGAATTTGTGGAGAGCATGATATGGAACTATGTGTTCCTGAACTCGGGGCTCACCATCAACTTCAACAATACAAAATACTTTTCGGAGCGCGGCCTGTACGACCTGCTGGTGCGCAACTCCGATACCGAGAATATCCGTTACCCCATCATACACCTCAAGGGTGAAGATATAGAGGTGGCCATGACACACGGGCAGCACTACGGCGAAGAATACTACTCTTTTGTAAACGGGCAGCATACCACGCAGGGCGGGACACACCAGGCAGCCTTTCGCGAAGCGGTAGTAAAAACTATCCGCGAGTTTTATAAAAAGGAGTTCGATGCCTCGGATATCCGCTCCTCCATCGTATCAGCCATCGCCATCAAGGTGCAGGAACCGGTTTTCGAATCGCAAACCAAAACCAAATTGGGTTCGCAAAATATCGGTCCCGAAGGGCCGAGCGTACGTACCTTTATCAACGATTTTTTAAAGAAAGAACTCGATAACTACCTGCATAAAAACCCGGCCACGGCCGATGCTTTGCTGAAACGCATCCTGCAATCGGAACGCGAGCGCAAGGACATAGCCGGCATTAAAAAACTCGCCAACGAGCGCGCCAAAAAAGCATCGCTGCACAATAAAAAACTGCGCGACTGCAAAATACATTTCGACGATACGCACGAACGTCGCCAGGATACCACGCTGTTTATTACCGAGGGTGATTCGGCCTCGGGTTCCATCACCAAATCGCGCGATGTGATGACACAGGCGGTCTTTAGTTTAAAAGGCAAGCCGCTTAACTGTTTCGGCCTTACCAAAAAAGTAGTGTACGAGAACGAGGAGTTTAACCTGCTGCAACACGCGCTGAATATAGAAGACGGTTTGGACGGCATCCGTTACAACAACATCGTAATAGCTACCGATGCCGATGTGGACGGTATGCACATACGCCTGCTGTTGATGACCTTCTTTTTGCAGTTCTTCCCCGATCTGGTAAAAGCCGGGCATGTGTCCATCCTGCAAACGCCGCTGTTCCGTGTGCGCAATAAAAAAGAAACTATTTACTGCTACAGCGACGAAGAGCGCCGCAACGCCATCGAAAAATTAGGCAACAAACCCGAAATAACCCGTTTTAAAGGCCTGGGCGAAATATCGCCCGATGAGTTTGGGCTGTTTATTGGCAAAGATATCCGCCTCGACCCGGTTATCCTGAAAGATGCCAACATCAAGGGCCTGCTGGAATACTTTATGGGTAAAAACACGCCCGACAGGCAGCAACACATCGTTAACAACTTGCGCATTGAAAAAGATGATGAAAGCGTGAACCCGACCATATTGGAGATGGCGACGGAAGTATTGCCGGTTGCTGTGTAGTTAAAAATACTTTTGTTTTAGTAAAATATCCCTATATTGTATGCCCCTGTTTTTTTCAGGGGCATTTTTTATGAAGAAAGAAATAAAAGTAGCGTACGAAGAATTTGCAGGTATTGATGAATTGGCTGCCACAGAAAAATATTTATGCCTCGAAGCGGTAAAAGCTTTGGGAAATTCGCATTCGCCCTATTCAAAGTTTAGGGTGGGGGTGGCCATGCGCTTAAAAAGCGGCAAGATCATATACGGCAGCAACCAGGAGAACGTGGCCTATCCGTCGGGACTTTGCGCCGAGCGAGTGGCGTTGTTCCATTGGGGCGCCAACCACCCGGATGATACCATTGTAAGCATGGCTATTACCGCCCATACCGACGAGTTTGAACTGTTGCACCCTACCGCCCCATGCGGCTCATGCCTGCAGGTAATTGCCGAGTACGAAAAAAACCAGGACAGCCCCATTGATATCATCCTCTATTGCCAAAAAGGGCCCATCTGGAAAACCACCGGCGTGCATAATTTTTTGCCCTTCTTGTTTTTTGAGGACAGGCTAAAATAAAAAATAGCGATGGGTTTCAAACCCATCGCTATTTTTAGCCCCGTGATAAAACGCTTTTTCTTACTTAAAGCTCGAATAAATATTGGTGATCTTCCAGCCTTTGGCCGAGTTCACCAGGGTTACATAGTTGGTACGGGTAAAGTCGGCATATTTCATTTCCACCTTTACAATGGTAACATCGGGTGTGCTGTCGTTAACGCTGGTGCTCACTTCGCAATCTTGTTTAACGCCTTGCTCTTGTTTAAACGATTCCAGCAACTGGGCTTTATTAAATACCAGTGTTTTGTTGCCGCGCTCAATGCTGTATTTCAGGTTATCGTCAAGCAAGGAGCTTAGCTCTTTGTAGTTGCCTAAGCTAACGGCATCCACATAAGTGTTTACAGCATAGTTTACGGTAAGTTTGCTGTCGTCGAGTTTTACAACGTTGGCTTTTGCTGCGCCAAAAGCTACCAGCATCAGTAATCCAAGGATTGTTGTTTTCAAAGTTTTCATGGTTGTTGTTTTTTTGATGTTTTCTTATTTTTTCGATTTGATAATTGTTGTGTCAGTTATGCCTATATGACGATAGTAAAAAGATTACGTTACAGCTAAAGGCCGGTATTTTGCACTTTTAACAAACATTTAACATTTGCCGTTTTTGCTGTTGCTGATTGAACAATACCGTAATCTTGTTGTAACAAAAATGGCGGCAGCTTGGTGCCGGCCGCCATTTTATCGGGTCATGTTTTTTTCGATGCTTATTTAAATACCGAGTAAATGTTGGTAATTTTCCAGCCATTGTCCTGATTTACCAGGGTTACATAGTTGGTGCGGGTAACGTCGGCATATTTCATGTCAACCTTTACAATCATCACGTCCGAAGTGCTCTCGGCCACGCTTGTGGTAACCAGGCAATCTTGTTGTACGTTCTGGTCGTTTTTTGCCGACTCGATATATTGGCTCTTGTTAAATACCAATATTTTGTTGCCGCGTTGGATGCTGTATTTCAGGTTGTCGCTCAGCAGGTCGGTTACGTCTTTAACCCTGCCGCGGCTGATGGCGCTTACATAGGTATTGATGCTGTAGTTTACCGAAACCATTTCGTTGCCGCCATCTTTAACGGTGTTTGCTTTGGCTGCGCCAAATGTTACCAATAATAATAATCCAATAATTGTAATTTTTAAAGTTTTCATTTTTAATGTTTTATGTTTTTGTAAAATTGCTTTTTGTTATTTGTGCTTATATGACGATGCCATTTAAATAAGGTTACACGCATTCTTCCAACAGCGCCAACTTCTCGACCAAACGCCTATTTTGCACGACCAAAACGAGTCTTACCGGCTATAGCTTTGGGCTTTAAGCACCTTAAAAAAAGATACTTTATGATGTATTGCCTATATTTAACCCATGGTCAGGTTTACCACTATCATATTAAAATTTGCTGACCAGGGCGAAAAAACCGGTTGGACCTATATCGATATCCCTTTCGATATTGCCGACCAGCTATTGCCCGGCAATAAAAAGTCGTTCCGTGTGCGCGGTATGTTAGATGCCTTACCCGTTAGCGGACTGGCCACCATGCCCATGGGCGATGGCAATTTTATTTTGGCGCTCAAGGCGGATATCCGTAAAGGCATACGCAAAGGCGAAGGCGCCATGCTCAATGTATCGCTCGAACACGACCCCGATTACAAAGTTGACATCCCCGCCGACCTGCAGGAATGCTTCGACGCCGAACCCCAGGCCCTCGATTTTTATAACAGCCTCCCCAAAAGCCACCGCGACTACTTCATCAAATGGATAAACGAAGCCAAAACGGAAGCCACCCGCGTTAAACGGATAGTGCAGACAGTAAACGCCCTCGCCAACCGCATGGGTTTCAACCAAATGCTGCGGGCGCTAAAAGCGCAGCGGTAGGTGGGCCCAAACACCATAAAGATATCCAGCTTAAAAAATTAATTCAAAGGCCTACACGCTACTGACATAGGGCTGTCATTACCCCTCCCCACCTTTACAGCACAAACCAAAAATAAAAGCTATGTCAATGATTGAAATTTTTAAAACCGAAATTGGGCAGGAAGCCCAGATCACCCGTAAAATGCTGGCCTGCGTACCCGAAGATAAGTACGATTGGCGGCCACATACCAAAAGTATGAGCATTAGCCAATTGGTAACCCACATTTGCGAATTGCCGCATTGGGTGAATATTGGCCTGACCACCGATGTGCTCGATTTTGCAAAAAACCATTACGAACCCCAACTCGTGCAAAACAATGCCGACGCACTGGACCTGCTCGAAAAAAACCTAATCAGTGGCCTGTCGGTATTGGTGCCCGAAAACGAAGCCATCCTGGGCGATAAATGGACCATGTGCAATGGCGACCACATCATCCTCGAATACACCAAGGCCGAAGTGATCCGCATGTCCATCAGCCAAACCATACACCACCGAGCACAACTGGGCGTCTTCCTAAGGTTGCTAAACATACCTATCCCCGGTAGCTACGGTCCCAGCGCCGATGAAATGGAACAGCAAAAGGAAATGATGGCCCATGAAAAAGCTTAACCAGACAAACTGGACCAATAGAAAAGCCCGTGCATCAAAAGATATACGGGCTTTTCCAATTTCTAACGTCTGACTTCTGTCTTCCGACCTCTGTCTTCAGCTTACGCAATCCTCACCTTCACCACCAGTTTCTTGATCGGGCCTTCGCCTATCATCGGCGCGTGTACGTCTTCCGGGTAAAATATGGCAAACTGTCCGCCTTTTAGTTTGAAATGCATATCCGGCGCGTCGGCATAAAAAATAACATCTTTCTCGGTATTGAACTCGCCTTTGGGGCTTTTGCAATCGTTGCGGGGCTTCCAGCCAATGGTTTCGTTGCCACGGATGCACAATTGTATATCGATATTGGCATTATGGCACTCAAATTTACCGGCAGCGGTTTCAGCAGTATTGGCTTCCTTATCGGTAGTAATCACCTTCACGCCATCGGCAACCTCAACGGTACCCAATTCCATGTTCAACAAATCCTGAGCTTTCAAATACTCAAAAGCCACTTTAAAATTTTTATGCAGACCGTAATATTTCTCTGCATTCGCTAAACTATCTATTATCATTTTGTTTTGGGTTCATAGTTGATGGTTCATAGATCATGGTAAAACTCCCTGACCATGAACCATCATTTATTTAAAAAATACCATGAACCATGAACTATGATCCATGAACTATATACGTTTTTGTTCCCCCTTTAGGGGGTTAGGGGGCCTATCTCTGCACCCTGCCCGATCCATCACCTTTCACCAACTCCTGAACTTCGCTCAAAGTAGCATGGTTCAAATCGCCGGGGATGGTATGTTTAATGGCCGAAGCAGCAACACCAAATTCAGCAGCATCGCTCATTTTCATATCGGTAACCAAACCGTAGATAAAACCGCTGGCAAACGAGTCGCCCGAACCTACACGGTCAACAATACGCACTTCGTATTGCTTGGTATGGTAAAACTCGGTACCATCATAAACCAAAGCGCTCCAGCCATTATCGCTGGCACTGTGGCTTTCGCGAAGGGTTGATGCGATATATTTAAAGCCAAATTTATCTTTCATTTGTTTAAACACGTCTTTGTAACCATCCAGGTTCAGTTCGCCTTTGGTAACATCGGTACCGGCGCTTTTAAAGCCTAAAGTGGTATCGGCATCTTCTTCGTTGCCAATACAAACGTCAACATATTTACAAAGCTCAGTCATTACCTCGCGGGCTTTTTCTTTGCTCCATAGTTTTTTACGGTAGTTCAGGTCGATGCTGGTAGTAATGCCTTTTGCTTTGGCAGCCTTTAAAGCGGCTAAAGTTAAAGCGGCAGCCTTATCGCTCAAAGCAGGGGTAATACCGGTGGTGTGGAACCACGATGCGCCATCCAAAATCTTATCAAAATCAAACTCACTGGCTTCAACTTCGGCTATCGAAGCATCGGCACGGTCGTACACCACCTGCGAAGCACGCATGGAAGCACCTGTTTCTAAAAAGTAGATACCTAAGCGTTTACCACCACGGGCAACAAATTGTGTATCAACACCATAACGGCGTAAGTGGTTAATTGCCGCCTGGCCTATCGGGTTAGCCGGTACTTTCGACACGAAGGTACCATTCAATCCGTAGTTACATAATGCTGCTGCAACGTTCGCTTCGCCGCCGCCATAGGTTACATCAAAGGTATCGGCTTGCACAAACCTCTTAAAATCAGGAGTAGACAGCCTTAACATGATCTCTCCCAGGGTTACAACTTTTTTAGACATGGATATTTACGATTTAATTGAAAAATTGATAATTGTGGTGCTTCAGGTTTATATAAAGCAGGCCAAAATTAAACTAAACCAAACTAATTACTAAGTTTTTAACCAAAAAATTAACGGGAACGATTGCGTAATTTTTTTAAGGCTAAAACCATATACTTTTTAATGTTTCTCTTAATTCTTTCTACTTTAGTCGCGAATCTAAAATTACACCAAGAAAACATCATGGATAAGAAAGCTACACTGTTAAAGCTGATACCCGAACAAGGTATTTTACCCCTATACTTTAATAAAGATGAAGAGGTAAGTGTGAAAATTTTACATGCTTTGTACGAAGCAGGCATCCGCACCGTCGAGTACACTAACCGCGGCGAAGCGGCCTTCAAAAACTTTACCAAACTGCGTCACGTTTGCGATACGGAGCTAAAAGATATGTACTTAGGCATCGGCACCATAAAAGATGGCGAAACCGCACAAAAATTTATTGATGCCGGTTGCGATTATATCATCAGCCCCGGATTGGTGGAAGATGTGGTTCCCGTTGCCGATAAATCCAACATGCTTTGGTTCCCCGGCTGCATGACCCCAACCGAGATCATCAAAGCCGAAAAACTGGGCGCAAAATGTATCAAATTGTTCCCCGGTAATATGCTGGGCCCGTCGTTCCTTTCGGGGATAAAAGAATTGTTCCCTAACCTGTTGTTTATGCCTACCGGCGGTGTGGATATGACCAAAGAAAGCATTGGCGGCTGGTTCAAAGCCGGCGTTTGCGCGGTGGGCATGGGCAGCAAGCTCATCACCAAAGAGGTAATGGCTAACCAGGAATATGCCAAACTTACGGCAGATACCAAAGAAGCTATCGCCATAGTTAACGCCTGCAGGTAGTGATCACCCCGGGAAAGTTAATAAGGGGGCTGTCGCTTACACAAGCCACGTCAGTCAACATGATCTACATGGTTGGCATTGGCCCCTTTATTACCATTCCCTTTGTGGTAGGTGCTATGAAAGGCCCGCAATGTATGCTGGCCTGGCTGCTGGGCGCGCTGCTCGCCTTTATGGATGGCTCCGTTTGGGCCGAACTGGGTGCCAAATGGCCCGAAGCCGGCGGCAGCTATGTATTCCTTCAAAAACTCTATAACAACAAATGGGGCAGGCTCATGTCTTTCCTGCTCATCTGGCAAACCTGCATACAAGCCCCCTTGGTTATTGCCAGCGGCGCTATCGGCTTTGCCAAATATCTCACCTACCTTATCCCACTGACCGACCTCGAGAAAAAAGGCGTTAGCGGCGCGTTGGTTGTGCTGGTAGTTATTATGCTTTACCGCGAAGTAACCAGCATTGGCAAAATATCCGTGTTTTTGTGGATAGTTACGGGCCTCACTTTCCTTTGGCTCATCGGCTCGGGCTTTATGGGCTTCGATGCGAAAAAAGCCTTCACCTTTTCTAAGGATGCTTTCGACCTTAGCCCCATCTTTTTTGTTGGCTTGGGGCAGGCATCATTACAAACCGTTTATTCGTACCTGGGCTATTATAACGTGTGCAACCTTGGCGGCGAAATTGAAAACCCTGAACGTAACATTCCGCGCGCCATATTTATCTCCATTGCCGGTATAGCCGTTTTATATTTAGGTATGCAGCTGGTTGTTTTGGGCGCTATGCCCTGGCAAAAAATTGCCGGGTCCGAGTTTGTCATCAGCTCTTACTTCGAGCAGATATATAACGTACCCGTTGCCAATTTTGCAACGGCTTTGATCCTCATCATCGCAGCGGCATCTCTATTCGCGGGCACGCTCGGATATTCGCGCATACCTTACGCTGCTGCACTGGATGGCAACTTTTTCCCGGTGTTTGCAAAAACGCACCCAACAAAAAAATTCCCGCACGTGTCTTTATTAGTGATAGGGGGCATTTCTTTCGCCTTTAGTTTGCTATTTAAATTGCAGGATGTGATCAAAGCCATTATTACTATGCGAATTTTGGTGCAATTTGTCGGCCAATCTGCGGGTGTGCTGTATTGGCACTATATAAAGCCCAAAGAAGAGCGCCCTTATAAAATGAAATTGTTTCCAATACCCGCCATTCTGGGTATCGTTATCTGGCTTTTCATTATGTTTACCAGCGATTTCAAATTTATAGCTGGCGCCATCGGCATTATTTTATTGGGGGCCATTGTTTATATAACCATGGTAAACAAACAATTTTTTAAACCGGCCCTAAATGTTGCAGATAATTAAACCATTAAACTAAATAAAACCTAATTTTATACAACCAATATGAGCGAGACAAGACTGGGAAGATACAGGTGGACAATTGCCACACTGCTTCTCTTTTCGACAACTATCAATTACATGGACCGCCAGGTAGTGAGCTACCTCAAAGAATATTTTTGTACCCCCGTGGCACAAGGCGGCTTCGGCTGGACCAATGTCGACTATGGCAACCTCATATCGTGGTTCACGGCATTTTATGCAGGCGTAACTATTTTTAGCGGTTGGGTAATCGATAAAATAGGCACCAAACTGGGCCTGGCACTGTCGTTAATTACCTGGTCAACCTTTGGTATTGCCAATGCTTTTGTTGGCCGTACTTTGGCACTCAATATTGCTGTGCGTAGCTTATTCGGTATTGGCGAAGGCGGCAACTTCCCTGCATCTATCAAAACGGTGGCCGAATGGTTCCCCCGACGGGAACGCGCGCTGGCTACCGGAATATTTAACAGCGGCTCAAATATAGGCGCTATGGTGGCCTCGTTGTTTGTGCCCTGGTGCCTTGTATTTTTTGGCCCCGAGTTGGGTTGGCGCATGGCTTTCATCCTCACAGGTGGCATTGGCTTCGTTTGGTTGATATTCTGGTTCATCCTGTACAATTCACCTGCAAAGCATAAATTTTTAACCAAGCAAGAGTTTGACTATATCCATAGCGATGCCGATAATCAGGCCGTGCACGGGGCTTCCGTTGTAGTGGCCGATAAGGATAAAGCAAAAGTGTCATGGTTTAGGTTATTAACTTATCGCCAAACCTGGGCTTTCTTCGTTGGCAAATTTATGACGGATGGTATCTGGTGGTTCCTGCTCTTTTGGTTGCCCGATTATCTGAAAAAACAATTCGGTATCGATACTCACCATGTAGGCTGGCCAACATTTATAGTATATGGCGTTGCCATTGTGGGCAGTATTTTCGGCGGCCGCATCCCTATGTTGTTTATGAACAAAGGTTGGGCAACCTATAAAGCCCGCATGACCACGATGCTTATTTTGGCCATGTTTCCATTAGTGTTGTTATCTACCCAGTTTTTTGGAGATAAAGCTATATTCGGCACTAATGCCTTGATGTTGGCCATCGGTGTTATCTGCATCGGTGCTGCGGCCCACCAGGCATGGTCGGCCAACCTGTTCACTACCGTGAGCGATATGTTCCCTAAAGTGGCCGTAGGCTCAGTTACCGGTATAGGTGGCGCGGCCGGAGGTTTGGGTGGCGTAGTGGTTCAGCAGCTGGCAGGTCATCTAAACGACCATTTTAAAGCCGCACCGCAAACTGCTTATCTATATATGTTCTGCACTTGTGCATTGGCATACATTGTGGCTTGGTCTATCATGAAAATTTTAGTGCCCAAATTCACCCCAATATCCGAAGATGAATTAATAGCAGCATAAATTTTAAGTTCACTGCAACCTTATTTACCAAAGCCCCGTCTTCAAATCAGGCGGGGCTTTTTTATTGCCCATTTTTTGGCTCGATATTTGGCTATATTTAAGTACCCCTATATTAATCAATGCTTGCAAACGTTATATAGCTTAAACCAAAGGATATAATGATTGTAACAATTGCGTAACATTAATCATTTGATTAAAAACGGATAAACCTATTGGTTTTTACATTGTCTATTAACTATATAATTCATCAGGAATCATGAAAAATTCACATAAATATTCACTCGCTTCCTTTTTGGTAGTAGTGATATCGGTCTTTACTTTTTCGATAACTTATGCCCAACGTGGCCATAGTGGTGGCGGTGGCGGCGGCCATAGCAGCGGCGGTGGTGGTGGTTACCACGGTGGTGGTGGCGGCAATTCATACCACGGCGGTAGTAATGGTGGCGCACGTCAGGTTTCTGCGCCAAGGGCTTCGGGTCAAAGTTTCAACCAGGCTCCGCGTAATGCTCCGCCAGCAAGGGTTGGTTCGGCGCCGGTGCAAAGCCCGGTAAACAGGCCAGTACAGGCCCCAATTTACAGAGGAGACCACAACAACGCTTACTATGCAGGTAGGGGCGGTTACGGCCGCGAAGAGTTTGGCAGGGGGTACTATAACCATGTACACCCGGTTTTTTACGGCGCTTACTATAATAGGTATTATGCACCCCGTTTAGGTTTTCGTATCAATATACTGCCTTATGGATACTATCCTTTTTATTTTGGCGGCTATCCTTACTATTATAACGATGGCTTTTTCTATCAACCTTATGAAGATGGCGGCTACCAGGTTGTTGAGCCGCCAATTGGTGCCGTAGTAACACAATTGCCGGCAGGTGCTCAAAGCATCGTGATAGATGGCGTACAATACTACGAGTTGAACGGTGTGTACTATCAACCCGTTACCAATGCCGATGGCAGTATTGGTTATCAAATTGCCGGTAAAGACGGACAACTGCAAACCAACCAGGCCCCGGCCCAAAATCCGCAGTAATATCCACTAAATATTAAAAAAACGACCGCCCTGAGAGATCATCAGGCGGTCGGTTTTTTTACCAACCATATAACGTCTTGTTTTAATTATATTTTGTACCTTAGCCCAATTAATCTTCGACATCATTATTCAAATTTAAGCACCATGATACACGCAACTCTTTTATTTTTAAGCGGGCAAGACCTTATCATCATTTGCGCCCTTGCGTTATTGCTGTTCGGCGGTAAAAAAATACCGGAGTTTGCGAAAGGCTTAGGCGAAGGCATCCGTCATTTTAAAGATGCTTCCGAAGGCAAAACCGATGACAAAACCACCCCGAAAGACCCCGAAAAGAAATAATTTACCTTTTTTCTTCGCATAAAACAAAAAAGCCGATAAAATTTATCGGCTTTTTTGTTTTCACATCTCCTGTTTATTTATTCTACAATTAATTTGCCCATATTTGATTTAACAATTAATAAACACTACAATAACATGTCACAAATTTCCGATAGGCTTATCGCGTTCAACAAAGGTTTACTGCCTGATATGGTACAGTTAAAATATCAGGCCATGGCTGTAAACGCTTTTACTTTTTTCAGGGGCACGTGCCATATTTACTATCAGGACCTGCAGCCAACCAGCACTATGCCGCCATCGCCATTGATTTGGGCCTGCGGCGACCTGCATCTCGAAAACTATGGCAGCTTCAAAGGGAACAACCGCATGGTTTATTTCGACATGAACGATTTTGATGAAAGCTTGTTATTGCCGGCCTGTTGGGAAATATCGAGGATTATTACCAGCATTTTTGTTGGATTCGATTCCTTCCACATCAGCCGGGCCGAGGCCTTAAAAATGGCGCGGCTTTTTTTAAAGGCCTATTGCGATACGTTAAAAAACGGCAAAGCCATCAGCATCGACCCACGTACAGCAAAAGGGATTGTCTGCACATTTTTGGAAACCCAGGCTAACCGCAAGATGAAGGCCTTGTTGAACCAGCGTACCGAAATAAAAAAAGGGGAACGCTTATTATCATTGGAACACATACACCATTTCGCAATTGAAAAAGGCCTCAAGAAAAAGCTGATCAAACATATGGCCGAGTGGATAAAAAGCGTTAAGCACGGCCCTCACGACTATAAAGTTACCGATGCTGCTTTCCGATTGGCCGGTACGGGCAGCATCGGTATAAAACGTTATGTTTTTTTGCTACGGGCCGCCGATGATAAAAAGAAATACCTTTTGGTGGATATGAAGCAGGCGCGTAGCTCGTCAGTAGCCCCCTATACTAAAGTAACCCAACCAAAATGGGCCACTGAGGCTGAAAGGGTTTTAGCCATACAACAACGTATGCAAAACTTATCGCCCGCTTTGCTGAGCGCCTCTGTTTTTGAAGATGAGCCCTATGTTATTGCCGAAATGCAGCCCACCGAAGATAAAATAGACTTTAGCGTGATAAAAGACCGGTATAAGGATATTCAACAGGTTATCAATGACATGGCGGTTTTGGTGGCTTCTGCACAATTGCGAAGCTCGGGCAGGCAAGGCTCGGCCATAGCCGATGAACTAATTGCCTTCGGTGCCGATACCCAATGGCATGAAGCCTTGTTGACTTATGCCGAAACCTATGCCAAACAGGTTAAAAAAGATTATAAACAGTTTATGAAAGATTATATGAGCGGTTTTTTTAAACCCGCCTAAAAATTATAAGTAAACCTAAGCCCCTGTACCACCGGGATGTTTTCTCCGTAGGCAAACCCATAGTCAAGACGCACCACACTGCGTTTTAAACCAATGTAATACTCTTTGTAGCCAGGCAATATTTCTTGCCTCAGGTATGAGCCCCCTATAATTTCTTCTAAACGCAGCCTGCGTAGCAGCGGTACTTTGCCTAAAAAATACCCGGCAAAATTATGCTCGTAATGCGCCTCAAAATACTGCTTATCGGTACTGTAGGTATAAAAATTGAGGAAGTGGAAGCTGCCCAGATCCGCATTGAAGAAAAAACTCTGGCCCCCGCTAAACTGCTTATAATCCGGATAAAAGAGACTTTTGTTGTTGAAAAATTTACCGAACGAAATAAAATATGAACCGAAACCGAATATGCCGGTCTTCACCTGGTCCTGAAAAAAGTCGACCGAAGCGAAATCATAATTAATATCCGAACCAAAATAAGGCAATCCCTTTCGGTAATTGATGCGCAAACGGGGATAACGTGTTGGTTCGATAAACTTACCCTCGGGATTAATGGTATATTGCTGGTTAAACGTGAATGTTGCCGATGTGCGAATGGTCAACGCTTGGTGGTTCGGGAAGAGCGGCACATCGCTGGTGGGGTCTAAAGGGTTGTTCGATGTAAGTTGTGTACTGTCTTTACCTATCGCAAAACGGCTGGTGTTGATAACCGACTGCCTGTAGGCGTACTCTATCTGCCCGTTCAGTAATATGCCGTTATGTATTTCGCCTTGTGTGCCTGCCATGGCGAAGGTGGACCGGTACAACTTGATATAGTTGTTGCCACCGAACAAGGTACTTAACGAGTTAAGGAACAAACTGATGGTGCCCGAGTTGTTCAAGTCCAAAAAATCGGAGCCAAAGGTACCGTACACCGCAGCCTGTCTCAGCGGGTTGTACTTATAGTTAATGGTAGTATTAAAGGTGGTTATCTTGTCCGAGTTACCGTAACGGTACTCGGGGGTAATGGTTAGCATCTTATTACGCTCAAACTCTTTCGAGAATTCGGGCTTTAGGTCAACACTCCAGCCTTCAACTGTGTTATAAAAAAGCAATTGTGTTGGATCGGCCACCTTGACCGATATCTTTTTAAACGGATCGTAGTACCGATAACCCCTGAATATATAAGGTATTATCCTGAACTTGTTGTTTGTGCTGTTCACCGAATCTTTTATCTCCCTATTGCTTTTGTCTTTTTCAGCAACTTCAAAGAGGTGGTAATATCGCTTTTCATCTTCCAACAAGGGTATGGCACGGTTAGCGTTCCAAAAAACAGAGTCGCGTCTTTCGGTCTCCCGTCCAACATCAAATACTTCACCGTTAAAAAAGTCCTTTTTAAAATGCGGGGCTATGTTATAATTATTAGCTACACCGATAAAGTAACCAACATATTTAAAGCCCATTATATTTCCCGTAAAATTGAAGTTTATCGAAAGCGGCATCCAGGTGGTATCGTTTACAGGAAGGTATTGCTCCTGGATGTTCAGGGTATCCACAAAATCAATTTCTGCACGCTTGTACAAGTGCAGGTCGGCACCATAAAGTCGCCAGTCTTTTTCCATCACATAGATTACCCCATGAAAAACATGGTCACCCTCGTGCCGCGGGTCAACCTGTATTACATCTATTGTTTTGTCGTCGTCGGTAAAACGTTCCAAAAGCGTGTATTTATAAAAGGCAAGCGCGTTATCGGCAACGGGCGATACATACTGTCTGTCGCTCAGCCCATCCCACGATAACAGGTTGGCATACAGATTTATCTGCATATCAGTCGCCCGGTTAAAGCCAAATGGGTTGTCGCCGCCGGCACGCTTCATGCCCAACATCACCTCTTTTACTTTGCCGGGTTGTTTTGTATTAAAATCCGAAATCGATTCGAACAAACTAATGATGCCCCGCCTCTCGGGCGAAAGATTTAGAACTTTGGCCACGTCCGACCGTAAAAAAGTATGCGGGGCGTTGAGAAGCTTTTGCACGGCTTTAAGGTATATTCGGCACGAGTATTCATTTACCTGATGATAGTAAAACGACCGTTTTTCTATCACTTTGCGCATAATAATGGTCGCGCTGTCCAGTTCAGTATCCTGCGGCAAAAAAGTTTCGAGGGTATAATTGTCCGCCGAAAGCTCAATGTTTAATTGGGTGTCCTTGTTCAAAACCTCTACCTGCCCCGTTTGCTGCTGGTAACCTATAAACCTGAACACGATGGTGTAACTACCATTTGGCAGTTTAAGCCGATAAAAGCCTTGTTCGTTGGCTATGGTGCTGTTGCTGGTGCCCTTAACATATATGGGCACAAAGGGGATGGGTTTGCCCTTTACGTCGGTAACAACACCTTCTACTATATGCTCTTGCGCCAGCGCCGGTTTATGGCACCAAAACAATAACAACAGCAATGCGGTAACTAAACGCATATATTAAAAGCACCTAAGGGGTTAAACATAAAAATACAAAGCAAAAGCCAATTGGTTACGCAAGTACGCAAATATTAATGCCATTGTTGCATATTGATGCTATTTTACGCCTCTACAAACGTAAGGCAGCAAAAAACGGTATTTATATCATCCTAATTTTTTAATTTCGCCGCTTCGATGAAAAAACTACCCTACCTGCTGCTTGCCTTAACTACAGTTACCCTCACGGGTTGTTTTGCTTCTGTTTTAGGGTCTGCCATCCAGTTGGGTTTCAAAATGGGGGTCTACTCCATTTTGCTGCTCTTTATATTGCTTTGCTGGATAATCATTAACCGGGGTAAACGGAAATAAGCGCTCAGTATTTCTGGTACAAGTTGTACAAAATATCCATTTCGGCACCCGAAAATTGTGGGTCGATATTAGTCTGAATAAAATGCCGCTTAAACGCGATAATAGCAGATTTGAGGTCTTTGGTATCATAACCGATGATGTGGAGTGCTAAAATATAGTCCATATCGTCGGGGCAGGGCTGCAGCGTGTCATCATACCATAAACCAAAGCCCTTTTTGGCCAGCGTTTTCCATGGAAAAAATACGCCCGGGTCTTGTTTGCGCGGCGGCGCTATGTCCGAATGGCCCACAAAATTGGCCGTTGGTATATTATAAGCTTTTTTTAGCTTGGTCAGCAATGCCAGCAGGCTGTTGATTTGCGCGGGCGCATAAGGCCCGTCGCCATAATTGTCAAGCTCTATCCCTATCGACGAACTGTTTACATCCGTATTGTTGCCCCATTTGCCCACGCCGGCATGCCATGCGCGCAGGTAATCGTTCAGCATATGGTATATTTTGCCATTCTTGTCAATCACATAGTGCGCGCTCACCTCCGTTTTGGGCAGGGTAAAGGTTTTCAGCGTCTCGTCTGACGTTTTTTGATTGGTATAGTGGATCACCACATAATTGGGCTTGCGCAGATTAAAATTGGTTGTGCCTACCCATTCGGAGGGTATGCTCCGGCCAGATGAGTCGGTCAGTGCCACAGAGTCCGTCAACCGGATGGTTTTCGCCAATGTTTTGACTTGTTGCCGATAGGCTTTATCGGTTAGGGCATAAGGTTTTGGTGCACAGGCCGAAATTGCAATGGCCACAACAAAAAACAGCCAGATTTGGTACAGGTATTTCTTCATTGAACTAAAGATAGCAACAATTTACAGAACGGTTATCTTTTTACCTTTATTTACCCTCATATTTGGGCAATGAAATTGTACCAACACCTCTTTTTCGACCTCGACCATACTATTTGGGATTTTGACAAAAATGCCGAAGAAACCTTGCACGAGCTGTTTATAACCTATAAGCTAAAAGAATTGGGCCTCAACTCGGCCGATGAGTTTATCGAAACCTATACCCGCAACAACCACCGCCTTTGGGCCGATTACCACCTCGGCAACATCAGCAAACAAACCCTGCGCGAAACTCGCTTCAAAACAACATTTCTCGATTTGGGCCTTAGTCCTGATGTTATTCCCCTTCAGTTTGAAGATGATTACGTAGCGCTTTGTCCCACCAAAACCAACCTTTTCCCCAATGCGCACGAGACATTGGAATATTTGTACAGCAAATACCCCTTACACCTGATTTCGAACGGGTTTCAGGAATCTACCGAAATGAAGATCGGTAAAACCGACCTTAAAAAGTATTTTCAAAACATCATCATCTCCGAAGTAGTGGGCGTAAACAAACCCGATAAAGCCATCTTTGAACATGCCCTAACTCTGGCCGGTGCCCAAAAAGAAACCAGTATAATGATAGGCGACAGCATTGAAGCCGATATTCGCGGCGCTTTGACTTTTGGTATGGATGCCATTTATTTTAACCCCAACGGCTTGGAAAAGCCGGCCGATGTACCCTTACAAATAAGCAACTTAAATGAGTTAACTTTGTTGTTATGAACATACAAGCCGATAAAAAGACCATTGAAAACACCTTGTTAGTTTATCGGCAAAAGCTGGACGAAATACCCGACGACCTGTTCAACACCACCCCTCCCGGCGGTGGCTGGAGTTATGGCGAGGTTTATTCGCACATTATGCAGGCCACATTGGCATCCTTTATGGCGGTCGACAAGTGTAGCAACGGCACGGGTAAAACAATTACCAAACCGGCAGGCTGGTTGGCCCGGTTCATTTTGTTTTTGGGAGTTTTTCCAGGCATCAGGTTCAAAGCCCCGGCATCCATTGCCGGCATGACGACAAACATCAGCAAAGAAGAAGCCCGTAACCTCATCATCAAAGTCAAAAAGCGATTAGATGAAATAGTGCCGCCGGTGGCCGCCTCGTCGCAATATTGCAAAATAAAACATCCCCGCTTTGGCATGCTCAACGCCAGGCAATGGCTCAGGTTTATTGGTATCCATCTGGGGCATCATATCAAACAATTAAACCGCATCAGCAAAAAATTCGCTAAAGGTTAAATGGCTGTTATTTAACCGTTTCTTAACATTAACATAATGTTAAAAGCGGACATTTGCACTTAACACAGAATGAATCAGGAACTACTTATACATGTGTTTGAAGTTGCCCTGTTGTTATTTGCACTTGGTATTTTTTACCTCAGCCCTTTCGAATTAAATGTTAATGAGGACGAGGACGACGAATAAACATCGCAAACAGAGCAGCCAACAATCTTTAACCGGCTCAAAAAGCCGGAACGTGATTTCTACCCTCCAAACTTCTTGTAACCCCTCAAGCCAATGGTAAAGCGCGAAGTAGATATTGTTGTCATCAGCGATGTGCATTTAGGCACGTACGGCTGTCAGGCAAAAGAGCTTTTAAAATATCTCAAAAGTATCAAGCCCAAAATTCTTATTTTAAACGGCGATATTATTGATATATGGCAGTTCAGCAAATCGTACTGGCCCGAAAGCCACATGAAAGTAGTGCGTCGCATATTAAAATTTGTTACCGACGGTATCCCGGTATATTACCTTACCGGCAACCACGACGAAATGCTGCGCAAATTTGCCGATTTTAACCTGGGCAGCTTTCAGCTGTTGAACAAAGTATTGTTGACTGTTGATGGCAAAAAAGCGTGGGTATTTCATGGCGATGTGTTTGATGTTACCATGCAGCACTCCAAATGGCTGGCCAAGCTCGGCGCTGTTGGGTACGATACGCTCATCATGATCAACCACGTAGTGAATGTTTGCCTCACTGCCATAGGCAGGCAAAAAATGAGTTTTTCGCAAAAAGTAAAGGGCAGGGTAAAAGAGGCCGTAAAATTCATCAACCATTTTGAACAAACCGCCGCCGATCTGGCCATCGACAAAGGCTATGATTATGTGTTGTGCGGCCACATACACCATGCCGAAATAAGACAAATACAAGGCACCGACAGGGCCGGATCCGTTCTGTACCTTAACTCAGGCGACTGGGTGGAAAGTTTAACAGCGCTTGAGTATTTGAATGGCGAATGGAAAATTTATAAATACGATGCCGGAAACTTTAATACCGAAGCCGAAGACGATGATAAGACCGATGCAGAAGACCTGGACGCTAAAATGAACGTGATGGATCTTTTGGAACGTTTTAAGCAAGAAACCCACTGATTTATTGGCCAAAGGTGGTATATTTGGCTAACGCTACTAAATGAAGATATTATATGCTATACAGGGCACCGGCAATGGCCATATAAGCCGGGCGCGCGAGGTTGTTCCCTTGTTGCAGCAATACGGCGAACTCGATTTGCTGGTAAGCGGTACCGAAGCCGAAATGTCTTTATCACAACCCTTAAAATACCGGTTACACGGTGCAAGTTTTGTATTTGGCAATAAAGGGGGCATAGACGTTTGGGCAACTATAAAGCTAATGGACCTGCCGCAGCTTTGGCGCGATATGCACGATATCCCGCTTAAACAATACGACTTGATCATCAACGATTTTGAGCCGGTAACCGCATGGGCATGTCGTATCCAAAAAGTAGAATCAGTGGCGCTGAGCCACCAGTGTTCCTTTGTATCCAAAAAAACACCCCGGCCTTCCCGCTGGAACTTTGCGGAACTTTTTTTCAAATATTACTCGCCAACCGACCATCATATCGGTTTCCATTTCGATAAATACGACGATTTTATCCATACCCCTGTCATCCGCAGCGAGATACGCAACCTCAACCCCGAAAACCATGGCCACTATACCGTATACCTGCCTGCGTATGATGACCGCTTTTTGGTGAAATACCTTAAACAGGTAGATGTACCATGGCAGGTGTTTTCCAAACGCCAAAAAAATGTGTATCAGGATGGCAACGTGTTGGTAAGCCCTGTAAATAACGAATCGTTTAACCTAAGTGTGGCCAATTGCGAAGGACTATTGACCGGAGGTGGCTTTGAAGGCCCTGCTGAAGCCTTGTTCCTGCAAAAAAAAGTACTGATGATCCCAATGAAAAACCAGTACGAACAACAGTGCAATGCACTTGCAGCATCGCGGTTAGGAGTGCCCGTAATCAGCGAAATAGACGAAGAGTTTGTATCAAAAATAAAAAGCTGGGTGGAGAGCGACCACAAAGTAATCGTCGATTTCCCCAACGAAACCGCGGCCATCATCGATGATATGGTGCGCCGGTACGCCAAGCCCCAACCTGCCGTATTCTGATATTTTCCGCACCATACGGCAACATCCATTTTCAGCTTCGCGGTTTTTCCCTTAATATTGCTTCAAATAAAAAACACCCATGATCAATGCCTTCAGGGTATTAAATCCGTTTAACATACTGTGGCTCGCTGTATTTTGTATAGCATTGCGTATCGGGTATATGGTGCAGTTGCCGTCCCAAATCGAAATTGTATTTGTCGAGTCGTTCACGCGGTCTATCATACCTATCTCGTTCGAAAACGCTTTAACCCCTATCAGTAATCTTTTGATTGCAGCCGTTATGATTTTCGTGCAGGCGGTGTGGCTCAACCAATTGGTCAACAAATACAATCTGTTAGGCAGGCCTACTTTCTTGCCTGCATTAATGTATGTAACCGTGTCGGCCTTGCTGGTCCCTTTCCTCATACTAAGCCCGCCGCTCATCTGCAACTTTTTGATATTATGGATGATTGACAAAATACTGAGCTTTTACAAAAATGAAAACGCTAAAACAACAGCGTTCGATTTAGGCATGATCGTTGGCATAGGCACCCTGATCTATTTTCCATATATCTACATGTTTTTGGCCGTATGGATAGGTATGGTGATATTTAGGGCATTTAACTGGCGCGAGTGGGTGGGTGTACTAATAGGCTTTGTTACCATCTTTTTCTTTTTGGCCGTCTTTTACTATTGGAACAACCGCCTCGAACAGTTTTACCACATATGGACACCGCTGGGTCGCAGTTTCCCAAACCAAATCCAGTTTAATTACTATAATTACCTGATATTGATACCCGTTATCG
Organism: uncultured Mucilaginibacter sp.; assembly: GCF_903893715.1. Lineage (GTDB taxonomy): Bacteria > Bacteroidota > Bacteroidia > Sphingobacteriales > Sphingobacteriaceae > Mucilaginibacter. The sequence goes on from NZ_CAITNG010000024.1 coordinate 32,665, forward strand.
CCATTTTTATATTGGGATTTTTGCGGGTCCGCAAAAATTATTTTAAAAGCTATATACAAGTGCGCAAATCGTTTCAAATGCTCACCATTGTTTTTTTTATCGCTGCGCTGTCGTTTTATGTAAAAGAAAACTTCAGGGTGAGCCATTTTTTGCTTTGCGCCGTACCTTCCGCCATCGTTTTTGCTTATTACTTTTTATACGCTACCAAGCGGTGGTTTTATGAATTGTTATACCTTTTACTGGTTTCCGGCATCATTTACTTCCAGTTTAACACTTTTTAACTTTTAGTTTCGTCTAAATGTGGCATCTTGTATTAGTTTTGTAGGATGAAATTTGGCGTAGTTATTTTTCCGGGTTCCAATTGCGATGAAGACATCATTTATGTATTGGAGCACATTATGGGCCAACAGGTGGTGCGCCTGTGGCACAAAGACCATGATTTGCAAAATGTTGATTTTGTGATATTGCCGGGAGGCTTCTCCTTTGGCGATTACCTTCGCTCGGGCGCTATAGCTCGCTTTTCGCCCATTATGCAGGAGGTGATACAGTTTGCGGCCAAAGGCGGTTATGTTTGGGGCATTTGCAATGGCTTCCAGATACTTGCCGAAGCAGGCTTGGTACCCGGTGCTTTGCTGCACAACAAGAGCCGTAAGTTTATTTGCAACAATATCTATTTAAAATCGCAAACGTCAAATTCGCTGCTCACCTGTCAAATCGAGCTCGAACGGCCGTTAAAAATACCAATTGCGCATGGCGAAGGCAATTTTTTTACCGATCCGGACACGCTGTATGACATGAACGCAAACGATCAGGTGCTGTTCCGCTATTGCGATATCGAGGGCAATATTTCTCCAACAGCAAACCCAAATGGGTCGTTGGATAACATAGCCGGTGTATGTAACAAAAACCGTAATGTTTTTGGTATGATGCCACACCCGGAACGCGCCGCCGATGCCATTTTAGCTAATGAGGATGGATTGGCCATCTTTGAATCTATCTTATCGTTTGTAAAGGCCTGATGGCTACTCTGGTAATTGATATTGGCAACTCATACATCAAAACAGCAGTTTTTAACGTTGATGAATTGGTTTGGGTGCAAAGTTCGGTTACTATTGATGAAAAACTGATAGAACAAATTGCAAAGCAATATAAACCGGAGAAAGCGATTTTTTCGACAGTAAAAACAAATAACGAAAGCTGGGAAACAAGCATCAGTAAACACATCCCGCTCGTAAAGTTCGATAGCAGCATGGCAACATCCATCAAAAATCATTACCGCACACCACAAACTTTAGGGCTCGACAGGCTGGCGGCTGTGATTGGTGCGCATGCCATGTACCCTGATCAGGCAAATTTAGTTATCGATGCAGGTACCTGTATCACTTACGACGCTGTTGACCAGGGCGCAAATTATTATGGCGGCAGCATTTCGCCGGGTTTAAACATGCGCTACCAGGCGTTGAACTATTATACAGCGAGTTTGCCATTGGTAAACCCAAATGCCGGTTTTAACGAAGACAAAGGATACGATACTACAACTGCCATCCGTTCGGGCGTACAAAACGGTATCAGATTCGAGGTTTTGGGTTTTATACAGGATAGCTTTTCAATAAATACCGATACAAACATTATACTAACCGGGGGAGACTCGATTTTTTTTGATACTCTATTGAAAAATAGCATCTTTGCCCCTCATATAAAAAACGAACCTCATTTGGTTCTTAAAGGATTAAACGCAGTTACACTTCACCATAATGATTAATTACATCAGGGTATTTATTATATTTTTATTGTCCGCTACAGCTTTTAGTGCTTTTGCGCAAAACTCGGCTACTACCAGTTCGCCCTATTCTCAATACGGTTTGGGGCTGTACGATGAGCCCCTTTTGCCTTTGGCACGCGGTATGGGCGGTATCGGCACAGGCTTGAGCAAAACACCCGATGGTTTAAGTTTTATCAATATCATTAACCCTGCATCTTACAGCAGTATAACATTAACCACGATCGATATCGGTGCCTTCGCCAATATCGTGAGCTTGAGCCGCACAGGGTTTACCTCGCAAACCAGCAGCAACTTCAGATTAAGCCATGTAGCTTTTGGTATACCGGTTTCCAGGCATTCTGCCGTTACTTTTGGCATATTGCCTTACGCCGATCTGGGCTATAACTATAAACAAACCAACACAGTGGCTTTAAACCATTCGCCTATTGGTGTTGATACCAGTGCCACTCAAGAAAGCGTGTACTCGGGTGATGGCGGCTTGTCGAAAGCTTATGCCGGATATGGCTTTAGCGTTGGTAATTTTAGTTTTGGCGGTAACGTTGCTTACATTTTTGGTAAAGAAAACCAAAACAGGCAAGTGCAATACCCCGACCTCCCGAGCGCATTAAACACCAATGTGCAAAACAGCATAAGCGTTGGCGGCGTAAATTACGATTATGGTGTACAATACAACCTTAAATTAAGCGAAACCAGCAGGTTTACCTTTGGTTACTCGGGCTCAGCCGGTTCAAAAATCAACTCGGCCAACAGCTTTATCGTTAGCCACTATACCCTGAATGCCGATGGTACCCAAAACCTGGTAACCGATAGCACCACCTATACCAATACACAAGGTACGTTAACTTTACCGCAAATACATCGTTTTGGTATTACTTACGAAAAGGATTTGAAATACCTGATTGGGGCCGATTTTAAAATAGGTCAATGGTCAAACTTAAACATCAATGGTGTTAACGCCGGTTTGCAAAACAATCAAAGTTTTGCCATTGGCGGGCAGATAACCCCTAACATCAACTCCCTTTCAAGCTACTGGGCGGTGGTTGATTATCGCCTTGGTTTTAATTACGACAATACCTATATCAACGTAAACAACACCAACATTAAGCAATATGCCTTAACATTTGGCTTGGGCTTGCCTATACCCAACACCTCGCGCACCAACTATTACAAGGTCAATTTTTCGGCCGAGCTTGGTCGCCGGGGCTCTCTTAACAACAGTTTGGTACAAGAAAATTATATCAACCTGCACTTAGGGTTTACCATCAACGAAAAATGGTTCCAGAAATATAAGTTCGATTAAGTCTTTCATATGCAGCTGCAGGCAAAATGGTTTACCGCTTTCTTTTTGCCGGCAATGCTCCTGGCGTTGCTATTGCAGGGCTGCGAAAACGATTTAAATAAAGTACAAAGGCTATCGGCACAGGAAGCCAACAACAAAGTCGATAGCTCAAAGGTTGTCGAGATTATCTTTAGCGATTCGGCCAGAGTGAAGGCCAGGGTATTAACACCGCTGCTGCTCAAGTACAACATTACGGTGCCTTTTTACCTGATGCCCAAAGGCGTCAAAATATATTTTTATGATAAAAATCTGGTGAATACCAGTACCGTGGTGGCTGATTCGGCTATCACCAAAAACAATGACAAAATAATTGAACTGCACCGCAATGTAGTAGTAAGCAGCAATACGGGCGATGTTTTTAAGTCCGACGAGTTGATATGGGACCAGTTGAAAAAACAATTATACTCAAACCAACCCTGGACCATGACCAAAACCGATGGCACCGTGCTGAACGGCATACACTTTACCAGCGATGAAAGTTTTAGCCATTACCATGGCGACAATGGCAACGGTGTGATCGTAACAAAACAAGGTATTGGCAATTGATTTTAGGGGCGTTTAAACCCCATTTTCGGCGCATTAAAATTTTGTTATAAATTTTTATCAAAAGTTGTATCTTGCGCCTCTTTTTGAGATAAATAAAATATAGATATAGTATGGCAGCAATAGGTTTTTTGCGTGGAAAAGGTGGCAGGATAGTAGCGATCACGATTGGAGTTTCCCTTTTCGCGTTCATCCTTGGCGAAGCGCTTCATTCAGGAAGTTCTTTTTTCAGGGACAATGGTCAGTATGTAGGCGAGGTTGATGGCGATAAAATATCAACCGCCGATTTTAACAGCAAAATAGAAGCAAACAATCAAAATTACAAACAACAGTACAGGCAAAGTACCATAAGCCCGCAGGTTGCAAGCATTATACAATCAACAACCTGGAACCAGGCTGTAAACCAGATCATCCTTGATAAGGAAATCGACAAACTGGGTCTTGCTGTAGGTGTCGACGAAGCCAAATCAATGGTAAGCGGGCCAAATCCAAGTCAGCAAATTGTGCAGGCCTTTACCAATCAGCAAACGGGCCAGTTCGACCGCAACCAGCTGAATACCTTTTTAACAAATTTCAATAGCTCAAAAGCCGACGATCCTATAAGGTTGAAATGGAAAGCCTTTCTCGACCAAATGGAAGAAGGTAAAAAAAGCGAAAAATACCTTTCGCTCATCAACAACGGCTTGTATGTTAACAGCCTTGATGCCAAGGACGATTATAACGCAAAAAACAAATTGGCGAGCTTTAAATATGTAAGCCTTGATTACGCCTCGATACCCGATAATAAGGTTACAATTAGCGATGATGATTACAAAAACTATTATGACGAGCATAAAAACGAATACAAAAACAAAGAAGAGTTACGAAGCTTTGATTATGTAGTGTTCGATGCCTCGCCAAGCAAAGAAGACTCTGCTGCGGTTAAAGACCAGCTGACAAAACTGCTTCCGGATTTTAAGGCATCAACAAACGATTCGCTTTTTGTGGCCGTTAACGCCGATACAAAAATGCCTGTAGCATTTGCCAAAAAAGGCCAGCTTGAGCCAAAACTCGATACAGTAATGTTCAATGCGGCACCAGGCTTTATTTACGGGCCTTACTTTTCGAACGGCTCTTACAAAATTGCCAAACTGGTAGATTCGCGTGTTAGCCCCGATTCGGTTAAAGCTCGCCACATTTTATTGGTGGGTGGCCCCGGAGCCATGGCTAAAGCCGACTCGATAAAGAAAGTTATCCAAAGTGGCGCAAAAAGCTTTGCCGATATGGCGACTCAATTCTCCATGGATAAAAGCTCGGCTGTAAAAGGTGGCGATTTGGGCACATTTGGCCGCGGCGCCATGATACCTGTGTTTGAAGACGCAGTGTTTAACGGCAAAAAAGGCGATATCAAAATCGTACAGTCGCAATACGGCGTGCACTTGATCGAAATCGAAGACCAAAAAGGATCGTCGAAAGTTGTTAAGGTAGCCATTGTAGACAAACCATTATTACCAAGCAACAAAACAGAAACAGCGGCGCATTCAAAAGCACAGGCGTTCCTCGCTTCGTTAACGCCGGGCAATTTTGACGCCGAAGTAAAAAAAGAAGGATTGATTAAAAAAACAGCGACTGACGTTAAAGGCGTTGACGCTACCTTACCGGGATTAGATAATACCCGCGACCTTACCCGCTGGGCATTTAACAAAGCCAGCGTGGGCGATTTTACCGACGAGGTTTACGAGTCGGGCTACTCGGGCATTGTAGCGGTTTTAACCGAAATCAAGCCGGTTGGCATATTGCCTTTGGAAGTTGTTAAAAAGCAGATACAACCGGCCGTTTTAAATATTGTTAAGGCAAAACAACTCACCGATAAAATGAACGGTGCTCTTAACGGAGCAGGTTCTATCGACGCGGTTGCACAAAAATTGGGGGCCAAAGTAATGTCGGCTCAAAACATTGTGTTTGCAAACCCAATCATCCCGGGTTCATCGCAAGAGAATAAAGTGATTGGTGCTATATTCGGCTCACAGCCCAATAAATTGTCGAAACCAATAGCAGGCGAAAAAGGTGTTTATGTATTTGTGGTAGATAGCTTTATCAACCCCGCTCCATTAAACAATGCATTGCGTCAGCGCGAGCAAATAGGCCAGGCATTGCTGCAACGCAGTGAAAGCGGCGTGCTCGAAGCGCTGAAAGATAAGGCTAATGTAAAAGATTACAGGGCCAAGGTGCTTTAAGGAATTTATTAAGTAAATTTACATCCGGGAAGGGCCAATAAACCTTTTCCGGATTTTTTTGTTTAAAGAGTAATGGATATCCAGGAAGAAATAGTTAATAAAGTTGCGCTCAGCGGTTTGGTAAGCCTCGATCCGGCAAGCTTTTATCCGCCCGGCGACCGCGTGCTTTATGATATAAAAGACAACCTTTTTCAAGGCTTGATTTTGCGCGAAAAAGATTTCAGAGAATTTGTTAAAGAACACGATTGGACCCAATACCAAGGCAAAAACGTAGCCTTAACCTGCACTGCCGATGCCATTGTACCAACCTGGGCATATATGCTGCTGGCTAACCGGCTGGCTCCCTATGCGCGCGACGTAGTGTTCGGGGATAAAGAAGTATTGGAAACCGTATTGTTCGAAAAAGCGCTTGCCGGGATGGATATTGAACAATACCGCAATCAGCGTATCGTTATAAAAGGATGTGGCGATGTGGAAGTCCCCGCTTCTGCGTATGTTGAACTGACAAAAAAACTGACACCGGTGGTAAAAAGCCTGATGTTTGGTGAGCCTTGTTCAACTGTACCCATTTATAAAAAGAAAGATTAAATTATTGGTTTGCTTGCTGTAAAAGTGCTGTATGAAAATTATATATCTATCCTTCTTACTGGCACTTACAAGTCTTAGCGTATCTGCGCAGGAACTTGCAAAAGAACTGCAAGCCCCCTTTCAACCAGGCGAACACCTGCATTATAAATTAAACTATGGCCTGTTTACCGCCGCCGAGGCTGATTTGCGCCTGGAAGAAAGCCCTGTAAAGTACGATGGCAAACCCGCATACCACATCATAGCCGATGGCAAAACCAATGGCACCTTCGATTTCTTTTTTAAAGTACGCAACCGCTACGAAAGTTTTATGGACTGTACCACACTGCTGCCATACGAATACAAAGAGAACCGCCGCGAAGGTAAATACAGGCATACCGACGACATTACGTTCGATCGTGAAACCAATAAAATAACAGCAACAAAGGGTGTATTTCCTTTTACGGGGATGGTGTTCGATTTCCCTTCAGCCTATTATTTTGCGCGCTGTTTGGATATGACAAAAATAAAGGTTGGCGATAAACTGGTATTCCATTATTTTTTGGAAGACAAGATCGAATCGCTCACCATCACCTTTGAAGGCCGTGAATCGGCCGAGTGCAGTCTGGGCACATTCGAATGCCTTAAATTCAGCCCATCAATTATACCGGGCAATATTTTCAGGAAAGACAGTAAGTTTTATCTTTGGATAACCGACGATAAAAACCGCATCCCCGTAAAGGCCCAAGTGGAAGTAATTGTAGGCAGCCTCACTATGGACCTTACGGAAGCCAAGGGATTAAAATACCCATTAAACAATAAGCAATAAACAACCGATGATTGAAGTTCAGCAAACGCTGGTGCACGAAGATGTGGTAAAAGAGAATTTTGTTTGCAACTTAAACAAATGTAAAGGCGCCTGCTGCCTCGAAGGCGATTCGGGCGCGCCACTCGAGGCCGCAGAACTGGATATTTTGAACGAAATATACCCCAAAGTAAAGCCGTTTATGACGGCCAAAGGTATAGAAACCATCGAACAGGTTGGCACCTACGTAAAAGATTTTGAAGGCGACTACACTACGCCCTGTGTAGATGTGAACAAAGAATGTGCCTATGTGATATGGGAAAACGGTATCACCAAATGCGCGATCGAAAAAGCTTATGAACAAGGTGCCATATCATGGCAAAAACCCATATCGTGCCACTTATACCCCATCAGGATAACCAAATACCCTGAGTTCGATGTACTGAACTATGACCGCTGGAGCATTTGCAGCCCCGCCTGCAGCTTCGGCGATGAACTAAAAGTGCGCGTACACGAGTTTTTAAAAACGCCGCTTATCCGCAAATACGGTGCTGATTGGTATGCGGAGTTGGAAGATCAGGTTGCTAGTCCGCCTGCAGAGTAATCCCTTTGCGTACTTGGTTCTAAGCTATCGATTGAAAAAATCAATCCTATATCCGTTTGCGCAAACCCAACTATTTTTTCCACCCATCGTACAACTACAAATTATTTATTGATAATATTGTATTGCACTAAACCAAATACGTTTTGAAAGGAATTATACTCGCCGGCGGTTCGGGCACCAGGTTGCATCCGCTCACCTTAGCTGTAAGTAAACAGTTGATGCCCGTTTACGATAAACCCATGATCTATTACCCGCTTTCGGTGTTGATGCTGGCGGGCATAAAGGAGGTTTTGATCATCTCTACCCCGCACGATTTGCCCAACTTTAAAAAACTGTTGGGCGATGGCGCTGATTTGGGCTGTAATTTTCAATATGCTGAACAACCATTGCCAAATGGCTTGGCTCAGGCCTTTGTTATCGGTGCCGATTTTATCGGCACAGACAAGGTGGCACTGATTTTAGGTGATAATATTTTTCATGGCGATGGGCTCTCGCACCTGCTGCAACACAGCAACGACCCTGATGGCGGTATGGTATTCGCCTATCAGGTATCCGATCCGGAACGTTATGGCGTAGTTGAGTTTGATAGTGATAACCATGCCATATCCATCGAAGAAAAACCAACTGAGCCAAAGTCTGATTATGCCGTACCCGGACTTTATTTTTACGATAACTCGGTGGTCGAGATTGCCAAGAACATCAAACCATCGCCACGAGGCGAATACGAAATAACCGACGTAAACAAAGAATACCTGCGCCGTGGCAAACTGAAAGTAGGTATACTAAGCCGTGGAACGGCGTGGTTGGATACAGGCACTTTCACATCCTTAATGCAGGCCGGCCAGTTTGTGCAGGTGATTGAAGAACGCCAGGGCCTTAAAATCGGCTGTATCGAAGAGATAGCTTACCGCATGGGCTTTATCGACGCAGCGCAATTGGAGGCCGTTGCCGCGCCGTTGGTTAAAAGCGGTTATGGGCAGTATTTGTTGAAACTGCTTAAAAAAGGTAAAAAATAAAAGTGGCCATGCTGCGATACATAACCGCCGCTGTTGCACAAGTAGCTTTGGGTAAGGAAAGTTGTGTGTACCTACGTAACTTATCTGCCGAATGTGGCGGCCATACCCATCGCGATATCACCCGCATGTGCTTTGCCGAAGTAGGTATCGACATTGAATTTAGTGGTAAAGACAAATACGAAAAGGCCGTTATTATTGATATTGATGATGACAGGATAGAAGAGCTTGGCCTTGACCCCGATACTTTCAGATTTGGAGAGACGGTGGTTAGGATCAACGAGGAATTATCCCCGCCAACGGAACCGGAACCAGAAGAAACTGATATTGTCGCATTAATTACGGAGTTAATAGCTTCAAACATATTGCAGTTGAAAGGGTCTTCGAAATAGACAATGACTTAATGACTAATGACCTAATGACTAAATAATGTCCTCCCACCACATCGTTCGCGAAAAGCAGGAACCTGCACTGTTGGTATTGGGCCTCGATACCTTTACCGATGAATTGTTGGGCCAATTATTGGAGTGGAGCCCTACTGTATTGGTTACCGCAGCAACTGCCGAAAAGGTAGATGCCATGGGCATTAAACTCGATATCGTTATCGACCCAAACGCGAATACCGAAGACCTGCAATCGGACATCAAAACCATACCTACCGGCGATGACAACCCTACCGAAACCGCTTTAAAATATCTGGTTGCACACAATTATCCCGCCGTTAATATCATCACCGATGAATTCCTACTCAAAGACTATTTGCTTTTTGTTGATAAAATTAATATCGTGATTTACAATGGCGACCAGAAAATATACCCTATAGCCAGCGGTTTCAGCAAATGGAAGCCTGCAGGCGAACGTATCAGTTTGATTAACCACCCTGTATCCCTGCATATCAGCGGCCTGCAAAACATAGCGGCGGAACAATATATGACCACGCATGATGGTTTCTTTACGCCGCAATTCGATCAGCCATTTATATTTATCAGCGAAACCATTGTGTAAACAATGCCTTGCTTTTTTGACATTTGGCCCTATTTTACTAAATTCAGCCCTTATAACATTACCGACATGAACAAATTGACCTCGCTTGTGCTTTTCCTGCTTGTTTCGGCAGGGGCTTTCGCACAAAAACCCATTTTTTACGAAGTTTCTTTCCCGAACGCCGCGCACCACGAAGCGCAGATTGTGATGACCATACCTGATGCGCCGGCCGGGCCCATCAAAGTTCGTATGAGCCGTTCATCCGCCGGAAGGTACGCTACCCACGAGTTTGGCAAAAACGTGTACAATGTAAAGGCATTCAATGTTGACAGTTCGGCCATCGAAATGAAACAGGTTGAAGGCGATGTTTGGGAAATAAGGGACCACGGACCGGTAATAAAGGTAAGCTATACGCTATACGCCAACTGGACCGACGGCACTTATGCCGGTATCGACCTGAGCCATGCCCACCTCAATATGCCTGCTGCATTTATATGGGTACCCGGCCTGGAAAAACGTGCGGTAAAATTTGAATTTAACGACTTGGATAAATACGGCTGGAAAGTGGCCACTCAACTGGTACACGATGGCGCCACTGTTTACAGTGCCCGCGATCTGCAATATATGATGGACAGCCCTACCGAACTTTCGGCTTTTAAAGAAAGCGACTGGACAGTGCTGAATACTGATGGCAAGACCGAAAAGATACGCCTGACCACCCACTCGGATGATGACCAGTCGGTTATTGACGGTTATGCCAAAATGGTACAAAAGATGGTGCTGGAAGAAAAAGCTGTTTATGGTGAGCTACCCGCATATGATTATGACGAATACACCTTTTTGCAAGATGTTTATCCCACCAACTCGGGTGATGGTATGGAGCACCGCAACTCTACCTGTATTGTTACCACCGGTGATAAAGTGGGCGGTAATGAAGTAAGGTTGTTAAGCACCTTCGCGCACGAATATTTCCATAGCTGGAATGTGAAACGAATCCGTCCGAAATCATTGGAGCCCTTCAACTTTGAGCATGCCGATATGAGCAGCGAACTTTGGTTTGCCGAAGGCTTTACCCAATACTACGGCGAAATGCTGCTGGTAAGGGCAGGCTTTCATACCGTTGGCGAGTATACCCGCACTTTGGGTGGCCTCGTTAACAGCGTACTTAATAGTCCGGGTGCGGCGCATTACTCACCTGTACAGGCCAGTAACTATGCTGTTTTTGCCGATGCCGGTGTATCTATCGACCCAACCAACCAGGCCAATATATTTACCTCGTATTACTTTTATGGCGGGGCAACAGCTTTGGCGCTCGACCTGCGTTTGCGCAGCGAGTTTAACCTCACGCTTGATGACTATATGCGACAGGTATGGCTCGATTATGGCAAACCATATATCCCTTACACCATCCCCGACCTGGAAAAATCGCTGGCAAAGGTTACCAAAAACAAAGTGTTTGCCGCCGATTTCTTTAAACGCTATATCTATGGTTTTGAGAAAAACAACTACAAAGACCTGTTGGCCAAAGCCGGACTTATTCTGCGCAAAGCACAACCGGGCAAAGCATGGGCAGGTTCGCAATTTAGTCAGCAAGGCCGTGGCCGCAACGGGCAGGCGCGGGCAAATGCTACCGCAGGTTTTGTCATATCGGCAAACACCATCATAGGTACCCCTATGTACAAAGCAGGTTTAGATGTGGGCGATGTTGTGCTAAAAGCCGATGGCAAAGACGTAGCGGATGCACAGGCCTTTGCCGATTTGGTTACCAGCAAAAACATTGGCGATAAAATAGCTGTTACCTACAAAAACCGCAGCGGCGAACATCAAACCACGGTTACACTCGAAGAAAACCCCACACTTGAAATTGTATTGGCCGAAAGCGATGGTAAAACTTTAACGCCGGAGCAAACAACCTTCCGTAACAACTGGTTATCATCAAAAGTAAAATAACGAACGCATGAAAAAGTACCTCCTGATATTATTTCCCGCGGTTTTTGCCATAGGTTGCGCTACCCAAAATGTAGATAAAAGCATCAAACAAAATGATGTGGAACGTATTATAAAAACCTTGAGCGCTGATGATATGCAAGGCCGCGCCACATTTACGCCGGGTATTGAAAAAGCTGCAAAGTTTATTGAAAGCGAGTTTACCGATATCGGTTTGAAGCCATTACCCGGAAATGACGGCTTCCGCCAGAATTTTACCATGGTACGTTCAAGGTCTGTCAAAATCTCGGCCAGTATCAATGGTCAAACCGTATCGCCCGATAGTTTGCTTGCGGTAACGCCTATGCAATCGTTAGATTGGGCAAATAACAGCGATGTACAGGTGGTAACGATCACTCCCGATATGGATTTTACAAAACTGTACGTCAATTATACCACCAGCGGCAAAAAAATGCTGGTGTTGGTCGACTCTAAATTCAGCGCCAGCCTTCGACGCATCATCGCGCGTGCCGGCAGGGGAACTACCAGCTTTGTTACCAGCAGCACGCAGGCTACGGTATTTGCTTTGGGACATTTTGGCGAAGTAAGCTCCTTTGCTGTGAAGTATGAAGGTATTTCTAAAGAACTTCCTCTGTTCAATATCGCCGGGATGATACCGGGCACTTCGAAAAAAGATGAATTCGTGGTATTTTCTGGTCATTATGACCATCTGGGTATTATTAAACCTGTGAAGGGCGACAGTATAGCCAACGGCGCGGATGATGATGCCTCGGGTACTACTGCTATGATATCGCTGGCCAAATACTACATGCACGGCCCAAAACCGGCACGTACCCTTATTTTTGTCGCATTTACGGCGGAAGAAATAGGCGAGTATGGCTCAACCTATTTCGCCAAACACATGGATGCCGATAAAACCGTGGCCATGTTCAATATCGAGATGATAGGCAAACCATCCAAATTTGGGGAAAACTCGGCCTTTATCACAGGTTATGAGCGTTCTGACTTCGGGAAGATATTGCAGCGTAACCTGGCAGGTACAAAATTCAAGTTTTACCCGGACCCATATCCTTCTCAAAATCTTTTTTACCGAAGCGATAACGCATCCTTAGCCAAAGTAGGCGTACCGGCGCATACCATATCAACCGACCAGATAGACATCGACAAACTATACCATACCGTTGGCGATGAGTTAAGCACATTGGACGTGGGCAATATCACCTCCACCATTCGCGCCATCGCTTTAAGTTCGCGCAGTATTGTAAATGGCACAGATACCCCAACGCGCGTCGCAAAACTGGAGCAATAGCATCAAACCAATTAACATAACATGAGCAATACCGAACAAACCATAAAACACAGCAGCTATTTTGATGGCCATGTACAAAGTCTGGCTTTAAATACCTCTCTCGGCCGCGCTACCGTAGGCGTAATATTGCTGGGCAATTACAAGTTTGGCACTAACACCCAGGAAACCATGGTAGTTGTTTCGGGTGTATTGAACGTAAAACTGCATGAAACTGACTGGAAACTATATCATGCTCAGGAAAGTTTCATTGTACCATCGGGCGAAACTTTTTTTGTTTCGTGCGAGGAAGATGTAGCCTATATCTGCTATTACGCGGATTAGACGGGAACACAATTTTGGGCCAAAAAATGCTATCAAGTTCCTCTATATCGTATCAATACTTTCAATAACAAAAGCTACCGGGATTGTCTATATTTGTAACAAATCATAAAAAAACTTACAAATATGTTAACCATAGGACAAAAATTTCCTGCATTTAGCAAAACAGCTGTTGTCAGCATCGAAAAAGGTAAAGAGTTTGAAACATTGACTTCAGATTATCTGACCAATGACGATAACGTTTGGACCGTAATGTTCTGGTGGCCAAAGGATTTTACCTTTGTATGCCCAACCGAAATTGCTGAGTTCAACAAAGCCTTTGGCGAGTTCCGCGACCGCGATGCCCGTTTGATTGGCGCGTCAACAGACTCTGAATTTGTACACGCCGCCTGGAGAAGGGACCACGCCGATCTGCGCGACCTGAAATTCCCGATGCTGGCCGATACTTCAAAATCATTAGCTGAAGATTTGGGTATTTTGGAGCCAACCGAAAAAATCGCTTACCGAGCTACTTTTATTGTCGACCCACAAGGCATCATCCGCTGGGTATGTGTTAACGACCTGAGCGTTGGCCGTAATGTGAAAGAAGTTTTACGTGTACTTGATGGCTTACAAACCGACGAACTTTGCCCTTGCAACTGGGAAAAAGGACAAGAAACACTGAACGTTTAATCTTTGGAATAAATTACTTAAAAAGTCCCGATGCTTAGTTGTATCGGGCTTTTTTATAGAAAATATCCCGCTAACTTAAAATAATGAGCGAAACAACAGATATCATAACGGAATTATTACAAGGTGTTGGCTTAGAAGGCGATTACCGAACCGAGAGTTTAACACTATTAGAAAAAGGCGAATCGCGCTATGTGCGCGATTTGAAGCTGAACTTTACCAGTACGTTAACAAGTGAGCATTTAAATGCTAAAGAATGCGCGTTGTTAGGTTTAGCCACAGCTATAAACAATAACAACAAACCCTTAACCGCGTTTTTTACCAAACACGCCGAAGCACAGGAAGCTACGGCCGAAGAAATTGCCGATGCTGTAGGCTGCGCCTCGCTGCTGGCATCAAACAATATATTTTACCGTTTCCGCCACTTTACACAGAAGGAAAAATACACACAGATACCGGCCCGCATCCGCATGCAAATCATGATGAAGCCTGTTACCGGCAAAGAATTTTTTGAGCTGATGAGTTTAGCGGTATCGGCCATTAACGGTTGCGAAATGTGTGTAAACGCGCACGAAAACTCCCTCATCCAAATGGGTACCACCGAAGAACGCATTTTTGATGCTGTGCGCATCGCGTCGTTGGTAACGAGTATGGGGAAGGTGGTTTTTTAATCCGCCAGCCCCTCTAAATCTCCCCCTGAAGGGGAGACTTAGAATAGAAAAAAGCAGAAAGCGCAACAGTTTTGATTGCGCTTTCTGCTTTTTAAAGCTCTCCCTAACTGGGGAGGGTTTGGGTGGGGCTGATTTATTTTAACTCCCCCTTCATCGTCGAAGCGATCATCAACGCTTTATAAGCATTTACAATACCGCCTGTTTTTGACAGCGAAGTAAAATCCACCATTTTATCGGCAGTACCGGGCAATATCACTTTGCGCCCAATTAGGGGCTTTGCCGAGGCTAATATCACCTGTTTTAATTGGCGCGCACTTAGGTGCGGGTAGTACTCTAAAACCAAAGCCGCAATTCCTGCGGTTATAGGCGAAGCAAAGCTGGTGCCGTCGGCTGTGTTAAACTCGGCATCCTTGTCAATCGATGTTACTTTTACACCGGGTGCAAATACGTCCACATTCTTTTTACCATAGTTGCTAAAGCTTGCCGGCAGCTTCTCGTCCAATTTTGCGGATGAAGCACCAACACAAATCACATTGCCTGCATCGGTACCGGAACCATCAGCAAAGGTATCATTAGGATAGGTAGGCGTTTTGTCAACGTCCTGATTATCGTTGCCCGCTGCCATTACCAACAGTACATTTTTGGCGGCGGCATATTTAAAGGCGGCATCTACCCAATCTTTATGTGGCGACAGCTTTTTGCCGAAACTCATATTGATTACCTGCGCGCCATGGTCAACCGCAAAACGGATGACATTGCTTATATCCTTATCATATTCATCGCCGTTGGGCACCGCTTTGATGGCCATAATGCGCACGTTATCGGCCACTCCGTCAATTCCATAGCCGTTGCCGCGCTTGGCTCCTATCAACCCGGCAACACCGGTACCATGCGAACAATCTTCATACTTTAATATATTATTGCCGTAATGCGGGTTGCTGTTATCATCGGGGTTATCGCCCACAATGTGCTTACGCGAATCAAGGTCGGGATTTATATCGTTATTGTCCTTGGTCAATTCCTCGCTTAGGTCGGCCAATACCTTAGTACTGTTGCTGCCGTCACCCTCTTGCTGAAATATCATGCTCCAGATATTTTTGCTTTGTGTAGTGGTATCGTTTGTCGATGTTATTTTATCCAGGTCTTTCTGTGTAAATGCCGCATCTGCCGTCAATTGCAGGGTTTTCTTTATTACACCGCTGGTAACTTCCAAAGCATTCATTATTGGCGAAAGTTGTTTCAGTTCATCGCTCGATTTGGCAATGGTCGAATCGTGCACCGCTTTTACGGTGAGCCAATAAGCATACTCCTTTTTATTGGTTGCAGTGGCTTCGGTGGTATTCAGGTATTTGTCTTTTAATTTAAAATATTCGCGTATCTCCTCGGTGGTTTCGTTAAAATCGCATTTGCCATTCGGGCCGCCCAAAAAATTCCAGCCGTGCACATCGTCAACATAACCGTCGTGGTCATCGTCAATACCGTTTCCGGGAATCTCTTTCGGGTTGGTCCATAGGATGCCTTGCAGGTCAACCTGGGCGGTATCAATACCGCTATCGATGGTTGCTACCACAACGGTTTTGCTTTTTTTACCCTTTAATAGTTGGTATGCCTGTTTTAGGCTGATGCCGTAATAACCGTCGGTTTTCAGGTCGAGCTGGTGCCAGTTTTTGGGCAATACGGGCTCAACTGTTTGGGGTGCCTGTGCCGATGCGGTCAGGCTGAATAGCAAAGCTCCGCACAACGCGAGGCCGCCTATTTTCTTAAATAAATTGATCATCAACAAAAATTTGGCACAATATATTACAATTCAGCCTCACATAAAATTTTTGGTAGCCAAACAAATTACAAATTGTCCTATTTTACCTTTTAACGACTATTTGCCGAGAAAAAACCATCTTATCAATAATGTGTACCTTTGTACCGTTACGGTTTGGTGGTATACCAAACGCGTAACCTATATCGTTTAATTAAAGAATTTGTCGCCTGTGCTAAACCGCCGGCTTTTAAATTGATGTAACAATTAAGATAATTTCAAAGGAGTGACCGTTTAAAACAGCCTGATGCCATTTAAAAAAAACAATTTTCTTTATCAATTTACAATCAGGTAGTTAGGCAGGTTTTTGTTAGACAGTGGGGATATGTTGAAAACTTAGTTTACCCCCCAAAAGTATTTATGGCTAATTTAACATCAGTAAAAGTCTTCGCGTTTATATTATATTTGATAACAGGCTAAGCAGAAGTTCTGCAAAAACATTTGAATGGAAGAAGAATTTGAATTTGATTCTACAGAAGACCAGCAGTTTTCAGTAGAACGATACGAAGAGATGATCCGCAACCACGATCAGTACTTTTTTGATGCGCAGGCTTTTGAAAACATCATCGATTACTACATCGAAAAGAACGACCCGGTAAAGGCCCTCCAGGTTGTAGAATACGCTCGCGCCCAACACCCTTTCGCATCTGTTTTCCTTATCAAGCAAGCACAGCTATACGTGGTTACCAACCGTATTGGCGATGCCTTTTCCGCGCTTGAGCGTGCAGAAACATTGGAAGCCAGCGATGCCGACATCTACATCATCCGTGGTAATTTGTATGAGAGCATTGAGCGTTACCCCGAAGCTCTGGAAAATTACAACCGGGCGCTCGGTATGGCCGAAGAGACCGATGATATTTTGCTGCACATTGCCTACGTGAATCAAAACATGGGCGATTACGAAACCGCCATCCATTACCTCAAGCTTTGCCTGGAGCAAAATATGGAAAACCAGGACGCATTGTACGAACTGGCGTTTTGTTACGATGTAATGGATAATCAGCAGGAAAGCATTCAGTTTTATCAGCAATATATCGATAATGAGCCGTATAGCTATGCCGCATGGTACAACCTGGGCAACGCATTTACCAAAATGAGCCTGTTTGAAAAAGCGATTGACGCTTACGATTACGCCATTTTGATAAAAGACAGCTTTGCATCGGCTTACTTTAACAAAGGCAACGCGCTGGTTAACCTCGAAAAATTTGCCGAGGCTATTGAAGTGTACCGCCAGACTTTTGAGTACGAGCAGCCTAATGCCGATACCTATTGCGCCATAGGCGAATGTTACGAAAAGCTGGAGCAAATGGACGATGCACGCGCGTTCTACAAAAAATCGGTTAAAATGGACCCTAAGCTGGCCGATGCCTGGTTTGGTGTTGGTGTAACCCTCGATTTTGAAGAACGTTATTTTGAAGCCTTGCACTTTTACAAAAAAGCGCTCGATCTGGATATTGCCAATGCCGATTACTGGTTTGCCATAGCCGATGCCGAATACAAGCTGGGCCACTTGCCCGAAGCTGAATTGGCTTACGAAAAAGTGGTTGAACTTAACCCGCTCGATACCGATGCATGGTTAGACTATTCGTCCATTTTATACGAACAGAAAAAACTGGTTGAGGCCATCGAAATTATGGCTGTTGCGATAAAAAACAATCCCGATGCTGCGGAGTTATATTATCGTATGGTGGCGTACTTGTTTGCAAAGGGTGAATACAACGAATCTTTAGCTTGCTTAGAGCAAGCCCTGGGTACCGACCCTGAGAAACACTTTATCTTGTTTGACTATCTGCCACAGCTACAGGAAAACAAAGTTATTATCGATATTATAAACCGTTACACAAAATAATTGTTCTAAATAGCAAAATGATTGATCCAAAACTTTTAAAGTTTTGGATTTTTTATGAAATTTGAATACATTAAAACTTATGGTTATAGACTATAACAATACGATATATCAAACACACATGAATTACGAGTTAAGTAACATTCCCGATCGTACTGTGAAACCCCGCACAAACGGACTGACCATGGTAATGGACAAAGGCCTGAGCTGCCGTCAGGTTGAAGACTTTATTGACGTGGCAGGTCCACATTCGGATATTATAAAATTAGGTTGGGCAACATCCTTTGTTACGCCAAAATTGCAGGAGAAACTGGATATTTATAAGTCGGCGAAGCTGCCGGTGTATTTTGGCGGCACTTTGTTCGAAGCCTTTATTGTGCGCAACCAGTTTGACGATTATTGCCGCTTGCTTGATAAATACAAAATGGAATATGCCGAGGTATCCGATGGCTCCATCACCATCGAGCACGATGAAAAATGCGAGTATATCCGCAAATTAAGCAAACAAATCACCGTAATATCAGAAGTAGGCTCAAAAGACGTTCAAAAAATATTCGCGCCATACAAATGGATAAAACTGATGAATGCCGAAATTGAAGCCGGCGCCTGGAAGGTTATTGCCGAGGCACGCGAAAGCGGCAATGTAGGCATCTACCGCGACTCGGGCGAAGTGCGCCAAGGTTTGATTGATGAAATACTGACCCAAATACCGCAAGAGACCATCATATTCGAGGCACCCCAAAAAGCACAGCAAACCTGGTTCATCAAACTGCTGGGCAGCAATGTGAACTTAGGTAATATTGCCCCTGCCGAAGTAATACCATTGGAAACTTTAAGGTTGGGCTTAAGGAGCGATACTTTCGATTATTTTCTTTGATTACTTTGATTGCACCGATTAGGGGAATGATTTCACCGATTGGGTAGGGGCTTGGCAGATTGTGAGGGTTATCGGTTTAGATTATCTTTGCGCAACAAAGCTTGCAAGGCACCGTTTATAAACAATCGGTGCCATCACAAAATAAATCTGTGTAATCAACCGAAAATCGGTGTAATCCTTAAAAATCAGTGGAATCACGACAAACAAAAATATACGGACTGATAGGCTACCCGCTTTCGCATTCGTTTTCTAAAAAGTATTTCACCAACAAATTCGAGGTCGAAAACGTACCTGGTCATGTTTATGAATTGTTCCCGATACCGCAAATAACAGAACTTCCTGCATTGCTGGCCCAACACCCGGGTCTTTGCGGATTGAACGTTACCGTTCCTTACAAAAAAGAAGTGATGCAGTTTTTAGACCGAATCGATGGTGAAGCCGGGAAGATCGGTGCGGTAAACTGCATCAAAATCACATCTACAGAAAATACAACAAAACTGGAAGGCTATAACACTGATATTTATGGTTTTGAAGAGTCGTTAAAGCCGCTGCTTAAAACAAACCATCAAAAAGCTTTGGTATTGGGCAATGGGGGGGCGGCAAACGCGGTAAAGTTTGTGCTCAATAAGCTCGGCATCAGCTATCGAATTATAACCCGCAGGCAGGAAGCTGATAGCATCCTTTTTAGCGATTTGACCGATACAATGATAGCCGAGCATCCGCTCATTATCAATACTACGCCCGTTGGCACCGCACCAAAAACCGATGAATGCCCGCCAATTCCTTATGATGCAATCAACAATAAACATTTATTGTACGATTTGATTTATAACCCCGAACAAACCATATTTTTGAGTAAAGGCCTTGCAAAAGGCGCGGCCATAAAAAACGGTTATGAAATGCTTGTTTTACAGGCCGAACGATCATGGGAAATATGGAACGCACCTACTATATGAATCGATTAGTATACTGTTTAGTAATAGCCTGTATATTGGCAGGTTGCGGCAACCACGATTACTCACCCAAACCGCGGGGGTACTTCCGTATCGATTTCCCTGAAAAGGCTTATCAGGACTATACCGGTGGTTGCCCGTTTACTTTTAAATACCCAACATACGCCGAAATTGTTCCCGATGACTACCGTATCAGCAAGCCATGTTGGGTAAATATGGAGTTTCCGCAATTTAAGGGCACTTTGCACCTGAGCTATGAGGATATCCCATCAAAAGCCATTTTCGACTCATTGATAGAACATTCGCACGAGTTCGCTTTTAAACATACCGTAAAGGCCACCTCTATCGAGGAGCAAAAACTGCAATACCCCGAAAAGAAGGTTTACGGCATCTACTATATCATCGATGGCAATACGGCCTCATCGGCACAATTCTTTTTAACGGATAGCACCAAACATTTTATCCGGGCATCGCTGTATTTCAAAAACAAACCACAAATCGATTCCATCCAACCCGTGCTCAACTTTATAAAAAAAGACATGGATGTAATGATCAAAACATTTAAGTGGAAAAATTGAGTCCGGAGTCTCAAGTCGTTAGTCCTGAGTCTTTCTTTGTTCTTTGACTATAGACTTTGGACTCAATACTTCAGACTTATTATCTTATTTTTGAAGCATGTTACAATTACAGGCATTTACCAACAACCCCTATCAGGAAAACACCTATATCGTTTACGATAGTACCGGCGACTGTGCCATCATAGACCCGGGCATGTACACCGCCAGTGAGCAAAACGCTGTAACGGGTTTTATAAAAGCAAACAAACTAAAACCTGTATTGCTGCTTAACACCCATTGCCATATAGACCATGTGCTGGGCAACCTTTTTGTTTTTGAGCAATATGGATTGAAACCACAGTTCCACAAAGGCGAACTTGATGTGCTCACCATGATACCTTCCTATGCGCCGCAAATGGGCATGCGTTACGAGGTTTCGCCCTTGCCGGATACTTTTTTACCGGAAACCGGGAGCATAAAAGTTGGGAGTGGCACATTGGAGCTGATATTCGCGCCGGGGCACTCGCCTGCGCATTTGTGTTTTTATGCTCCTGAGGAGAATTTTTTAGTTGGCGGCGATGTACTCTTCCGCAACAGCATTGGCCGTACCGATTTACCCGGCGCCAACTATCAACTATTAATCGATAACATCGAACAAAAACTGTTCGCCCTGCCCGATAATTGCGTTGTTTATCCCGGCCACGGCCCTGAAACTACCATAGGATATGAAAAGCTGCATAACCCTTTTTTAACCTAAAACAATTGAATACCTCCTTTTATATAGCCAAGCGGTACCTGTTTTCGCGCAAAAGCACGCATGCCATCAATATTATTTCGGGTATATCCATGCTTGGGGTTTTTGTGGGCAGCGCGGCATTGGTTATTATCCTTTCGGTATTTAATGGTTTCGAAAGCGTTATCGTAACCATGTACAACAACTTTACCCCACAGCTTAAAATTGAACCCAAGCAGGGTAAAACATTTAACCCCAATACTGCATATTTTAATAGCCTGCATAAAAACAAGGCGCTATCCTCGTACACCGAAGTATTGGAAGAACACGCTTTAGTAAAATACGGCGGCAAACAGATGATCAGCACCATAAAAGGCGTTAGTGATGAGTTTTTAAATAACGCCACGCTCGATAGTACCATACAAAAAGGCTCATTTACACTTAGAAAGAACAACCAACCTTACGCGGTTGTAGGTGCGATAGTTGAGGGCAACTTGGGGGTTAATGTGCAGGATGGCCTGACCGCCCTGCAAATCTACTCGCCAACGCGCGGCTCATCAAACGACCTTATTCCATTGGATGAATTTAAAACAAGATATATCTATCCTTCGGGCGTATTTTCCATTCAGCAGGATTTTGACGATATGGTGATAACGCCGCTCAGCTTCGCGCGGGATTTGCTCGATCAACCAGTCAATGTATCGTCGATAGAGCTGAATTTTAAGCCGGGCACCAATGTTGATGCCGTGCAAAACGATATCAAAAGCAAGCTGGATACCCGGTTTACCGTTAAAAACCGCTATGAGCAAAATACGGAGTTGTACAAAATACTACACCTCGAAAAAGCATCTACCTATTTGATATTAACGTTTATTTTGATGATCGCTATATTCAATATTGTGGGCTCGCTCACTATGCTGGTGATGGACAAGCAGAAAGATATCGCCATATTAACCGGTTTGGGCGCCACTGCACGCACCATACAAGGGATTTTCTTTTTCGAAGGGATGCTCATCACCATGATTGGCTGTATTACAGGGATGTTTGTCGGCCTTATATTTTCATTGGCCCAACAATATTTCCAAATGATCAAGATGGGTGGAATGCTTAATGCTTATCCTGTAGAAATTAAAATCAATGATTTTTTATTGGTATTTTTAACGGTGACAGTGATTGGATGTATCGCGTCGGGCATAAGCGCGAGGTTAAGTTTAAAAGGATTAGCCGATATCAAACAGGATCTGTAAATTTGTGTTCCTATGAGATTAAAGTATCTGATACCCGCAATATTGATCTTTTGTGTTTACAGCTGTAAACACGAGGCAAAAAAGGTACCCCCGGTAATTTACAAAGGCTTGTATAGTTTTGGCCCCGAGGTAAAATCGTTTAAAGATTGCGAAACGGGCCGCGAGTTTTGGGCCGCCGATAGCTCGGCGACATTGGAGCTCCAGTATTCACAGATGAATTTTGAGAAACCCTACGAACCCGTTTATGTTGAGTTAGAGGGCAACAAAGTAAAAGCCACCAAGGCCGATGGTCTCGACCCGCAATACGACAGCATACTGGTGGTAAAAAAGGTAGATAAGATAACGAAGGCTATACCGCAGGATATGTGCAATTAACACAGCAATGGATAAACAAGGCCATGTTTATATTATGTCTAATAAATTCCGCACCACATTTTATATAGGCATTACTAACGACTTGCGCGTTAGGGTCTGGCAGCATCTTAACGAAGGTGGTTCATCTTTTGTTAAAAAATATCAATGTTTCGACTTGGTTTATTACGAACATTTTATGAGCGTGGCGGATGCGATAGACCGTGAAAAACAATTAAAAAACTGGCATCGGGACTGGAAGGTCAACCTTATCAAAACAAAAAACCCGGATATGATTGACCTTAAAACTGAGATTACTTCAGATTAAAATAGAAAAGTTCATATTGAATTTATTTTTATATCTCACACAACAGTTGGGAATTACAATATAAAAAAAGCCCAAGTCATGCTGAATTTATTTCAGCATCTCACAGGATAGGTCGGCTCACGCGCAGTTCGAAACTCTGCATGTGAGATCCCGAAACAAGTTCGGGATGACGCACGGAAGAAATTACATCCTTAAAAATTCAATTTCTTTTCTGTTTGGGTATTGCCCGGCTGTTGTTGCTTATAAGCATTGCAATCTAAAGTGATGGTCAAGGGCGCTTTAGGCGCATCAAAATCCACATCCTTTTTTATGCCCAGGTCGGCATTGGCGTATACCTTTTTCATATACAGCGCAAATATAGGCGCTGCGGTATTGGCGCCCTCACCTAAATATGTCGACCTGAAATGTATATCCGGGTCTTCGCAACCTGTCCAAATACCGGTAACTAATTGCGGGGTAACGCCAATAAACCAACCATCGCTGTTGTTTTGTGTTGTACCGGTTTTGCCGGCTATCGGGTTTGTCAAACCATATTTATATCGCACCCGGCTACCTGTACCATCTTCAATAACACCCTTTAACATATATGTCATTACATAAGCCGTCTGCTCGTTCATGGCTTGTACACCTTTGGGTTTATGCTCATAAAGCACGTTGCCGTTCTTATCTTCAATGCGCAACAAATACGAGGGTTCGTTCCAAAAACCGTGGTTGGCAAACACACTGTACGCACCTGTCATGTCAAAAACCGATGCGCTGAATACACCAAGACATATCGAAGGATAGGGGTCAACTTTTGTTGTAATACCCATTTTTTTTATTTGAGCCACTACCGGCTCGGGCTTTACTTCGCGCATCACATAGGCCATTACATAGTTTAACGAGTGCGCCAGTGCTTCCCGTAAGGTTACCAAGCCGGGTTTAGCATCTTCCGGCGATGATTTGGGTGTCCAGTCCTCACCATAACCTGAAATGGTTACGGGCACATTGTCAACCTCCATACAAGGCGAGTAACCATTATCAATAGCCACGGTATAGGTAAACGGCTTGGCTGTTGAACCCACCTGCCTCGCTCCAATTTTAACATGGTCGTATTTAAAATGTTCAAAATCTATCCCGCCTACCCATGCTTTAATGTATCCCGTTGTGGGGTCCATGCTCATCAGCGAGTTTTGCAACAGCATTTTGCAATACAAAACCGAGTCGATCGGTTTCATTAAAGTATCTATACTGCCATGCCAGGTGAATATGTTCATTTTTACAGGCGTAGCAAAGTCAGCCTTTATCTCATCATCGGTTTTGCCTTCGGCCTTCAGTTCGTGATACCGGTCGGAGCGTTTCGTACCCTCGTCCATCAGCAAATCAAAATTACTGATCGCTTTTTCTTTGTTTACGCCTTTCCAATGATTGTTAAACTGGTTTTGCAGGGTTACCATGTATTCCTTTTGCGCATCTTCGGCATATTCCTGCATGGTGGAGTTAATAGTAGTGTAAATCCTCAAACCATCGCGGTCAAGGTCGTATGGCACACCGTCTTTGGTGATATTTTGCTCTTCAAATATTTTTTGAATGTCCTTCTTCAACACCGCCCTAAAGTACGGGGCCGGGCCTTCGTTTTTATCCGTGGGGTTAAAATCGAGCGCTATTGGTTTCTTTTTTAATTCGTCGGCCTGTCCATCGCTTAAAAAGCCGGCATCGGCCATTAAGCCTAAAATGGTGTTGCGCCTGTTCAACGCATTGGTGGGGTGGGTTATCGGCGAATATAAGCCGGGTCCTTTTAACATGCCTATCAAAACCGCCGCCTGCTCGGGCAAAAGCTTGTCGGGCGAGGTATTAAAATACGTACGTGCGGCCGATTTGATGCCAAAAGTGTTGTAAGCACCAAAGTCAACAGTATTGAGGTACATGGTAATGATTTCTTCCTTGGTGTACCGGCGTTCAATCCGCACGGCGGTTATCCATTCTTTTAGTTTTTGGAAAACCCGCAATACCCGGTTGTGTTCGCGGCTCTTTTCAGAAAACTGGTTGAGTGCCAATTGTTGCGTTATGGTACTGCCTCCTTGTTTTTTGCCGATGAGGTTGTATAAAATACTGGTAAAATTACGACGGAAGTCAATACCCGAATGATCGTAAAAACGCTTGTCTTCGGTAGCTATCAAGGCATTGAGCACATTGGGCGATATCTGCTTATAGGTAACGTTCGACCTGTTATGGACAAAGTAATTGCCCAACTCTTCTTTATCTTCCGAAAAAATGATGGATGCCTGGTCGCTTTTAGGGTTTTCCAGGTCGCGGAACGAGGGTAATGGCCCAAACAAGCCCAGCCAGGTTAAAGTAATCATCAATACAAAAAAGAGGAAGCATCCGCCTATAACTTTCCAAATCAGTAAATTATAGTGCTTAATATCCTGTGGCGTGAGTTTATCTTTTTGGTTCCTTGTGTACATATCAATAATTTTTTTGATAAAAATCAAAGTAACTGTCCAGCGTGGTTTTGTCCGCTAATTTATCCAGATTTTGTTGTGTGATGATGAAAAATGTGTATTTATCTGCAGTTACGTTCATTATCTCGGGCAATAAAGGCGCTATGGCCCGTGCGTAGGCCTTAGCTGCAATTAAGCTGCCAAAACGGCCAACATAAATCAATTGGTTTGCCCCAACGTTTTTTAACTGGTGTTTTATGGGACTGTTTTGAAAGTTAGCCCGGTTAAACTGCCCGATCCCAAAGCGCGATGGCGCGAGGTTTACACGATTGGTGCTCACGTTAACCACAAAATAATAATTGGTACTGTCCTTTAACGAGAATATAGACGGCGCATCGGGTTTAGCTGGCGTGCCTTTGGCCAGCGAGTCCTTTTTAAGCGGGCCACCCAATTTTGACGAATCTGTTTTTGCGGGAACAGGGGCTGGTGGAACATTAGCCGGCTTAACGGGGCTTGTTGTTTTCGCTATTGCATTTTGTGGTTTGGCGTACACAACATTGTTGGGGTAGTAAGGCGTATCGTTAAACTTTTGCTGGCGCAACATAAAGGGCACTTCGGTTGAGTCGCCATCTACCAATATAACCGGTCTCGCTGCCAACTCAGTCCGGTTATCGGCTATGTAGGTTAAATGTTGTTTGATCAGTGGGGCTATCAACCTATCGTTCGGGAATTTTTGGATGATGGTATCCAACTCCAATTTAAAGGGCTCCAATGTTTGGCCATGCCCCAATGCCAGCGCGCGCAGGTAATACACTTGCGCCAAAAAGGTACTGGCGGGGTATAAGCGGATAAGCTCGTCGGCTTTAATAACGGCCTCGGGATATTTGCGTTTGGCAATCAGGTCGAACAGGCGGGTGTAAAACAAGGTGAATTCTGCGTTCTTATCGTTCAGTTTCCTGGTATAATCCGGGTCGAGAATGATTTTGGCAAAATCAGATTCCGGGTAATCCTTCAATATGATATTCTTATCGATTTCCGATTTCGCCGGGTCGGTATCGCTATACAAGCGGTACAGGTTATAGTACAACACGGCTTTGTTCACATTGTTGGGGAACCGTGATAACAATAACTCGTAAGTGGCAATAGCTTCTTTTTTGTCGTCAACTATGTCGCGGTAAAAATTGCCGATATCCAGGTAGGCATTGTAAATACGGTTGTTCGATTGTGCCAGTTGCGCTGGTGTAAGCGGGATGTTTTGCTGCAGGTCCTGCTGTATTTTTAGACTGGCAGAATTGGCCGCGCTATTTTGTGCCTGGTTGCCCGATGCCACACCACCAGGCCCCTGGCCCGCAGGTGCCGATGGCTGGGTGCCCGACGCACTGCCAGCCTTAACACTAATCCTCCAGTTATCGGTCAAGGGCCTGTTGCCCCAAACCCTTTTAAAATCGGTATAGCCCTGACTGATGGCACCGGGGTTGTTAAAATAAAAGTTACTGTTTCCACCTGCCCCGGCATTGCGGCTGGGCTGGTTGTTATTGGCAGGGATACCGCCACCATAGGCGGTAGCTGCAGAAGCTTGTTGCTGTTGTTGCTGCTGCGCGATAGCTATTGCTGCCAATTGCTTTATTTTGGCCGCGCGCGCTTTTTCGTCCAGTTTGGCCAACATTTGCAAGGTGTCCTCGCGGGATATGATCTGCAACCTGTCGGCAAGCAACTGCAGGTTATTGGCCTTTTTCAGGATGGCCTGATAGCCGGGGAACCCGGGCGATAAACTGTTGAGCGTGCTGTCGTAATATTTTTTGGCCTTACTGTAGTCGGCCTTTACATTAAAATTGATTTCGGCCAGTCGCAAATACGAAAGCCCCCTTTGGTTCATGTTCCGGGTGCTTTTGCGGATGGAGAAATTATAATTCTTAATAGCCTCGGTAATATTCTTTTGCTCGTAGTAAATTTCGGCTATCTGGTAATATATCTGGTCGATAAAATCGGCGTTCTTATCATCTTTCAATAGCTTTTTCAATAGGTCTATCCGGCTTATGGCCAGGCCGCCCTCGCTTTGCTGCACCCTGATGCGGTTAAGCCCGGCATTGAACGACATTTCGAATTGCGCGTTGCTGTTTTCAACACTGCTATAGTTTTTATACGCTTCGGGCAGTTTGTGGTTCAACTCCTGTATCTGCGCCAAAATAAAGGTCCAGCGCAGGCGGTGGCCTGTATCATGCGTGTAATGCACGGCCTGCTTTGCCATCTGCTCGGCATCGGTATATTTTTCAGTATAAATATCGTATTGCAGGCGGGTGGCATATACATCGGCAATGTTTTCCTGTTTCGGAAAGATGCGGATCATGGCGGTATCCAATACGCTGTCGGCCAGGTTTAATTCGTTAGTGTGCATTAAACTCCGCGCTTTCCAAACCAAGGCATCCTGTGTCAGGTTTTTTTCTTTCGGGAAGGTGCGTACCACATAACTGAAAAATTCCGTGGCGTTAAAATACTTACCTTCCAAAAAATTGGCCTTTCCTAAAATCAAATAAGCATCGCCAATATAATGGCTTTGGTCTTTCTCGCTGATAATCTTGTTGCCGCGCACGATGACCGCCTCGAGGTCTTTATCCGGGGTGGACGATTTACCGGCAGTATCGGGGTAAACGTCTAATATCTTCGAATAATTATCGGGGTAAAGGTCGGCGTATTTCACCTGTTTTTGCCTTAACATATCGTTGGCGTTGAACAGGATGTTATACCTCGCTGTTAAATTTTGCATAGAGCGGTTGAACCTGCTCTCTTTTTCGAAAGTACAGCCGGCAATTAACAGGCACGTTATGAATAGATTAACCCTTGTAAAAAGCTTTGGTAATGACAGTTTCAAATCCGTTTTTTCGATTAAACAATTATAACGCTTTACAAAGGTATTTTATTAATTATTTGTTTGACCGCTGATATAAAATGTTTGTGATGATTTTTTTGATTGCGCTGATGCGACTGGCCTATAACGCTTAATTTTTGTGTTTTTGTATTAAGAGCAAAGCGCATAGTGCAGAGCGCACAGCGATTAAGAAGAAAGTATAAAAAATAACTCCTTCTCAGTAGCTATTTGGATACCACCCTGTTCTTTGAAAAATGTAGATGTGTTTTTGTGGGTACTCAATAAATACCCATGTGTTTCGCAAAGCGTATAGCGCCATGCGCAAAGTGTAAAAAGGAAGAAGCATTTGCATATATGCACATTTACTTATTTGCACATTTTGGGGATACCCATAAATACCCATGTCTTACATCCCATATTAAAAATATTTGGATAATTTTGCCCGATGGAAAATTCTGAAAACCAAGATAAAGGCGGCGACGCTAACAACTCAGCAAATAACTATGCTAAATACAGCGCGGTGGTTTTCCAGATGGTAGCCATTATAGCTGTCTTTGCCTTCGGGGGATACGAGATCGACAAGCACATGGGCAATACCATTCCATACGCCACCGCTTTATTGTGCCTGGTGGGTGTGTGCCTTTCCATCTACACCACCATAAAACAACTTACTAAATGAAGTTAGCACTATACTACCGATATTTCATCGTATTTAATATACTACTGGCCATACCACCGATCGTGGCGCAGGTCTTTTTTGCCCATCGCGACCTGCTTATCCCTTACTTCTGGCAGTTTTTTGGTTTGTTCGCCATTGTTAACCTGGTAATCCATTTACTTAACCATTTGGGTATCATAAGCAGTGGTACGGGCCTGGTAAAAACTTTTTTGGGCGGCACCATGTTAAAGTTCCTTTTGTGGATGATTGTAATCTTTATTTATACCTCTGAAATAGACGTAAATGGGGGTAATTTTTTGATTAACTTTTTTTATCTATATTTATTCAACTCGGTGTTTGAAATTTATTGTTTGTTGATTAACTTGCGCAACCAAAATTGAAAGTAGTTTTCTTGCAAGAATGAACAATAAACGCCATTTTACTTCAAAATTTTTTAGAGCGATAGCACTTTTTACGCTTTTTTTTATACTCGCTTTGAACAATGCGAAGGCTATTGATACTCTAAAAGACGCTAAAACCACCGTTTCAGATACAGCAAAAGCAGGTATTAAGGCCGAAAAAGAAGAAGACATTTCTGCCACTATATTGCACCACATTGGCGACTCGCACGAGTGGCATTTTTGGGGAGAAGGCGAAAATAAAGTAGCTATCCCATTACCTGTAATTTTGTATACCAAAAATGGTTTTGTTACCTTTTTATCAAACAAACACGACGCTGACCAGCATGGTGATTCCATATTTACGGTGAAAGGCCAGTCGATGGTCAACTTTGAAGGGAAATACTATTATCCGTCAGCAACTAAATATGCCGATGGCAGCTACGTTAAAGTTGACGAGAACAATATACCCATCAATGATAAGCCATTGGATGTATCGATTACCAAAAATGTGCTGGCGCTATTCATCTCTGTTGCCTTGTTGCTCATCATTTTTTTGAACATTGCGGCTACATACAAAAAAAGAACCGGCAAAGCGCCAAAAGGGATGCAATCGGCCTTAGAGCCTTTTATATTGTTCGTTCGCGACGATATAGCCATACCACAACTCGGTCACAAGTATGCTAAGTATATGCCTTACCTGCTTACCGTATTCTTTTTTGTTTGGATAAACAACCTTTTGGGCTTGATACCGATATTTCCGGGTGGCACCAACCTTACGGGCAACATAGCGATAACCTGTATGCTGGCATTGTGCACGTTTTTTATCACCACATTTAGTGGCAACAAAAGCTACTGGAAACACATTTTTAATACGCCCGGCGTGCCATGGTGGTTAAAATTTCCTGTTCCATTAATGCCATTAGTAGAGTTTATTGGTATTTTTACCAAGCCAATTGCCTTAATGATACGTTTGTTCGCCAATATTACAGCGGGCCACATCCTGATATTGAGTTTGATTTCGTTGATCATTATCTTAAAATCAGTATATGTATCGGCTTTTGCTATACCGTTCGTACTGTTTATCAGTTTGATCGAGCTTTTGGTAGGTTTTTTGCAAGCCTTTATATTTACAATTCTGTCGGCCTTGTTTATAGGTATGGCGATAGAAGAACATCACGCTGAAGAGCATCATTAATTTTGAATTTTTTTTACACATATATTAATAATTACTAAAATGACTGGAAGTATTGCTGGAATTGGTGCTGGTTTAGCTGCTATTGGAGCAGGTATCGGTATCGGACAAATTGGTGGAAAAGCTATGGAGGGCATGGCCCGTCAACCTGAGGCTGCAAACAAAATTCAAACTGCAATGCTTATCGCAGCTGCATTCGTTGAAGCTGTTGCATTGTTCGCTGTGGTTGTTGCTTTCTTAACCAAGTAACTAAATTTAAAACAGGGTTGCAGGCGATTGGCCGCAGCCTTGTTTTTGTTTTTTTTGACATTGATTATTTAATTATATGATAGTATTATCAGTAAATCCGTTGGTTAGTCCCGACCCGGGATTGTTCATTTGGGCAGTAGTTGCGTTCGGTATCTTGTTCGTGCTGTTGCGGGCATTTGCATGGAAACCAATTTTGGCGGCCTTAACTGAACGTGAACAATCTATTGAAGACGCCTTAGCAAGAGCCGAAGCCGCCA
The DNA here is from genome assembly GCF_903893715.1 of uncultured Mucilaginibacter sp. GTDB lineage: Bacteria > Bacteroidota > Bacteroidia > Sphingobacteriales > Sphingobacteriaceae > Mucilaginibacter. The sequence continues at coordinate 64,181 of NZ_CAITNG010000024.1, forward strand.
AAGAAGAAATGGCACGTTTAACCGGCGAAAACGAAGCTTTGTTAAAGGAAGCCCGTATTGAACGCGATAACATTTTGCGCGAAGCTAAAAAGATGAAGGACCAAATTGTTAGCGATGCTAAAGAGACCGCTGCCAAAGAAGGTGCCCGCATGATAGAAAAAGCGCGCGTGGAAATTGATAGCCAAACCGCTATCGCGCTTGCGCTGGTAAAAGACCAGGTGGCAAGCCTTTCTATCGAAATAGCCGAAAAAATATTGCAAAAACAATTTGAAGATAAAGGCAAACAGGACGCGTTGGTTGCCGATTTGTTAAAACAAGTGAAATTAAATTAGGATAGTGAGCAGTGAATTGTGAGTAAGTGAGTGGACGCTCACTTACTCACTATTCACCACTCACCACTCACATAAGAAATATGTCTGAATTAACCGTAGGAGCCAGGTACGCTAAATCGCTGATCGATCTTGCCGAAGAGCAAAAGTCGCTGGAGGCGGTGAAGGGCGATATGGAATTATTTGTGCAAACATTGAAGGCCAGCAGCGAGCTACAAGCGGTTTTGCGCAACCCGATCATCCCGCACGATAAGAAGAAAAAAATATTGGATGCCTTATTTACCGGTAAGGTGAACAAGGCCACCCAACTATTTTTTAACCTGATGATAGATAAAAGCCGCGGCGAGGTATTGTACTATACCGCACAGGAGTTTATCAACCAGTACAACGTTAAAAAGAACATTGTTAAGGCTTCTGTTACATCGGCAACAGCCTTATCCGAAGAAAACAAAGCAAAAATTGCCGCCCTGATCCAAAAAGAAATAGGCGGCAACATTATACTGCAAACCAAAGTAGATCCAAGTTTGATCGGCGGCTTTGTTTTGACCGTTGGCGACAGGCAGGTAGATACCAGCATAGCCAACGCGCTGAAGAAACTGAAAAGCGAGTTTGCACAAAAAGTAATTGAATAATTAAAACAAAACTCTAAATAAATTTAAAATGGTAGAGGTAAGACCAGACGAAGTATCGGCAATTTTGCGTCAGCAATTGTCGGGCTTTAAGTCAGCATCTGAATTGGAAGAAGTAGGTACCGTGCTACAGGTTGGCGACGGTATAGCCCGCGTTTACGGCTTAACAAAAGTACAGTCGGGCGAGCTTGTTGATTTTGACAACAACCTGCAGGGCATTGTATTGAACCTTGAAGAAGACAACGTGGGCGTGGTATTGTTAGGCCCGTCGGACGCTGTTAAAGAAGGTGATACCGTAAAACGCACCAGCAAAATTGCCTCGATAAAAGTTGGCGAAGGCATGCTTGGCCGTGTGGTAAACACTCTGGGCGAGCCAATTGATGGTAAAGGGCCTATTACAGGCACTACTTACGAAATGCCGTTGGAGCGTAAAGCCCCGGGTGTAATTTTCCGTCAGCCGGTTACCGAGCCTTTGCAAACAGGTATCAAAGCGATCGACGCGATGATCCCGATCGGCCGTGGCCAGCGTGAGTTGGTTATCGGCGACAGGCAGACCGGTAAATCGGCTGTTTGTATCGATACCATCATCAACCAAAAAGAATTTTACGAAGCCGGTAAACCGGTTTATTGTATATATGTAGCCATCGGCCAAAAAAACTCGACCGTTGCTAACGTGTTGCGTACTTTGGAAGAAAATGGCGCATTGCCATACTCTATTATTGTGGCTGCTTCAGCATCGGAGCCTGCTCCAATGCAGTTCTTCGCGCCATTTGCCGGTGCCGCCATCGGAGAGTTTTTCCGTGATACCGGACGCCCTGCTTTGATTGTTTATGATGATTTGTCGAAACAGGCTGTTGCGTACCGCGAAGTGTCGCTGCTGTTACGCCGCCCACCGGGCCGTGAAGCTTATCCCGGCGACGTGTTTTACCTGCACAGCCGTCTGTTAGAGCGTGCGGCAAAAATCAACGCATCTGATACCATCGCACAAGCGATGAACGACCTTCCTGAATCTATCAAAGGTATGGTTAAAGGTGGTGGTTCGTTAACCGCACTGCCTATCATCGAAACACAAGCCGGCGACGTATCGGCCTATATCCCAACCAACGTAATCTCGATTACCGATGGTCAGATATTTTTGGAATCGAACTTGTTCAACGCGGGTGTTCGCCCGGCCATTAACGTAGGTATCTCGGTATCGCGTGTGGGTGGTAACGCGCAAATTAAATCGATGAAGAAAGTTGCAGGTACCTTGAAATTGGATCAGGCACAATATCGCGAGTTAGAGGCTTTCTCAAAATTCGGGTCGGACCTGGATGCTTCAACCAAAACTGTGTTGGATAAAGGTGCTCGTAACGTGGAAGTATTGAAACAAGGACAGTTTTCGCCAATGACCGTTGAAAAACAGGTAGCAATATTATACATCGGTACAAAAAATCTGATGCGTAACGTACCTGTAAACAAGGTTAGGGAATTTGAAGCTGAGTATTTGAGCCAATTGGAACAACGTTTCCCTGAAGCTTTAGCAAGCTTAAAAGCAGGCAAACTGGATGATGCGATAAGCACACTGGAAACTGTGGCGAAAGAATTGACTGGAAAATATTAAATAGATGTGCGTAGAGCGTATTGCGTATTGCGATGATAAGTTGTAATATGCGATACACTTAAGCCAAATATAGTAATGTGTGTTAGTGGTAATGTAAAGCGATAATTCGCAATACGCATATCGCAATACTCAATACCAAAAAAAGAATGGCAAACTTAAAAGAAGTAAGAAACCGGATCGCATCGGTAAAGTCGACACAGCAGATCACCAAGGCTATGAAAATGGTTTCGGCGGCTAAGCTGAAGCGTGCTACGGATGCTATTGTGCAGCTAAGGCCTTACGCCAATAAACTGAACGACATATTGAGTAACCTGTCGGCCAGTTTAGAGGAAGGTTCATCGCCCTTTTTGCAGGAGCGCGAGCCTAATAAGGTGTTGGTTGTAGTGGTAACCTCGAACCGTGGTTTGGCAGGCGCGTTCAACGCGAATGCCATTAAAGCCGCCAACGTGCTGATCTCCGAAAAATACAATAACCAGCTAAAAGCGGGCAATGTTTCTATCGTAGCCATCGGTAAAAAATCGCAGGAGTTTTATACCCGCCGTAAATTCAATGTGATCGGCAATAACAACGAGCTGTTTGCTGCATTAACTTTCGAAAATGTTTCGGCAGTTACCGAAGCCATTATGACGGGTTTTTTAAAAGGTGAATTTGACCGTGTTGAAGTTGTTTATAACCACTTTAAGAACGCTGCCATGCAGTTTATCAATGTGGAGCAATTGCTGCCCGTGCCTAAAGCAGAAAAGAAAGCCGGTGCATCAGCATCAAATGTCGACTATATCCTGGAGCCATCGCAAGAGGAAATTGTTGACCAATTGATACCAAAGAACATCAAAATACAATTATACCGTGCCGTGTTGGATTCGCATGCCTCAGAGCATGGCGCCCGTATGACGGCCATGGATAAAGCCACCGAAAACGCAGGCGACTTGTTGAACGCTTTAAAATTAAGCTACAACCAGGCCCGCCAGGCAGCCATCACTACCGAACTTTCGGAAATTGTGAGCGGAGCGGCTGCGTTATCGAGTTAAGAAGTAATAAACCTATTTACAAAGCCCTGCTATGCAGGGCTTTTTTGTTTTATGATGACTATATTTGTTATAAGTTCATTTTTGAATTTAATTACTTATGGCTGAAAAAAATTTGATGACCCCAAGCACAACGAGTCTTAATGGCCTGTTTGGAAATGGTGTGACATATCGTGTTCCTACATTTCAGAGAGATTATTCTTGGAGGGAGGATAATTTAATTGATTTGTGGGAAGACATAAAAGTAATAATTGATACGGGTAGGGACCATTATATGGGTGCTGTGGTATTACAAAAAAAAGGAGAAAAGAATTTCCTTGTTATAGACGGTCAACAACGATTTACAACATTAAGTATTTTAGCTTTAGCTGTTTTAAAAAATATTCAGGATTTAATTGATAATAATATCGATAGTTCTGGAAATCAGGAAAGAATTATGGAATTAAGAAGAGGTTTTTTGGGACAAAGAGATCCCGGCTCACTACTTTATTCCAGTAAACTATTTTTAAATGAAAATAATGATAGTTTTTATCAAAGCAGATTATTGCAACTGCAGCCTCCGGTAAACGAAAGAACACTTCCTGAATCAGATAAATTAATGTGGGATTCTTTTATGTATTTATATAATAAAATCAAGACACATTTTATTGATGCTGACGGCGAAAAACTGGCAAATTTCTTAAGTAAAACTATAGGAGATAAAATGATGTTTATAAAAATCGAGGTTGAAGACGAACTTAGCGCATACACTTTATTTGAAACGCTGAATTATCGTGGTGTAGATTTGACAGTAACCGATTTACTTAAAAATTATCTATTTTCACTATTGTCCGAAGCTGATATTAGAGTAGCAAAGGATATTTGGAAAAAAATAGCAACATCTATTGGTTTAAATAAGTTCCCGACTTTTTTAAGACATTACTGGATATCACGCAACCCGATCGTAAGGCAAGAACAGCTTTTTAAAATTATAAGAGGAAACATCCAAAGTAATGTACAGGTTTTCGAACTACTGGAACAATTGGAAAGATCTTCTGGTCTGTATATAGCTTTACAAGACCCATCTAATCCTGAATGGCAAGGTAATAGGGAACGCTTTAAAAGAATAAGAGAAATAAAGTTATTTGGTGTAAAGCAACAACTTCCACTATTAATGGTCGCGAGAGATAAATTCATTGACACAGAATACGATAAACTCCTTAGATTAATATCAGTAGTATCTTTTAGATACAATATCATAGGAAGTCGTCAGGCCAATGCCATGGAAGATTTATACAATATGGTTTCCGTAAAAATATTTAACAACTTAATCCAAAATACATCGCAAGTATTTAATGAAATCAAATCATTATATGTGAGTGATAATGATTTCAAAAATGACTTCTCTACAATTACTTTGTATTCATATGGACGTGATAAAAAATTAGTCCGCTATATTCTTTTTGAAATTGAGAACCATCTTCAACAAGGTGGGGATAATGATTTTGAATATAATCCAGCTACTATAGAACATATTTTGCCTGAAAACCCGCCGGTACAGTGGGATAAATATTTCCCTCCCGTTTTACAAGAAGCATATATATATCGTTTAGGGAACTATACTTTGTTAGAGGATCATCTTAATAACGAGTGCGGAGATTCTCTTCTTGAAACAAAAAAAATATCCTATGCAAAAAGTCAGTATATGATTAGTAAGAAAATATTAGTTGATGAGTGGACACCTACTACGCTTGACCTTAGGCAACAAGAAATGTCAAGATGGGCTACAGCATGTTGGCGGGTACCATATGCAGATGCCAAATAAGATATAATTGCCAAAAAACCAGCCATCAAAAACCTTTATTCTAATTTATTAAAGTGCCGCTTTAACTTACCTAATACTACTTCCCTTCCCCCACTAAATTATCCGAAAAGAACTTCAGCATCTTGGTTTCGATACGCTCGGCTATGCGGCTGGTATGCGTACCGTCGTATATCTCAAAGCTATGCGCAATGTTGTATTTGTTCAGCTCCGCGTCTAACACTTTTAAGCTTGCCGCGATGTTCTCATCTTTTGAGCCGGCATCAAAGGCGATGGCATGCAGTTGCCGCAGGTTGCGGACGTATTGATCGATGGTGGTTAAGGGCATATTGGCGGCCCATTTTTGTAGTATCATGGCTTGCTTATCGCCAACAGGCATATCAAAATACAATGGCGGCTTGTTGGGGTTTGGCGACCATGCCGCCGCGCAGGCATACATATACTTGATATTGAAACCGGCTTTCAAAAAAGCGGCATAGCTAAAGGTGGTATCGGCCAGAAACTTCGGGTCCGACAGGTTGGTATTGCCCGCCAACAGCGAGCTTGGGCTCAACAGGTATATGCTCGAGAACACCTCCGGGTGCCGCTCCCCTATCCGCATGGTGCCATAACCGCCCATCGAGTGGCCGGCCAGTCCACGGCTTTCGGCCTTGGGTATGGTGCGGTAATGCGTGTCGATGTACGATACGAGGTCTTTGGACACAAAGTCCTCCCAATCGCCGGTAGTTACCGAGTTGGAGTACATACAGCCGAAGAACTTGTTATAGGCATTGGGTGTAACGATGATCATCTCGGCCGACCCGCCCGCGCTCATTACCCTGTCGAATATGGGCGGCAGATTGGTCCAATGCTTCGCGAAACCGTAAAACTTGGCATCATCATCGGTAAAGCCATGCAGAAAGTAAACCACCGGGTAATGCTTTTTGGTATTGCTACGGTAACCCGGCGGCAGGTAGATGGAAACATAGCGGTCGGCTGAATCTCCAAGCAGGTTGCCTTCCAAGCTTTTGCCATGTACCCTGATACGCTCAACCGAGCCTTTTAAGGCCGCCTGGGTTTGCGCATGAACAGATGATAGGCTAAAAAGTAAAAGGAGTGCCGTTAATAACTTAAAAAACACCTTAACGGCTTTTGGTACCTGTTTCATAATAAGCAGTAATTGGATCGTCCAAATTAGGAAAAAAAACAGGTACTTATGCCAAACGCTTTTCGTAACAATAAAAGCTTAGCCCCGGCCTGAAAGCCAAACCTATCTCGCCCGCAAACACATAACCCATTTTTGGGAAAAGCGCTTGTGTGGCCTTGTTTTTTATATTGGTATCGATACTCAGGATGCTTATGCCACGCTCTGTCGCAACCTGTTCGGCTTGTTGCAGCAATGCGGCCGCAATGCCCATCCCCCGAAATTTAGTATCCACCGCCAAACGGTGTGTTACAATGGTGGTTTCGGTAATATCCCAGCCCACATCAGCGTACTCCGGCGATTGGTCGGTAGTAATAGCAATTACCCCTGCAATCTCCTTATCTACTTCGGCCACCCAAAGCTGGTCGAGGGCGATATCCTTCTCAAAAACTTCGGTATTGGGATAACTGTCGCTCCACTGAAAATTACCATCTGCCTGCATCAATGGGACAATATGGCGTACAACCTGCATAATGGCGGGTACATCGTTCAAGCTCGCTTTTCGGATAAGCATAAAATGAGGTGTTATTGCACAGGTGGATTAACCGGTGGCTTTTTCAAAATCCGTTCGTTAAAAAAATTCCTTAGCTCCACATACCCCAAACCCAATATATCCTTTATGGTGTATTTCAAATGCTTGCGCAAATGATGATAGCCAAACAACAGCCCCGCTATCGTCGTAGAAAAAGTGGCGATAACCACACCATAAACATTCTTCAACAGCGATATGGCCACAAGCGCTACCACAATATTTACCGCGCCCATAATGATAACCTTATAAACATTGATTTTGGGCTGGTTGATAATATCGAGCGTAATGCCGTTAAAGCGGTCTATCGGGTATAATATGGCCACAAACATCATCAACCGCAGTATGTTGGGCGCTGCAGTGCCCAAATACTGTTTCCCGCCCAGTATCCAGATACCCAGGTCGGCACAAAAAAACGTAATGATGGCCACCGGTATAAATACCAGCGTCAACATGCCCGAGTATTTTTTGCTCACAAAGGTTAAATGGTACATATTGTTGTTGTTATACGCCGTTGCCATTGCCGACATGCCCGTACCCGTAAAACTGCGCAAGGGTATCTCAACAATTTCCATCAACCTGTTGGGGATGCTGAACACGGCCAGCGCAGCGGCTCCAAGCATACCGTTCACAATAAACCCGTTGGCCGCACCCAAAAAATACGAACTTACCGTGCTCGATAAGCTGAATTTGCCAAACGCGAACAACTCTGCAACCACTTCCTTCGTGCGTTTGAACAGCAGGTTTACCTTTGAATAACCCATTACCATACAAATGATACTGGTAACGCAATTAGTTGCAAAATTGGCAAACAGCACGTTGAACAAGCTGGCTTTGTGCAGCAATGCCAACACAGCAAAACAGGTTATGGTACTGCCGCTATTGACCAGCCGCAACCAAAGTATGCTGACGTAATCCTCATCGGCCACCATAATCCAAAACGTGATATTGAACGGTAACGAGCTTAGCACGGTGAGCCCAAACCATTGGATAACAATCACCACCTCGTCGTTGTCGATGGTGTGCATAAAAGGCACGGCACCGAGGTTTATCAATAACATGGCAACAGTTAAACCCAGGGCCAAATACCAAACCGAGCCCAACACTGCCTGCGCTCTTTCGGGAGCAGCGCCCGCGTAAAATTTGATGGTGGCAGTGGTCAGCAGTCCGTTGCGTATCGCGTCGGCCAGATTGTATACGATAAAGAAGAAAAAGTATACGCCCATATCGTCCTTGCTCATTACCCGAGCTAACAGCGCAATGGTGAGTATACCAAAACCCGCGATAACGATATTGCCAATCAACGCAAGGATATGCTTGTTCTTGAGACTTGACAACTTAGGGAATGGCATGCTTATAGTTCTGGTTTGGCATATATACGATATTTCTGCTAAAAATGATATGAATTATTTACAATTCCTTTGTGGGCGCCTTTAGCGGCTATATCGGCAATAATGCCTCCATCCCAATAAAGTTGATAGCAGGAAAAATATCAGTTCAAAACGGTGTAGCTTTATCCTTATGAAGATGATCACCTGGAACTGTAACATGGCCTTTCGGAAAAAGGCGCAGGCCATACTGCAATACCAGCCAGATATCCTCATTATCCCCGAATGCGAAAGCCCCGAAAAACTCATTTTCCCTAAAGGTATGCCGCAACCGACTGACATGATTTGGTACGGCAGCAACCAGAATAAAGGTCTTGGCGTTATTTCGTACGGCAACCATAAGTTGCGATTGTTAAAAGCGCATAATCCGGCTTTCAAAACCATCTTGCCTGTAGCGGTTACCGGCGGTGATATAGATTTTACACTTTTCGCGATATGGGCCAACAACCCGCAGGAACCCGAACACCAATATGTGGGCCAGATATGGAAGGCATTGGCTCACTATAAAAGGCTTATCCGTAACGAACGCACCATCCTTGCCGGCGATTTTAACAGCAATACCATTTGGGACAAGCCCCGTCGCATCGGCAACCATACCGATGTGGTAAAAACCCTCGCAAAAAAAGGCATTGCCAGCGTATACCATCATCACCACAGCCAAACACATGGCACCGAGCAGCACTCCACCTTTTCCCTGTACCGGCATCCGGATAAACCCTACCACCTCGATTACTGTTTCGCCTCTGCCGATTTTATCCAAAAGCTAACCAATGTTGAAATAGGCAGCCACGATGATTGGTGCACACTAAGCGACCATCAGCCTTTGGTGGTGCAGTTTGGTGGGTAATCCATCTCTGGCACAACTGATGATGGTTAGTAGCTACAAAAAAAGTCTTTGCCGATGTTGTGTAAAATATTTTTATCTATTTGTTAATTTAGCTTAATGGAAAATACCGACCCAAGTATTGATGCCTATATCGCCAAGTCGGGCGATTTTGCAAAACCCGTTTTAACGCACCTGCGCGAACTTGTGCACCAGGCCTGCCCGGATGTTGTGGAGACTATAAAATGGGGCTTCCCGTTTTTTGATTATAAAGGTACTTTGTGCAATATGGCCGCCTTTAAAGAGCATGCCAGCTTTGGTTTTTGGAAAGCCGCTATGCTAAAGGACGAACATAAAGTTATTGCCAAAGGAGATGACGCGGCGGCCGGTAGTCTGGGAAAAATATATACACTCGCCGACCTTCCATCGGATGAAATACTAATCGCCTACATCAAAGAAGCCGTTGTGCTGAATGAAAACGGTGTTAAAGTGACATTACGTGTTAATCCAAAACCGGCAGTAGCCAAACCGGCCCTGGTGATGCCGCCCGAGTTTAACACCATGTTGGAAGGCAATTCCATGGCAAAAATGCATTTCGAAGAGTTTAGCCCCTCAAAGAAAAAGGAATATATCGAGTGGTTTGTGGATGCCAAAAGCGAAGCCACCAAGCAAAAACGTATGGAACAGGCGTTGGAATGGATAAGCGAAGGGAAGAGCAGGCATTGGAAGTATCAGTAGCCCCCTAACCCCCTAAAGGGGGAACAAGAATTCAATATTTGATACAGGTCTTATACTAAGCCTCGTAAAATATCCAGCCTGTTACTTGGAGCAGTGGGTGAGAAAAAATCAGGGATAGTATTTGGAGTTCTTTTCGGGCAATTAAGAAATTCAACAGGCCATTCTGTTATTCTTTCCTCTTTCATGTGAACGTATTTTCCGGGTTTAGGCTCATTTATATATTCCATTTGCAGGATGAGCGCTAAGGGTTCTTCGGTTCCCGGATTTTCTTCCGAAAACTCAAGTGCTTCTTCATAATTATCAAAATAATAGTAATAGTCGCTGCTATCTCCTTCTTCACTTTCAGGAGCTCCGGCTGGTGGGTGACACCAAACGCGGTACTCTAAAACTTCATCCCAGACGAAACCCCCACCGGACTTAGTAAGCCCTGGATAAGTGCCTACAAGGGTTACATCTTTGACTTTTGGGTATTTTGACATTTAATCTTGCAATTTAAAATATATCAAACTATTCTTCCCTGTTTAGGGGGCCAGGGGGTTAAAAATCCATCGGCCCCAATCTTCTCATGTTTTTCATGATGAGGTATTTGCGGTGCTGGATATAATCGGTTGGGTTGGCCGGCGACCACTTGCGCGGGTTGGGCCAGCATGCGGCGATCAGCGCTGCCTGCGAGCTATTGAGGTTTGCTGCCGATTTATGAAAATAGGCCTGCGATGCGGCTTCCACACCATAAATGCCATCGCCCATCTCTATTTCGTTCAGGTAAACTTCCATTATGCGCTCTTTGCTCCAAAGGATGTTTATCAGCAAAGTAAACCAGGCTTCGAAGGCTTTGCGTATGATGTTTCGCCCCGGCCACAGGAAAACATTTTTGGCAGTTTGCTGGGTAATGGTGCTGCCTCCAACTAATTTGTGGCTATGTTGATTTTTGTCGATGGCTTTTTCCATGGCCTTAAAATCAAAACCGTGGTTCTCTAAAAAGGTTTGGTCTTCGGCGGCAACGGCGGCACGCTTCATCGGGTCGGCAATGTCATCAAAGCTGATCCACTTTTTGTCGATCTTCCAATCCTTGCCATCACTTTTGCGTTCAAAGCCCCGCATTACCATTAGCCAGGTAAAGGGCGGGTTTACAAAACGTAGCAGTATAACGCCAAAAATGCTCAGTCCCACAAAAAGCAATACCGAGAATTTTAGTATGCGGAGTACGCGGCTCCATATGCCACCTCTTTTTGTTTTCGCACTGCTCTTTTTTGTTTTAGCCATTTCAACAAAAATAAAAAAAGGTGCTTAGCTTTCGCCAAACACCTTGTATAATTTGTTTCCTGTTTAAAGTGGGCCTTACTCGGCAACTACAGTAAACGGAACTTTAACTTTCACTTCTTTATGCAGGTTTAAATTCGCTGTATAATCGCCAACAAACTTAGGTTCTGCGTCAAAAGTAATACGGCGACGGTCGACATCGAAACCTTCTTTCTTCAATGCATCAGCTATCTGGATCGTGTTGATGGCACCGAAAATTTTACCGGTTTCGCCTGCTTTGGCACCGATAGAAAGTACAATACCTTCTAAACGTGCGGCAATAGCGTCGGCATCCTTGCGTATTTTTTCTTGTTTAAACTGGGCCTGTTTCAGGTTCTCGGCCAATACCTTACGTGCAGAAACCGTAGCCAATGCGGCAAACCCTTGCGGGATCAAAAAGTTACGGCCGTAACCCGGCTTTACTTTTACCACATCGTCTTTTTCGCCGAGGTTTTTGATGTCTTGTTTTAAAATAACTTCCATGTGTTTATCCTCCTGCTTATTTTAAAGAATCAGTAACATAAGGTAATAAACCAATGTGGCGTGAGCGTTTAACGGCTTGTGCCACTTTGCGCTGGAATTTTAACGAAGTACCTGTTAAACGGCGTGGTAATAATTTACCCTGGTCGTTAATAAACTTCAATAAAAAGTTAGCGTCTTTGTAATCGATATACTTTATCCCGTTCTTTTTAAAACGGCAGTATTTTTTACGGTTATCCTCCACTTTGAGGGCAGTAACGTATTGGATTTGATCTTTTGCCATTATGCTGCTACCTCCTCGGTTTTAGTTTTTTTCTGGTTAAAAGCACCGCTGCGTTTTTTGTCGTTATAAGCGGTAGCATGTTTGTCTAACGATATCGTCAGAAAACGCATTACGCGCTCATCACGGCGGTATTCAACTTCCAATTTGTTGATAAGCTCACCCGGTGCCTTAAATTCAGTTAGGTGATAATACCCTGTTGTTTTCTTTTCAATAGGGTACGCTAGTTTTCTCAAACCCCAATTATCCTCCTGGATAATTTCGGCTCCGTTATCGGTCAGAATCTTGGTGAATTTGGCTACGGCCTCTTTCGCAGTTTCTACCGACAACAACGGGGTCAGAATGATCACTGTTTCGTACTGTTGCATTTAAAATTGTTTTTTTTTAATGTTTTTACCGCCTTAAAAGCGGGACGCAAATGTAGGGATTTATTTAAAACAATCAAAGCCTTTTAAATAAATGATTTACAGCAAGGTAGGAGCCTTGAAAAAGCAGCCTGTTGACTCACCCCGACTGCGCTGCGCTGGCCGACCCTCTCTGCGGCAAGCCGCAAAGAGGGTAAAGAAAACAAATCACCCTCTTCAACACCCTCTTTACCGCGCAGCGGAAGAGAGGGTGGTCGGGCGTAGCCACGACCGGGTGAGTCAACGGCGCAAAAAAAAGCGGCGAAGCTTTTGGAGCCTCACCGCCTAAACACACCTGTTTAACAAAGAGTTATGGATTAATCATTTTCCCCGTAATTAATTATAACTGCGTCTTTGTTTAAGTCAAAGGTATAACGGCTAAATCGACATTCCTATAGGTGAAAACACTGAATTTGTACGGTGTTTTCACCGTATTTTTACGTAAGTATAAATACGTATATTAACGCCCGGAATTGTTTGATTTTTGGTATTTTCTTATGTTAGACTCATGAAGCGCTGTTTGTTATGTTTGCTGCTGATGCAGGTAATGTGTTTTTGCCATGCGCAGGATACCACAACCCATGCTGAACCAGAAACGGTTACACGTACCAATAAGCCATTCGAAAAGATAATTGAGAAATTTAGCGTGCTCAAAGCCGATAAAAAAACAAAACAAGGCTTGTTTCAAGCTTTTTTTAATGATGCTATTTTGGTAGCCAGTGGGAAATATGAAGATGGGAAGAAAATGGGCAAATGGCGCTACAATAATACGCAGGGCACCTTAGACCAAGTGTATGATTATACCAATAGAAAACTGATATACGTAACAGCACCCGACACCGCATGGTTTAAGTTTGATTTTGATACAAAAATAAATGATACCGATAAGCTTACCTATCCTATAAAAATAGGCGGTGCTTTTTATGGGTATCAGTTTGTTTATAATGAAACTGTTGTGCCATTTTCGCAGGATATGCACGATTCCCATTTGCCGGGGAAATTTAGATGTACCAATATATTAAGTGTAAGCCCCGATGGCATGCTAACCCGCTGGCAGCTTTTGGCAACAAACGGCAATTTTAAAAAACTGTACGAAGTGCCGATGGATAAACTGTCCGATGATGATAAGCTGTTCGTAGCTGCAACACAGAACGGCAAACCCATACCGGCAAAGGTGTATGTAGATATTTATATGCAGGTGTATTTTTGATGGGTGGTGCAAGTAAATAAACAAATTACATTAATCATCATTAATTAACTATAAAATATAGTCTGTCATTAAGCACTCAAAAAGGGTTGCAAACTCGCCGGGTCTTTTAGCTGAATAAATATTTGGAATTTTTACATTAGATTTTTCTATAGGAAATGGCCTATAATCAGGAAAATTTTCTTGAATTATCAAAGAAACCTTATTTACAAAGCCCTGCTCATTTTCATTCACCGTTCTATCATAAAAAGTATTTTTCCCGTTTGCATAAGCTTGGGTTAAATAAACGCAATAGTATTTTGCTAAAACACCAATATTAATTACACATCGTGTAAATCGAGTGATATTTAGGTTTTTCGGTATGTAGAATATAGCTCTGTAGGATAAGTCAAAAGCACCACAAAAGGAGTTGTCCATAACCAAACAATTAAATTCTAAAGACAAAGATTCAATTGTTTTTTTAAATGATCCGTTGTTCTCTTTTGCCCTACTTTCTAATTTAAAATATCTAGCCATTTCCTCGGTATAAGGATAGCCTAAATCAGAAACAAAAAGATTTTTTGGATAGTAGTTGTAAACAAGTTTAAAATATTCTTCTATCATCATATATTAACATCCTTCACCAGATGCTGCTGTAGTATATACCGCCGGAGTTGCTTTTAATGGGTTAATTAATGTACTCGCTCGTGCACCTAATGACGGTATTAATCCAGGGTTTGCGTTCTCGAATGCGGGAAACATGCCTTGTAAAGCAATGTTATTTAAATAAAACATTACCAAAGTTGCATATAGTGATGAATATACAGGTTGTGCTCCCGCTAAAAAAAAGTCTTGTCCATGAATTAAATTTATTTGTGCGCTTGCATAATGATAAGCTTGATAAATAAATTCTTTTTGCATACTTGGCGTTATGGTTACTAAGTTAGACGGATTCGTAGGATCAATAATGTTGTTTGGGATACTAATATACAAATTAAAAACAATCACATTAGTTTGTGTTTGATAAAAAGGGAAATGTGGTAAATCGGTAATCCCAAATTGAACGCCAGTCAAATTGACTTCGCTACTATTACTCGAGGAAAAAGTCAACACGATACTACTTTTACATAAAGGTCGAAAACCAACAGGTGGAGGTGGCGTCGCATCCGCAGGCGGGCACCCTGCGAGACTCTGTACTACCGCATGCCCATGTATCACATTTGGATAAGGTGAAGTTGATGGCGGTGTTGTATTTGTTGTGGTGGTGTCTGTCGGTACCGGTGGGTTACAAGGCGGCGGTTGCGTATTGCCATCTCCGGGGTCTCCGCCAGTACTCGGGTCTCCGGTAACGGGGCCATTATTAGTATTATCGTCGCCAGTACCATCATCGTATGAAAAACTGTAGCAAGTTACAGTAACATCGCGAAGGGGGCTTACATGATAGACACCATTATCGTCTATATTATACCCATATGTATAGCCCACAAAACAATCTGTCTCATATATCAAAGTTGCTAATTTAGGATTGATGGATTGTATGTTCCCATTACCTGATGTTGTTGACTTGTTCGGTGTATAATATCCTTTTATTTTACCATTAACATAATTATACCCGTTAATAAATTGCCTGTTCAACGTATAAAACATTACCTGCCCGCTAAAATTTGCAGGTATGTTGTTGTAATGAACATAAGGTATAACCGAACTGCTGGTAGAATCCTGTAGGTTTTCAATAACTTTCATATAAAAATTTAACCGGCTGCCATCGTTAAACTCCAAAAAAACAGCGCTGGTTTTGTTTTTTGTCAACGATGGGGCCGCCCCTAATGTCCAAAGATTATTATCCTTATTGATGTCAAATTCCAACACCCTGCTTTTGGCGCGTTGCAAAAAATAAATCTTGCCCCAAATAACGTCCCTCGTTTGTATCAAAGTACTCTTATCGGTCACTAATACGTTGCCGGGCACGGAATCGTTAGTATAAATTTTTTGCAGGGCAGCCAGGTCTATATCGTTACCGATGTTGGTCTCTGGCGAAACGGAATTGTTTTTCCTGCAGCTATTTACTATAAAAGCAGTGATAATTAATAACAATAATCCAAATACTTTAATTAACAGCCGGTTAGTGTAACTTTTTTTCATAAGGGTGTTTTTAATATTGCTAAATATATCGTGATATATCCGGCTTTGCAATAGGTGAAAACACGGTATTTTATACGGTGTTTTCACGGGTATATTTTATTTTCCAAAATGCGTAATTTAACCGCCTGTTCAAGATACATTTTAAAACTGACCGCGCTTTAACCATGAAACATACTTTCTTAACCTTATTGCTGATTACCTTTACCGGATTTTGCTACGCGCAGGACACCACGGCCAATGCCGGGCCCGAAACGGTCACACGTACAAATAACCCATCCACCGACATCCAAGAAAAGTTTACGGTATTAAAGGCCGATAAAAAAGTTAATCAGGGGTTATTCCAAGCCTTTTTTCATGAAAAGATTCTTGTAGCCAGTGGTCGCTATGATCATGGTGTGAAGGTTGGTACATGGCGGTATAATAGTATTAAAGGTATTATAGATCAGGCTTATGATTATACCAATAACAAAGTTATTTTTGCACGAAAACCAGATACTTCATTTGCCCGGTTTGAGTTTGACACAAAAATCAGCGATACCGATTCATTGACTTATCCTATAAAATTAGGCGGCAACTTTTACGGTTATTGGTTTCTTATAGACGCACGCATTGACCAGTTTATTAAGGACATGCATAATGAAGGGATGTCAAAAGAATACATTTGTACCCATATATTAAATGTTGGTGCTGATGGAATTTTAACCCGGTGGCAACTATTAGTAATAAGCAAAAATTTTAAAAAACTGTACGAAATTCAATTGGATAAGCTAAGCGACGATGATAAATTATTTATTCCTGCAACCCAAAATGGTAAACCTGTAGGTTCAAACGTATATGTAAAAACCAAGACGAAGTTTTTTTGATAAAAGATTTTGAGTAGTTGGCATAATTCAAATGACAATCCTTAAATTTCCCCCTTGCACATACCCCGCAATATTTATAATTTAGTTGCGATGGATAATTTTATTGTTTCGGCCCGTAAATACCGCCCGGTTACCTTCGATACCGTTGTGGGCCAGCAACATATCACCAACACGTTAAAAAACGCCATAAAAAATAACCAGCTGGCGCAGGCATTTTTGTTCTGCGGTCCGCGGGGGGTGGGTAAAACCACCTGCGCGCGCATACTGGCCAAAACCATCAACTGCACCAATTTGCAGGCCCATGTGGAAGCCTGCGGCGAGTGCGATTCGTGCAAGGCCTTTGCGCGGGGCAACTCCTTCAATGTGCATGAACTGGATGCGGCATCGAACAATTCGGTCGAAGATATCCGCAGCCTGATAGAACAGGTGCGCATACCGCCCGGTGCCGGCAAATACAAGATATATATTATCGACGAAGTGCACATGCTGTCGCAGGCAGCTTTTAACGCTTTTTTAAAAACGCTGGAAGAACCACCGCCCTACGCCATATTTATACTGGCCACCACCGAAAAACATAAAATACTGCCCACTATATTGTCGCGCTGCCAGATATTCGATTTTAACCGGATACGGGTAGAGGATATGGCCAATCATCTGGCCACCATCGCGCAAAAAGAGGAAATAAAGTACGAGGACGATGGCTTGCACATCATCGCCCAAAAAGCGGATGGCGGCTTGCGTGATGCTTTGAGCATGTTCGACCAGATAGTCAACTTTTCGGGCGGCAACGTAACCTACCGTTCGGTTATCGATAACCTGAATATTTTAGACTACGACTATTACTTTAACGCCACCCAAAGCCTGCTGAACGAGGATACCGCCGCAACGCTGTTGTTGTTTGACGAGATATTGTCGCACGGTTTTGATGGCAGCCACTTTATATCCGGCCTTACCGAGCACTTCCGCAATTTGCTGGTGGGTAAGGATACCGAAACACTGAAACTGCTGGAAGTAAGTGAAGGCATCCGCCGGAAATACCTGGAACAAAGTAAAGCGGCATCGGTATCGTTCCTGCTATCGGCCATGAACATTGCCAACCAGTGCGACCTGAACTATAAGCTAAGCAAAAACCAGCGTTTGCAGGTAGAACTCGCGCTGCTCAAAATGTGCCATATCAGTTCGGCGCTCAGCCTCGCAACCACACCACTTAATACCAACCAGCCCGAAGGGCAGGTAAAAAAAAAACCTGAGCCCGTAATAGTAACCGAGCCCGAAGTACCGTATCATACCACCCAACCCGAACATCCTAAAACAAACGGGGTGCAGATAGCCGAGCAGCCAAAGCCGCAAGCACCGGTGAATGCTGCCGTAGCCGAACCGGTTCAGACACCCAAATTAATTGCATTTGTACCTAATTTAAATATCGCTTCCACTTCGGTAAAAATACCGTCGTTAAAAGATATCGGTAAGGTTATCCAAAAAGAGGAAGAAGAAGACCCTTACATCAGGGGTGTTGATAAGGAACAATTTACCGAAGAAGCTTTTATGGAATGCTGGCACCAATATGCCGCCATCATAAAAAAAGAAGGCAAAATGAATTTGCTGAGCATTTTTACCGCCGACGCGCCAAAAGCCTTGGGAAATTGCTTGTACGAAATTATTGTTACCACCAAAGCTCAGGAGCTGGCCTTTCGCGATGACAAGCATAACCTGCTGAACCACTTACGCACCACGCTCAAAAATTTCGACATCGAAGTGAATACCCGTATTGAGGAGTCGACAGTAGCCAAGCGCCCTTATACCGCTTCCGAAAAATTCCAACATATGGCAACCAAAAACCCCGAACTGGCCGAATTAAGGAAACGGTTTAATTTGGAGCTGGAGTAGGATTACCGCACTCTTCCCGGCATATCATTTTTCGGATATCCTTCCTCATCTAAATCATCCCGGTCATCTTCGGGGGTATGAGCCAGCAAATGGTCTACAATATCGGTCTCCAAATTCTCGCCCTGGTCAATGTGCATACCCAGGTGCGGTGCATCAAGTTCTAACGATTCATCCTTAATGTATTCATCCACAGCCAAGGGGTTAGATTCATCGTAGGTGGATAGCATATCGCCGCCATCTTTCACCGAGGTGTTGTAAGGGTCGGGGTGGTCGTAATCGGGGTTATCGCTTTTTATATCAAACTCATAGCTATCGTCTTCTTTATTGTAGCGTAGGTTTTCGCGGTCCACTTTATCGTTCAGCGAATCGGTGCTGTCGATATATTTAGGTGCTTTGGTTCCGGGGTTGTTTTTTTGCGCGTTCATGGTCTACAGATTTAGTTGCGTAATACTAAGAAAAAACCTTGCCAGAAAAAATGACTAACATTATTAAAACGTTCAAACCCAAAATTATATATTTGCCGCTTGTAAAAATTGAAACACAAGAATAACCCCATATGTCAAAAATTAAAGTAGCTAACCCGGTTGTGGAGCTTGATGGCGACGAAATGACGCGCATCATCTGGAAATTTATTAAAGACAAACTGATCATCCCTTACCTCGACCTCGACATTAAATACTATGACCTGGGCATTGAGTACCGCGATGAAACCAACGACCAGGTTACTATCGACTCGGCAAATGCTATTTTAAAATACGGCGTAGGCATAAAATGTGCTACCATTACTCCTGATGAAGAGCGGGTTAAAGAATTTGGTTTGAAACAAATGTGGAAATCGCCAAACGGAACCATCCGTAACATTTTGGACGGAACGGTTTTCCGCGAGCCTATTGTGATGAGCAATGTGCCCCGTTTGGTGCCCAACTGGACAGCCCCGATCTGCATCGGCCGCCATGCTTTTGGCGACCAGTACCGCGCTACCGATTTTGTAACCAAAGGCAAAGGAAAACTGACCATAACTTTTACGCCTGAAGGCGGCGGTGCCGAACAAAGTTTTGAAGTGTATAACTTTAAGGGCGATGGTGTAGCCATGGCGATGTATAACACCGATGAGTCGATCAAGGGTTTCGCGCATGCCTGCTTTAACCAAGCCTTGATGAAAGGCTGGCCTTTATACTTATCGACCAAAAACACCATCCTAAAAAAATACGATGGTCGTTTTAAAGATATTTTTGAAGAGATATACCAAAACGATTACAAAGCCAAATTCGCGGAAGCTAAAATTACTTATGAGCACCGCTTAATTGACGACATGGTTGCTTCTGCTTTGAAATGGCATGGTAACTTTGTTTGGGCTTGTAAAAACTATGATGGCGACGTACAAAGCGATACCGTAGCGCAAGGTTTTGGTTCGTTGGGTTTAATGACTTCCACATTGGTTACCCCGAACGGTACTGTGATGGAAGCAGAAGCAGCACACGGCACCGTAACCCGCCACTACCGTGAGCACCAGGCTGGCAGGCCAACATCAACCAACCCTATCGCGTCTATCTTCGCGTGGACACGTGGTTTGGAGTTCCGCGGCAAGCTGGACGGTAACCAGGAGTTAATTGACTTTTGCCATGCTTTTGAGCAGGTTTGTATAGAAACCGTTGAAAGCGGCAAAATGACCAAAGACCTGGCCATCACCATTAAACCAAAAGTAGAACACGGTACCGATTACCTGTACACCGAAGAGTTTTTGGAAGCTATTGACGAAAATTTGAAAAAGAAGTTGGGTAAGTAATTAGCCCGGTCTATTAAATATAAAAGGGTCAATTTGCATAGCAAATTGACCCTTTTTTGAATTCTGTCATTGCATCAATGACAGGGTTGTGAGTAGCGAGGCTCTTGCCTCGCGCCAGCGTGTTAGGTAGACTTTGAAAAAAAACATTTGCACACCTGCACATTTTCTCATTTGCACATACTTTCGCCGCCTAAGTACAAAGCCTTCGCCATAATGATGTAAATTATTAAATTTTCGGCTTCCGGTCATGGCAGGTTGCCAGATTATTACCCTAAATTCGTGTAAATCAATTTATACCTATTATGGACAATAACGGATCTCAGCCCCTGGCTGATGTAAGTAAAAACGAGGCCTCATGCCCGTTTCACGGCGGGGCGTTAAAACAAACAGCAGGAGCCGGCACGCGCAACCGCGACTGGTGGCCAAACCAGCTAAAACTGAACATCCTTCGCCAATATTCGGCATTATCCAACCCGATGGACGATGGTTTCAATTATGCTGAGGAGTTTAAAAGCCTTGACCTGGCTGCTTTAAAGAAAGATATTTTCGAATTGATGACCACCTCGCAGGATTGGTGGCCGGCCGATTATGGACATTACGGCCCTTTCTTTATCAGGATGGCCTGGCATAGCGCAGGCACTTACCGCATTGGCGATGGCAGGGGCGGGGCAGGCATGGGTACCCAACGTTTCGCACCGTTGAACAGTTGGCCCGATAATGCCAACCTTGATAAAGCAAGGCTATTACTTTGGCCTATAAAAAAGAAATATGGCAAGAAGATATCCTGGGCCGATTTGATGATCCTGACCGGCAATTGTGCGCTCGAGTCGATGGGTTTTAAAACCTTTGGTTTTGCAGGCGGCCGTGCCGATGTTTGGGAACCTGCCGAAGATATTTACTGGGGCTCGGAAAAAGAATGGCTCGGAGACAACCGTTACACAGGAGACCGTGAATTGGAAAACCCGCTTGGCGCTGTTCAAATGGGTTTGATCTACGTGAACCCCGAAGGGCCTAACGGAAACCCCGACCCGCTTGCCTCGGCACGCGATATCCGCGAAACATTTGGCCGCATGGCCATGAACGATGAAGAAACGGTGGCCCTGATAGCCGGTGGGCATACCTTCGGCAAAACCCATGGCGCTGCCGACCCAAGTAAATATGTGGCAAAGGAACCCGCCGCTGCAGGCATTGAAGAACAAGGCCTGGGCTGGAAAAATAGCTTCGGCACAGGCAATGCCGATGATACCATTACCAGCGGGCTGGAAGGTGCATGGACCACTACGCCCACCAAATGGAGCAATAATTATTTCGAAAACCTTTTTGGTTACGAGTGGGAGTTGACCAAAAGCCCCGCAGGGGCACACCAATGGCAGCCAAAAGGTGGGGCAGGTGCAGGTTTAGTACCCGATGCGCACGACCCGGCAAAGCGCCACGCGCCATTTATGCTGACCACTGATATCGCACTTCGAGCAGACCCTATCTACGAACCGATATCGAGGCGTTTTTATGAAAACCCCGATCAATTTGCCGATGCATTTGCGCGGGCCTGGTTCAAACTGACCCACCGCGATATGGGCCCGCGTGCCCGTTACCTTGGCCCCGAAGTACCTGCCGAAGAATTGATTTGGCAAGACCCTATCCCTGCAGTAACACATAAACTAATTGACGACGAGGATATCGCTGCGCTGAAAGGTAAAACACTGGCATCGGGTCTTTCTGTATCCGAACTTGTATCCACCGCATGGGCTTCAGCATCAACTTTCCGTGGTTCAGATAAACGCGGCGGGGCAAATGGTGCACGCATACGCTTGGCCCCGCAAAAAGACTGGGCTGTGAACAACCCTGCGCAGTTGGCTAAAGTTTTAGGTGTGATCGAAGGCATCCAAAAAGAGTTTAACAATACCGGTAAAACGGTTTCGTTGGCCGATTTGATCGTGTTGGGCGGTAGCGCGGCTATTGAGCAGGCAGCAAAAAATGCGGGGCATGAAATTAAAGTGCCTTTTGTGCCGGGACGTGCCGATGCTTTGCAGGAGCAAACCGATGTTGAATCCTTTGCCGCGCTCGAACCGAAAGCAGATGGCTTCCGTAATTATACAAAAGCGAGGTATTCGATAGGCGCCGAAGAATTATTGATTGATAAGGCACAGCTATTGACCCTGACCGCACCCGAAATGACCGTTCTGGTCGGCGGTATGCGCGCGTTGGACACCAACTTCGACCATTCGCAGCATGGTGTGTTCACCAAACGCCCGGGAACGCTTACCACTGATTTTTTTGTGAACCTGTTGGACCTGAACACAAAGTGGAATAGCACTACCGATGCGCAAGATGTTTTTGAAGGCCGCGACCGTAAAACGGGAGCGGTTAAATGGACCGGTACCCGTGCCGACCTGATCTTTGGGTCCAACTCGGAGCTTCGCGCCCTGGCCGAGGTATATGCCTGCGAGGATGCACAAGAGAAGTTTGTAAACGACTTTATTGCCGCATGGGCCAAAGTGATGAACCTTGACCGTTTCGACCTGACCTGATTTTAAAGTTAGGTTATCGAATTACTAAAGGCGCCCCCTTGCGGGGGCGCCTTTTTGCTGGTGTTATGCCAGCAAAGCATAACTGTCATCAATAAAGCTTTGCAGTTGCCGGGTAGTCAGCGAGCCATCAACTGTAATGGTATTCCAGTGTTTCTTGTTCATGTGGTAGCCTGGTTGTATGGCCGGGTAGCGTTCGCGTTCTTCGATGGCTTTTTCCGGGTCACACTTTACGTTGAAGGTGATAGGGTGTTGGTCCAGGCGGAGCAGCAGGAATATTTTGTTCTTTACTTTAAAAACCAATACCTCGGGGCCAAAGGGCAGTCCTTCTTCGGTGTCGGGTTTGGCAAGGCAATAATCGCGGATGTGTTCTTCGGTCATGGGTTTAAAATTGGTCGTTTTTTTGGATATTCGCAATGTTTTGACGATATTTGTGGTAGGGGGGTGATAAGGCTGCTTACCCGAAAAATTTCTTATTTGTTCTTTTTAAAACACCCATATTTACCCATAGTAGATTATGGAAGATGGAAAAGGTAAGATGGAAGATATGTTTACTATACCCATAATTACCCATGAGGTAGCGTTAGCGGTAGTAGTGGAAAGCCCGGATCCGCTTCTATCAGCGGCGAGGGCTTGCAACGGATAGCGCGGCCCGTTGGCCAACGGGAACGCCCAGGTGAATTTTTTAAAAGTACCCATATTTACCCATATAAGTCAACCACCCGGCAACGTAATCAACCCACTGACTGCCCGCTCCTCACCACTCCCCATATTATCCCTAAATTAAATTTATCTCAACCTATTGTATATCAAAAGATAACTTCCTACCTTTGCAGTCCTTAAAATAAGGACAGAAGTAAATAAACATTTAAAAGGAACAATGCCTACTATTCAACAATTAGTTAGAAAAGGTAGAGTAGCTATGGTTGACAAGAGTAAGTCGCCAGCGTTGGACTCATGTCCACAGCGAAGAGGCGTGTGCACCCGTGTGTACACCACTACCCCTAAAAAACCAAACTCAGCAATGCGTAAAGTTGCGCGTGTGCGTTTAACCAACGGAAAAGAAGTGAATGCTTACATCCCTGGTGAAGGCCACAACTTACAGGAGCACTCGATCGTTTTGATACGTGGTGGCCGTGTTAAGGATTTACCAGGTGTACGTTACCACATCATCCGTGGCGCGTTAGATACTTCGGGCGTAGCCGGTCGTAACCAACGTCGTTCAAAATATGGTACCAAACGCCCTAAACCAGGTCAGGCAGCAGCTCCGGCAGGAAAAGGCGCACCAGCTAAGAAAAAGAAATAATTAAGGAGGATAGATAGCAATGAGAAAGTCAAAACCAAAAAAGAGAATTATCCTTCCTGATCCAAAGTTTAACGATACTTTGGTAACAAGGTTTGTAAACAACATGATGTACGACGGGAAGAAAAGTACCGCCTATACCATATTTTACGATGCTGTTGAACTTGTTGAGAAAAAAACCAGCGAAAGCGGTTTAGATACATGGAAAAAAGCATTGAACAATGTAATGCCTGCCGTTGAAGTAAAGAGCCGCCGTGTTGGTGGTGCAAACTTCCAGGTGCCAACCGAAGTTCGTCCGGAGCGTAAAATTGCTTTGGGTATGAAATGGTTGATCAGCTATGCACGTAAACGTGGCGAAAAAACCATGATGGAAAAATTGGCAGGCGAAATTATTTCGGCTTCCAAAGGTGAAGGTGCAGCGGTGAAGAAGAAAGAAGATACGCACAAAATGGCTGAAGCCAACAAAGCGTTCTCTCACTTCCGTTTCTAATATATTGATTACACCGATTTTTGTTTTTGATTACACTGATTTATATCCAATGTAATTTAAAACCAGAGGTCGGTGTAGTTATTAAACAATCTGTGAAATCATTTTGCTAAATCGGAGAAATCCAAAAAAAAATTAATATGTCAAGAGACTTAAAGTACACCAGGAACATCGGTATTGCTGCCCACATTGATGCGGGTAAAACTACCACTACTGAGCGTATATTATATTATGCAGGTGTTAACCACAAAATTGGCGAGGTGCACGAAGGTGCAGCTACTATGGACTGGATGGCACAAGAGCAGGAGCGTGGTATCACCATCACTTCGGCTGCAACCACTATCGATTGGAAATACCGTGGCCAGCAATACCACATCAATATTATCGATACACCGGGCCACGTGGATTTTACCGTTGAGGTAAATCGCTCGCTGCGCGTATTGGATGGTTTGGTGTTCTTGTTTTCGGCTGTTGACGGTGTTGAACCACAATCGGAAACCAACTGGCGTTTGGCTAACAACTACAACGTTGCCCGTATAGGCTTCGTAAACAAGATGGACCGTAGCGGTGCCGACTTTTTGAAAGTTGTTAAGCAGGTTAAAACCATGTTGGGCAGCAACGCTGTACCATTGCAATTGCCAATTGGTGCCGAAGAAGGCTTTAAAGGTGTTGTGGATTTGATCAACTGGAGGGGTATAGTTTGGAATGAGCATGATAAAGGGATGACCTTTACCGAAGTTCCTATCCCTGCCGATATGATCGAGGAAGCTACCGAGTGGAGGGAAAAATTATTGGAAGCGGTTGCTGATTACGATGAAAGCCTGATGGAGAAATTCTTTGAAGCTCCTGAAACCATTACCGAACGCGAAGTGCTTAACGCATTACGTGCAGCCGTATTGGACGCTAAGATCGTTCCGATGGTATGCGGTTCATCATTCAAAAACAAAGGTGTACAAACCATGTTGGATTATGTGATGGAATTATTGCCATCGCCAATGGATGTTGAAGGCATTGTGGGTACTAACCCCGAAACCGGCGAAGAAGTTGTTCGTCAGCCTTCGGAAAAAGAACCATTTGCAGCTTTGGCATTTAAAATCGCAACCGATCCTTTTGTAGGCCGTTTGTGCTTTATCCGTGTTTATTCAGGTAATCTGGAAGCCGGTTCATACGTTTATAACATGCGTTCTGAAAACAAAGAGCGTATCAGCCGTATATTCCAAATGCACGCTAACAAGCAAAACTCTATCCCTAACGTAGGTGCTGGTGATATTGCTGCGGTAGTTGGCTTTAAGGATATCAAAACAGGCGATACCCTGTGCGATGAGAAACACCCTATTGTATTAGAGTCGATGAATTTCCCTGAGCCGGTTATCGGTTTGGCTATCGAACCTAAAACTCAGGCTGATGTGGATAAATTGGGTATGGCTTTAGCAAAATTGTCTGAAGAAGATCCAACCTTCCGCGTTGCATCTGATGAAGATAGCGGCCAAACCATTATATCAGGTATGGGCGAACTTCACTTAGACATCATCATGGATCGTTTGAAACGTGAGTTTAAAGTTGAAGTTAACCAGGGTGCTCCGCAGGTTGCTTACAAAGAAGCCATCACAGGCCAGGTACAACACCGCGAAACATATAAGAAACAAACCGGTGGCCGTGGTAAATTCGCAGATATACAGGTTATCATTTCGCCGAATGACGAAGGTCAGACAGGTTTACAGTTTGTGAACGAAATCAGCGGTGGTTCAATCCCACGCGAATTTATCCCTTCTGTAGAAAAAGGTTTCAAAGCCGCTATGGACAATGGTGTATTAGCAGGTTATCCTTTGGTGGATATGAAAGTTCGTTTAATTGACGGATCTTTCCACGCTGTCGATTCGGACGCGTTATCTTTCGAGATATGTGCCCGTGGTGCTTACCGCGAAGCATTGCCAAGGTGTAAACCGGTATTGCTTGAGCCAATCATGAAGATCGAGATATTGACCCCTGAAGAAAATATGGGTGATGTTATCGGTGATATGAACCGTCGTCGTGGACAGTTGTTAGGTATGGACTCGCGCGCAGGTGCACAGGTTATCAAAGCAACTGTACCGTTGAGCGAGATGTTTGGTTATGTAACCCAGTTACGTACCATCACCAGCGGCCGTGCAACTTCAACCATGGAGTTTGATCACTATGCTGAGGCACCACGCAACGTACAGGAAGAAGTAATAGCAAAAGCTAAAGGCAAAAAAGCTGCAGCGAACGCATAATAAAATGTGCGAGTGTGCAGATGAGTAAATGTGCAAATGCACGCCAACTCATTTGCACATTTGCACATATTCAAATTTGCAAATTAAATAGAAACCGGGAACCGTAACTAATAGCTCTTACGGCAACCATAAAACAAAAACAACATGAGCCAAAGAATCAGGATCAAATTAAAATCGTACGATTACAACCTGGTAGACAAGTCTGCCGAAAAGATCGTAAAAACAGTAAAACCTACGGGTGCTGTGGTAAGCGGACCAATCCCTTTGCCAACTGAAAAGAAAATCTTCACCGTTTTGCGTTCACCGCACGTGAACAAAAAAGCACGTGAGCAATTTCAATTATGCTCTTACAAACGTTTGTTAGACATCTACAGTTCAAATTCAAAAACTGTTGACGCGCTGATGAAATTAGAGTTGCCAAGTGGCGTTGAAGTTGAGATCAAAGTTTAGTTAGCCGCGATTTTAACCAGAAATAAAAAAGCCGTTTTCCGAAAGGAGAGCGGCTTTTTGTTTAATTGTATTTCTTGCCTCTTGATTCTGGGCTCTTACCCTTTATTTCTTCCCCATCAACTCATCGAGCTTATTGCGCTCGGTTTGCAATTCGCGGGCCAGTTTCTTTTCCTTGTCGTTTGCTTTGGCTTTGTAGGCTCTAAACTCTTCGGTCAGTTCATCGTATAATTGGGTGCGGTATGCGGCTTGTTGTTTGTTGCTGCCCGAGCTGTAAATAACGTATGCCAGCGATGCGCCCAAAACCAAAACCAGTCCCCACATTATCGTGCTGAACAATGTTTTTGACATCGGCACACCAAAGAAACTGATCTGTGATGACTCTTGGGTGCTAACGGTTAGCTGGTCTTTGGTGCTTGTGGTCAGTTTGGCAAGCGAATCAGCCTGCAGTGCAATTTTCGTCTGGGCGTCTTTTAATTTGCGTTTGGTGGCGTTCAGGGTATCCATCACACTTTTGTGGTAAGCTTCCAACATGGTTACGTGGTAGGTGTAGGTATGTTGCAGCAAATAGTTGTATTGCCCGGCAAGGCTGTTATCGGCGGGTGGAGGTGGAAGTACCGGTTG
This sequence comes from uncultured Mucilaginibacter sp., assembly GCF_903893715.1. GTDB lineage: Bacteria > Bacteroidota > Bacteroidia > Sphingobacteriales > Sphingobacteriaceae > Mucilaginibacter. The sequence goes on from NZ_CAITNG010000024.1 coordinate 92,194, forward strand.
CGTATTTAGAGGGGTTTGACCGGACGGCGCTGTTGTTACAGGTTTTACCGGTATTTGCGCAACCGGTTTACTGTATACTTTTTTTACAACAGGAACCTGTTTTGTTGTACTGTCCTGGCTGTAACTGTTTATGCCCGTTACGATAAGGCCTACAGCTGTAAAAAAAGATAACCATACTTTGTTGTTCATAAACGGGGAAATTGGCGTTTTTGTGTAAGTAAAATTAGCATAAAAATCCAAATACTAAATGTAGAAGTAAATATCGTACCACCTACCTATATTAGCGCCATGAATATCGGGATAATTGGACTGGGCGATATGGGTCGTTTATACGCCAAAGCTTTTGCAAAAGTTGGCTATACCGTTTGCGGCTGCGACCTGCCTGCTAACAAGGCCAAATTGATGGAGGAACTGAAGCCATTGGGCATTACCGTTTATGACGACGGGCACCAGGTATCGGCAAAAGCCGACTTGCTCATTTACTCGGTTGAAGCCGAAATGATTGGCAAGGTTGTAGCGCAATACGGTGCATCAGCTAAGCCGGGAACCATAGTTGCCGGTCAAACCTCAGTAAAGCATCCCGAGATAGAAGCCTTTGAAAAATACCTGCCTGCCGATGTATTCATTGTAACCATACATGCGCTACACGGTCCTGGTTTTGAGCCCGACAAGCAAAAAATGGCCATTATCCCACATCGCAGCAATGCCAAAGTGTACCAGAGGATGATGGACGTCTTTACCGCCTTAGGGTCGGATATTGTAGAGATTGCCGACTACCACGAACACGATAAGATAGTTGCCGATACTCAAGCGGTTACCCACGTTGGTTTTGAGAGTATGGGCACCGCCTGGAAAGAAGCCGGGTTTTTCCCCTGGGAAAACGCTTCTTATATCGGTGGCATTGATAATGTGAAGATTTTGACCACGCTACGCATTTTTAGCTATAAAGCGCACGTTTATGCCGGTTTGGCTATTTTGAATCCTTACGCGCGCCAGCAGGTAAAGCGCTACGCGGTTTCGGAATCGGAATTGTTCAAACTGATGATAAAGGAAGAGGAAAAAGACTTCCGCGAACGAATATATAAGGCCCGCGACTTTGTTTTTCACGAAAGCCGCAAACCAATATTATTAAATGATGCCGTGATGCGGGAGTTTTCCTTATCGGGGAAAGCCGAACTGCGTAAACCCAACTCGCACTTAAGTTTATTGAGCATGGTTGATGCCTGGTACCACTTGGGTGTAAACCCGTATGATAACCTGATCTGCCAGACACCGCCATTTCGCCTGAGGCTGGGCATAGCCGAGTATCTTTTCAAGAATGAAGAGCTGCTCGAAGAATCCATCGAAGCTGCCCTGTATGATAAAACCATCCGTGGCGACGACCTGGAATTTCACTCCGCCGTGCGCGAATGGTCGTCCATCATCATCTATGGTGATATGAAAGGCTACAAAGAACACTTTAACCAGGTGAAAAATTTCTTCGGCGACAGGCTGGAGCAAGGCAAGCAACAAAGCGCCGAGTTAATTAGACGGTTGATGGAATAGAGACGTTTTGTTTTGGAATTAAATTTGATATATATTTGGATATGCAAGTTTCAGAGATACAACTATTTCAAATTCTAAAGGAAAAGCTTGGGGAAAAAGAAGCTCAAAACTTAATTGAATTTGTTGAAACCAAAGTTGAAAAAGAGTTCGATTCCAAAAAGGACTCTTTAGCCACAAAAGAAGACTTGGCTAATGTGCGTAGCGATGTCATCAAATGGATGTTCATATTTTGGGTAGGCCAATTAGCTGCTATGATAGCTATTGCTAAACTGATTCATGTTTAACAGGCGGCTATAACTATTTTATCACAGCAGATTTGTACGTTGAACATCTGCATATTTTTTTGGAAACTTCTCATCGTTTGGAAATTTCTTATTGTGCCCCAAACAACGTCCACTCATAAGCTTTCATGTCCCTCAGGTATTTGCTTTGGTATTGGTACTCTGGGTGCAGTTTAAAATATGGTGCAGCAATAAAGTCCATGCCATCGGGGTGGCCCATGTGTGCCCATAGTTGCATATTGGCAGCTAATGCAGCAGTGGTTACCTTACTTTGCACCGCACCCATCGGGAAGAATGGCGGCTCGTCCCACTCAGGGCAGCCATGCGGGTCCTCGTCAACGTGGCCGCTAATAACGCAGCGGTTGCTGGCTTCTTTGTTTTGCAGGGCATCGTATCGGTCGCCTTCTATTTTTTTGCCGGTCTCTATATCGAGCTTTCCTTTAAACTGCTCAATCAATTGTAATAAACGCACTTTACGTGCATTTGGCGAGTTGGTTTTATCATCTACCTTAAAGGTGGTTTCTTCTTTTATCAGTTTAGGGTCGCTGGGGAAGTTGGAACCAATAATAGCGGTATCTTTTGAGCGCCACACGCGGTAATCTTTTAATCCTAACTCTAACCTCGCCACTTCGTTGGTCTTGGTATCGCCAATCAGCCAATCGTTGGCGTAGCCGCCGTTATTGTCGGTGGTCATTATCTTTACTACATCATCAACGCTGTTACTGTATTGCGCCGCTTTGCGGGCACGCATAAACTCGGCGGTTTTGGTGGTGTCAAAACCTTTAAAACCGGTAATAGTGGTTTCGGTTATCAACAGCCCGTTTTTGGTAATCACAAAGTCGTCGCCGCTGTGTATAAAACCGGGCAGGCAGTCCATTAATATATGGTTGCCCTTTTCGGGGACGATATCGGCAATCACGTTCCAACGTTCACCTACTATATAGTCGGTCCAGTTATTATGGCCGATGATGATCTTGCCATCCTTGGTATAACTGCCCGTCGCGATAAAAGCACTGCAATTGCCGGGTGCCTTGTTATCACCGCTGCCGGGTTTTATTTTGTTCATCAAAGTAGGCACATAATATTGCGAAAGCTCTATATAAGCATTCAAGGCAGTAACATCCAGGCTATCATATTTCATGCCTTGTGCCTGCAGTCCTTCGCTGATGCCTTTTATTTCGGCTTTATATTCGGGGTCAAGTTTTTTCCATATAAAGTCGGAAGCTGATTTGCGGTAAAACGCCCAGTCTTTTTTGCTGGCATAGGGCATATAGTAGTTCATGATCTTCATCAGCGTATCTATCTCTTTGGACAGTAAGTAGCCGTGTTGGTACCCGATATCGGCAGGGGAGCCCTGCAGGTGCACATATATCCATCCGCCTTTTTCACTTCTGGACGAGCCGGCAAGGCGATCGTGGGTTTTAGGGGTCTCTTTACAACCAAATAATAAAAACAAGCTGGTGCACAGCAAGATACCGAAAATCGTGTTTTTCATGATTTTTAAATAATAAGTTCAGTTGATGTGTTGTTACGGTTTTAAAAATACTGAAATAAGTTTTAAAAAGAGAAAAAACGGGTGCATTTTACAATCGGCAAATAATTATAAAAATAACTATCTAACTATTTGAAAGTTAATATAAGTTTCCTATCTTTGCCGTCCCTTAGCGGGGAAAAACTGCCTTGAACGAAGCCCTACTGCTTCGATGGGCAAAAAACTAAAAAGAAAATGTCAGGAATAATTGGTAAAAAAGTAGGTATGACCAGCATATTCGACGAGACAGGGAAAAATATCCCATGTACTGTGATCGAAGCTGGACCATGTGTTGTAACACATGTTAAGTCTGTGGATACAGACGGTTACGCTGCTGTTCAGTTAGCGTATGGTGAAAAGAAGGAGAAAAACACTTCTGGCCCATTGAATGGCCACTTCCAAAAAGCCGGTACTACTCCAAAACGTAAGCTTGTTGAATTCAAAAGTTTTGAAGACGAAAAATCTCTTGGTGACACTGTTACTGTAGATATTTTTGAAACAGGTGATTTTGTGGATGTTGTAGGTACCTCTAAAGGTAAGGGTTTTCAGGGTGTTGTTAAACGTCATGGTTTTGCCGGTGTAGGTATGCAAACTCACGGTCAGCACAATCGTTTAAGGGCACCGGGTTCATTAGGAGCTTCTTCATGGCCTTCGCGTGTATTTAAAGGTATGCGTATGGCAGGTCAAACCGGTAACAGCCGCGTTAAGGTTCAAAACCTTCAGGTTGTTAAGGTGTATCCGGAGCAAAATTTGTTAGTTGTTAAGGGTTCCATCCCAGGAGCTAAGGGTTCATTTGTAATTGTGGATAAATAAGATGGAAGTTAAAGTATTAAATGTATCAGGTAAAGAAACAGGTGCAAGTTTGCATCTACCTGAGTCGGTATTTGGTATTGAGCCCAACGATCACGCAATTTATTTGGACGTTAAGCAATATTTAGCTAACCAGCGCCAGGGAACTCACAAATCAAAACAACGTAACGAGATTGCAGGTTCGACCCGCAAATTGTACAAACAAAAAGGTACAGGCGGTGCCCGTGCAGGTAGTATTAAGTCTCCTTTGTTTAATGGTGGTGGCCGTGTATTTGGTCCGCAACCACGCGACTATAGCTTTAAGCTGAACAAGAAGTTGAAATCGCTTGCCCGCAAATCTGCTTTATCATACAAAGCACAAGATAACAATGTAGTAGTTTTAGAGGACTTCACTTTCGAAGCTGTTAAAACTAAAAGCTATATCGATTTTGTAGCCGCGCTTAACTTAACAGACGAAAAAACTTTGTTAGTGTTAGCAGCAGCAGATAATAATATTTATTTATCAAGCAGGAACCTCAAAAAGGCGAAAGTAATTACTGCCGACCAGTTGAGCACATATGATGTGCTGAACGCAGGCAAGTTATTATTGACCACCGGTTCTGTTAAAACTTTGGAGGAAGCATTAGCTAAGTAATCATGGAAGTATTAAAGAAACCCTTACTTACAGAAAAGGTATCTCAATTAACCGAGAAGCTTAACCGCTATGCTTTTATTGTTGACCCACGCGCCAACAAGATCCAGATCAAAGGAGCAATTGAGACCATGTATGGTATAAATGTAGTTGCAGTAAACACCATGCGCTACGTTGGAAAGTTGAAGAGCCGCAATACTAAAGCCGGACCGGTATCGGGCCGCGCCGCAAAGTATAAAAAAGCGATCATCACATTAAAAGATGGTGAAACTATTGACTTTTATAGCACAATATAGAGATGGCAGTTAAAAGATTTAAACCGGTAACACCAGGTACCCGTTTCAGGGTAGGTGCCGATAACTCGGATATAACAACAAACGTTCCTGAAAAAACGTTGGTGGTATCTCACAAAAGGTCGGGTGGCCGTAACCACGATGGTAAAATGACGATGCGCTATATTGGCGGTGGTCACAAACAATCGTACAGGTTAATTGATTTTAAACGTAATAAGTTTGATATCCCGGCTACTGTAGCAACAATTGAATATGATCCGAATCGTTCGGCACGTATCGCATTATTGCACTTTGCCGATGGCGAGAAAAGATATATGATAGCCCCTGAAGGGTTGACCGTTGGCCAGGTAGTATTATCGGGCGAAAGCGTTGCTCCTGAAGTTGGAAATACTTTACCATTAAAAAGTATCCCATTGGGTTCTATTATCCACAACATTGAGTTAAACCCAGGTCAGGGTGGCAGTATTGCCCGCTCGGCCGGAACATATGCTCAGCTATCTGCCCGCGATGGCAAATATGCAATCATCAAATTGCCTTCGGGCGAAACACGTATGATACTGTCGACTTGTTTGGCAACTATCGGTACCGTTTCGAACGGCGACAAAGCGAACGAAGTGTTAGGTAAAGCCGGCCGCAAACGCTGGTTAGGTCGTCGTCCAAGGGTGCGTGGTGTAGCCATGAACCCGGTAGATCACCCTATGGGTGGTGGCGAGGGCAGGGCCTCAGGTGGTCACCCACGTTCACGCAAAGGTTTATTGGCCAAAGGCTACAAAACCCGCGACAAGAAGAAATCATCCGATCGTTATATCATTGAAAGAAGGAAGAAATAATGGCACGTTCAATTAGAAAAGGACCGTATATAGATCATAACCTGGAAAGAAAAGTTCTGACCTTGAATGACACGGCAAAAAAATCAGTAGTTAAAACCTGGTCACGTCGTTCCATGATCTCTCCTGATTTCGTAGGTCATACGTTCGCAGTACACAACGGTAACAAGTTTATCCCTGTGTATGTAACAGAAAACATGGTTGGGCACAAGTTGGGAGAATTTGCGCCAACCCGTACATTCCGTGGACACGCAGAAAAGAAAAAATAAGGCATGGAAGCAACAACTAAAATCAAAAAGTCTGTATTGATCAGGCAGCAGAAAGAAGCAGCAAAGGCTGTTACAGGCGGCGCTTCTATTGCTAAATTACAAAACTGCCCTACCTCGCCGCGCAAAATGCGTTTGGTTGTCGACCTGATAAGGGGCGAAAAGGTAGAGAAAGCGTTGTACATATTAAAGTATACCAACAAGGAAGCAGCTATCAGGGTTGAGAAACTATTGTTATCGGCCATTAAAAACTGGGAAGCTAAAAACGAAGGTAAACGTGTAGAAGATAGCGGTTTATTTGTGAAGGAAGTTTCTGTAGGTGGCGGCCGTCAGTTAAAAAGACTGCGCCCTGCACCACAAGGAAGGGGATACCGTATCCGTAAACGCTCAAACCACGTACACTTGGTTGTGGATAGTAAAAACGATAACAATTAATTTGAAATGGGACAAAAAGCAAATCCAATAGGTAACAGGTTAGGCATCATCAGAGGTTGGGATTCTAACTGGTTCGGTGGTAATCACTATGCCGACAAATTAGTTGAAGACGAAAAAATCCGCAAATACCTTTCGGCACGTATCGCTAAAGGCGGCGTATCGAAAGTTGTGATCGAGCGTACTTTAAAACGCATCACTGTAACTATCCACACTGCCCGTCCGGGTATTGTGATTGGTAAAGGTGGCGCCGAAGTTGATAAAATTAAAGAAGAGTTGAAAAAACTGACCAAAAAGGACGTTCAAATCAACATCTTCGAAATAAAACGCCCGGAGCTTGATGCACAATTAGTTGCAGAAGGTATAGCAAAACAACTGGAAGCACGTATATCGTTCCGTCGTGCCATGAAAACTTCGATAGCTTCGACCATGAGAATGGGCGCCGAAGGTATCAAAATCATGACCTCGGGCCGTTTAGGTGGTGCTGAAATGGCACGCTCTGAGCAATATAAAGAAGGTAGAATTCCATTGCACACTTTCCGTGCCGATATTGACTACGCTTTGGCCGAAGCTTTGACAACCTATGGTAAAATAGGTATCAAGGTTTGGATATGCAAAGGTGAAGTTTACGGCAAACGCGATTTGTCGCCAAACATTGGCGGTACAAGCAGCGCAAGCGGCAAAGGCGGACGTCCAGAAGGCGCGGCAGCATTTGGCGACCGTGGCGGTGATCGTCGTGGTGGACCAGGTGGTGATCGTCGTGGCGGACCAGGTGGCGACCGTCGTGGTGGTCCAGGTGCCGGTGGAAGCCGTCCGGGTGGACCGGGCCAAGGTGGTAACCGTGGAGGCCAGGGTGGTGGTAACCGTCCGGGTGGAAAGAGATAATTAGTAGAAATCAAGTCGAGACAGACATCGTTTATTATAAGAATTAAAGACAATGCTACAGCCAAAAAGAACGAAGTTCAGGAAGATGCAAAAAGGCAGGATGAAAGGTTTAGCCACTCGTGGTGCTGAACTGTCATTCGGTTCTTTCGGAATAAAATCACTCGAAGCCGCCTGGATAACCAGTCGCCAGATCGAGGCTGCCCGTATCGCTGTAACACGTTTTATGAAACGTGAAGGCCAGGTATGGATACGTATATTCCCTGACAAACCGGTAACCAAGAAACCGGCAGAGGTACGTATGGGTAAAGGTAAGGGTGCACCCGAATATTGGGTAGCGGTAGTACGTCCGGGAAGGATCATCTTCGAAGCCGAAGGCGTTCCGTTGGAAGTTGCTAAAGAGGCTTTGCGCCTTGCAGCAGGTAAATTACCGGTACAAACACGATTTATAACACGTAGAGATTACGTAGAAGCTTAAAGAAAACTGTAATACAGTGGGCTTTGCCTCTTATAAAGTAGATAACGCAAAGTTGCATATTAACGAATAATTAACAAGAAAATGAAGAACTCAGAAATTTTAGAGCTATCAACCGAAGAACTTACCGCAAGGGTAAGCGAGGAGAAGGCCAATCTAAGCAAACTGAAATTTGCACACGCAGTTTCGGCGATAGAAAACCCTACCCGCATTACTAAAGTGAGGAAAGATGTTGCTCGTTTAAATACTGAATTGACAAAGCGCAAAGCGGCTTCTGCTTCTGAAAAGAATTAATTTTTAGAGTCGATGGAAATGGAAAGAAATTTAAGAAAAACACGTACCGGCCTGGTAGTTAGCAACAAGATGGAAAAATCTATCGTTGTAGCTGTTGAGCGTAAGGTAAAGCACCCTATCTATGGTAAGTTTGTGAAAAAGACTACCAAATTTATGGCTCACGACGAAACAAATACCTGTGGTATTGGCGACACCGTATTGATTATGGAAACCCGCCCGTTGAGCAAGAGTAAGAATTGGAGATTAGTTACAATTTTAGAAAGGGCTAAATAAGATGGTACAACAGGAATCAAGACTAAATGTTGCCGACAACAGCGGAGCTAAAGAAGTTTTAGTGATCCGTGTGTTAGGCGGTACAGGCAAGAGATATGCCTCGATAGGCGATAAAATTGTTGTTACCGTAAAAAGTGCTTTGCCATCAGGCAACATTAAAAAAGGTACAGTGAGTAAAGCCGTAGTGGTTAGGACAAAAAAAGAAATCCGGCGCAAGGATGGTTCTTATATCCGTTTTGACGACAACGCAGCCGTTTTGTTAAACAACCAGGACGAGCCGAGAGGTACCCGTATTTTTGGGCCTGTTGCAAGGGAGTTGCGTGAAAAACAATTCATGAAAATTGTATCATTAGCACCGGAGGTATTGTAACATGGAAAGAAAGAAAAATACGCAAGTAAAATTGAAGATACGCAAAGGCGACCTGGTAAAGGTGATAGCCGGCGATTCAAAAGGCTCGCAAGGAAAAGTATTAGAAGTAATAACCGCTACCAGCCGTATTTTGGTTGAAGGCGCGAATATGGTATCGAAACATACCAAACCAAATGCTACCAGCCCGAATGGTGGTATAATTAAGCAAGAAGCTGCGTTGCATATTTCGAACGTGATGTTGATCGACCCGAAATCGGGTAAACCAACACGTGTTGGAAGGACAAAGAACGAAGCAGGTAAATTAGTTAGGGTAGCAAAAATATCGGGGGAGGAAATTAAGTAATGACTTACGTACCAAGATTAAAATCGAAATACAAGGACGAAATTCGCACCGCACTGAAAGAGAAATTTCAGTATAAAAGCGTAATGCAGGTTCCGAAGCTTGAAAAAATTGCTATCAACCAGGGTGTTGGTGCTGCAACTACTGATAAAAAGTTAATTGAAGTAGCTATAAACGAGTTGACTACAATTACCGGTCAGCAAGCTGTATCATCAAAATCGAAAAAAGATATATCGAACTTTAAGTTGCGTAAAAATATGCCGGTTGGCGTACGTGTTACCTTGCGCGACAATACCATGTACGAATTTTTAGATCGTTTGATTGCCGTTGCTTTACCACGTATACGTGATTTCAAAGGCATTAACGATAAGGGTTTTGACGGCCGCGGTAACTATACTTTAGGTATTACCGAGCAAATTATTTTCCCTGAAATCAACATCGACAAAATTAACAAGATCATGGGTATGGATATTACCTTTGTAACCTCGGCTGATAACGATGTTGAAGCGTTAGAATTGCTTAAGCAATTTGGTTTACCATTTAAAAATCAAAACAACAACAACTAATGGCTAAAGAAGGTGTAAAAGCACGTGAAGTAAAACGTGCCAGGTTAGTAGCTAAATATGCTGATAAAAGGGCAGCCCTTAAAGCCGCCGGTGATTTTATAGGACTGGACAAATTGCCAAAAGCATCGAGCCCGGTAAAATTGCACAACCGTTGTAAATTAACAGGTCGCCCGCGTGGTTACATGCGCCAGTTTGGTATTTCGCGTGTTACATTCCGCGAAATGGCTTTGGCCGGTAAAATACCGGGAATAAAGAAAGCGAGCTGGTAATAAAGCTAGTGAGCTAAAAGCCTAAAGCTGAGAGAGACAAGATGCTTTTAGCTTTGTGCTTTCAGCTTTAAGCTCAAAAATTGAATAATTAACCGATGGAAGGTCTACGGAAACCACCATCATAAACAATAGTAATGAATACAGATCCAATTGCAGATTATCTTACACGAGTAAGGAATGCTATTAAAGCCAACCACAGGGTTGTTGAAATTCCTGCATCAAACCTGAAAAAGGAAATCACGAAAGTGCTTTTCGAAAAAGGTTACATCGCGAATTTTAAATTTGAGGATAATGGTCCTCAGGGCATCATCAAAGTTGCTTTGAAATATCATCCGATAACAAAAATTCCGGCTATACGCAGCATAGCGCGTATCAGCAAACCAGGTTTGAGGAAATATGCAGGCACGGCTAATTTGCCGCGCGTATTAAATGGTTTAGGTATCGCCATATTGTCGACTTCGAAAGGTGTAATGACCGATAAAGAAGCCCGTCAACAAAACATTGGTGGCGAAGTTTTATGTTACGTTTATTAATCAGATAAGGAGAAACAAGAAATGTCAAGAGTAGGAAAAGCACCCATTGCGATCCCCGCAGGCGTTACCGTTACCGTATCGGATGATAATGTAGTAACCGTAAAAGGACCAAAAGGACAATTGACCCAGGCAGTTGATGGCGACATCACTATAGCCCAGGAAGACGGACACATTGTAGTACAACGCCCGTCGGAACAAAAACGCCATAAAGCATTGCACGGTTTATACCGCGCATTGATCAACAATATGGTTGTTGGTGTAACAACAGGTTACAAACTTGAACAAGAGTTGGTAGGTGTAGGTTACCGTGCAACCAATACAGGTAATACATTGGATTTAGTGTTGGGTTTCTCTCACCACTATGTGTTCCAGTTACCACAAGAAATTAAAGTTACAACCACTGCTGATAAGGGTAAAAACCCAACCATCATCCTCGAGTCGATAGACAAGCAATTGATAGGCCAGGTAGCTGCAAAAATACGCTCGCTACGTGCACCGGAACCATATAAAGGTAAAGGTATCAAGTTTGTTGGCGAAGTGTTAAGGAGAAAAGCAGGTAAATCAGCATCTAAAAAATAATCGACATGGCAGCTAAATTATCAAGAAGGGACAGAATTAAGAAAGGGATCAGGAAACGTCTTTCGGGTTCTTCAGAGCGTCCGCGCCTGTCAGTATACAGGAGCAATAAAGGGATTTATGCCCAGGTTATAGATGATATTACCGGTAAAACATTAGTTTCGGCTTCATCTTTATCAAAAGAGTTTGCAACAGCAGGCAGCAAATCAGACCAATCGGTAGCGGTTGGTAAATTGGTTGCCGAAAAAGCAATTGCAGCCGGTATAAAACAAGTTGTTTTCGACAGGAATGGTTACTTGTATCATGGTCGCGTTAAATCGTTGGCTGAAGGTGCACGTGAAGGTGGTTTAATTTTTTAATACAACAGAGAGATGTCAACTATTAACATAAAAAGAGTAAAATCGAGCGAAATCGAATTAAAAGACCGCTTGGTGAGCATCCAACGTGTAGCCAAAGTAACCAAAGGTGGCCGTACATTCAGCTTTTCGGCCATTGTGGTTGTAGGCGATGAAAATGGTATTGTAGGTTACGGTTTGGGTAAAGCCAAAGAGGTTACCGAAGCAATTGCCAAAGGCATTGATGATGCTAAAAAGAACCTGGTAAAAGTTCCGATTTTAAACGGAACTATACCTCACGAGCAAATAGGTAAATTTTCGGGTGGTTTTATCTTCTTAAAACCAGCAGCAAACGGTACCGGTGTTATAGCCGGTGGTGCGATGCGCGCCGTGTTGGAGAGTGCCGGTATACACAACGTATTGGCAAAATCGAAAGGTTCGTCAAACCCGCACAACGTGGTAAAAGCAACTGTATCAGCATTATCGCAAATGCGCGATGCTTACACTGTGGCCCAACAACGTGGAATTAGTTTAGGTAAAGTATTTAACGGATAATCAGTCATGGCAAAAATCAAAATAACTCAGATTAAAAGCGTGATCGATAGAAGTGAGCGCCAGAAAAAAACCATCGAAGCTTTAGGTTTAAAAAGAATAAACCACAGTGTAGAAGTTGAGGCTAATGCAGCTATCATCGGTATGGTAAGGAAAGTTAATCATTTGGTAGCAGTAGAAAGCATTTAATATTATGAACTTAAGTAATCTGAAACCTGCAGAAGGTTCTACTAAAAACAGAAAAAGAATTGGTCGTGGTACCGGTTCGGGCCGTGGCGGAACATCGACACGTGGTCATAAAGGTGCCGGTTCACGTTCGGGTACATCAACCAAGGTTGGTTTTGAAGGTGGCCAAATGCCATTGCAACGTCGTGTACCTAAGGTTGGCTTTAAAAATCCTAACCGTGTAGAGTATGTAAGCGTTAACTTGGATGCTTTACAAGGCCTTGCCGACCAATACAGTGTAACCGCGATCAACTTCGACATACTGAAAGAACACGGTTTAGTATCAAGGAACGACCTGGTAAAAGTATTGGGACGTGGCGAGTTAAAAGCAAAATTAGAAGTTACAGCACATGCATTTTCGGCCACTGCACAAAAAGCTATTGAAGCAGCCGGTGGTTCAATCGTTAAGTTATAAATTTCAATGAAGAAATTTTTCACAACTTTATCCAATATCTGGAAAATTGAGGATTTAAGGGTGCGTATCTCGAACACATTCTTATTTCTTTTAATTTACCGCATAGGTTCGTTCATCGTATTGCCGGGTATCAATCCGGCGACTCTTGACTCTCAAAGGGGTAAAGAAGGATTAATGGGTATGCTGAATATGTTCGCCGGTGGGTCATTCTCTCGGGGTTCTATTTTTGCGTTAGGTGTAATGCCTTATATTTCGGCGTCCATTGTGGTGCAGTTATTGGGTATAGCCGTGCCATACTTCACAAAATTGCAGAAAGAAGGGGAAAGCGGCCGTAACAAGCTTAACCAATGGACCCGTTATCTGACCATTGGTATTACCGCTTTACAGGCCGTAGGCTATGTAAGGTCGCAGGTAAGCTCGGCACCGCTTATCCCTGACCCATATTTTACCATCCTATCGGTATTTGTATTGACCGCAGGTACATTATTTGTAATGTGGTTGGGTGAGAAGATAACGGATAAAGGTATTGGTAACGGTATATCACTCATCATTATGGTGGGTATTATAGCGCAGTTGCCAACTGCTGTTGGCCAGGAGTTTTTAACGCGTGTTAACGGAGCCGGTGGCTTGTTCATATTTGTTGTTGAGCTTGTAGCCTTAATAGCTGTGGTAATGTTTACCATATTAATTGTACAAGGTACACGCAAAATTGCTGTACAGTATGCTAAGCGTATTGTAGGTAATAAGCAATACGGTGGTGTGCGCCAGTATATCCCCTTAAAGGTGAATGCTGCCGGTGTTATGCCTATCATTTTTGCGCAGGCATTAATGTTTATTCCGGCTGCTATACCAAGCTTGTTCAAATCGGCAGGTTCTAACAGTGTTGTTATCGCTTTATCCGATGTTCAATCATGGCCGCACAATTTGTTGTTTGCATTGTTGATCATCGTTTTTACTTATTTCTACACGGCTATTACGGTAAATCCAAACCAAATGGCCGACGATATGAAAAAGAACGGTGGCTTTATACCGGGTGTTAAACCAGGCAAAGCTACGGCGGATTTTATAGACGATATCATTTCGAAAATAACTTTACCGGGTTCTATATTCCTGGCCATAATCGCCATCATTCCGGCTATAGCAGTTATATTTTCGGTAAGCAGCCAGTTTGCGCGTTTCTTTGGTGGTACATCGCTGATTATTTTGGTGGGTGTAGTATTGGATACCTTGCAGCAGATAGAAAGCCACTTATTGATGCGCCACTATGATGGTTTGATGAAAACCGGCAGGATCAAGGGTAGGACAGCTATCCCGAGTGCGGCCGGTACAACGCCGTCGGCAATTTAACCATAATGTCAAAAATCAATTATAAGTCTGTCGAGGAGATAGAACTAATAAGAGAAAGTTCGTTATTGGTATCAAAAACCCTTGCGGAGATAGCAAAAGTTATCAAACCGGGGATAAAAACAATTGAACTAAATAAACTTGCCGAGACTTTTATACGTGATCATAAAGGTGTACCGGCATTTTTAAATTATAACGGTTTTCCGTATTCGCTTTGCATTTCTTTAAACAACCAGGTGGTGCATGGTTTTCCAAGCAACTATGAGTTGGTGCCGGGCGACCTGGTATCGGTTGATTGCGGTGCAGTACTCCATAAATACTACGGCGATTCGGCATACACCTTTGCCATTGGCGAGGTGAGCGATCAGGTAAAGACGTTGATGCGGGTTACCAAAGAGTGCCTGGTGCTGGGTATTGAAAAAGCGGTAGTCGGTTTACGCATAGGCGACATTGGTTACGCGGTACAGGAACATGCTGAAAAGCATGGTTTTGGTGTTGTGAAAGAACTGGTGGGGCATGGTGTAGGTGTACGTTTACACGAAAAGCCCGAAGTACCAAACTATGGCAAGCGGGGTTCGGGCATTAAACTGGAAGAGGGTATGGTGATTGCCATTGAGCCCATGATAAACGCCGGGCGAGCCGGTGTAAGGTTTTGGGACGACGGCTGGACGGTATCGACAATTGACGGAAAACCTTCAGCACATTATGAGCATACGGTAGCCATCAACAAGGGGAAAGCCGATATACTTTCTACTTTTTCATATATCGAAGAAGTTTTGAAAGAAAAAGAATAAAATATAAAAAATAATGTTTAATTTTGCGTCCCGCTTTTAAGGCGGATAATTGTATAGAAATCAGTAATATATGGCTAAACAAGCCTCAATTGAACAAGACGGTACAATAAAGGAAGCATTATCAAACGCGATGTTTCGGGTGGAGTTGGAAAACGGACACGAAATTATTGCGCATATTTCGGGTAAAATGCGGATGCATTATATCAAAATACTACCTGGCGACAGGGTGAAATTGGAGATGAGTCCTTATGATTTATCAAAAGGCAGGATAACCTACAGATATAAATAAATAGAAAAGATGAAAGTTAGAGCATCAATAAAAAAACGTAGTGCTGATTGCAAGATCATCCGTCGTAAAGGGAAACTTTATGTAATTAACAAGAAGAACCCTAAGTACAAACAACGTCAGGGATAAAAAAGAAATTGTAAAGATCCGTACAACGGTGGCCCGCCGTTCGGTCTTACTTGAAAACAAATAAAAAAATATGGCAAGGATAGCAGGTATTGATTTACCAAGAAACAAACGAGGAGAAATAGGTTTAACCTACATTTACGGTATTGGCCGTACTACAGCTCAGCAAATATTAACTGAAGCTGGTATTGATTTGAATACCAAAGTTCAGGACTGGACAGATGAGCAGTTGACTGCTATCCGTACCATCATTAACGATCGTGTAAAAGTTGAAGGTGCATTACGCTCTGAGGTGCAACTCAACATTAAACGTTTGATGGATATAGGTTGCTACCGTGGTACACGTCATCGTAAAGGTTTACCGTTACGTGGCCAACGTACTAAAAACAACTCGCGTACCCGTAAAGGTAAACGTAAGACTGTTGCCAACAAGAAAAAGGTTACTAAGTAATAATTGATAGGTGAGGGGTGGTTTCATCCCTTAGCTGGAACAGATAAGATAAAAAACAAGGTACTGAGTGCCGGGAGCGAGAAAGAATCTCATATCTCAAGTCTCATATCTAAAATCTAAAAAACAAAATGGCTAAGACTAAAAAAGTTACCAAAAAACGCGTTGTAATTGTTGAGCCAATAGGCGAAGCACACATCAACGCAACTTTTAACAATATCATCATCACCTTGACCAACAAAAGCGGACAGGCTATTTCATGGTCGTCGGCAGGTAAAATGGGCTTTAAGGGTTCGAAGAAAAACACACCATATGCAGCAGGCCAGGCAGCTTCTGATTGCGGTAAAGTAGCTTATGATTTAGGCTTACGCAAAGTAGAAGTATTTGTTAAAGGTCCGGGCTCAGGCCGTGAGTCGGCTATCCGTACTTTGCAAACTGCAGGTATCGAGGTTACAACAATAAAGGACATTACTCCGCTGCCACACAATGGCTGCCGTCCGTCAAAAAGGAGAAGAGTTTAATTTATTAATTTTTAAAGCTAAGATTCATCGGCTGCGGGCCGAATGATACTTTAAAACAAACAAAAATGGCAAGATATACAGGTCCAAAATCCAGAATTGCGCGCCGTTTCAGAGAACCAATCTTCGGTCCTGATAAAGCGTTAGAAAGAAAAAATTATGCTCCCGGCATGCACGGGGCCTCGAAAAGAAGAGGAAAACAATCTGAGTATTCAACTCAGTTGATGGAGAAACAAAAGGTTAAATACACTTACGGTGTATTAGAGCGTCAGTTCGAAAACCTGTTTCACCGCGCATCGGCCAAAGAAGGCATCACTGGCGAGAACTTATTGAAGTTTTTAGAAGCACGTTTGGACAATGCGGTTTACCGTTTAGGTATTGCCCCAACACGTTCAGGTGCACGCCAATTGGTTGGGCACAAGCACATCACCGTAAACGGCGAAGTTGTGAACATCTCGTCATACGCTTTAAAAGCAGGCGATGTAATCGCGGTACGTGAGAAATCAAAAACAATGGAAGCCATAACCAACTCGGTTGCAGGCCGCAAAATAAACAAATACAGCTGGTTGCAATGGGATGCCGCGAATTTAAGCGGAGTATTCCTGAACTATCCAAACCGTGATGAGATTCCTGAAAACATAAAGGAAAATCTGATCGTCGAGTTGTACTCAAAATAATAATGATACTTATGCGGAGAACGATTGGCCCAGGCCGGTCTTTTTCCGTTTGAATACAGTCCAATTAAGAAAACAATAAATAAAAGATATAAATGGCAATATTAGCATTTCAAAAACCAGATAAGGTTATCATGCAGAAATCAACTGATTTTGATGGCACGTTTGAATTTCGTCCGTTAGAACCAGGTTTCGGTATAACTATTGGTAATGCTTTACGTCGTATCTTACTTTCGTCATTAGAAGGTTATGCGATCACTTCAGTTCGTTTTTCGGGAGTAACTCATGAATTTTCGACCATTAAAGGTGTGGTTGAAGACGTTACCGAAATCATATTGAACTTAAAACAAGTTCGTATGAAGAAAACAGGTGAGTCGGGCGATTCGGAAAAGATATTCGTGATCATCAACGGTCAGGATTCTTTTAAAGCCGGCGATATCACTAAGTTTTCGAACAACTTTACTATCCTTAACCCTGATTTGGTTATCTGTAACATGGACTCGTCGGTAACGCTCGAAATTGAGCTGACCGTAGCTAAAGGTCGAGGTTATGTTGCCAGCGAAGAGAACAAGAACCCTGACGCTATGTTAGGTGTTATTGCTATCGATTCGATCTACACACCGATCAAGAACGTTAAATATACTATTGAGAACTATCGCGTTGAGCAAAAGACCGACTACGAAAAATTAGTGTTGGATATTGCTACTGACGGTTCGGTTCATCCTGAGGATGCTTTGAAAGAAGCTGCCAAAATATTGATCCAACACTTTATGTTGTTCAGCGATGAGAACATGATGTTGGAAGCGCAAGCTAAAGAAGAAACCAAAGAAGTTGACGAGGAGATTTTGCACATGCGCAAGATCCTGAAAACTGAATTGGTTGACCTTGACCTTTCGGTACGTGCACTGAACTGCTTAAAGGCAGCCGATATCCGCAGCCTGGCTGACCTGGTATCGTACGATGTTGCGGATATGTTAAAGTTCAGGAACTTTGGTAAAAAATCACTGACTGAAATTCAGGACCTGGTTAAATCAAAAGGTTTATCTTTTGGTATGAACCTGTCGAAATTTAAGTTAGACGAAGAATAATTTGGTGAACGGTGAGTTGTGAATAGTGAGTTGTTTTCTCAATATTCTTACGCACTACTGACCACTAACAATTAACTATATAATTAAGCGACCGCATAATTCCGAGGGTTGAGCAATTTCCCCAACGGTATGCACGTGAAAAATCAACAAAAAAATGAGACACGGTAAAAAATTAAATCACTTAGGCCGCACCAACAGTCACCGTAAGGCGATGATGGCGAACATGGCTTCTTCGCTTATTTTACACAAGCGTATTACAACTACATTGGCAAAAGCAAAAGCATTGCGCATGTATGTTGAACCTATTATTACTAAAGCAAAAGAAGATACTACGCACTCGCGCCGTACCGTATTTAGCTACCTGCAAGACAAGGATACTACAGCAATGTTGTTCCGCGAAGTTGCTGAGAAGATTGCTAACCGCCCCGGTGGTTATACCCGTATTGTGAAGATGGAAAATCGTTTAGGTGATAACGCCGAGATGGCCATCATAGAATTGGTAGATTATAATACCGTTTACACTAAAGGCGAAGCTGCTACTGCTAAGAAAGCAACCCGTCGTCGTGGTGGATCTGGTAAAGGCAAGGCTGCTCCGGTTGCTGCTGCCCCTGTAAGTGTGGAAGAAGCTGTTGTAGTTGACGAAGCTCCTGCTGCACCAGCTGTAGAAGAAGCTCCTGAAGCACCTGCTGCTGACGCTGCTGAAGAAGAAAAAGGCGAATAAGTTTTTTTAACGAATATAGAAAGCCCTGCTCAGATTGAGTGGGGCTTTTTTTGTGGGTAGAAATAAGTAAATTGAATTTAGGATGAGCAATGCTGTCAAGTCCTAAAAAAGGTTGACTGATTTTGTTGAGAATGGATAAACTAATTTGAAAATCTGAACTATTTTTCGTATCTTGAAACAAATGGTGAAAGTAGTAAATGCGGTTTTGACATTTGAATTTTAACCCATAAATACCCATAGGCTATGATGGTGCAGCCCTTCGCTAAAGCTATGGCGGATGAGCGAAGATGAAAAATGTTCTTTGAAATTATACCCATAAATACCCATATACTTAGGTAATTTACCAATCGCTTATGATTGCCGCGCAGGGGTTGCTTCGTCGTTCCTCCTCGCAATGACGCCGTAATGAATACCCATAAATACCCATGTGTTCGATGTTAAGGTACCCCTATAATAGGATGTATATGGAGGGTTTTGGCCACGTAACTTTTGCCAACAGTGCCTGCCAACCTGTCATTATTGAATTTGCAATCTGACGATTTTGTGATTTAACGCGTTTATTCAACTGCCATAGCCTATTTGGCACAAGGCTTGTTAAACAGCTGTAGTAAATCTTTGTATTCAACATAGTAAAAACAAAATATATGTCTAAAATAATAGGAATCGACTTAGGAACAACGAACTCCTGCGTAGCAGTAATGGAAGGCAATGAGCCTGTAGTTATCGCTAACAGTGAGGGGAAACGTACAACGCCATCGGTTGTTGCATTTGTTGACAACGGCGAACGTAAAGTTGGCGACCCGGCAAAACGCCAGGCTATCACCAACCCAACAAAAACGATCTCATCGATCAAACGTTTTATGGGTAACCAGTTTAACGAGGTTACCAAAGAAATATCGCGTGTACCTTATAAAGTGGTAAAGGGCGACAATAACACTTCGCGTGTTCAAATTGACGACCGTATGTATACCCCACAGGAAATTTCGGCCATGATACTTCAGAAAATGAAGAAAACCGCTGAAGACTTTTTGGGGCACGAAGTAACTGATGCGGTTATTACCGTACCGGCTTATTTTAACGACGCGCAACGCCAGGCAACCAAAGAAGCAGGCGAAATAGCAGGTTTAAATGTACGCCGTATTATTAACGAACCAACTGCCGCTGCACTTGCTTATGGCCTGGACAAAGCACACAAGGATATGAAAATTGTTGTGTTTGACTGCGGTGGTGGTACACATGACGTTTCGGTATTGGAATTAGGTGATGGCGTGTTTGAAGTAAAATCAACCGATGGTGATACACACCTTGGTGGTGACGACTTTGATCAGGTGATCATTGACTATTTAGCCGACGAATTTAAAGCTGACGAAGGTTTTGACCTGCGCCGCGACCCGATGAGCTTACAGCGTTTAAAAGAAGCTGCTGAAAAAGCTAAGGTTGAGTTGTCGAGCTCGGCTCAAACAGAAATCAACTTGCCATACATTACCGCTGTTGACGGTATGCCAAAGCACTTGGTTAAAACATTAACCCGTGCTAAATTTGAGCAATTGGCCGACAGCCTGATCAAACGTACCATCGATCCTTGTAAAACAGCATTGAAAAATGCAGGTTTGTCGGTATCTGATATCGACGAGATCATCCTGGTAGGTGGTTCAACCCGTATCCCTGCGATACAAGAAGCAGTTGAAAAATTCTTTGGTAAAGCCCCATCAAAAGGAGTTAACCCGGATGAAGTTGTTGCGATAGGTGCCGCTATACAAGGTGGTGTGTTATCGGGCGACGTAAAGGATGTATTATTGCTGGATGTTACCCCGCTTTCGTTAGGTATCGAAACCATGGGTGGTGTAATGACCAAGCTGATTGAAGCCAATACCACTATCCCATCTAAAAAATCGGAAACATTCTCTACCGCGTCCGACAGTCAGCCATCGGTTGAGATCCACATTTTACAAGGTGAGCGCCCAATGGCAGCTCAAAACCGCACCATTGGCCGTTTCCACTTAGATGGTATACCACCAGCACCTCGCGGTGTGCCTCAAATCGAAGTAACTTTTGATATTGATGCTAACGGTATATTACACGTAGGTGCTAAAGATAAAGCTACAGGCAAAGAGCAAAAGATCCGTATCGAGGCTTCTTCGGGCTTGACTGATGCCGACATCAAACGGATGAAGGATGAAGCCGAGGCTAACGCTGATGCTGACAAAAAAGCAAAAGAGGAAGTTGACAAACTCAACGCTGCCGATGCTTTGATCTTCTCGACCGAAAAACAATTGAAAGAGTACGGCGATAAGATCCCAGCTGACAAGAAAGCACCGATAGAAAGCGGATTAGAAAAGTTGAAAGCGGCTTATGCAGCAAAAAACTTTAATGATTTGGATACTATCCAGGCTGAACTGCAAACCGCATGGAACGCCGCATCAGAAGATATGTACAAAAACGCTGATGCCGGTGCACAACCAGGTGCGGAGCACGCTGCTGAAGGTGCCCCGCAAGGCAATGCAGATCATGTAACTGATGTTGACTTTGAAGAAGTGAAATAATCTCCCCCCGGCCTCCATTAGCTAATGGAGAGCAGGAAATATAAAGCCCCGATTGGTTTATCCAATCGGGGCTTTTTGTTGTAATGTTTATGATATGTTATGCCCAGAGATTTTCAGGGTACACGCCGCTGTTCACCAAGTCGGATATGCTTTTTTGTACGATCGGTTTATCTTCTTTATAGGTAACGCCGAACCATTTTGAGGCGGTTGGGATTACCTTGAAGGATGCTTGTCCGCTTTTAATCAGCTCATCGGCCACCAACGGGATAAAGAACTCGGCTTTAGGGTTATTCTCGTTGGCATCCACAAACTTTTTAAACATGTCTAAACTTTGGTCAAACACGGCGGGGGTAAAGCCCCAAAAATTCATGGATACGCGTGTATCGTTCGGCAGCGGATGTTCGCCGGTGGCGTCTTTGTAGGCCACTTTACCGCCATCGGTAAAGTATACTTCGGTACGTTCGTTTATCTCGACCATGTTACCTGCCTCGTTAACCTTGCATACACCACGCGAAACGGAGCCGTAATCGGACAAGGTTTTGTCAACCTGATATCCTATCAGTGAATAGGAATCATCCGACACTTCGCTGGTCAGGAATTTGGCCATTTTCTCGAAAGAATCATAACCATAAAAGTCGTCGGCGTTGATCACGCAGAAAGGCTCTTTAACCTGATTACGTGCGGCTAAAACGGCATGCGCGGTTCCCCATGGTTTGGCGCGCTCAATTACCTTGTGGATACCAAAAGGTTTCAGGTCGTAGCTTTGGAACACATAGTCGGTTTCAATTTTGCCTGCCAGTTTAGGCTCGAATATAGCTTTAAAGTTGTCCACAAATTCTTCGCGGATGATAAAGCTAACTTTACCAAAACCCGCCTTAATGGCATCGTAAATGGAGTAATCGATAATGGTTTCGCCGTTAGGGCCAAAGCCATCTACCTGTTTCATGCTGCCATAACGGCTGGCCATCCCCGCGGCCAAAATGAGTAATGTAGGTTTCATATATACTAAGGTAACTATATTTTAATGTGTGTGATAATGCCTTTATAAAGGTTAATAAATTGATAACATTGCCTTCTGTTGCTTATTTAAAGTATCTGAAATCGTGTCCCGCTTTGATGTTGAGCAATGTTTCGTAGATCAGCCTGATCACGTTGTCGACGTCTTCTTTGTGGATCATCTCTACGGTGGTATGCATGTAACGTAAAGGCAACGATATCAATGCCGACGGCACACCATTGTTAGAGTATGCAAAGGCGTCGGTGTCGGTACCGGTTGAACGCGATGAAGCCTGACGCTGGAAAGGTATTTTGGCTTTTTCCGCGGTTTCGATCAATAATTTATTGAGGTTAGTTTGAACAGCCGGCGCATAAGATACGACAGGCCCCTTACCGCAGGCCAAATCTCCTTGCGTGTTTTTGTTAATCATCGGCGTAGTGGTGTCGTGCGTAACATCGGTAATAATGGCCACATCGGGTTCAATATAGCCGGCTATCATTTCGGCGCCGCGCAAGCCTATTTCTTCCTGCACCGCGTTAACGATGTACAGGCCAAAATCCAATTTTACTTTATTCTCTTTTAAAAGGCGGGCAACCTCGGCTATCATAAACCCACCGGCACGGTTATCTAACGCACGGCCAACATAGTAACGGTCGTTCAATACCATAAACTCGTCCTGATAGGTAATCACGCAGCCTACATGGATGCCTAATTTCTCCACCTCGTCTTTACTGGTACAGCCGCAGTCGAGGAAGATATTTTTAAGGGTTGGGGCTTCTTCTTTTTCTCCGCTGCGGGTGTGGATAGCAGGCCAACCGAAAACACCGGTTACCATGCCTTTATCGGTATGGATGTTTACCCGTTTTGAAGGAGCTATCTGGTGGTCGGAACCGCCATTACGGATCACATAGATCAAACCATCGCTTGTGATGTAGTTGACGAACCAGGAAATCTCATCGGCATGAGCTTCTATTACTACCCGGTATTTTGCTTTGGGGTTGATGATACCTACAGCCGAGCCGTAATTGTCTACGTAATGCGTGTCGATATAAGGTTTAAGGTAGTCGAGCCACATTTCCTGGCCTTTCCACTCAAAACCGGTAGGCGAGGCGTTGTTAATGTATTTTTCAAAAAACTCAAGTGATTTTTTATTGACGATGGGAACGTGCTTTTTCTCTTCGGATTTCTTTTTAGCCATGATGTTAAATTTAGAACAGGCTGGTAAGCCTCAGCAAATATAAACGCATTAATCAGTATTTCGCAACGTGTAATATGATGAATATAGCAATTACTGTTATTGGTAAATTAACAATTACTTTATACGCTATCACGTAATTTGGATGAGTGAATAATATTCGTATAATTCATGTTTATTTAGTTGAGGGCCAGCCCGTATTTAGTGGATACGGGCTGGTTTTTTTATAGGCTTGTCTCGAGTATCTGGTAATCGAAGCCGTTTTTTGAAAAGTACTCACCGGTTTCGATAAAGCCTGATTTAAGGTAAAATTCAATAGCCGACAAACGGGCGTTGCACCAAAGCCTGCTTCCGCCTTCATTTTGGACAAATTGACTGATATATTGCAACAGTAGCCGACCAATCCCCTTACCCTGATGTGCCGGGTCGATAGCGAATTTGCGGAACTGCCAAACATCCTGTTGTTGGAACAACGACACCACACCGATAAGTTGATTGTCGATAAACGCGCCGAAATGGTAACCATGGTTATCCTCGTCCATTTCCATTTCCCAAAGCATACTGTTGGGATACAGTACATTGCGCCGTAATTGCCAGGTAAGTTGCGGGGTTATTTGTTCGATGTGCATTTAAGTCAAAATTAAAAAGTCAAAATTCAAAAAAACTTTGTGTTACCGAGGTATGATCTTTTAACTTTTGAATTTTGACTTTTGAATTTACAATGGGATATTCCCATGCTTCTTTCTTGGGTTGTTCACCACTTTGTTCTCAAGCATTTTAAAAGCCTGTATCAGCTTCGCGCGGGTTTCGGCGGGATCTATTACCTCGTCGATAAAACCACGCTCTGCGGCCCGGTATGGGTTGGCAAATATATCGGCATACTGTTGCTCCATCTCTTTCCATTTAGCATCCGGATCGGGCGCGGTACTGATTTCCCGTTTAAAAATAATTTCAGCAGCGCCTTTGGCCCCCATTACCGCAATCTCGGCCGAAGGCCAGGCATAATTCATATCGGCACCTATGTGTTTGGAGTTCATTACGTCGTATGCTCCGCCGTACGCCTTACGGGTAATCACCGTGATCCGCGGCACGGTAGCCTCGCAAAAAGCGTATAGCAATTTAGCGCCGTTAGTGATAATGGCGTTCCATTCCTGATCAGTGCCGGGAAGAAAACCCGGTACATCTTCGAAAACCAATAAGGGAATATTAAAACTATCGCAAAAGCGGATAAAGCGGGCCCCTTTTGTTGATGAATGGATATCCAATACACCGGCCAAAAATGCAGGTTGGTTGGCCACAATGCCGATGCTTCGGCCTGCCAATCGCGCAAAGCCGACCACGATATTTTCGGCAAAATCTTTATGTACCTCCAAAAATGAGCCTTCATCAATCACTTCGCTAATCACCTCGCGCATATCATAAGGCTGTGAGACGTTTTCAGGCAATAGGTTGTTTAAAGAAGGCCGAAGTTCGTCGCCGCTTTCGTATGGAAGCGATGATGCCTTTTCCTCGCAGTTTTGGGGCATATAGCTCAATAGCTTTTTAACGTTCTGTATGGCCTCAATCTCGTTGGCACAAGCAAAATGTGTTACACCCGATTTTGTGGCATGTGTCATGGCACCACCCAACTCTTCGGATGTTACGATTTCGTGTGTTACGGTCTTCACTACGTTAGGGCCTGTAACAAACATATACGAAGTATGCTCCACCATCAAAATAAAGTCGGTAATGGCAGGAGAATATACTGCGCCGCCCGCACATGGGCCCATGATGAGCGATATTTGCGGCACAACGCCTGATGCCATGGTGTTTTTGTAAAATATATCGGCATAACCACCAAGTGATACTACGCCCTCCTGTATGCGCGCGCCACCAGAATCGTTCAAGCCAATAACGGGTGCTCCATTTTTCATGGCCAGGTCCATGATCTTGCAGATTTTTTCGGCATGGGTTTCGGATAATGAACCACCGAAAACTGTGAAGTCTTGCGAGAAAACGTAAACTATTTTGCCATTGATGGTGCCATAGCCGGTAACTACCCCATCGCCGGGATATTTCTCTTTTTCCATCCCAAAATCGGTAGAGCGGTGTGCGACCAGCATGCCGATTTCCTGAAAAGAACCTTCATCCAACAAAAAATGTAAACGTTCGCGGGCCGTTAGTTTCCCCTTTTTATGCTGACTGTCGATACGCGAAGGGCCGCCGCCCAACAGCGCCTCTTGCTTTTTCTGACTTAATAGGTAGAGCTTTTTATCCACTTTACTGAGGTTTATTAATGTTAGGGGTTAAAAATAGGAATTATATAGTGAATGGTGAATAGTGAGCAGTGAATTGTTGCGGTGATATTTGGTTGGCAGTCTATAAAAATTGAGTATATTATCTAAATTTGCGGGCAAGTCAAATCCTGTAAAAACCATAGAATAATTATGTGCGCCGAAAAAGACGACCTATCAAAAGCCAATTTAATATCCTACGAAAAATTACTGGAAGGCAATAAGACTTTTGTAAAGGAAACACTCCAACTCGACCCTGACTATTTTGAAAAATTGGCCGCAGGCCAAACGCCACCCGTTTTGTGGATTGGCTGTGCCGATAGCCGCGTGCCGGCAAACCAGATTACCCATACCAAGCCGGGTGAGATATTTGTGCACCGCAATATTGCAAACGTAGTGGTACACTCGGATATGAACATGCTTTCGGTGCTCGATTACGCGGTGAACATACTGGAAGTAAAGCATGTGATTGTTTGCGGGCACTATGGTTGCGGCGGTGTAATTGCGGCATTAAGCAATAAACAGTTCGGGATTGTGGATAACTGGCTGCGCCATATTAAAGATGTTTACCGCCTGCATACAGCCGAATTAGACGGCATTAAAGATGAACAAAAGCGGACCGACCGATTGGTAGAGTTGAACGTGATAGAGAACGTGAACAACCTTTCGTCAACATCTATCGTGCAAAACGCCTGGAAAAACGGCCGCGACCTAAGCGTGCACGGTTGGGTGTACCGGTTAAATACCGGCTACATTAATGACTTGAAGGTGAGCGTTAAAAACAATGAGAAACTAAACGAGGTGTTTAAGTTTAAATAAACAGAAAGAGCGATGGATTTTAAATCCATCGCTCTTTTTTTATATCTCCTTATCCAAAAACGGATACCTGTAATCTTTAGGCGGATCAAATGTTTCTTTGATGGTGCTTGGCGATACCCAGCGCAGCAGGTTGATCATGGAGCCCGCCTTGTCGTTGGTGCCTGAACCCCTTGCACCACCGAAAGGCTGTTGACCTACTACCGCCCCTGTTGGCTTGTCATTAATATAGAAGTTGCCCGCGGCGTTGCGCAAAGCGTAGGTTGCTTTCGCGATAGCATAACGGTCTTGCGAGATAATGCAGCCTGTTAAGGCATAGATGGATGTTTTATCGATGATTTCCAACACCTTGTCAAAATCCCTGTCATCATAAACATAAACCGTTAACACCGGGCCGAAAAGCTCTTCGCACATGGTGATGTAAAAAGGGTCTTCCACTACAATAACGGTAGGTTCAATAAACCAGCCTTTGCTTTTATCGTAATGGCCGCCGGCAATAATTTCGACGCCTTTGTCTTTTTTGGCCTGGTCGATATAGCGTGCCAGCTTATCGAACGATTTCTCATCGATAACGGCGTTGATAAAGTTTTCGAAGTCCTCGGTCGGGCCCATTTTCAAAGAGGCCAGGTCGCGGGTAAATTTTTCTTTGATGGCAGGCCAAAGCGATTTGGGTAGGTATGCGCGCGACGCCGCAGAACATTTTTGCCCTTGATACTCAAACGCGCCACGAACCAAAGCCGTTGTTACCACATCAGCGTTAGCACTGGGGTGTGCAAGCACAAAATCTTTGCCGCCGGTTTCGCCCACAATGCGCGGGTAGGTTTTAAATTTATGGATATTGGTGCCAATGGTTTTCCAGATGTTTTGGAACACTGCGGTAGACCCGGTAAAGTGGATGCCCGCAAAATCCGGGTGGCTGAAGATGATATCGCCGGCAATAGGGCCGTCCACCGTAATCATGTTGATGACACCGGGCGGCAAACCGGCCTCTTTAAATAGCTGCATAATGACATTGGCGGCATACAGCTGGGTATAGGCAGGTTTCCAAACCACCACATTGCCCATCATGGCTGCTGATGCTGGCAGGTTTCCCGCAATAGCGGTGAAGTTGAAAGGCGTTATCGCAAATACAAAACCTTCCAACGGGCGCTGCTCAACACGGTTCCATACGCCTTTGGGCGATATGGGTGGCTGTTGGGCATATATTTCGGCCAGATAGCTTACGTTGAAACGCAAGAAGTCGATAAACTCACAAGCGGCATCAATTTCGGCCTGGTAAGCGTTTTTCGACTGGCCAAGCATGGTCGCCGCATTCATTTTATAGCGGTATGGTCCGGATAGTAGTTCGGCAGCTTTTAAAAATATGGCGGCACGCTGTTCCCAGGGCATGGCTTCCCAATCGGCTTTGGCGGCAAGGGCGGCATCAATAGCGGCATGTACGTGGCTGGTATCACCTTCGCGGAAAGTGGCCAACAGGTGCTGATGGTCGTGCGGAGGGCGCACTTCAAGCTTTTTGCCAGTTTTCACTTCTTTATCGCCGATATACATCGGTATATCGGTTACTGTGGCGCGGCCTTCTGCAAGGGCGGCTTTCAGTGCGGCGCGCTCTAAACTGCGCGGCCCGTAATTGAGTACCGGCTCGTTTACCGGCTTGGGTACATCGAAAAATCCTTTAAGCATATCAGTATAATGTTTAACAAATATAAAGATATTACCGATGTGCGAATGGTAAATGTAGGGATGTAAAAATAGGGTGATTTGCAGAGGAGCAAATCACGGATCCCAAAATTTATCCATACCAGGGGCGGGTTGCCATTTGTCTTTAGGTTCAAAATAATGCCATAACAAAGCCGATACATCCCTGATGAGTACAAAGCCCTCGTTATAGTGGGTGTAGCTAGTGTCTTTTTGGTTTTTGGTGATGATGCAGAACACATAATCGCCATGGGGCGCATTAACCAATGCAACCTCCGAGCGGGAATGGTCTACAAAGCCTTGTTTAGCTGCGACACGCACATAAGGCGGTATTTGCGACATGGCTTCTTCATCCCAATAAATACGCACCAGGTTGCGGTACATGCGTTCGCTGGCTGCCGGGCTAACCGCTTTGCCATCGTGTATCAGGGTGAGCAGGCGGCACATTTCGTAGGGCGTTGTCATGCCCCAACCATATATTTTGCGGATGGCCTCGCGGCCCGCTACCCGCGAATTGACACGGGTGCCGGTAAAGCCGTTTTGATCCAGCCAGGCGTTAATATACTGTCCGGTAACCAATTTTTGTATCCACAGGCTGGCGGTGTTGTCGCTCATGGTAATCATCAGCATGGCTACTTTTGCCAATTCAATGGAGTCGCCGTTTTTAAAAGAGCCTAAAATATCGTCGCCGGCGTAGAGCAATGAATCGCGGTAAACCAGTTTTTGGTGGTATTTCAGTTCGCCTTTTTCAATCTTGTCCATCAGTCCGCATTGTATGCTCACCTTGATCATGCTGGCAGTAGGGAATAGTGTATCGGCATTAATAGCAGCTATTTTACCTGTTTTTAGGTTTTTGACGTATACGCCTGCATCGCCATGAAAGCCTTTTAAAAGGTCCTGCAATTTGGCCTGCAGCTTTTCATCGGTTTTTTGTTGGGCAAAGGCGCAACAAAACGAGAGTATCAACAAAGGGGTTATAAACAATGACTTCATAGCAAAACTTTCACCTAATTTAACATTTCTGTTTTAAAAATTGCATTAAAGGTGTTTTGTATCTTTGCGGCATAGTATGATAAAATACCTGCGTTTACTTTTGTTCCCCTTCTCATGCCTGTACTGGTTAGCGGTTGTAGTGCGCAATTGGTGTTATGATGCGAAAATATTTAAAAGCAGCAGTTTTAATATCCCGGTTATATCAGTAGGTAACCTTGACGTGGGTGGTGCAGGTAAAAGCCCCATGACCGAATACCTGATACGGCTGTTTAGAGATGACCGAACTTTGGCAACGTTGAGCCGTGGGTATGGGCGGTTAACCAAAGGGTATATTGAGGCAAGTGCTGATACCAATGCTGCCGAAACAGGCGATGAACCGGCGCAGTTTAAACAAAAATTCCCTGACATCACCGTTGCGGTTTGCGAAGATAGGGTAGAAGGTATACTGCGATTAAAAGCCGCTCACAATTTAATTATACTCGATGATGCCTATCAGCATCGCGCTGTTAAGCCGGGACTAAGCATTTTGCTATTGGATTACAGCAGGGTATACGAGCCCCGTTGGGTATTGCCCACCGGTAACCTGCGCGAGCCTTACGCCGGCCGTAAGCGGGCTGATATTATTGTGGTGACAAAATGCCCGGCAACACTCAACGAATATAAGATGGATAAGCTACGGGTGAAGGTGGCGCCATACCCGCACCAGCAATTGTTTTTTAGCGCCATCAGTTACTCTGCGTTGCAGGATATAGATGGTTACAATGTATCATCACAAATAGATAGTGATACCATCATTTTTTTATTAACCGGCATTGCCAACCCGGAACCTTTGGTCAAACAACTCGAGAGTACCGCAAAAACGGTAATACACCACAATTATCCCGACCATCACCGGTTTAGCACAAAAAATATTGCTAAACTTGCCGATGAGTTTAATGCCTGTAGCGCACAAAAAAAGCTCATTATAACAACAGAAAAGGATGCGCAACGTTTACGTGAACAGGCATTGGTTGAAACGGTAAAACAGTTGAACTTTTTGGTTGTGCCGATCACGGTTAAATTAATGAACGGCCAACAGCAATTTGATACGATAGTTAAAGATTATGTTAGACAATATTGAACGCACGGCAGCCTATATAAAAGCCCGTATTGGTGATTTTGAGCCTGAAATCGGGATTATTTTAGGTACTGGTTTAGGTGGTTTGGTTAACGAAATAGAGATTGAAAAGCAGATGATGTATTCCAACATTCCTGATTTTCCGATTTCGACATTAGAGTTCCATTCGGGTAAACTGATATTTGGGAAACTTTCGGGTAAAAGGGTGGTTGCCATGCAGGGCAGGCTGCATTATTATGAAGGATATAGCATGCAGCAAATCACTTTCCCGGTAAGGGTAATGAAAATGTTGGGTATCAAGACACTTTTTGTATCGAACGCAAGTGGCGCCCTCAACCCTGATTTTCGGAAAGGCGATTTGATGGTGATAGAAGACCATATCAATCTGCAGGCGCAAAACCCGTTGATCGGCATCAATAACAGCGACCTTGGTCCGCGTTTCCCGGATATGGGCGAACCTTATCAGCATACCCTTATTGATAAAGCAATGAAAATTGCCGGCAACAATAAGATTACATGCCACAAAGGTGTTTACGTATCCGTTACCGGGCCGAACCTGGAAACACGTGCCGAATACCGGTTTTTGCGTATAATTGGCGGCGACGCAGTCGGTATGAGCACCGTGCCCGAAGTTATTGTAGCCAACCATATGGGCCTGCCTGTTTTTGCCATTTCGGTGCTAACGGATGAAGGTTTCCCCGATACATTGAAGCCGGTTTCGGTTGAAGAGATACTGGCCGTTGCTACCGCCGCCGAACCTAAATTGACCCTGATACTAAAAGAACTCATCACCCAACTTGATAACTAACAGGCTTAAATATTTTTTGGCATTACTGCCCTGTTTGTTTGTGCAGGTTGCTTTAGCCCAATACGGTACTCAACAAAATGCGGGTAACGGGCAGGTACAGCCCAACCACATGCGCGATACTTCCACGGGCACTACCCGCAAAGTGCTGAGCGACGATGACTTGCTCGACACCTTGCGTAAACAAGAAGAACACCGCCGCGACTCGGTTATTTTTAGTTCGAGATTTATCAGGGTGACCAATGAGCGTTTGCTGAACGATAGCACACAGATATTCCCGCTGGATACCGGCCTTACCAATTTTGAGAACTATAGTCCGCTATACCAGATCCGCAGCCCTAAGATCAGTATTGGCGGTTTGGGTTTGGCCGAGAGAAATTTGTTATTTGAGCCCGACAAAACTATAGGCTTTGATGTGGGCCTCCATTACCTGGATGCCTATTTGTTGCTGCCGCCGGACATACAATACTACCGGGCTCGTGTACCTATTACCAGTTTGTACCTCGTAACTTCTATCGGCAATCTGTCTGAGCAGGTTTTTAAGATAATGCATACGCAAAACATCAAACCCAATTGGAATATCGGGCTCAACTTTAACCGTATTGGTTCGAACGGGGTATACGCCCGGCAACATGCCGATCATTTGGGCGCTGCCTTTTTTACTTGGTACGAGTCGCCAAGTAAACGTTACAACCTGTTGGCTAACCTGTTTTTTAATAACCTGAAGGCACCAGAAAGCGGCTCCACAACAGCAGATGCCATATTTACAGACCCAAACGCTACTTCGTTAGGTGGCAGGATAAACTTACCCGTAAGGCTAAATGATACCCGCGACAACATTCGCGACAATGGCTTTTACATTAAACAATTTTACTACTTAGGACGCGTAGACAGTTTGAGCAGCGATTCGGGCACCACAGCCAAAATACTGCCCACACAGCGCATTGCTTACACGTTTTTCTATAACATACAGAAATACAAGTTTCTGCAAAATGATATAGATACGTATAAGGTTTTCCCCGATTCTTATTTTAGCCAGTCCGTTTCGCAAGACTCATTGGTAGTCTATCATTTTTCGAATGAGATATCTTATAGTTTTTACCTGCGGGGCAAATCGGTCAGTTTTGTAAAAAACGAGCTTAAGCTCGACTTGGGCATCAAGCACGACCTTTACAGCTACTCGCAATTTGTTTTGGACACCGCGGCATCTACCGGTTTGCCACAACTGGACAAAAAGAAAGACAACATCTTTCAGGACATCACGCTAAAGGCAAAGGCCAGCTACCGATTTAGCGACCGCATGGCCTTGGACGCTGATTTCCAGCAGATTGCCCCAACAAGCCGCGATGCCGGAAACTACCTTTACAGCACCAACCTAACACTGTCAGGAGGTGATAAAGTGGGCAAAGTAATCTTCGGGGCGTACACCCAAAACAGTTCGCCGCCATTGGTGGCCACCAGTTGGGTATCAAACCACTTTATGTTCAACAATAGCTTCAAAAACACAAAAACAACCGGGCTATCGGTTAATTATATCAATCAGGCCTTACAACTCGATTTGAAGGCCGAGTATTTTCTTATCAATAATTACCTGTACTTTGAAGCCCAGCCCGGTGGTATCGATGCTACCCCGATGGAATCTCTTACACCAATCAATCTGATCAAACTGAGCGCGGGTAAAAACATCACCTTGGGCCGGTTCCACTTCGATAACTTTGCAGTATACCAAAAAACCGACCAACAATCAACCCTCCGCACCCCTGACCTATACATTTATAGTAGCCTGTATTATAACCGCTTGCTGTTCCAGGTACTTAATATGAGTACGGGTATTAACGTAAGATACAATTCGCAATACACAGCCCCGTCGTATGCTGTCGGCCTTGGTCAGTTTTACAACGGGCCGAACGTTCAGTTTTCGTCGTACCCCGTGGCGACCGTTTTTATGAAGGCGACGCTAAAGAACACTAACTTTTTCATCATGTACGATTATGCCAACCAGGGACTACAGAGCCAGGGATACTATACTGTAAACCGTTATCCTATGCCCGATGCCAGCATAAAATTTGGGGTGCTGTGGAACTTCTATAATTAGACTCAAGAATCAAGAGCCGAGAATCAAGACTGATTGGCTTATTTCTTGACTTTTTTCTCAAGTTTTCTGCTTTTTCTTCCTTGCCGCGGGGAACAATACGTTGTTCAGTATCAATCTATAGCCTGGCGAATTAGGGTGCAGGCTCAGGTCTGTTGGCGGGTCGTTTACCTGATGTTGGTAATCTTCCGGGTCGTGGCCGCCATAAAAGGTCCATTGGCCTTTGCCGTATTCGCCGTGGATGTAGCGTGCCTCTCCGGCGGTTTTCATTTCGCCCATAATGGTAACGCCGGGTTTTAGCAGGCTTTCGCGGAATGCGGTAGTTAAGCCCATAAAACCTTTTATCACTTTGTCGTGGTTTTGGGTCAACATACTGGGCACCACATCCCATTTGGCCGAAAAATCAAACAGGGTAAAAAAATCGTGGGCGCGGTCAACCTGGCGGGTTTGGGTAACATCGATATTGCTGAACGAGTGCGACATGGGGTTCATGTCGAGCGTGAAATTTTGAAAAGCAAAAGCCTGTGTATAATCCAATTTCGATTGCGCGTCGGGGTCTGCTCCATCACCATCGAACATGCTTTCGCAGATGTCGGTATTGGCTGCCGATAAAGCAATATCGAATGTATCGGCCCCGCAGCACATGGCGAACAAAAAGCCACCTCCGGCGCAAAAATCGCGGATGTTTTGAGCCACCGCCAGCTTCATTTGCGATACTTTTTTGAAGCCCAGTTTGTGCGCCATGGCCTCTTGCTGTTGTACATCATCAACATACCAGCTCGAAAACCTAAAACCGGCATAGAACTTACTATATTGGCCCGTAAAATCCTCATGGTGCAAGTGCAGCCAGTCGTATTTGGGCAGGTCGCCTTTTATAACTTCTTCATCATATACCACATCATAGGGTATCTCGGCGTACTTCAGCACCAAGGTAACGGCATCGTCCCAGGGTAGTTTGGTTTTGGGCGAATACACCGCCATTTTGGGCGCTTTCTCCAGTTTCACCAGGTCCATGTTGACCGAGGGGTCGCTCACCTGAGCAATAATGGCATCGGTTTTGGCATCAGGTAATACCTCATAGCTTACGCCGCGTATCTTGCACTCATCCTCGATCGCTTTAGCATAATGCGTTAAAAAGCTGCCGCCACGATAATTGAGCAACCAATCTACCTCTTCATTTTTGGCCAATACCCAAAAAGCAATGCCATAGGATTTAAGATGGTCCTTTTGCTGGTCGTCCATCGGTATCAGTATAGATGCCGCCTTTGAACAGAAAGAAGAAAGCAAAAAGCAGAAAACTAAAAAATATTTCGAACGCATCATGTCCAAAAATAACGAATTTTTGTTGATGCTATTGCCAAATGTGGTTATTGAATTGCAGTGTTTATTTGTTAATTGTAAAAGCGTCCAACTCTTTTCCCTCAGCCGAGATTTGGCGGATAGTAATCGTCTTGTCTTTTACATCGGCTACGGTAAAGGAGTGCACATCCGATATAAATTTACAGGTGAACTTTTGCCACGAATCAGGGTCATTGTTTTGTTCGGGATTATATAGTTCCTGACCACCTGCACCGGTTACAATATATATGATACCGTTTGGTTTGGTGATGGTTTTACCGTTATAAGCCATATCCAATTTCCAACTGCCCGTAACCAAAGTGCCGCGAACTGTCTTGCCATCTTTACCTCCAAGCAATGGGATGCTCTTTTTATAAGGGATAAATGTTAAAGGAAAAGAACGCTGATAATTATGCACATGCCCATTAAATACCACATCAACGTTGCCCGCCTCAAGCACGGGCGACAAAACGCGCATTTGTTGTTGCTCAAAATGCTCATGTGAGGAGCTAAACCCGGGATGATGAAACATCACAAAACGCCAGGTAGCACCTTTGGCCGAAGCCAAATCATTTTTAAGCCAGTCGAGCAGTTCTTTGTTCGACCAGTCGACATAGGGGTTGCCATCTAAGACAGTCCAATGCGCATTACCATAGTTAAAGGAATAGTTGGTCATTCTTGGATATGCATCGCCGGCGGCGGCCATGAATGCTTTGCGGTTTTCTTCCGAACCCTTTAGAACCGGCACTGCGGCACTGCCTTCGGCACCTAATGGTCCGTTAAGTGGTTGGTCCCAAAACATATAATAAC
Source organism: uncultured Mucilaginibacter sp. (assembly GCF_903893715.1). Lineage (GTDB taxonomy): Bacteria > Bacteroidota > Bacteroidia > Sphingobacteriales > Sphingobacteriaceae > Mucilaginibacter. The sequence continues at coordinate 127,588 of NZ_CAITNG010000024.1, forward strand.
CAAGGCCATCCGGGTATTTATCCAAATCGCGGTTGTCTGTGTCGTGATTTCCTGCCGCTGTTATAAACGGAACAGAGCTCATGAGCGGAGCGCCTTGTGTGTCGGCATGGTCTGCATTATAAATATTCCAGAATTTTTGTCGGTATTCGGAAACCGTGCCATTTTCATAAACGATATCTCCGGGTACGATCACAAAATCGGGCTTTTGTTCAAAAGCGCGTAGGGCAATCAATTTTTGGTCGGGAGTTTCAGCACCGATATCACCGGCTGCTAAAAAGCGATAACTTTGGTTAGCTGACTTTGGTGCTTTTCCTTCGGCCGAAAAAACGACTTTCCCGTCTTTCAGCAGCCGATAGCTGAACACCGAGCCTGGCGTTAATCCAGTTAATTTCGCCGTGTAAATCCGATGGGTATCAATGCCCTTAACTGCTATTCGGGTATATGCCGGTACCGGTGTTTTTACCCACGCGGTACTACCTGTATTATGTACTTCAACCGTCCAGTCGGCATTTACATCGGCAACATGCCATAAAATGTCTAAAGACGTTGGTGTAGGCTGACGGCCAATCTGTAGGTATGGTTTAGCGATAAATAATTCGTTGGATTTTACATCCTGGGCTTTAATAGTTTGAAAGCCGATAAGCATGAAAATGGCGAGGTACAGATATCTCATTTTAAAGGGGCTTTATATAAAATTGAGACAATGGTATAAATTTTATTAGGCAGATTTTGAGCAAATTAATTTGTTGTTGCATTTATAACAGGAAATTAACAGACAAACAGTTACCGCGATTATTTGATTGATAATGACGAAAAAAAATGCTATATTGTATGGACGTTTTACAATTTACTGAGACAGGGGGAAGCCAAAACAAAAAGTTTAGCGCGTAAAGAAGTTCTTTGAAATTTACCCATAAATACCCATAGGTAATGATGGAAGATGTGAAATGGAAGACGGAAGATGGAATAGATATTCTTTGAGAACACCCTTATTTACCCAAGGGCTGTAATGGAAGAGGTAAAATGGAAGAAGGAAGATATAATAAATATTCTTTGAGAACACCCATAAATACCCATGTACCCAATTGATTTTGAAGCCTGTATTATGAAAATTGAAAAAACGATATGGAACTTCCTGCTTTGTTTTTGGGTTTACGGCTACCTTTTACCTTCCGCCTTTTTTACTAACTTTGCCGCTCAGAATTTTAAAACGAAATGAGTAAAGCGATAATCAAAACCGAAAAAGGCGACATGACCGTTTCCTTTTACGAACAGGATGCCCCTAAAGCAGTAGCCAATTTTATTAAGCTGGCTAAAGACGGCTTTTACAATGGCGTAACTTTTCACCGTGTGATACCTAACTTTATGGTACAAACCGGTTGCCCAAATTCAAAATCGCCCGAGACAGCGCACCGTGCGGGTACCGGTGGCCCCGGTTACCACATCGATTGCGAATTGACCGGCGAAAATCAATATCATGATCGCGGCGTTTTGTCGATGGCACACGCAGGCCGCAATACCGGCGGCTCACAGTTTTTTATCTGCCACAGCCGTGCCAACACAGCGCACTTAGACAGGAACCACACCGTTTTTGGCAAGGTTATAGAAAATGTTGACATCGTAGACAGCATCCGCCAGGGCGATAAAATAACCAGCATCGAAATTGTTGAAGATTAATTAGCGAAGCGCTAAGCGCATGGTGCATGGCGATAATGCTTTGCGCTTTGCGCTCAACGCTTTGCGCTATGCAAAAAATATGAATTTACAGGGAATAGTATCGGTATCGGGTAAACCGGGTTTGTGGAAAGCACTGGCACAAAACAAAACCGGCTTTATATTAGAGAGCCTTGATGCGCAAAAAACTAAACTGGTAGTCAATTTATCGACAGCTAAATTGGCCGCTCTGGATGAGATAACCATTTTTGGATGGGATGAAGATCTCCGCCTTACTGATGTTTTCGCCAAAATGAAAGCTGCCGCCTCGGTACCCGATGCAAAGGCCGATGGCAATACACTGCGCCGCTTTTTTAGGGAAGTAGCGCCCGAACATGATGAGGAAAAGGTTTATGCTTCAGATATGAAGAAAATCATCAATTGGTTTAATATCCTGAAGACATTACCTCTGTTTAACGAAGAGCAAGTGCCTACCGAAGCGCCGATGGCAGAAGTTCCTGTAATAGCAACTCCGGTTGTTGACGAAGTTGCTGAAATGCCTACAAAACCAGCCGCCAAAAAAGCAAAGGCCAAAGCTGCCGATACATCTGCCGAAGCCGAAAAACCGGCCAAAGCTGCCCCTAAAAAGAAAAAGGCCGAATAATATCCGGTCTTTTTCTTTCGACGAAATATTTCGCTAACAAGCTAAATGCATGCATTTGCCTGTGCTGAACTCAGGCTCAAAAGTGCTGTGGTTTATTTCGAGATGTTGCAGCGTGTGCCTCAACTCATGTTTAATATGGTCAAAATCGGGCAGGCTGCTCTCACTGATCACAATATGTGCCGTTAATGCGTTTTCGGTAGTACTCAGTGCCCAAACGTGTACGTGGTGCACATCGACAACCCCTTTAACTTTTAGCAATTCGGCCTTTATATTTCCCAAATCCATTTCTTTTGGCACACCGTCCATAGCCAGGCGCAGGCTGTCTTTCAACAAGTTCCAGGTACCGCCTAATATCACAATGCCGATAATCAAGCTTACCACACTATCTATCCAATACAGATGGGTAAAGTAAATCACAATGCCCGAAACCACCACACCCATCGATACGATGGCATCAATAGCCATATGCAAGTAAGCCCCTCGCACGTTCAGGTCTTTGTCCTTGGCTTTGTCGCCCCGGGTAAACAACCAGGCGGTAACCGCGTTAACCCCAATGCCGATAAAAGCGACAGCCGCAATAGTGCCGCCTTCCAACGGTTGCGGGTGCATAAAACGCATTATCGCTTCATATACAATTACCCCGATACCTACTATCAACACAAAAGCATTCAGCAACGAAACAATAATGGTTGAGCTTTTATAACCGTAAGTGTATTTACTGTTCGATACAACTTTGGTAAGTTTAAAGGCCAACAAGGCTAAAGCCAACGCCGCCACATCGCTGAGGTTATGGCCGGCATCGGTCAACAATGATAAAGAGCCGGTAATCAGACCTGTAACCACTTCGATAACTACGAAAGCAGAGTTGAGGATGATGCCGATGACAAATGCTGTGTTGATGTTGTCGATTTTAGGAGAATGGTCGTGATGGTGACCAAAGCCGTGGCTGTGGTCATGACTGTGCCCATGACTGTGGTTATGACCTGACATATAGAACAAATATACGTTTTTTGTTACTGATGGTGATAAGGTTCGCCTTTTAATATGGTTAAAGCCCGGTAAACCTGCTCGGCAAAAAATACCCTCACCATTTGGTGCGAAAACGTCATCTGCGAAAGCGATAATTTTTCGTTGGCGCGTTGATAGATGCTCTCATCAAAACCGTAGGGTCCGCCGATGATAAACACCAGGTTTTGTACCGATGCCAGCATCTTCTTGTTTAGCATATCGGCAAACTTTTGCGACGAAAGTTCCGCGCCGTTCTCGTCCAACAAAACAACATGGTCGGTTGTAGCCAGGTTTTTAAAAATGAGTTCGGCTTCTTTGGCTTTTTGCTGGTCTTGACTTAAAGCTTTGGTGTTCTTCAATTCGGTCAGCTCGGTCAGCTCGAATTTGATATAATGCTTCAGCCTTTTTAAATACTTGTCCGTGCCGTCTTTTATCCAGGCATCTTCGGTTTTGCCAACAGTAAGTAAAGTGATCTTCATTGTGCAACAAAAGAACGAATATTTGAGGATAAGCGCCCAATTTCGCTTTAATTTGTTGTAAGAATAATAGTATGACAGACAATATCGCAGAACAATACAATCAACGTGTCGCATCGGCACAGCAGCAGGTCGATAAATACAAAAAACTTGTGGATACCTACTCGCTTACCCGATTAGGGCTTTTTTTGTTCTTCGTGTTTATGGTGGTTGTGGCAGCAACTACGAACGACTATGTCTTGCTGTCGGCTGTGGTTTTGCTTTTTATTGTCGCCTTTGGCTGGATGGTACGCAAGCAGAATGTTCACGAGGCTCAATTATTGATTTTTCAGAACCTTAAAACCGTTAGCCAAAACGAGTTGGATAGTATGGCTTCCCGTTTAAATATGTATCATACCGGCGAGCAGTTTAATAATGAAAAGCATTACTACACTTCCGATCTTGATATTTTTGGTAAAGGTTCATTGTACCAATTGATCAATCGGTCAGCAACAGCGCCGGGTATACTTAAACTGGCTGCTTGGCTAAATGCGCCATCAAAAAAGGAAAGTATTATACAAAGGCAGGAGGCTGTTAAAGAGCTGGTCGGCAAAAACGATTGGAAACTGAATTTCCAGGCATCCATCCTGTTTGCTACAAAGTTGGACGTCAATCATATTAAACATCTGTTTACTTTCCTTCGTTTGCCGATTGATATCCCGCACGAAAAGCTATTGGCGGTTTATGTTAAAGTGATACCTTATATTTCGTTGCTCACCATAGCTTCCATTTACTTTTATCATGATGCCATGTACGCCGTTGCGTTTATCGGGGTGGTGAATGGCCGCATCACTTCCAACTATAGTGAGCAAGTCAAAAAGGCCGATATACTGGCAGGTAAAATGGGTAAAACCCTGGGTAAATATGTCGCTGTCTTCAAGATGATAGAGGACGAAACCTTTGCATCCGCATACAATGTGGCTATCGCCAATAAGGTGAAGCAGCAGCACAACGGATCGGTATCCAATAATATTAAAGCGCTTGCAAATTTGATAACCAACCTTGATGTGAGGCTCAATGTGTTTGTTGGCGCTATTGTTAACCTCCTCTTTTTGTGGAACGTAAAACAGGTTATCGGTATCGAAAACTGGAAGCGCGAAAACCACCTGAGCTTGGAAACAGCTTTTGAAACCGTCGCCGAATTTGAAGCCCTGTTTGCTTTAGCAAGCCTGCATATCAATTATCCCGAATGGTGCTTCCCCCAAATCGACGAAGGCGACAATTATACGCTATCTGCAAAAAGCATCGCGCATCCGCTCATCAACAGCAATATCCGTGTCGCTAACGACTATGATTTGAACGATGCTCTGAAGATCGATATCATCACAGGCTCCAACATGGCCGGCAAGAGTACTTTCCTCCGCACACTGGGCATCAATACGGTGCTGGCATTAAGTGGTGCCCCGGTCTGTGCAAAAAGCATGTCGGTTTCGGTGGTTACCATCATAAGCTATATGCGCATCAAAGATTCGCTGAACGAAAGCACTTCCACTTTTAAAGCCGAACTTGACCGTCTGCAAATGCTCCTGCATGCTGTCGAACATGGCGATAAAGTTTTCTTCCTCATCGACGAAATGCTGCGCGGTACCAATTCGGTGGATAAATACCGCGGCTCAAAAGCGGTCATTGAGCGGCTCATAAAAAAGAACGGTGTCGGCCTGGTGGCCACGCACGACCTGCAAATAGCCCGACTCGAAGATGATCATCCCGGATACATCCGCAACTTCTATTTCGACATTCAGGTTATCGATGGCGAAATGCTATTCGATTACAAGATAAAACATGGCGAGTGCAAAACGTTCAACGCCTCGTTGTTGCTCAAGCAGATTGGTATAGATGTTGATGCCGTTTAACGTATCACCGTAACCGAACCCGATTCTTTTAGCGGGTCGTCGTTCAGCGTAACGGCGTCTATCACATAGTAATAAGTACCTACCGGCACTGCCGAGCCATTGTATAGCCCCGCCCAGTAATTGCTTACGTTGGTGCTGTCGAAAAGCCGTGTACCATAACGGTTGAATATTTGCAGATGGTAGGTTTTGAGGTTGGTCATGGTCACCTTAAAGTTGTCGTTAATACCATCGCCATTTGGCGTAAAGGTATTCGGGATAAAAACAAACACGTTAAACCGAACAGCCAGTTTACCTTCCGAAACACTTTTGCTGCACAGGCCTTTATTGGTAGCTGTTAACGTAATAGTGTAATCTCCCTTGGTGGTATAATAATGTATAGGGTTTTCTAAGGTTGAGGTAGTCCCATCGCCAAAATTCCATAAATAGGTATCAGCATTGGAGGACGTATTGGCGAAGGCTACGCCGTTAGGGAAGTATACAGTTCCCGGGATGGTCGGTATTGCCGTAAAGGAAGCCACCGGATTGGGTATGATATCAGATGCATTGATGGTTATCGTACCCGCATTGCTCGAGCACAAGCCCTGTGTTATCACCAGCGAATAGGTGCCTGCAACAGCCGGCCCCGTGGCCGCTATCTTAGCTACCGCAGCCGTCGAACTGAAATTATTTGGCCCGTTCCAAGTGTAGGTGGTCGGCGTCAATTGGGGGGCAGTGCTTAATGTGATCGAATCGCCTACACAATACTGCGGCTGGCTTTCGTTTATCAAAGGCACCGGAGGCTTTAAGGGGTTAGTCAATGTTTTCGAAAGCACCGTAACACAACCCTTGCTCCCTGTTGCAGTAAGGGTTACAGTTTTTACCCCATAAGTATTGTACGTAACGTTCACCGTATTGCCGTTGATTACCGTTGGCGTGTTTGCTCCTGCGCCATAATCCCATTGCAGCGAAGTATAGTTTGTTGAGTTATTCACTATCGTGAAATTCTGCTGTGGTGTGCACAGGCTGTTGGCGGTAATGGTAAAATCATCCACAGGCTTCGTTCCTATATTCACCAATGCGATAGACGCGGTATCACTGGTACATCCAAATTGGGTGGCAAGTAAGCTGTATGTCCCCGCCATATTATAGGATGTCAGTGGCACTTTTACCGTCGAAGCCGTACTCGAAAAATTATTTGGCCCTATCCATTGGTAGGTATAGTTCAATTGCGATGGCGTACTCAACGTCAGCGTATCCAATAAGCAATAAACTTTGTTGATGGTGTCGATAACAGGTTTGGGTGGCTTTAGTCCGACGGTAAAAGTGGTATCGGCTACTATGGTACAGCCTTGCCCGCCTATGGCTTCCAACACCGCTGTTTTTTGGCCTACCGAGGAATAGGTGACCGCAAAAGGCCCGTTACCTGTAGCGGTTAGTGGCGTTGCGCCCTCACCAAAGGTCCATTTCAGGCTGGTGTAATTGGTCGACTGGTTGGTGAAGGTAAATACCTGCCCAGCAGTGCACGGTGTGCCGCCCGTTACCGTCAAAGCCGCTGTCGGCCCAACAAAAGTACCCGTGCCGCCAAAATCAATGGTAACCCCATTGTTCCCGTTCGAAAAATTATTGATGAGCAAGGCGTAAACATGCCCTTTTATCATATTTACAGTAGTATCATAGCCATCGTTGGTAGGCGAACATCCTCCGTATTCTGTGGTATGGGTTTCACCGTCCCTTAGCCCTGTTTTAAAATAGATCGGGTCCGGTGCTGTGCAATCCACGCCTCGGCTGGCGTCGCAGCGTATGGCATATTGAGAAGCAGGTGTAGCATTGTTGGCAGCAGGCCCAAGGTCGTATAATACCCAGTCGATATCGTCGGCAATTGGTGCAGTAACCGTAGGGGTGATGGTATAAGTTAGCGAACCGCTTGTAGCTGCCGTCCATTTGTACCAGGCGCTGTTAGCTTCAATAGGGCCGTTGCCGCCGCTGTAATCTAAACAAGTGCCCGCCGCTTCCCGGTTATTTAAGCCCGCGCCGGTAACCCCGGTCTGTGTAAAGCTCGATTTATCGCACAAAACTGAGGCTGTTCCGTAATCCTGGCCAACCTGCAGCACCGGGTTATAGTTGTTGATACACAGTTTAAACGTCCCGGTATTGTTATTACTTAACCCATACACCCTGAAATAATAGGTTTGCCCTATAGTCAGACCGCCCTTGTAAAACGTGGTTACAATGCTGCCATTTGCCGAAGAACCTATAATATTGGTATAGATGTTGGTACTCGCATCATAGGTGTAAATGTCAATTCCCGGCGAGTTTAACGGGTTGGTGCCGTTCGCAGTCGCGGTAATGCTTACGTCAAAAGCCACCGCTGTAAACTTGAACCATACATCCTTAAACTGGTCGCCCGAAAAAAATGGCGTTGCGCCCACGCTGGTATACTGCCCGTCGGTCGAACAATATGATTTTACAATGGGCAACAGTGTAGCGTTTGAGGGGTTGTCATTAGCAGGTGCCTGCGCATAAACCGCACCCGAGATAAAGACGAAAAGTAATAGGTAGAGTGTCCTCAAAGCGCCAATGGTCTATTTGCTTATATCCTTTAACGAAAAAAGGCCTGATTTATGTTTAACCCGGTTAATTTATGCCCAAACATAACAAAGTCCCGCCGTTTTTCAACAGGCAGGACTACACATTGTTTATTAACTAAAAACTTACACTTTTTCCAGCTTATCGCCGGTAACAACCTCTTTTATCTTGGCTTCCAGTTCTTCCATTAGCTCGGGGTTGTCCAGTATCAATTGTTTAACGGCATCGCGGCCCTGGCCCAGGCGGGTATCGCCATAGCTAAACCATGAACCTGCTTTTTTGATCACATCATACTCCACACCCAGGTCGATGATCTCGCCTGCTTTTGATATGCCTTCGCCAAACATGATGTCAAACTCGGCTATCCTGAATGGCGGGGCCACTTTGTTTTTAACGATTTTCACTTTTACGCGGTTGCCCGATACCTCTTCAGTGTCTTTTATCTGCGATACCCTGCGGATATCCAAACGCACCGAAGCATAAAACTTCAAAGCGTTACCACCGGTAGTGGTTTCGGGGTTACCGAACATCACACCGATCTTCTCACGTAATTGGTTGATGAATATACAGCAACAACCTGTTTTGCTAATGGTACCGGTTAGCTTACGCAAGGCTTGCGACATCAATCTGGCCTGTAAGCCCATTTTCGAGTCGCCCATTTCACCTTCTATCTCGCTTTTTGGCACCAATGCCGCAACCGAGTCGATCACGATGATATCAATTGCGCCCGAGCGGATCAGGTTATCGGCAATTTCCAAAGCTTGTTCACCATTGTCCGGTTGCGATATCAGCAGGTTCTCTACGTCAACACCCAGCTTTTTGGCGTAGTACTTATCAAAAGCATGTTCCGCATCAATAAAGGCGGCAATACCACCTTGTTTTTGCGATTCGGCAATGGCATGTATGGCCAAGGTGGTTTTACCCGACGATTCAGGCCCGTATATCTCAATCACCCTACCTTTTGGCAAACCGCCAACACCCAGGGCAATATCCAATCCTAACGACCCGGTCGAAATCACTTCCAAAGCTTCAATGGCGCTATCGCCAAGCTTCATAATGGTGCCTTTTCCGTATGATTTTTCAAGCTTATCTAAGGTAAGCTGTAATGCTTTTAATTTTTCTACGCTGCTCATATGCTAATTGTATAAAACAAAATTACTAATAATATTGGTAATTACTAATTTTTTTGGTAAAATATTTTTTTATTGTTTTTTGGCCTTCAACTATGGGTAAATATGGGTGTCGTTTCAATGTGCGAATTTACAAATGTGCGCATATGCAAATAAAAAATGACTCCATGACCAATGCCCAATGACAAAAAATCCCATGCGTAAATATGGGTATTTTCAATTTCGAATTTTCTTTCTCGACTCATAAACACAAACCGCAAATATGGGTACAATAAAAAAACATCTTCCATTTTACATCTTCCGTCTTCCGTCACCGCCTATGGGTAAATATGGGTGTTCTCAAAGAATATTTATTCCATCTTCCTCCCGATAGCCATCGGGATGCCATTTTACATCTTCCATCACCGCCTATGGGCATTTATGGGTATTCTTTCAAATAACAAATCGGTGAAATCAACCAAAATAAATCGGTGAAATCCAGCAATACAAATATACGAAAATCAGCCTTGATAACCCAATAACTACACCGCCCTTTTCTTCAACTCCTTACCAATCGCATCCAGTTTCTTTTTCTTTTTGGCCAAGTCGGCTTTGCGTTTAACGGCAGCCTCAGCTTTTTGCAAATAAGCCTCGGTATGCGTAATTTCATAATACTTGCAAAACCATGTTAGCGGACAAACTTCACATTTCGGGCTGCGCGCCAAACAGGTATAGCGACCGTGTAATATCAGCCAGTGGTGGGCAATGGCTAAAGTTTCCTGCGGCAGGTATTTTACCAATTGTTTTTCTACGGCCAATGGGGTAGTGGCCTTGGTGGTGAGCCCGATGCGGTTGGATACCCTGAATACGTGTGTATCTACCGCTATGGCCGGCATATCGTAAACCACGCTGGCTATCACATTGGCGGTTTTGCGGCCCACACCGGGCAGTTTTTGCAAATCGTTTACATCGCTGGGTACCTGGCTGCCAAAATCGGTAACCAGCATTTTGGCCATGCCTACCAGGTGTTTGGCTTTGTTGTTGGGATAACTTACACTGCGGATGTAGCCAAAAACCTCATCCGCGTCCGATGCGGCCAGCAACTCGGGTGTCGGGAATTTGGTGAACAGGGCAGGGGTAACCTGGTTGATGCGCTTATCGGTACATTGTGCCGATAGGATAACGGCCACCAGTAATTGAAAAGGGTTGGTATAATGCAGTTCGGTAACTGCATCGGGTTGGTGCTTGCTGAAATAGTCTACAAAATGCTGGTAACGTTCTTTTTTAAGCATTTGCAAATATAACAACAGCCGCTAAAGCGCGGCCATGCTATTATTTTTCCGAAGGGTAATTTTCAGAGTAAGTCAATATGCTTTGTAACGTTTCTTTTTTGGGATTCCGTTGCAGACTGTTAAGCCCCGTAACGAGCGAATTATAGAAAGCTACTTCTTCCGGTCCCAAGGCTGTTGTTGCATAACCCATCTGTTCCATGTCTGTGTCATTAGTGGTTATGGTTGAGGTTTTTGTAAAGGTTGCTATCATACGCTTCGTTAATTTTAGAAATTAAACGAAAGCTACGATGAATTATTTTACAATTTCATCTTTTTTTCATCTTTTTTTCATCTTCGTTCATTATACGGGGAATGCGAAGCGAAAATGTGCCTTTGCAGCTAAATAGAGGCATATCAATGCAAACGCTTATTGTACCACATTGTTATGCAAACGCTTACAATTTTTCATCTTAGATGAAAAATTAATTACAGCGATAACATTAATTTAATATTGATGTCCCCGTAGATTCTCTTGAAAAGGACCCTGCGCTGGGATTTAATTATTGATGAAGTTATTTTTGAAAAGATTATAACTACTCTCTGAGTCAAATTCCTTCAAAGCTTCATTTTTTTCATTGACCAGATAATAGTAAGTAAATCTGCCACCAGCCCCTTTAATCTCATTTCTACCTATTAAGAATAGACCTTTATAGGAACCTCTTTTTATAAGTTCGAATTTATCAGCAGGAAATATTTTACTCCATTTGCCAGTAGCTAAGTCGACTTTTACCAGTTCATTACCCGTAGCATAGCACTCTGTAGTAAAATAAACCTGTTGTTCATCTAAAGAAAGGGTTAGGTTTTGAATGCCTAAAATATAGTATGTAAAAGCCAACCCATCTTGGTATGGCTTTTTCTCTGTAATTGTTGTTTCAATAAGAGAACCACAATTTACTTTCATTATTTTTTTAACTTTTGGATTATTAGCATCACCACCTGCATTTCTTACAAAAAGTACTGCATTTTCATTTCTTAGAATTATTGGAGATGAGTCAGAACTATTAAATGTCAATTGCTTTATTGATTTATCAGCATAGCTTACAAAAACATTGGAGTTTTCAATGTAAGCAGAAACAATGTTTGATTTTTTTTGAATATTAAAATTAATGCTAAAGTTTGAACTTCGAGCGTTTACGGTTTGTCCCATTAGAATAAGGCAGGAAAGAATTAATAATTTTTTCATTTTTCTCACTTTTAATTTACTTTAATAGGATATGGTTTAATATCTTGTTGCATCAATTACACCCACGGATAAGTTGCCCAAACTTTGATACCCTGTACCTTTAAGATTAACTTTCAACAAATGCCCGGCATTTAAGTATTCGTAAACTGTATAATAATTACTCGCCATTACTGTATTGGTTTTTGAGTAATATTTTACAACTAACTTTACATCCTTGTAATTAATGGAATTACTTTTATTCACTATAGTGGCTGTTATGGTAAGGCCATTGTCGAATAAATGGCCATGATATTTTATATCATATGCTTGTAGATCATCCTTAGCCACATGAACTGGCCAATTAATTGGTTGATTTGAATTACCACAAGAAATAAATAGGGCTGATAAAATTATCACTGATAATATTTTCATAGAATAAAAATAGAAATTATTTAGATTGTATCACCAACCCTGCATGGAAATAAGGACTCAAAGATTATATAATATCTCCGCGCCCCTCTGCGCTTCCCCTCTCCGTGCCCTCTGTGGTTAAAAGCTTTTAAACAAAAAACGCCGGACAATTTAATATCCGGCGTTCAAATATCTATAAACAGGCTTTTCTTACCCCTTCAAACTCATCTCTTTACTCAGCATCATTTTGCGCAGGTTGTTCAGCGCGTAACGCATGCGGCCCAGCGCGGTGTTGATGCTTACATCGGTAATATCGGCTATTTCCTTAAAACTCAGGTCGCCGTAGTGGCGCATAATCAGCACCTCTTTCTGTTCCGATGGCAGCAAGTGTATCAGGGTTTTCAAATCCTTATAAGTCTGCTCGCGAACCAGGCGGTCTTCGGTACTTTCGTCATAACGGCCCAGCACTTCAAAAATATCAAAGTCGTCGCCATTATTAATTACTGGGGTACGTTTTTCCTTGCGGAAATGGTCAATCACTAAATTATGCGCAATACGTATCACCCATGGTAAAAATTTACCTTCTTCGTTATACCTGCCGGCCTTTAAAGTATGTATCACCTTGATAAAAGTATCCTGAAAGATATCTTCGGCAAGTTCTTCATCTTTTACCAGTAAGTAAATGGAGGTGTATATTTTACCCTGATAGCGGCGTATCAATTCAGACAGACCGGCTTCGGTGCCTGTGATGTATAGATGGATAAGATCCTGGTCACTTTTCGATTGAAAATCCATAGTATTGCTACTTAAATCTTTAAATAAGATACGATTATAAATAAAGTAGAGTTGCTTCTATAGTTGGATTATTTAGATGACAAAAAGTTTGATTTTCAAATGAAACAATAATTTCTGCAAATAGCAAAAATTAAGTGTAATATTCTGATTTTTGCGGGTCAGTTAACGGTGTTTTTTAAATCGTTATACAATTTACGGATAATGTTGTTCTAAAAACAAATATAAGGAGTTTTTTACATTTAGATGAATAAGGAAACAGAGAAAGATCCGCAAAAAAATATCATTATAAAAGGGGCAAGGGTTCATAATTTAAAAAATATGGATGTTGCCATCCCCAAAAACAAGTTGGTTGTTATTACAGGTATGTCGGGCTCGGGTAAATCATCACTCGCGTTCGACACCTTATACGCCGAAGGCCAGCGACGCTATGTGGAAAGCCTTTCATCCTACGCGCGCCAGTTTTTGGGTAGGATGAACAAGCCCGATGTCGATTATATTAAAGGTATAGCTCCGGCCATCGCCATTGAGCAAAAGGTCATCACCTCCAACCCGCGTTCAACCGTGGGCACCTCTACCGAGATATACGATTACCTCAAACTGCTGTTCTCGCGCATCGGCAAAACCATATCGCCGGTATCGGGCAATGTGGTAAAAAAAGATACCGTTACCGATGTGGTCAATTTCATAGCCTCCCTGCCCGACGATACCACCGTTACCATATTGGGGCCATTGCACCCGCATAACAACCGCAGTTTAAAAGAAGAGTTGGCGGTTTTGATGCAAAAAGGCTTTGTACGCGTAGAATACCTGGGCAAACTCTCCAAAATCGAAGATTTGTTGGAAGATATGTCCATCAGTGCAGCATCGCTGGAGGGCGAGGGGCAGATACGCATCGTGATCGACCGTATCACCAAAAATAACGAGGACGAAACCTTGAGCCGCGCCGCCGATTCGGCGCAAACCGCTTTTTTTGAAGGTAAAGGCGATTGCTATGTGCGCTACCAAAGTGAAGGCGGTACCGACCTTGAAAAATTCTTTTGCGACAGGTTTGAGTTGGACGATATCAAATTTGAAGAGCCATCGCCCAACTTTTTCAGCTTTAACAACCCTTACGGGGCTTGCAAACGCTGCGAGGGTTATGGAAAGGTGATTGGTATCGACGAAGACCTGGTGATACCCGATAAAAGCAAAACCATTTACGAAGGCGCCATTGCCCCATGGCGCGGCGAAAAACTGCGCGAATGGAACGACCAACTCATCAAAGAATCCTTAAAGTTCGATTTTCCGATACATCGCCAGTACAATCAACTTACCGAAAAACAGCAAAAACTGTTATGGACGGGTAACAAGTACTTCCGCGGCCTCGACGAGTTTTTTAAAGAACTGGAGGCGCAAACCTATAAAATACAATACCGTGTCATCCTGTCGCGCTACCGCGGCAAAACCAACTGCCCCGATTGCAAAGGCAGCCGCCTGCGCATGGATGCATCGTACGTAAAGATTGACGGTAAGTCCATCACCGATATTGTGCTGATGCCGCTGGATAAAGCCTATGAGTTTTTCAGCGACCTGAAGCTGAACGAGCACGACGAAACCATTGCCAAACGCTTACTTATCGAGATCATCAACCGCCTCAACTTTTTAAATGACGTAGGTTTGGGTTATTTAACGCTCAACAGGTTATCCAATACCTTGTCGGGAGGTGAGTCGCAGCGTATTAACCTGGCAACATCATTGGGCAGTAGTTTGGTAGGTTCAATTTACGTATTGGACGAACCCAGCATTGGCCTGCACCCCCGCGATACCCAAAAACTGATTGGTGTGCTGCGTTCCTTACGGGATGTGGGCAATACCGTCATCATCGTAGAGCATGAAGAAGAAATCATGCAGGCTGCCGACCATCTCATCGATATCGGCCCCGAGGCCGGTACCCACGGCGGCGAACTGATATTTACCGGCACCTTTGATGAAATTATTAAAGACGCACACAGCCTCACCGGCAAATACCTGAGCGGCAGGGAAGAGATAGCCATCCCGGCCCACCGCCGCAAATGGACCGACGCTATCGAAATACGTGGTGCCCGCGAAAACAACCTGCAAAACGTAAACGCCAAATTCCCTATCGGGATACTGACCGTAGTAACGGGCGTTTCCGGCTCGGGCAAAACCAGCCTCGTTAAGCGCATTTTGGCACCGGCACTTCAAAAGGTATTGGGCAGCTATAATGGCGAGCAAACGGGCGCTTACGATAGCATTGATGGCGACTACAAACGCATCGAACAGGTCGAACTGGTTGACCAAAACCCAATCGGGCGTTCATCGCGCTCAAACCCGGTAACCTATGTAAAAGCCTGGGACGAAATCCGTAACCTGCTGGCCAACCAGCCCGCCGCAAAAGCTGCCGGTTTAAAGCCATCGGTGTTCTCGTTCAACGTAGAGGGCGGCCGCTGCGATACCTGCCAGGGAGAGGGCGAGGTGAAGATAGAGATGCAGTTTATGGCCGATATCTTCCTTACCTGCGAAACCTGTGGAGGCAAGCGCTTTAAACAACACATCCTTGATGTAACCTATAACGAAAAGAACGTTGACGATATACTGAACCTCACCATCGACGAGGCTTTGGAGTTTTTTGCCAAAGAACCCAAAATTATCGCCAAAATAAAACCATTGGTTGATGTGGGCTTGGGCTATGTGCATTTAGGTCAATCGTCAAACACATTGTCGGGCGGCGAGGCGCAGCGTATCAAGCTGGCATCCTTCCTGGTAAAGGGCAACAACGCCAACAAAACCCTGTTCATATTTGATGAGCCAACCACCGGCCTTCATTTCCACGATATTAAAAAGCTGCTCAAATCATTCGATGCCTTGTTGGCACATGGCAATACCATCATCGTTATCGAACACAATATGGACGTCATAAAATGTGCCGACTGGGTAATCGACATCGGCCCCGAAGGCGGCAACAACGGCGGCAAAGTGATTTTTGAAGGCCTGCCTGAAGACCTCATCAAAGAGAAAAACTCGTATACCGGTAAGTATTTAAAAGAACGCTTTAAATAAAAAACCAAAACCAAAACAAAAAAAACGCCCTGTTTAACGGGGCGTTTTTTGTTAAAATCTCGCAGGTCATGCCGAACTTGTTTCGGCACCCCACTTGCTATGTCGCGAACTATTTATCACGCTGCATTTTAATAGATATTTACTTCCCAGGCCCAGTCGAATCGCCCGATTTCAAATCATCATTGTTAACACCCTTTTTCTTTTGTTGTGTCGGGTCGTTCGGGTCGGCAAATTTAACCTTACCAAAGTGGTAGCTAAACGATATACCAAACGAACGGAACGGGAACTCGGTATAGCTGTATTGGGTAAATGGTTTACCATTAGCGGTTGCTTGAATGGTGCTGTTAAACGCTTTGTTCTCGGTAAACGGATCGAAAGTGTTCAACCCCAAACTGGCTTGTTTGTTCCAAAACTCTTTCTTTAAACCAACAATCCACAAGCTGAATGATGGTGTAACACCCTGTATACTGTGTTTAGGTGAGTTCAATATCACAAACGATTCGGCCGAAAAACCATTCTTTAAACTGACCGAACCGCTTAAAAACGCATTGTATGAAATATAGGTGTTGTTATCGGTTTGGTAGCTAAAGAACACGCCGTTCGGGGTCGGGTCGTATGTATAGGCGTTGATGCTACCGCGAATGGTCAATATTTTAATCGGGTTTATCGACCCAAAAAAGCTTGCACCCCACGAGCTGTTCGATCCCACATTTTGATAAAGTGTAAGGGTAGCTGGTTTGTTGTTAACCGTAATAGGATATAAGATACCCTCTATCAGGTTGTTGGTATATTTATAATACGTCGATATGTTGATGACAGATGCACCAATAAAAGTAGAATAGTTCAACTCTGCATATTGCGATATCTCGGGTTGCAGTTGCGGGTTACCCTTCGATTCTGAAGTGCCGTTACTTTCATTTACAAACGGGTTCAAATAAGTTAAACTTGGCCTTTGGATGCGTTTGGTATAAGTCAACTTAAAGGTTTGGTTGCCTATGGTTTTTGATACAGCCATTGTAGGTATAAAAGTGGTATAGCTGTTGCTGAAAGGAGGTATACTTTGTATAGCCGATGTAGGTGCGCCATTGATTTGCGTATTCTCTACACGTGCGCCTAACTGCAATGCATAGGCTTTAGGCAAAGTAAAAGTTAACACCGTGTAAGCGGCGTAAACATTCTGGTTGTAGTCGTATTTGTTCGATGTCGTATCGTTATGGGTAAACGCGCTTGGTGGAGTTAAGTCGGCACCGTTCGACAGTCCGTTATAATTATCAAATACGCTGCTTATACGGCGGATAATAGTTTTACCTCCCGACTCGATCTTAAATTTATCATTTACCGGTAAGGTGTAATCGGCCTGCAGGGTGTATTCATTGTTAACACCATTGTCAACCGACATCAGATCGGCACCTAAAGAGTTAGTCTCATACGCGTTAGTGGTATACAGCGATGTCGAGTTAAAGTCAGTAATACCATGGCTCCATTCACCCGCGATATCTATCTGATGGCCGTCTTTTTTAAATTTATGCACATAATCATTATTCCAGTCAAAACCACCGAATGTAGTATGGCTGTCGGCACTATTACTGTACGAAAAGATGTTATTGGCAAAATCTGCAGTTGTGGTACCACCGCCAACTGCCTTAAAACCACCCTGGTTCAAGGCGATATTAGAGTTAAAACTGTTAAAGCTGTTAAAATCGTAGCTTAACGAACCCGAACCCCTATAACCATACCTGGTAATGCGGTTTGTACTTACCGGGGTGCTGATATAGTCATTCGCATCATAAGTAGTTCCCGAATTGGTGGTACTGGTTTGCGGCCAGGTAAAGTTACCGCCAAAATTGCCGGTTATACTTAAACGGTTTTGGTTGATATTTAAATTGGCGTTGCCATTGTTTTGGCGTGTACCTACACCACCACTTACCGAACCGCTGATGCCCGAAATATTGCTTTGTTTGGTTACGATGTTGATGATACCTGCTGAGCCTTCCGCGTCATATTTTGCCGATGGCGAAGTAATTACTTCCACGGTTTTGATCTGGTCGGCAGGGATAGATTTTAATACATCGGCCAGATTGTTAGCCATAGCGCCTGATGGTTTGCCGTTGATCAGCACCTTTACGTTCTGGTCGCCGCGCAAGGCAACATTGCCGTTAATGTCCACCGATACCAAAGGTACTTTGCGCAACACATCCGATGCGTTTCCGCCTGTCGAAGTAATGTCCTTTTCGGCGTTAAAAACAATCTTGTCAATTTTGGTTTCGATAATAGGGCCTGTACCCACAATTTCAACCGCCTTTAGTGTTTTGCCCGATGGCGCAACGAAAATAGTCCCCATGTTAAAATCGGGCTTCGATTGTGTGGTAACCACCGGGTCAACTGTTTTTGATGGATAGCCTATAAAAGTAATCACCACTTTGTACTTGCCTATCTTTACATTGTTTAGTTTAAAAACACCTTTTTCGTCGGTTAAAATACCGTTCAATGGTACTTTGCCACCACTCCTGAATAGCGCTATCGTGGCATAATCTAAAGGTTTTTTGGTGATGGAATCGAGTACCACGCCCTGTATCCTGCCCACAACGTCCGACCCGCCTCCAAGCTGGGCTTTAGTGGTCAACGCGAAAAATAGTATGCTTATCAGTATATAAAAACGTTTCATTTTATTCTTTTTGTAATTGGAGGCAAAAATAAGCGAATTGTTACAGCCAATAACCTGTACATTGTAAATATTTACGACAATAGCCTATTCTGTTAAATATGTTACAAAAAAAAAGCCCGCTTACCGCGGGCATTTGTAAAAACTATGCTGACGAATTTGTTTTAAATCACAATATTGATGATGCGTCCCTTTACTACAATTACCTTCTTGATGGCCTTCCCCTCAAGGTATTTTTGCAGTTCGGCGTGCGCAACGATCTGATCTTCGATTTCCTTGTCATCCAAACTCAGCGAAAAATTGATATTGGTTTTAGTTTTACCATTGATCGAAATCGGGTACGAAAACTCATTCTCCACCAAATACTCGGGGTTAAATTTAGGATAAGTTGCGTAGGATAAAGTGCCCGGTGCATTACCTAATAATACCCATAACTCCTCGCAAATATGCGGCGCGTAGGGCGACAGGATAATCACCATATCCTGCAATATTTGTCGCTTGTTACATTTTAGATCAGTAAGTTCATTTACCGCTATCATAAAGCTCGAAACCGACGTATTGAATGAAAAGCGCTCAATATCCTCCTGTACTTTCAAAATGATTTTATGCAGCGATTTCAATTCAGCTCTCGACGGCTCATTATCAGAAACACTGAACTCCCATGCATCATTATGGAACAAACGCCAAAACTTGCGCAAAAATTTGAACACACCTTCAATGCCATTGGTATTCCAGGGTTTGCTTTGCTCCAGCGGGCCTAAAAACATCTCATACATGCGCAGCGTATCGGCACCATAGCGTTCAATAATGTCGTCCGGGTTAACCACGTTGTACTTGGATTTCGACATCTTTTCGACTTCGACACCGCAAATGTATTTACCGTTTTCGAGGATAAACTCGGCATCGGCAAAATCATCGCGCCATTTTTTGAATTTCGCAATATCGAGAATATCATTCTCTACAATGTTCACATCCACATGTATCGGAGTAGTATGATATTGCGCTTTCAATCCATGCGAAACAAACATATTCGTTCCACGACCCTCAGCATCGCTCACTCTGTAAACAAAGTTGCTTCGCCCCTGAATCATCCCTTGGTTAATGAGTTTTTTGAAAGGCTCTTCTTCCACCACCAAACCCATGTCCTTCAAAAACTTGTTCCAAAAACGGCTGTACAACAAGTGCCCGGTAGCATGTTCGCTCCCGCCGATGTACAGGTCAACATCTTTCCAATAAGCTATCGCCTTTTCGGATGCAAACGCTGTATCGTTTTGTGCATCCATATAGCGGTACCAGTACCAACTGCTACCTGCCCAACCCGGCATGGTGCTTAGTTCATAGGCGGCGTCCGCGGAGTACCTCCAGCCTTCGGCCCTTGCCAAAGGCGGCTCACCGCTTTCGGTAGGTAAATATTTATCCACCTCGGGCAATACCAAAGGCAATTCTTCTTCTTTAATCAAATAAGGCAACCCGTCCTTAAAATAAACGGGCACCGGCTCGCCCCAGTAGCGCTGGCGGCCAAAAATAGCATCGCGCATGCGGTAGTTTATTTTACCGCTGCCCATGCCCATGCTTTCTAATTTAGCAATAACGGCCGCAGTGGCCTCTTTATACCCCATGCCGTTAATAAAACCGGAGTTGATGTATTTCCCTTCTTTGGTAGGGTCGGCCTCGGTTTCGATGTTCTGTATGTCGATGATGGGGATAATGGGCAAATTAAAATGCTTGGCAAATAAATAATCGCGCTGATCGCCCGATGGTACGCCCATCACGCAGCCTGTACCATATCCGGCCAGCACATAATCGGCTATCCAAACCTGCACTTTATCACCGTTCAACGGGTTCACAACATAACTTCCCGTAAAAGCACCGCTAATGGTTTTGGTATCGGCCATGCGGTCCAACTCGCTTTTCTTTTTGGTTTGGGCAATGCAGGCATCAATACCTGCCTTATGTTCGGGCGTAGTCAAGGCCTGCACCAGTTCATGCTCAGGCGCTATCACCATGTACGATACGCCGAAGATGGTATCAACCCTTGTGGTAAATACCTCTAAATAAGAAATTTCCGCTCCTGACTCTTGATTCTTGACTCTTGATTCTAATGGGAACTTCACCATCGCGCCAATACTCTTCCCAATCCAGTTACGCTGCATTTCTTTCAGCGGGTCGGGCCAGTCAATTTTATCCAGGCCTTGCAGCAGGCGCTCGGCATAAGCGGTAATGCGCATGCTCCATTGCATCATTTTCTTTTGTTCAACGGGGTAGCCGCCGCGCTCGCTAAAGCCATCTTTCACTTCATCATTAGCTAATACAGTACCTAAAGCGGCGCACCAGTTCACGGTACTTTCGCGCAGGTAAGTAAGGCGGTATTTTAACAATTCGGATTGTCGCTCATCGTGGCTCATCGCCTTCCATTCAGCGGCGGTAAAACTCAGGGTATCATCATCGCAAACGGCATCAATACCTGCTGAGCCATTGCTTTCAAATTTCTTTACGAGGACATCGATAGATTCCGCCTTGTCCGCATCTTTATTGTACCAACTGTTGAACAACTGCATAAAGATCCACTGCGTCCACTTGTAATATCCCGGCGAACTGGTGCGAACCTCGCGGCTCCAGTCGAACGAAAAGCCGATCTGGTCCAACTGGCGGCGGTAGGTGGCAATATTTTCTTCGGTAGTGATTGCCGGGTGTTGCCCCGTTTGTATAGCGTACTGCTCGGCAGGTAAACCAAACGAATCGTAACCCATAGGGTGTAATACGTTAAAGCCCTTTAAGCGTTTATAGCGCGAAAAGATATCCGAAGCGATATAACCAAGCGGGTGACCTACGTGCAGCCCTGCGCCCGAAGGGTAGGGGAACATATCCAGCACGTAGTACTTGGGTTTGGACGACTCATTGTCGGCCTTAAAAGTTTGGTTAGCCGCCCAAAACGCCTGCCACTTTTTCTCTATATCTTTAAATTGATAATCCATTTCGCTTTATTCCGTATAAGCTGCGAAAATAATAAAATCCACAGGATTTATGGAAGATGGAAGACCTAAGATGGAAGATGTGGCTATTTATGTGCAAATGAGTAAATGTGCGGATATGCAAATGACCTAACAATCAAATAGCCGGATAGCCAGCATCACATCAAAGAGTTTTAGCTGTTCACCAATCAACCAACCCAAGTTAATTTATGTTAAAAACAACGCTATCCTTTTGATGCCATATAATTTAAACAGAATTATATTTTACCTTTATGCCGGGGTTTTTTAATTTCGCAGCACTAACAGGCATCCATGGAAGAATTTGAACCAAGCGTATCGGCAAAAAAAACGAAGTCCATTTACATATCAACGGTATTTGGTATTGCGCTGGTGTTGCTCATGCTTGGGTTGTTAGGCCTCATCCTGGTACATTTTAATAATCTGTCGCGTTACGTTAAAGAGAACATTGTACTCAATATCATAGTTAACGATGCCGCCCGCGAAACCGATGTACTGCAACTGCAAAAACAACTGGATAGCGAACCCGAAGTAAAACAAACCCAATATGTCAGTAAAGAACTGGCCGCCCGTAACCTTCAAAAAGACCTGGGCGAAGATTTTGTAAAGTTTTTGGGATATAACCCCTTACTCTCATCTATCGATGTGTACCTCAAGGCCGATTATGCCAACAATGCCAGCATCACCCAATTTAAAGCTAAGCTGATAAAAAACCCGCTGGTTAAAGAGGTTATCTACCAGCAATCGCTCGTCAACCTCATGAACGACCGTATAGCGACCATCAGCATCATTATATTAGGCTTTACCATCATATTTTTGGTGGTGTCGCTTGCGCTCATTAATAATACTATACGCCTGGCCATTTATTCGCAAAGGTTTCTCATCAAATCCATGCAATTGGTTGGCGCTACCAAAGGCTTTATCCGCAAACCGTTTTTGCTGTATGGTATATGGCATGGTTTGCTGGGCGCGCTCATCGCCATTATGTTGCTGATGGGCCTGTTATACCTTGCCTACCAGCAAATACCCGATCTCATCATCCTGCAAAATTATTATGAGTTCGGCATCGTGTTTTTAGGTGTCATCGGCATCGGCATATTTATTTCGGGCTTTAGCACCTATTTAGCGGTAAACAAATTCTTACGTTTAAAAATTTACGATCTTTACAGATAATGGCACAAAAACCAGTTAAACCCATCGTTGCGCAACCTGTTAAAACAACAGATGCTAAAGCAACCCAAGCAAAAATCACCCACACGCCTATCCAGTTTGTGTTCGGTAAGCAAAATTACCAGTTAACACTGGTAGCCATCGCGGTAATCTTTTTCGGCTTTGCGCTGATGAGCGGCACCACCGACATTTACGAGTGGCGTAAAATAGTATTGGCCCCGTTGGTAGTATTAAGTGGTTTTGCCATAGGTTTCATCGCGATATTCAAAAAATCTAAAAGCAAATAAAACATGAACTTTTTACAGGTTATTATCCTCGCCATCATAGAAGGCATTACCGAATTTTTGCCCATATCTTCAACCGGCCACATGATTATTGCCAGCTCGCTGATGGGTATCGAGAAAGATGAGTTTGTAAAACTCTTCGAAGTAGTCATCCAGTTAGGCGCTATACTTTCGGTAGTGGTATTGTATTTCAAGCGTTTTTTCAAATCGATTGACTTTTATTATAAACTGGTAGTCGGTGTAATACCTGCGGTTATTGTCGGTGTACTTTTTAAAAAGAAAATCGACATGTTGCTTGAAAACCCGCTTGTGGTTGGTATTTCGTTTTTAGTCGGTGGTATAATCCTGTTGTTTGTCGATGAATGGTTCAATAAACCTACCATCGAAAAAGAAGAAAACATCAATTATGCAACCGCTTTAAAAGTAGGTATGTTTCAATGTTTGGCGGTTATACCAGGTATCTCGCGTTCGGCCGCAAGTATTGTTGGTGGTATGAGCCAAAAATTGAGCCGTACAGCTGCCGCCGAATTTTCATTCTTTTTAGCAGTACCAACCATGTTTGGCGCTACCGTAAAAGACCTTTGGGATTTCCACAAAACGCATACGCAATTATTTACCGGCGACCAGGCAAAGTTTTTGATCATCGGTAATATCATCGCTTTTATCGTAGCCATGTTGGCCATCAAAAGCTTTATTACCTTTTTGGAGAAGAAAGGCTTTAAACTGTTTGGTTACTATAGGATATTGGCAGGGATAATAGTGATCGTGCTTTGCCTCACCAAGTTCATTTCGTAACAAGCGTTTTCTAAGTATCTTTGCATTTTATTTAAATCTGTTTGGATACTCCTGTCTCAAAATTCCGTCCCTTTAACTTTGCTGAAGGCGAATTGCTGCTCATTAACAAGCCCTATAACTGGACCAGTTTCGACGTGGTGGGCAAAATACGCAACTCGCTAAAACCGCTCAAACTAAAAGTGGGCCATGCAGGCACGTTAGATCCGTTGGCTACAGGCCTGCTCATCATCTGCACAGGCAAACTCACCAAACAGATTGACACTTTCCAGGCCGAAGAAAAAGAATATACCGGTACAATGGTGTTAGGTGAATCGACGCCATCATACGATATGGAAACCGATGCTGATGCCACTTTCGATATCAGCAACATTACCGAAGAACAAGTATACGCGGCCACAGCCCAATTTACCGGCGATATACAGCAATATCCACCTGCGCATTCAGCCGTCAAAATAAATGGCGAACGTCTGTACGAAAAAGCCCGCCGTGGCGAAGAAGTGGAGCTGCGCACTCGTTTTGTAACAGTCAGCGCTTTCGAAATTACCCGCATTGCCCTGCCCGAAGTTGATTTTAGGGTGGTATGCAGCAAAGGCACCTACATCCGCTCTCTGGTAAGCGATTTTGGTAAGGCGCTAAATAACGGGGCTTATTTATCAAAACTTTGCCGTACCCGCAGCGGCAATTTTAAGCTGGATGACGCGTTTGAGGTGTTGGAACTGGTAAACCATATCCGCGAACAAAAAACACAACCCGAAGAACTAAAATAAGCTAATTTTGCAACCATAAGCGGGTTCGCCACGTTGTACCATCATGAAGATATACCATAATATTAACGATTTTAAACCGGTAAAAAATGCCGTAGTTACCATTGGTACATTTGATGGCGTACACATTGGCCACCGCAAAATTATAGCTACCCTGTGCGAGCTGGCGAAGCAAACCGGCGGCGAAACGGTTATCCTCACTTTCTTCCCGCACCCGCGCATGATATTGCACCCCGAAGATCAGGATATCAAACTCATCACCACCATCGATGAGAAAGCTCAATTACTTGAGGGTCTCGGTATTGATCATTTAATCGTTACGCCCTTCTCCCGCGATTTTAGTAACCTTTCGGCATTGGAGTATATCCACGATGTGTTAGTTGCGCGTATCGGCGTAAAAAAGATTGTTATCGGCTATGACCACCGTTTTGGCAAAGACCGTAAAGGTGGCCTCGAAGATCTGCAGCGCCTGAGTAAAGAGTTTGAATACGATGTGATAGAAATACCGGAGCAAGACATTAACGATGTTGCCGTAAGCTCCACCAAAATACGCGAAGCTTTATTAAGCGATCAAATTGCCCTCGCAAACCAATATCTGGGCTATCCGTTTTTTATCAGCGGCAAAGTTATTCGCGGCGACCAGATAGGCCGGCAGATTGGTTACCCAACCGCAAATATCCTCGTTGGCGAAACCTACAAACTCATCCCTGCCGACGGCATCTTCGCGGTAACGGTAAACGTGGGCGATAAGCTTTACCAGGGGATGGCATACATCGGCCACCGGCCAACCATTAATGGGATGACGCGCAATATCGAGGTCAATATTTTTGACTTCGACCATGATATTTACGAGCAAACCATCCGCATCAATTTCCACCATTTTGTGCGCAGCGACTTTAAATTCGAATCGCTGGACGAACTCAAACTGCAACTGGCAAAGGATAGGCTGGATGTGTTGAAATTGCTGTCGTAAATAAAAAATCCTATCTTCATCATTACAAAATTGAACTATGGCTACAGAGGTTAAGTGTCCAAGCTGCGGTACGGTTTTCCCATTGGAGGAAGCCATGACCGAGGAATATAAAAAAGAGCTGCGCGAAAAAATGCTTTCTTTCACCAAACAAAAGGAAGACGAATACATGCGCAAGCTCGACGAGTTCAGCAAAAAGGAGCAACAACAATTGCAGGCATTTGAACAAAAACTCGCCGACGAAAAAAAGGCGCTCCAACTAAGCCTCGAAGAAAACCTGCGTAAAACCATAGCCGCCGATTTTGAGAACCAGCTCAAAATGCTGGAGAACAACAGTAAGGATGCCGAAGAAAAACTCAAGCTATCGCGGCAAAAAGAGCTGGAATTTTTAAAGCGCGAGCAGGAGCTTAAAAACAAGGAAGAAGAAATGGAACTGCAGCTGCAGCGCAAACTGCAGGAACAACGCGACCAACTCGCCGAACAGATACGTAAGCAGGAAGCCGAAAAAAGCCTGGTAAAAGATACCGAGCACCAGTTACTGATAATGGAGTACAAAAAGAAAATAGAAGATCAGAATAAGCTGGTTGAAGAAATGAAACGCAAAGCCGAGCAGGGCTCCATGCAGTTACAAGGCGAAGTGCAGGAACTGATACTGGAAGACCTGCTGCGCAGCAGTTTCCCGTTTGATGTGATTAGCGAAGTAGGCAAAGGCGTACGCGGTGCCGATTGTGTACAAGTGGTGCGTAACCAGTTTGGGCAGGAGTGCGGCAAAATTATCTACGAAAGTAAACGCACCACAGCCTTTTCGATGGAATGGATCGAGAAGTTGAAAAAGGACATGCGCAATATTGGTGTGGATGTCGCGGTTATCGTAACCCAGTGCTATCCCAAGGGAATGGATTGTTTTGGCGAGAAAGACGGCGTGTGGATTTGCTCGTTCGAAGAGGTTAAAGCCGTAGCCTATGTTTTGCGCGATGGTATTTTGCGCCTGTATAATGCCACCAAATCGCAGGAAAACAAGGGCGATAAAATGCACCTGCTGTACGATTACCTTACGGGATCGGAGTTTGCCGCCCAGTGGAAAGCCATCCGCGAAGGCTTTATGGATATGCGCATGTCTATCCTTAAAGAACGAGAAACCATGGAACGTCTGTGGAAAGCCCGTGAAAAACAGCTTGACAAAGTACTGCTCAACGCCACGCATATCCGCGGTTCGGTTGATGGCATTGCGGGCAGCGATGCCATACAATTAAGCCTCACCGAAGACGATAGCGACCCGCTTTTGCTGGAATAGCAAAGCGCAAGGCGCATGGAGCAAAGCGTAAAACAGAGAAACACTATGCGCTCTGCTCCATGCGCTTTGCGCATATGTTAATAACTGCCGTTTTTTGTTGAAACTTTAACACCAACCTTACTTTGCTCAAAAACGTAAAAGCAATAACTTGCGAGCAAAGTATATATGACGAAACTAAAACTTCCCCTTTTAGCTGCCATTATCTGTTTAAGTACCCTGCACTTGTATGCATCGGCTTTTGATAAACCCGTTAACCATACAAAAACCGTAGCCGGCGATGACCAGTCATCCTCCCTTTGTCCCGAAGAATTGCTGTCCTTCGCCCAAACTTTACTGGGCACGCACTATCACTTCGCTTCGTCAAATCCGCTGTACGGTTTCGATTGCTCGGGTTTTGTAAGCTATGTCTTTAAAAACTTCAACATACCGGTTCCGCGTTCATCATGCGAGTTTATATCGTACGGCGAAAAAATATTGTTGCAGGATGCAAAGCCCGGCGATGTGATACTGTTTACCGGCACCAGTAAGCGTAGCCGCAAAATAGGCCATATCGGTATCATCGTAAGCAACCAAAACAACGAAACCACGTTTATCCATTCAACATCCGGTAAAGAGCATGCGGTAACCATCACAGCCATGGATAAAAAATATCGGCGCCGCTTTGTGCAGATCATCCGTTTGCTAAAGCAAAACGACGCGGCTTAACTACTTCAAAATTGTAATATAGCCCGACAGCATTGGGGTCGAGTTTTTCAGGTCGATAACATAGTAATAAACTCCATCAGGTAGTAATTTTCCGTTGTAGGTGCCATCCCAGGCAATGCTGCCGCCAATATTGGTAAATACTTTCTGCCCGCTGCGTGTGTAAACAGTTAGCAAACTTTCGGAGTAAGCGTCTAATCCTATGATGTACCAGGTATCGTTTATGCCATCCGCATTTGGCGAAAATACGCTCGGTATCACTATCTTTTTATACACTTTTACCTGTGCCGTATCGCTTACCGTTGTACAGGGCGATGTTACATGCAGGGTATAAGTTATATCCGTTGGCGGCGAGGCATTTGGGGTCAATACATTTGGATTGTCTAAATACGTCGACGGTGTCCATAAATACTTCAGGTTAGTTCCCGTGGCAGTAGCGCTCAACTTCACAATTTGGCCTTCAATTATCTTTTTGTTCCCTCCGGCACTGATAACCGGCGGTTGTATCACATTCACCGTTACCGAACTGCTGCAATTGGCATTGGTAGCTATAACGGTATAAGTTGTCGTAACAGTTGGCGTAGCAACAGGGTTGGCAATCGTATCGTTCGATAGCCCGGTTGAAGGGCTCCACAAATATCGAAAGCCGCCGCTCGCGGTCAGTTTAGCGCTCCCGCCCAAACAAATGGTGGTATCGGCATTAACTTTTGCAGTAATTTTCGGCTGCACGCTAATGGTAACACTGGCCTGGCTGCTGCAACCGTTAAGGCTGGCGGTAACCGTGTACTTGCCTTGTTGCGTTAGCGCGATATTGCTGATACTTGGGTTTTGCGCTGTACTAAACACAACGCCGGCCGGGTTTGTCCAGCTATAGGATGACCCGCCCGTGGCGCTTAAATTTAAGGTTTGCCCCTCGCACAATATGGGCCCGTTGGCAGATGCTGTTGCCCCCGGCGTTTGTGTTACCGTAAGCGTGGTGATATTTGATACCGCCAAACAGTTTGATGTGCTGATATTGGCCGCTTCGGCACTGGCAAGCCGGTATTGATAGGTGCCCACAGCGGTTGGCTGATTAAATATGTACTGCGTGCCAAGAGCGCCCGGTATATCAGTCCAGCCGCTGCCCGTGTTCAGTTGCCATTTATAGGCCGGGGTCACGTAGCCTGTCGAAACATGTGCACTCAGTGTATCTTTTTGAGGGTTGGCTGTACAGTTGTTATAAGTTGACGATGCCGCCGAACCAAACCCCGTAACCATAATAGGGCCACAGGGTCTGAAGGTGATATCGTCCAGCAAAATATCGTTGCCTGCGCCACCCGGCGCGTTATTGGTCATCTTTACAATAACCGTGTTCTGGTTTGATGGTGTGGCGAAAGTCAAACCATACTGTATCCAGGTAGGGCTGGTGGTTTGTGGTATATTACCGGTTGAATAGGTTTGTAAAACCGTACCATTGGAGAGTTCGATGCTGAACGTAATGTTAGGTAAACTGAACTTGGCAGTAGCAGCCTCCACCATGTTCAGGTTCATTACCCAGGCTGCAAATTCGTAAGTGGTGGAAGGGCAAAGCCCTTTAATGGTGTCGATATAAAATACGTCCGGAGTATATGACGCGTTGGCTATCATCATGTATCCACCGGCATTACCGGTATGGTCGCTGTTCACCACAAACCAACTGCTGAACATGCCCGCGGTCGAGCTTGCTATGGTATATTGTCCGTCGTTAGGTTTGCCGGTCACATAACTATAGGTAGTAATACCGGATGGCAATGCGGGTCCCTGTACATTGGTTCCGGATCCAAAATCGATATGTACTACCGGGTCGCCAAGGCTGCCTGTACATGTCTGCGCAACACTCACCGAAGTAAGCAGCATACACATCACAATTCCCCAAATAAATATAACAGCCTTCATTAAAAATCAGAGTATCCGCACCGTAGCAAAAATAAACCTAAGCGATGGTTATCGGTTAAAAAGTTATCCCCATTTTAAGGCCCAATGTTAATTAATATACGTTATACAGGCTTTTTGCACCTTTTGTTGCCTTTAACCTGCCGCATTTGTTTTTGTTTGTACATTTGCCCCGATGTATATAACGCCCCAAAAGAAAATTGTTTCATTATTGGCAGCAACCACCGAAATTGTTTGTGCCCTGGGCCTCGAACAAAACCTCGTTGGCTGTTCGCACGAGTGCGATTATCCCGAATCAGTTAAGCGTTTGCCGCAATGCTCGGACGTAAGGTTTATGCCCGCCGAAAGCAGTAAAGAGATTGACCGACAGGTAAAAGAAATACTTACCGATGCTCTTTCCATTTATACCATCAACCAGGAGGTCATCAAACAACTTAACCCCGACATTGTACTTACCCAAGCCCAGTGCGAGGTATGTGCCGTAAGCCTAAAGGATGTTGAACTGGCCCTCGAAAACCTGCTCGATAAACAAGCCGAGATCATATCCGTACAACCCAATACCCTCGGCGATATTTTTTCCGACATCATCCTTATCGCCAAAAAGCTCAACGTTCCCGAACGTGGCAAGCTGCTCATCGAAAGCCTCGAAGAACGCATAGATATTATCCGCCATAAGTTAAAATACATAAATAATAAACCCACCGTAGCCTGTATCGAATGGATGGAACCGCTCATGGTAGCCGGTAATTGGGTTCCCGAAATGGTCGATATAGCCGGCGGTACATCCGTTTTGGCCGTTAATGGCAAGCACTCGCCCTTTATCACCTGGGAAACTCTGCAAGCTGCCGACCCCGACATCATTATCATCACCCCCTGCGGCTTCGATATCCAACGCACGCTAAAAGAGATCAACGTCATGCTCTCCTTGCCGGGATTTGCCGACATGAAGGCCGTAAAAAACAACCACCTTTACATTGCCGATGGCAACCAATATTTCAACCGCTCCGGCCCCCGTATCGTCGACTCCATCGAGATCCTCGCAGAGATCATCAACCCCAAACAGTTCATCTTCGGCTACGAAGGCAATGGTTGGATGAGGTTTTCGATATAATACCTTGTATTACAATGTTTTGCATCTAAAATGTATATTTTTCATTTCCTGGTGGCTAACAGGGCAGGGGGGTAAAAGTAGGTATATTAAAGAACTAACTTTATTCAATCATTCAGTCAATCAATCATTCAATCCTTGAGTGGGGGGGGGTAAAAGTAGGTTTTTTCAAATAATCATCTCCACACGCTTTGCGCCGCGCCCTCTGCGCTTTGCCAAAACCGGGGGGAAAAAGTAGGTATTTTTAAAGAACCTTTCTTTCTTACTGCCACTCACCACTGCAACTGCTACTCAAACACGGGGGGGTAAAAGTAGGTATTTTTAAAGACCCTATCTTTCTCACTGCCACTCACCACTGCAACTGCCACTCAAAGCAGGGGGGAAATTGTAAGAAATATTTTAATAAAAATCAGTGCAATCACTTACAATCGGTGCAATCCCAATCACACACAAGGTAAGAAAATTTACCCGCTTTTTCAAAATTTACCACCCTCAAAACCTCACACTCATCCCCGCAAAATAATTGCGCAATGGCGCCGGGTTATAGTAACGACTGGCAGCCGCATTGATATCGTTGCCCAAGCTGTATTGCTGGTTCAGCAGGTTGTCGCCGCCGGCAAATATTTCGATGCGGGTTTTGGTGTTGAGTGTATGTTTCCAGCCCAACTTTATTTCGAGCAGGTTATAGCTGCTGGCATATACCGTGTTGGCATCGTTAAGCGGCAGTTTATCCGTAAAGTTATGCTGTATAAAAAAGTACAGTTGCTGCGGCAGCAACAGGTTAAAACTGGTAACCGCCACCTGGCGAGGCACGCCTGTAAGGTTATTGCCCGAGTAATTGTTCACCCCGTCCCCATAATCCCGAAAGGTAAAAGCGCTGTAGGTATAGCTCTCGTTCAGTTGCAGCCCGCGCACAAAACCGGTACTGTTTTGGCCGATGAGCCAGTCCGTAAAGTACAATTCAAAACCCGGCTGGTTGGTACCACCGGCGTTTACATAATACGTAGTGCCGTTGGGGTTTTGCCGCGGCACAATAGTATTGTTCAAATCATAATAAAACACCGAGGCATCCAAAAAAGCGCTTTCATTTGCATTTTGCAAGCGGAAGCCCGTTTCATAGTTCCAGCCGTCTTCGGCTTGCAAAGTGGTGTTAATGCTGTGGTCGGTAGGGTGTATCTCGCCCGTGGCAGGGGCAGAGTAACCCCGGCTTAGCGATGCCCGCCACACAAAGTTATTGGTGATGGAATAAGCCAGTGCCAGCCTCGGCATTAGCTGCGCATCGAAGGGGCGGTTGGCAAATGCGGTTTGGTTTAAGGGATATAAATTCTCGAATTGATAGCTGTATTTATTCAGACTCAAAGCCGCTTCCAGTAAGAGTTGTTTGTTGAGGTTGGCCGTAAAACGGGTAAAAACAAAGTTTTGATTGGTGTTGATATTGTCGCGGGTTTGGGTGGTGTCTTTATTACCCAAATGGTTGCCATAATCGCCAATTGTGGAGTTGGTCTGTTCCCACTCAAAACCCAGATTCAATTTCCAATGTAGCGGGTCGGCCTTTTTTGCCGACAGCTCAAAATAGGTACGAAAGCCCAACGTACTTTCCGCCCGCTGCTCGTACACCGTAAATGAGGGGTTCAAAAAGTCGACATGCGTGCCAAACACCGTCAGCACGTTGCGCAGGTTATCGCTGAATTTGGCCTCGTTAACTAAGCCGCCGTATATCATTTTGCTTTCGATATGCGCATTAAGCGCCTGCGCGCTGGCAATGGTAGGCGTGGCCAGCCTCGCCTGCGAGGGGTCGGCCATCATTTGCGCCAAGGTTAAACCGCCGGGCGTTTGGTAATAAAGGTCCGAGTAAAAGCCAATAGCCTTTATCTTATTTGCATCGCCATAACGCAATTGGTCGTCCACCATAAAAAAATTGCGTTGCATACTGCTGTTTTGCCGGTAGCCGCTATAACTCTCGTAGGCCTGATTAATATTGAGTTGGTTATTACCACGCTGTTGCTGAAATGCCGTGTTCTCATGCACCAATTGGTTCGAGCCAAAATCAACACCTCCGCTTGCAAAATCGCCGGTACTGTATTTGTTCACCGGGCTCAGCAAAACCACCCCGCCCGAGTTTGCGCCAAACAAACTGCCGTCGGGGCCTTTCAAAATCTCAACACCCTGCACGCTGTTAAAGTCGATGGCGTTGAGGTAAGTATTGCCACCGGCATCGGTTAGCGGCATCTCATCAAAATATATCTTTACATCGCGCACCCCAAAGGGCGACCGCAGCAAACTTCCCCGTATCGACAAACGGTAACTCCCCGGCGAACGCTCTTCCATCCGCACACCCGGCACGGTATTCATAGCGTTCACCAACGAATTATCGGTTTGCAAATGCAATTGCTGCGCGCTTAATACACCTACCGAAGCAGGGGTATTGAGCAAAGGCCTTTCGGAAAGATAGCCGCGTACGGTTACTTGGGTAAGCTTTTTGGAGGTGTCGGTATTGGAAGAGTCAGGCCTGTTTTGAGCATAAACAGGGGCAAGTGATAGCAGAAAGATGAACGTAAAAATTTCTTTCAAATGGTTAGATTGATGATACTGATACAAATATAGCTATTAAGACTCATACTGAATAAGCGCCGCGCGTTGCCGTTTTAAATAAAGCTTCTTAATTTTAGCCATGCATCATCACGAACAGCATTTACAAAGCACAGATACCATACGCGATATTGTTATTGGCATGTCCGACGGTTTAACCGTGCCTTTTGCTTTGGCGGCAGGTTTATCGGGCGCGGTTAGTTCATCGTCCATTGTTGTGGTTGCCGGTATAGCCGAAATTGTTGCCGGTTCCATTGCCATGGGATTAGGTGGCTTTTTGGCAGGCCGTACCGATGTTGACCATTACAACTCCGAACTGGCCCGCGAGTATGCCGAGGTGGAACGCATCCCCGAACAGGAAAAAGCTGAAGTAAAAGAAGTATTCGCCGGTTTTGGCATGTCCGAAGCGCTGCAAAATGAAATAGCCGACGAGATGGCTAAAGACAAGGACAAGTGGGTCGACTTTATGATGCGTTTTGAGCTCGGCCTCGAAAAACCCGAAGCCAACCGCGCAGCCAAGAGTGCCTTTACCATTGGGGTATCATATATTGTTGGTGGTATAATTCCTTTATCGCCATATTTTTTTATCAATAATTCACAACAAGCACTATACTACTCATGCGGCGTAACCCTCATCTGTTTATTTATATTCGGCTTCTTTAAAAGCAAAGTAACAGGCCAGCCACCGGTTACAGGTGCGTTAAAAGTAGTGGTTATTGGTGCTTTGGCAGCAGCAGCGGCATTTTTAGTAGCCAGGATGATAAACGCGAAGTGAGCTGAAAGCTTAAGGCACAAAGCTAAAGGCTTTTTATATTGACGTTGTTCATTTCGCTTTAAGCCTTATGCTTTCCGCTTTAAGCTCAAAATACAAAGCTTTTACATAGATGATTTTAACCCGCTTTAAGCTTTATGCTTTCGGCTTTAAGCTCAAAATTTAATAAACTTATCTAACTGCTCGTTCACAAATTTAAGGGTGTCTTCTTTAAACAAGTCGGCGTCGGCATCCAACTCCTCCTTTACGTTGGTGATGTGAATCTTCAACGGCATCACATGCAAATTCATGTAATTGCAAACACCTGTAAAATGGTCGATTCCCCTGATATTGCCGTATTTGCCCGATGATATGCCCACCAAAGCAGACTTCTTATCATAAAAACTGCCCGGAAAATCGCAGGCATCTATAAATACCTTTAACACCCCCGGAAAACTGCCGTTATATTCAGGTATCACAAAAATAAACTTGCTGGTATCGGTTATTTGTTGTTGAATCTTTTGGAAGGCCACACTGCGCTTGCCAAATTGGTCGCTAACGATGACATCGTCGGGCAGCTCCGTCAGCGAAAGCACATGGGCGGTAACCCCTTTTTGCTCCAATAATTTTTGATAATACTTTGCAACCTTTAACGTCGAACTTTTGGGCCTGTTGGTGCCCGCAATAATAGTAACCATTTGTGTAAACTATGTTAGTATTTAGCTAAAGGTTTCGATTGCCTGATTAGATAATTTTGTATCTTTAGCCCGGATAAAAGACTCCGAAAAATAGACTCCCCTGTTTATTTTCCGGCACAAAGATACAGCCTTTTCCGCGTTTAAATTAATTACACACAATGAGTAAAATTATTGCTTTAGCCAATCAAAAGGGCGGTGTTGGTAAAACTACATCATCTATAAACCTCGCTGCCAGCCTGGCCGTGTTGGAGTATAAAACTTTATTGGTTGATGCCGACCCCCAGGCCAATTCAACGTCGGGCATCGGGTTCGATCCGCGTACCATTAAGAACAGCATTTACGAGTGCATTATCAATGATATTGACCCGCGTGAAGCTATTCAAAAAACAGAAACGCCAAACCTCGACCTGTTGCCCGCCCACATCGACCTGGTAGGTGCCGAGATAGAAATGATCAACCTTACCAACCGCGAATACAAAATGAAGGCGGTGCTGGATATGGTAAGGGACGATTATGACTTTATCATCATCGATTGCTCCCCGTCATTGGGTTTGATTACGATTAATGCCTTATCGGCTGCCGATTCGGTGATCATACCCGTGCAATGCGAATACTTCGCGTTAGAAGGTTTGGGCAAATTATTGAATACCATTAAAATAGTTCAAAACAGGTTGAACCCGGATTTGGAGATAGAAGGTATTTTGCTCACCATGTACGATGTGCGCCTGCGCTTGTCCAATCAGGTGGTTGAAGAAGTAAAAACACATTTCGAGAACCTCGTTTTCGAAACCATTATACAACGCAATACCCGCTTAAGCGAAGCCCCGAGTTTTGGGGTATCGGTCATCATGCACGATGCCAACAGCAAGGGCGCTATCAATTACCTTAACCTTGCCCGCGAAATAGTGCGTAATAACGGCCTCGTTAAAGCCGAGGATAACGTTACTACCCAAATTGTAGAATAAAGAATAGATGAGTTCAGAAAAAAGAAACGCGTTAGGCCGTGGCTTGGGTGCATTGTTAAACGATGATAATGTTGGTACAGCTCCTGCTAATACCGGCAGAGGTGTTGCCGGTAATCCAAACCCAACTGTAAATGAATTGGGCTCGGTTAACGAAATCAGGATAAGTGAGATTGAAGTAAACCCTTTTCAACCCCGTACCGAATTTGATGAGATGGCCTTGGGCGAGTTGGCCGACTCAATCAAACTGCAGGGCTTGATACAGCCCATCACGGTACGTAAAGTAAGTGCTAACAAATACCAGCTCATATCGGGCGAGCGCCGTTTACGCGCGTCAAAAATAGCGGGCCTGACACAAATACCGGCTTATATCCGCACCGCCAACGATCAGCAGATGCTCGAAATGGCGCTGATCGAGAACATACAACGACAAGACCTGAACGCCATTGAGGTAGCCTTAAGCTTTCAGCGTATGATGGAAGAGTGCAACCTGAAACAGGAAGAGCTTGGCGACCGTGTAAGCAAAAACCGTTCTACCGTTACCAACTACCTGCGTTTGTTGAAATTGCCGCCCGGTATACAGGCTTCCATCCGCGATGGGCAGATCAGTATGGGCCATGCAAAAGCACTCATCACAATAAATGACCCTGCCGCGCAGTTATATCTCCACAAACAGATCATCCAAAATGGCTTGTCGGTACGTAAAGTTGAAGAGATGGCCCGCCATCTGCAACGTGCTGTACCAAGAAAAGAAGGCAAAAAGCCGGAACCATTATCGTTCCAGGTGCAAAAAATTCAGGATGATCTGGCTTCCAAATTTGGGGCGCGTGTAAAATTGAAGTTGGATGATGATGGCAAAGGCGCGATTGAAATACCGTTTTTATCGCAAGACGACCTTGGCCGCATCCTCGAAATGCTGGATTGGTAAACATGTATAGGTATCTGTTCTTGTTCATATTTTTATTGGTTTGCTCATCCGCGAAAGCGCAGGTGCCCGACACATTGTTGCATCAAAATAAAAAAGCGGAACAGCAGCGTAAAAAAGATTCCGTAACCTCAAAACCATTCAAACCAAAAATAAAAAAAGACCTTGCCGATCATCCCGACAGCACGCATAGCCCGCACACGGCCGTGATGCGTTCGCTTATATTTCCGGGTTGGGGACAAATTTACAACAGACATGGCTTGTGGTGGCGCCTGCCGGCATTGTATGGCGGCCTTACGGCACTGGTTATCAATTTAATATCGAACGGACGCGACTATAATCTTTTTTTGGCGGAGTCGCAATGGCGCGAGTATGGCGAGCAAGGACCGGAACCAATAAAGAGCTATCAGGGCAGTAGTATAATCAATATCCCAAACCAAACCATATACGACTATAAAGATCAGCTAAGGCGCAACCGTGACCTTTCCGCCTTTGGTATTGTAGGTGTATGGGGCATTAACATGGTAGATGCTTATGTGGAAGCCAAATTTATCCATTCTTATAGTATGGACGATAACCTGAGTTTTAAAGTTACGCCAACAATGATAAATCAGCCTGTTTTGGCTTCAAATTTTAATACTACATTTACGCCCGGTTTAAAAATTACGTTTTTATTAAAATGAAGATCGCTTTATTAGGATACGGTAAAATGGGCAAGATGATCGAGAAGATCGCTACCGACCGCCATCATCAAATCGTTTTAACAATCGACCACGATAATTTGGACGACCTGACCGTCGAAAATCTGCAAAAAGCCGATGTAGCCATCGAGTTCAGCACGCCCGACACGGTTTTGGGCAACATCAAAAAATGCTTTGAAGCCGGTGTGCCCATTGTGGTAGGTACTACCGGTTGGTACGGCCAACTCCAACAAATAAAAGATAGCTGTTTGGACAGTAACAACGCGCTCATCTATGCGTCTAACTTTAGCGTGGGGGTAAACGTGTTTTTCCACGTAAACGAAGTGCTGGCCAAATTGATGAATAAATACCCGTACTACGATGTACAGGTTGAGGAGATACACCATACCCAAAAGCTCGATTCGCCAAGCGGTACAGCCATGACGATAGCCGAGGGTATAATCGACAATCTCGATACCAAAAACGAATGGGTAAACACGCTGGATAAGAACGATAACAGCGATATATTGGACCAATTAAAACCTGATCAATTACTCATCGAATCGTTGCGGATAGATAGCGTGCCCGGCACCCATACCGTAATATACGATTCGGAAATTGATACCATCGAATTTAAACATACCGCGCATAACCGCTCGGGCTTTGCACTTGGTGCTGTACTGGCCGCCGAATGGATACAAGGTAAAAAAGGATTTTTTACTGCAAAGGATATGTTTAATTTTGACGCTAAGTGATTTATAAATAATTAAGAAACAATATTGTGAATATAGTAGGATTTATTTTAGCATTTATATTGCTCTACGCACTCCCGTGCTTCGGTTTATGGAAACTATTCGAAAAAGCCAATAAACCGGGCTGGTTGGCCATTATACCGCTGGTCAATTTCTATATCATGATAGAAATAAGCGAGAAGCCAAAGTGGTGGATCATACTCATGCTTATCCCGGGCATAAATTTGCTGTTCGCTATTGGCATAGCTATCGATTTTTTTAAATGCTATGGGAAATTCAAACTGTCTGAATGGGCAGCCGGAATAATATTTGGTTTCTACTTTTTACCAAAATGGGGCACAGACAAAGAAACCAAATTTATTGGGGCATCATGCAACCCTGAGTTTAAAGAAAAACATAAGGCTCATCTAAAAAAATCATCCGGACAGGAGTGGACTGAGGCTATCATTTTCGCGGTCATCGCTGCTACTCTCATACGTTCCTTCTTCATCGAAGCCTATACCATCCCAACACCATCCATGGAGCGCTCGCTGTTAGTTGGCGACTTTCTGTTTGTGAGCAAGGTAAACTACGGCCCGCGCACACCCATGACGCCTATCGCCTTTCCGTTTGCACACCATACCATGCCTTTGCTAAATACCAAGGCCTATTGGGATGGCTGGGAACTGCCTTACCACCGTTTACCGGGACTTAGCGAAGTTAAACGCGGCGATGTGGTAGTATTTAACTACCCCATGGATGCCGACTCACCGTTGTACCGCCCGGTAGATAAGCGCGAAAACTATATCAAACGCTGTCAGGGCATTCCCGGCGATACCTTGAAAGTAGTAGGGGCGCAGGTGTATGTAAATGGCAAGGCCGCGCCAAACCCACCCGGCGAACAAATGAATTATGATATCGCTACAAAAACCGAAGAGCAGATCAACTCCAAAGTAAACGAGGAGCTTAAAATCACTTTTTATGATCAGGTTCCCGGCGCCAGCATGACGCAGGAATCGGCAAATACATTAAGGGGCTATTCGTATATCAAGTCGGTTTCACCAAAAATAACACAGGGCTATGCCGACGACCCGATGTACCCGGTATTTCCCGATAAATACCCTAAGTTTTACGTGCTGCATAAAATGCCCGATTACAAATGGAACGTAGATAACTTTGGGCCGATAATTGTACCCAAAGCCGGTTGGACAGTAAAACTGGATAGCCTTACCTTACCTGTTTATGGCCGCTGCATTGAAGTGTACGAAGGCAATAAGCTGGTGATAAAAGGCAACGATATTTTCATAAACGGCGTTAAAACCGATACCTACACCTTTAAAATGAACTATTACTGGATGATGGGCGATAACCGCCACGACAGTGAAGACTCACGCTTCTGGGGCTTCGTTCCCGAAGATCATATTGTTGGAAAGGCCCTCTTCATCTGGATGAGTTGGGACGATAACGGCGGTTTCCTCAACAAAATACGCTGGAGCAGGCTGTTCAGGGGGATACATTGATAAGGGAAGATGTAAAATGTAAGATGGAAGATGTGTGAGGATATGCTCTTTTCACATCTTCCATTTTCCGTCTTCCCTCTTACATTAGTTTCTCTATCCCGAACCTTTCCGCCAGCACATTCAAATCCT
Organism: uncultured Mucilaginibacter sp.; assembly: GCF_903893715.1. GTDB lineage: Bacteria > Bacteroidota > Bacteroidia > Sphingobacteriales > Sphingobacteriaceae > Mucilaginibacter. The sequence continues at coordinate 167,349 of NZ_CAITNG010000024.1, forward strand.
TCACCACCGCGTTCACCAACGGGATGCCATTCTTTTTCCGCTCAATTTCGGCTTCCAGTTCAGGCTCGCCGGGGATGATGACGGGTTGGTTTGCATTAATCGGCTGCGCCGATTTAAAACGATGTATCCAGTTGTCCATATTGGCCTTAAACTCATCTATCGGCCTGAAGCCATCCACCCGCATCGCACCTAAAAAATGACCGATGCCCAAACCTACCGGGTCGTCGGGTGGATCCAAAAACGAAACGAAAGGCGGCACCCAAGGTCCATAATTAGCGCCCGAAAGCACTGCCGATAAAATATCCACTGTAGCGCTCAACCCAAAACCTTTATGGCTGCCATGTTCTCTGTCGCTGCCCAGGGGCAACAACGAACCGCCGGTTTTTAGCGCGTGCGGGTCGGTGGTAAAATTCCCCGATTTATCCTGTATCCAGCCTTCCGGCACGGGTTTGCCCGCGCGTTGGGCTATTTCCAGTTTGCCGTTGGCTGCCGCCGAAGTCGCCATATCTACCACCACGGGCGGGTACTTGCCCGCGGGGAAAGCGTAACATATCGGGTTTGTGCCCAGCATCCGCTCGTTCGAGAAGGTGGGCGCCACCAGCGGACTGGCATTCGTCATGGTATAGCCGATCATATCTTTTTCTACAGCTAACAAGGCATGGTAGCCCGCAATACCAAAATGGTTGGAATTGCGTATCGCTACCCATCCCGAGCCGTATTGCGCTGCCTTTTCCATCGCAACCTGCATGGCGAAGGGCGCTACCACCAAGCCCAGCCCGGCATCACCGTCAACCGTGGCCGTGGTAGGCGTCTCGTGTACTATTTTGATATCGGGTGTGGTATTGATGCGTTTCTTTTCCCAAAGGCGCACGTAGCCGCTTAAACGTGCCACACCATGCGAGTCGATGCCCCGCATATCGGCGCGTAGCAGCACATCGGCAGCCAAATGCGCATGCGCGTTGCTACAGCCCATGGCCAAAAATATTTCCTCCGTAAAAGTCCTTAATTCAGGTTCCGAAAAAGTCATGCGGCAAAGTTAGCTTTATGTTTTTCTCATGGGTATTTATAAGTGTTTTTTATTTTGTCATTGCGAGCGCGAGTGTGGCAATCCCTGCGGATAGGTCTCGAATTGATATTTCGGCACCATGTCGCTTCCACACCTTTCTCTGTGATTGCTTTGTACCTCGCAATGACAACCGCCAAAAACATGGGTATTTATGGGTATATTTCAAAGAACTTATTTTGCTTCCGGCTTCGTGCTTCAAGCTTCCCGCTTTCCAAAAAACAGGTAAAAACAGGTATTTTTAAAAAACTTTTCACTCTATTCACCGCTCACCATTCACAACTCGCTATTCCATACAATATAGCAAATTCTAACGAAATATCCAACTTTAAAACCTTCCAACATTTCAACTTTCAAACATTAATCCGTAAACTCGCTCAACAAATCACCACCCCATATGGAACCAATCACCGTACAAGCCACCGTAAACGCGCCCATCGAGATCGTATGGCAAATGTGGACGTTGCCCGAGCACATCACCCAATGGAACTTCGCCTCGCCCGACTGGCATTGCCCCGCCGCCACCAACGACCCGCGCACAGGCGGTAAGTTCAGCGCCACCATGGCCGCCAAAGATGGCAGCTTTAGCTTTGAGTTTGCCGGCGTGTACGATAAAGTGATCGACCATAAACTGATCACCTACAGCTTAGGCGATGGCCGCAAAGTCATCATCACCTTCGCGTCCGATGATGACGACCAAACCACCGTAACCGAAACCTTCGACCCGGAAACGCAAAATCCCATCGAAATGCAGCGCGGCGGCTGGCAGGCCATTATGGATAATTTTAAGAAGTATGTGGAGGAGAACTAACCACCGCGTCATTGCGAGGAACGAAGCAACCTCTGCACGATAGGTGGTCTACGATAGATATTATAAATCTGAACTAAATGGGGTCAATTTACTCTCTACAACAAAGCTTTAATGGTTTGTATGTTTTTTTTATCATCTAATGTTGTTAAATAATAGGCCATCTGAAAATATAATGCAATTCCTTCACCCGAAGATAAAATGCTCATGTCCTGATGTTCAGGGATATAAGATTTGTATATAGTCGAAAGGCTTGGATCTTTCAATATTTTATTCTCCAAAGCTTTCATGGCATTAACTGAATTGTCTGATTCAACAGGTTCAAAAATTAAACCCATAACAATATTAGTATTCTTTACAAAACGGTCAAGGAAAAGTGTTGCTTTGGGTGAGGTGAAATCGATCTTTTTGTTCTTTTTTATGTAAGCTTCGATTGAGCTATTAATATCGCCTGGAATGCTGGCATTTTTTTGGAATGTTCCAGTAACCTCTAAAAAGAATTTTTTATCATCCCACCTAACTTGACCATAAACTTCTTTTGAATAGATAATACATCCTAACCAAAGGAAGCTATCATTATTATGATCATATGTCCAACAGAAAGTCTTAGGTTTACCATCAAAATCATTAACCTGTGAAAAGCATAAACTACACTGTATAATCAACAGCGTAAAAATTAGAATTTTCAATGCCGTTTGAATTTTGTTTCCCATCTTTTTGATTTTAAAAATAATCATTACTTGATTCATTCCGCTTCCGCAATTAGCGCAGAGTAAATATAGTTAAATAACTATTCCGTAATCACCGCAAACTTAAATGCCAAAGGCTCAAATTTCTCTATCAGGTCATCGATCAGTTGCTGGCCGTAAGCCACATAAAACAACGCGATATTTTCACTCCGTTCCTGCAGGCCGCCATTGGGGAAGAGCTGGTTTTTGATATGTTCGATATGCGAAAGGCTCACCTCGTGCTTACGCTTTTCTGCTTTAAGCAACTTGCGCTCTAAGTTATCCATAGCGTGTTTTAAGCGCGACTGTATCGCCTCGGTTGATGGAGCCAATGTTGGGTCTATTTCAGCGGCACGCTGTTTCAGGCCATCAAAAATATGTTGCAGTTCAAACCACTCCTTGCTGATGCTCAGGTCAGTTTGGGTATGCTGTTTTACCCATTCGGTCTTTAACACCTCGGTGGGTTTAAACAGGTCGGCTATGCCAAAACCCGTCTTCTTCCATTTATCAGCCGACTTTTTATCTACGATCAACCCCGAGTTGCGCAAGATCAGTATCGGGAAATCAACCCCATAAAAATCGAAATTGGCTTTCAGCTCAAGCCAGTAAGCAAATTCGCCGCCACCGCCAATATAAGCCAGGTTGGGCAGCACCACTTCCTGGTAAAGCGGCCGCATCACCACATTCGGGCTAAACCTTTCGGGATGTTCATCTATCTCATCGCGCAGTTCCCGCTCGGTAAATTTGATGTCCGAATTTAAAACTGCGTACACGCCATGCTCAAAAACAATACGTTCGCGCAGGGTGTCGGTCAGGTAAAAGAAGTTGATCTCGCGTGGATTGACCTGTATATGCGCGCCTAACTTTTGCAGCGCGGGTATGGTACCCGATATATTTTTAAAACTATGCTGGCCTATAATGTCTTTTTCGATAATAGGCGCGAACTGTTTTTTCAATCGCGCATCATCCGCATCCAAAATCACCAAACCATATTGCCCGAACAGCGCGTTCACCAAATAGCGGGTGGCATCGGCCAGTTTATCAAATTTGGTATAGGCGGCCTCCACCAGTTCAGCTAATTCAGCGGCATTACCGCCCAGGCCTAAAATGCCTTTGTATTGGTTCAGCGCTTCGCGGATGCTTTTGGTGGATAAGCGGCCCGTCGCGCCAACAGCGTCCAGTTTCCACTCTATCTTTTTGCCGCCCGCGTTGGTATGGTTTATCTCGTCAAAGTCATGGTCCTCGGATGCCATCCAGTAAACCGGCACAAAGTTTTTAGCCGGAAAAGCCGCTTTCAGTTCCCGCGACAGCTTAATGGCCGTCACAATCTTAAAAACAAAATACAGCGGACCGGTAAATATATTGAGCTGGTGCCCCGTAGTAATAGTATAGGTGTTATCCAATTTAAGCAATTCAATATTGCTCCGAACTAAATTCGAAATTGAAAATTCGAAATCCGAAATCGAAGCGTACTGCTCTTTTAAAACATCAGCTAATACATTTCGGTCGGCATTGTATTTCCGCTCTTCAATTTGTTTGGCAAAACCGTCCAGACCAGGCCGGTTGTGGTAAAATGGTTGTAGGGCAGGGTCGTTATCCAGGTATTGTAAAATGGTTTTCGAAAAAAAACCGGTGTCCGAATAATTGATACAGTGGGCGTCCATCGGCTCAAATGTAAAAGCAATAAGTTAAAAACCCGTCAATTATAACTTATTTTACAATATTTCCATAAAGGTCAAAGTCCTCGGCGTTGTCGATCTTCACGTTCACAAAGCTGCCAACGGTGGCATATTGTGATGCAGCATCTATCAAAACCTCGTTATCCACCTCGGGCGAATCAAATTGTGTGCGGCCCACAAAGTAACCGCCATCCTTTTTATCGATGAGCACTTTATAGGTTTGGCCTATCTTTTCCTGGTTCTTATCAAACGATATACCTTGCTGAACTTCCATGATGGCGTCAACACGGTCTTGCTTTACTTGCTCGGGCACATCGTCAACCAAACTATGTGCATGTGTTTTTTCTTCATGCGAATAGGTAAAGCACCCCAAACGGTCGAAACGGGAATCTTCCACCCATTGCAGCATCTCTTCAAAATCCTGCTCCGTTTCGCCGGGATAGCCGGTGATGAGCGTGGTGCGCAAGGCGAGGTTAGGCACCTTATCGCGTATGGCATTCACCAGGTCGATAGTTTTTTGTTTTGTGATGCCACGGCGCATCGATTTCAGCATATCATCGCTGATGTGCTGCAAGGGCATATCCAAATATTTGCAAACGTTATCGCGCTCGTTAATCACGTCCAATATCTCCATCGGGAAGCCGGAAGGGTAGGCGTATTGCAAACGTATCCACTCGATACCGTTCACATCGCTTAAGCGGCGCAGTAACTCGTCCAGGTTACGTTTCCCGTAAAGGTCGAGGCCATAGTAGGTCAGGTCCTGGGCAATCAATATCAGTTCTTTTGTACCGTTCTTGGCCAAACTTTGCGCATTGCTCACCAATTGCTCCATCGGTGTGGAAGCATGTTTGCCCCGCATCAGCGGGATGGCACAGAAAGAGCAGGGGCGGTTACAACCCTCGGCAATTTTGAAGTACGCAAAGTGCGATGGGGTAGTGAGCAAACGTTCACCTATCAGTTCGTGCTTATAATCGGCGCCCACGCTGTGCAGTAAATTTTGCAGGTCGTTGGTACCAAAGTAATTATCGATGTTGGTAATTTCGGCCTCCAGCTCAGGTTTGTAACGTTCGGATAAGCAGCCGGTAACGATCACCTTGCCTACCTTACCTTGTTCCTTCAGCTCGCTGTATTGCAGTATGGTATCGATCGATTCCTGTTTGGCGTTATCAATAAAACCGCAGGTATTGATCACGATGATATCGTCGTTACGGAGGTTTTGATCCTCGTGCACCACATTAAAGGCATTGCCTTTCAGTTGGCCCATGAGTACTTCGGAGTCATAAATATTCTTCGAACAGCCAAGTGTGACAACATTGACACGAGGTTTGGCGGTTATTATAGGCTTACTTATGCTCTTAGTTTTCATGTTAATTCAATTATGTCATTGCGAGCGCAGCGCGGCAATCTCTGCGGATATTCGCGCCCTGCATAGTTCCAGACCTTTTTCAGTGATTGCCACGTCGTGCTGATAGAAGCACTCCTCGCAATGACATGTCGGAGATACGCAATGACGCTTTAATTATTTATTGATGTTTGAATAGACTGTCTACGAACGCCAGCCTATCAAACAATTGCAAATCATTCACCCCTTCACCAACCCCGATATACTTCACCGGTATTTTAAACTGATCCGATATACCAATTACCACACCACCCTTGGCCGTACCATCCAGCTTTGTGAGGGCCAAAGCATTCACATCGGTGGCCTGGGTAAACTGTTTGCATTGCTCAATAGCATTTTGCCCTGTCGAGGCATCCAATACCAATAATATCTCATGCGGCGCATCGGGCACTACCTTTTGCATCACATTTTTGATCTTGGTCAGCTCGTTCATCAGGTTTACCTTGTTGTGCAAACGGCCGGCGGTATCAATGATTGCCACGTCTTCGCCATTCGCCACCGCCGATTTCAAGGTATCAAAAGCTACCGATGCCGGGTCAGACCCCATAGGCTGTGCCACTACACGTACGCCAATGCGTTCGCCCCAAAGCTGTATCTGGTCCACCGCGGCCGCCCTAAAGGTATCGGCCGCGCCAATTACCACTTTATTGCCTGCCGCTTTTAGCTTATGCGCCAGTTTGCCAATGGTAGTAGTTTTACCCACACCATTAACACCCACCACCATGATGACGTAGGGTTTGTGGTTGCCATATTCAAAATTGTTGAAATCATTGCTGTTGTTTTCGGCCAGCAGTTCCTGTATTTCTTCGCGCAGCAGGTTGTTCAGTTCGGATGTGCCCAGGTATTTATCGCGGGCAACCCGGGCCTGTATGCGTTCGATGATCTTGAGGGTAGTAGCCACACCCACGTCGGAGGTAACCAATACTTCTTCCAAATCATCCAGCACATCATCGTCAACGGTGGATTTGCCTGCAACGGCCTTGGTAATTTTCGAAAAAAAGTTTTCCTTGGTTTTCTCCAAACCGGTATCCAGCGCTTCCTGCTCTTGCGGGCTGCTTTCCTTTTTCTTAAAAAAATCGAATAATCCCATCCGGATTGCAATTAACAAAAAAAGCCCTTCCTGTATAGCGGAACGGCTTTTGTATGTATTTAAAACAAATTATTATCCTTTTGTACCTTCAGCAATGGCATCTTTGATCAGGTCATTATGCACAATTACTTCTTTAAACGAGTAAGCACCTGTTTTTGGCGATTTTGCCATTGTGATAACTTTCGAGTATTCTTTACCTTTACCTGTATTCAGGGTTGCAACTACTTTCTTTGCCATTTCTTTGTTATGTTATTGTGTTATTGAGTTATTAGGTTATTGAGTTGTTAAAAAGATTGTTGCTGTATTAAAGGTGCAATAACTTAGTAACCAAATAACTTAATAACTAAGTTAACTACTTGATTTCCTTATGTACAGTAACTTTACGTAAAACCGGGTTGAATTTTTTCAATTCCAAACGCTCGGTGGTGTTTTTCTTGTTCTTGGTAGTGATGTAACGCGACATACCCGGCATACCGCTGGTTTTATGCTCTGTACACTCTAATATTACCTGAACCCTGTTGCCTTTCTTTGCCATTGCTTTGTTGTTATTTAGTTATTGGGTTATTTAGTTATCGGGTTATCAAGCTAAAAAAACTTAGTAACCAATAACTTAATAACTAAGTTATATAGAGCCTGTTTTAACAAATTTGTTGATACAGGCAGTGATACCGTTTTTGCTGATGGTTTTGATAGCAGCGGCAGATACTTTTAAAGTGATCCACTTATCTTCTTCCGGTATATAAAACTTTTTTGTTTGCAGGTTGGGATGAAACCTACGCTTTGTTTTAACGTTCGAGTTTGAAACGTTAAAGCCGTTCATCGAGCTTTTTCCTGTTAGATCACAAATTCTTGACATGACTAAATCAATTTTAATTAAACCCTTTTCCAAAAAGAGTTGGCAAATATCAGGAAATTAAGTTGAAAAGGCAATACCGTTTTCAAAATAATTTAAAAAAGATAAAAGAGGCTAATAATAGGTGATTTTGCGGGTGGTCGTGTCGGTTGATAGGCTCTGGATATTATATTCTTTGCCATTTGCAGTCGAATCGCCTTTCGGGTTATGATGGTTTGCAATCACGCTATCATATGAATCATAGAAAGTGCCATGCTGAATCCTTTTTATCCAATTATTGTGTGAGTCGAACTGCAGGTATTGATATTCAGTTTTACTAACCAAATCCCGGTCTTCTGAAAAGGTTGATTTTATTAAAAAGTGTTTTTCGTTGTAAGTGTATTTATCTATTAAAGATGCCCGGTGTGTGCAAAAGTCGCGTTTAGATTCTATCAAGTCTCCTTGATTGTTATATTTATTATGTCCTTTACAATGGTATGGGGTATCTGCTATTTTAGGGATAAAATCTGTTATACGACCGTTTTTGTCTATTAGCCATTCTGATTTTTGGTTATCGCCAGGGCTGCTCGGTATTATCGCAATCTTTAATCCGCTACGGTTATATATCGAAGTGTATGATGTTTTATATGTATCTATTACCACTCTTATCTGACCAAGTAAGGAGGACCTTATTCCAGGTTTGCTTCAAATCGCCTTTTTTATCAAAATCCGCTTTATAAATACTTGCTCCTGTTTGTTCAACAACTTCTTTTACGTTTCCATTTAACACATCAATGTCCAACAACAAGACTTTTTTCGCCGTCTGATTCCTGCACGAAACAAACAACACGACAGCCATCAACAAAATTTGGTTTAACTTCATATGTGTTAAAGTTACAATTTTTTATATACTCGTTTAGTGAGAAATTACTAATTTCAGCCTTTCCAAATTATACCTGTAATGAGCCTGAAAATATCCTCTTTCGAAGAATACGAACGCGTTTATAAACAAAGTGTCGAACAACCCGAGCAGTTTTGGGACGGCATTGCCGACACTTTTTTGTGGAAGAAAAAATGGGACAAAACCCTGGAGTGGAACTTTAAGGAACCTAACGTAAAATGGTTCCAGGGGGCAAAACTCAATATAACCGAGAACTGTTTGGACAGGCACCTCGAAAAGTCGGGTGATAAGCCCGCTATCATTTGGGAGCCTAACGACCCGAACGACGACCACCGCGTATTAACCTACCGCCAATTGCACGACAAAGTTTGCCAGTTTGCCAATGTGCTAAAAAACAACGGCGTTAAAAAAGGAGACCGTATCTGCATTTATATGCCCATGGTGCCCGAACTGGCCATAGCAGTTTTGGCTTGCGCGAGGATTGGTGCCATCCATTCCGTAGTGTTTGGTGGTTTTTCTGCCCAATCCATTGCCGACCGTATTTTGGACGCCACCTGCTCCTTAGTGATAACTGCCGACGGCGGTTTCCGCGGAGCTAAAGATATCCCCTTAAAAACCGTGATCGACGATGCCTTGGTACAATGCCCTTCGGTAAAAAAAGTAATTGTGCTCACCCGCAGCCGGACGGCTGTATCGATGATAAAAGGCCGTGACGTTTGGTGGGAAGATGAAGTGAAAAAAGTAGAAACGCAAGGCAACCTCACATTCGCCGCCGAGGAAATGGATGCCGAGGATATGTTGTTCATCTTATATACCTCCGGCTCAACCGGCAAACCAAAAGGCGTGGTACACACCTGCGGTGGCTACATGGTTTACGCAGGATACACTTTTGCCAACGTTTTCCAGTACAACCCCGGCGAAGTATATTTCTGTACAGCCGATATCGGCTGGATAACCGGGCACTCGTATATTGTATATGGCCCGCTATCACAAGGCGCAACCACCCTGATGTTTGAAGGTATACCAACCTACCCCGATGCCGGCCGTTTTTGGGACGTGGTGGACAAACATAAAGTAAACATCCTGTACACCGCGCCAACGGCCATCCGCTCGTTAATGAGTTTTGGCGACGATATGTTAAGAGGTAAAGACCTGAGCACCTTGACCAAATTAGGCTCAGTAGGCGAGCCGATAAACGAAGAAGCATGGCATTGGTTTGATGAAAAGATAGGCCACGGCCATTGCCCCATTGTGGATACCTGGTGGCAAACCGAAACCGGCGGCATCATGATATCGCCCATTGCCGGGGTTACCAAAACCAAACCAAGTTTTGCCACTTTACCCTTGCCGGGGATACAACCGTTATTGGTGGACGAGAACGGCAAGGAAATTACAGGTAACGGGGTAAGCGGTAACCTGTGCATCAAGTTCCCATGGCCGGGCATGATCCGCACCACCTACGGCGACCACGAACGTTGCCGTACTGCCTACTTTGCCACTTATGAAAACCTGTACTTTACAGGCGACGGCTGCTTGCGCGATGAGGATGGTTATTACCGCATTACCGGCCGTGTAGATGATGTATTGAACGTATCGGGCCACCGCATCGGCACCGCCGAAGTGGAGAACGCCATCAATATGCACTCCAGCGTGGTCGAATCGGCCGTGGTGGGTTACCCGCACGATATCAAGGGGCAAGGCGTATACGCCTTTGTGGTTTGCCCCGAAAAACATGGCGACGACGAACTGACCCGCAAGGATATCGCCATGACGGTTACCCGTATCATAGGCGCCATTGCCCGGCCGGATAAAATTCAGTTTGTTAGCGGTTTGCCGAAGACACGCTCGGGCAAAATAATGCGCCGCATATTGCGCAAAATAGCCGAAGGCGAAACATCAAATCTGGGTGATACCTCGACTTTGTTGGACCCGAATGTAGTAGAAGAGATAAAATCCGGCGCCTTGTAGTTCATTTTTTTATTGGTGAAAACCAAATCCATAATTAGATGTTTATTGAAGACATCTAACTATAAATACAATGGACTTACAGATCAAAGGAAAATGGAATGAGATAAAAGGAAAGGTTAAACAGGCTTACGGCAACCTGACCGATGACGACCTTACGCACGATGAGGGCAAAGAAGACGAACTGTTGGGCAAACTCCAGCAAAAAACCGGCAAAGGCCGCGATGAGTTGGTGAAATGGCTGAATAGCTTGTAAGATAGAATTTAAAGCGCCCTGATTACAGGGGCGCTTTTTTTAAGCGAAGATTTTTGCAAGGTCGAATACCAAACCTGGTAACAAAACAGAATTGAGCAATTGTGTTTTATTGGCTTTTTGTTTCAAAACATATACGCCGTTTTCTATAAAATGTATTTCAGCGTTTTCTTGTATCGGGTCGACAATGATGTATTCCTTTACTCCATATTTTTCGTAGATGTCTTTTTTTGATTTCAGGTCATAGTATGCGTTTGAAGGCGAAAGGATTTCTATAACTAAATCAGGCGCACCTTCAATGCGTTCTTTAACAAGGGCCGGTTTTCTTTCTTCCGAAACAAATAACAGATCAGGCTGATATACGTTACCATCGTCCAATTTTACATCCATTGGGGCGCAAAGCAATAAACCGTTATTGTTTGTTTGGTTCATATAAATTAAAAATGCCTGTAACAGTTTAACTATTACATTCTGATGTTGAATAGTGGGAGAGGGCGACATAATCAGATCATGGTGAATTAACTGAAAAGGTGCACCTTCTTCCAGCATCATATAATCCTGTACTGTGTATTTTTTCTTTTCAGTGGTAAGCATAATTCAAATATAACTAATTTCGCTCCAAATATGAAAACCAAACCCACCATTCTTGTTGTAAACGACGATGGCATTACCGCGCCGGGCATTAAAGCCCTGATGGATGCCATGCGCGATATTGGCCATGTTGTAGTTGTAGCGCCCGATAGCCCGCAGTCGGGTATGGGGCATGCCATTACCATTGGTAAACCATTACGTTTGGATAAGGTAGATATTTATCCCGGTATCGAAATGTACCGTTGCTCGGGCACCCCGGTTGATTGTGTGAAGCTGGCCGTTAACGTCATTTTTAAAGGTAAAAAGCCTGACCTGTGCGTTTCGGGCATCAACCACGGGTTGAACAACTCCATCAACGTATTGTACTCCGGCACCATGTCGGCAGCGGTTGAGGGGGCTATCGAAAGCATTCCGTCCATCGGTTTTTCGCTGGATGATTTTACCTTGCAGGCCGATTTTAGCCATTGTGTAAAATACATCAAAGAGTTGGCACTGCAGGTTTTACAGAACGGTTTACCAACGGCTACTTTATTGAATGTAAACTTCCCCAACACGGCGCACATCAAAGGCATCAAGATATGCCGCCAGGCCAATGCCAAGTGGGCTGAGGAATTTGATGAGCGCCTCGACCCGCACAAGCGCAGCTATTACTGGCTAACGGGCGTATTCCAAAACAACGACCAAGGAGAGGATACAGACGTTTGGGCGCTCGAACATAACTACGTTTCGGTAGTACCCGTACAGTTCGACCTGACCGCGCACCATGCCATACCCGTGCTAAACGGCTGGAAGTTTAACGTGTAATTATTGCTCCTTAATACTCAGCAGGTCAAAGTCAATCCCGCCGGGGTTGCCGGTCAGTCGGCAAATTAAAGGGAAATCGGGGTTGTTCAATACCCATATATGTACCTTGCCGTTCGCGGTGGCGGCATGTATCACGTCGGCTTCCTTATCGTTTATTTTGTATTTCAGGGTATCGGGCTTCGCATCAAACTTTCCTTTGTTTAGCATGAAAGTTTGATTTTTCACCAGGCTGTTGAACGAGTCTTTTGATATCACCATAATAGTTTCGTCATCACCCAGTTTTGTGGTGCCGTCTTGCGGTTCGGTAAGACGCATCTGAGTGCCGCTTTGAAAACCTGCCGGCGAGAGCTGGAATTTCCCCGTACCCAATCCCGGGATGGCCCAACGGAAAATTACAGGGTCGGTTACGGATTCCATGGTTAGCGTCAATGGTATCTGCTGACCGCTTGCTGTAGCCACAACATCGTAATTGATGACGGCGTTGACACCAATTTTGGGCACATACTTTTGCGCCATACCAGCGTTGGCAAATAACGCGGCAAACAGGATGAAGGTAATTTTTTTCATGTCCGAATATAAACCTTTTTATGATAGTAATATAATTCAAGACCGGGTTGCGCCGCATTTAACACGTAAAAAAGTGCCTGAAGCAGGCACTTTTTGCGTAAATGGAGTTAGTAGCCTTTATCCGGTATGGGTTCTGCCACCATGTTATTGCCCGCAAGGTCGTAATAGCTGCATAGCATGACTTCCGTATCTACCACCCATTTTTTAACGCCGGCGTCTGCTACTAATGCACAAAAAGTAAGGAAGTCTGTTTTACCCTGCTGGTGTTCGGCAATAATGTGCTGTACGGTGACAGGTGATGCCTGTGCCGAAATTGGTTTTTCACTGTAAACCGGGTCGCCGCTAATTTGGAACCCATTCGGCCCATGGTATACCGTCCGCCCGTCTTTTACCATAAAATCATAGTGTAACAAGCCTAATTGTTTAATCTCTTGTACATAAGCGGGGAAATCTACCCCGCTTTTTACCTTGGCGTGTGCCGCCTTCATTTGTTGTAGTGTGAACATCTTTTTAAATTTTGATATTCAAAGGTAGCCCGGCCGAGTGCCCCCCAATTGTAAAAATCCGTTTATTTTAAACCCTTCAGGTATTGTTCCGGGGTAACAGCGGCAAACTTTTTAAAGTCTTTGATAAAATGTGCCTGGTCATAAAATGCAGAAAGATAAGCAGCGTAACCCTCCTGCCCATTCTCCATTGCTTTAAGTACCTGGCGGGCACGGACAATGTTGGCGAATTTTTTAGGTGAGGCACCCACTTCCTGTCGGAATCGCTTTTCTAACGGACTGGCACTTGTGTGTAAAAGCGAAGCCAATTCGCTGATGCGGATAGTTCCTCCCGACCCGTGTATCAATTCCAGTGCCCGGCTGACCAGCAGATCCGGCGGCCGTTCCTCCAATTGGTCTATCAGGAACTGTTCAACAAGGCTGATGCGCGATACATCACTATCGGCAGCATCCAATCGTTCTTCCAGTTCGGCAAGCGAGGCGCGGGAAAAAAAATGTTCCAATGAAAGGCTTTCGCTGAAGAGTTGGTGGAGCGGTGTCCGCATAAACCTGGCCGCGCCATTTTCCCTGAAAACCACCAATACTGAACCCACACCCGCTGTGTTGAGGAATACCCGATAGGTATCTCTTAAACCTGTAATACCGGCGGTTGCCAGCGGGTTTTGCTTATCATCTTCTAAATACGACAGTTTGCCCCGATACTGAAAGCCGATAACCAAAGCCGTATCGGGTAAAACGCGGTAAGAGTTTTCCTGCTCATTTTCTGAAATGACCAAATGTTTAACGTAAGGCAACAAACGTTCACAAGGTAGATGAACCTGGAATTTCATACCTAAAGTTAATTATTATCAGGATAAGCTGCGTGGTAGATCATAAATAATTGCCAATAATTCAATAACTTCGGTACACCAATTACCTGCTGCATGAAAAGAAACTTACCGCTTTTGTTGCTATGCGCTTTGCTGATCGCTATGGCTCCGATCGATACCCCGAAAGAGATTCCTTTATGGCCTAAAGGCGCGCCCGGCAGCGAGGGTAAAACGGCACCCGAAAAAATAATAACCCTGCCCAATGGCGAGCACACAGTGTCGGGTGTAAATAACCCGTCCATCATACCCTATATTCCGGCTCCCGATAAGATGACCGGCGCGGCAGTAATTATAGCCCCGGGCGGTGGACATAAACTCATGTCGATTGACCATGAAGGTTACGCTGTAGCGGCCTGGCTGCAGGCACATGGTATCGCAGGTTTTGTGTTGAAATACCGTTTGGCAAAAGAAGACGGCTCAACCTACACCGTCGATGGTAATGCCGTACCCGATATGCAGCGGGCTATCCGTCTGGTACGTAGTCGCTCCAAAGAATGGGGTATTGATACCGCGAAGATTGGCGTAATGGGTTTCTCGGCCGGCGGAGAACTGGCCGGCCTCACCGCCATGCGTTACGACTATGGCCTGCCCAACCCGGCGGATGACGTGGATAAATTCAGTTCGCACCCTGCTTTTCAAATATTGATATACCCCGGTAATTCCAGCCGTTTCGAGGTAACCAAAAACCTGCCCCCTGTTTTCATCGCCTGCGGCTATAACGACAGGCCGGATATATCCGAATATATGCCGCAACTCTATCTCAAATACAAACAATTAGGCATCCCCGCCGAATTGCACATTTATTCGGGCGTGGGGCATGGCTTTGGTTTGCGGGCCAGCAACAAAGGCGCCGTAGGCCAATGGCCCGAGGAAGTTTTTGAGTGGATGAAGGACAGGAAGTTTGTGAAATAGTATTTATTAACATCGTTGTGATAAAATAATGCCTATTTTAGTAACGCCCTCGTAAAAACTACAAATAAAAACACGAGAGTTTAGTTATAACTAAACAAAAATGAGTACTTTTGCGTTAAAAGAATTTAATGACGTTATCGGTAAGATTAAATTTTTCAAACTTATTGAAAACAAAATTTGCTATTGGGATGAATTTTGCAAGGAGATTGAAAAGGATACTTCTTGGGAAGAACAACTCGTAAGTATCAAATCTCGAATGAATGACGTAGCCAATCTAAAAATGTTACCTGATAGTAAGTTTAAAAAAATAACACCTAATAAAGAACAAGTAGATGAATACGAGATTAAAACTCGTGATTTGAGGGTTTACTTGATAAAAAACGAAGATGGAAACATTGTCATACTTGGTGGTAAAAAAAACTCGCAAGTATCTGATATTAGAACTTTTAGGTCTATAAAAAAAGAATATTTAAAATTAAAAAATGACACGAGAAAAACTACTTAATCATCCTGCATATTGGTTTGAATATGCACAAAACGAGTTATTTCGGCAAGTTGAGGAGTATATGAAGAGAGAAAATATTAATAAAACTCAGCTTGCGGAAAGACTAAACGTATCAAAAGGATACATTTCTCAAATTTTAAATGGAAATTTTAATTACACAGTAAAAAAACTAATAGAAATATCATTAACAATAGGATTGGTTCCTAAAATACAATACATCCCTATTGAAAATGTTATTAATGAAGATGCAATATTAAAATCGTACTATGACCAAAATACTTCATTTTCATATAATATAATCCCAATAAACAGAGAATTGTCGACAATTAAATCCGATGACCTAAGCCAATTACCATACCATATAGACTATTTATGTCAAGAAACACAGGGGGCAACATCTAAAATATCTTCAGGAAACACAATAAGCAAAAGTTTACAATACGCATAGCAATGGAAGGTCAACCAGTTTTATTTGAATTTGGAATATTGCGAATACTTGATTGTGGATTTGCCATAAATGAACAAGTAGATATCGTAGAAAATGAACCAGTGAATATAGGTTATGGGATGAATTTTGTTTACAATAGTTCAGAAAATTGGGTGGAATTTGTAGTAAAAGCAGAATACAGAGATATTAAGACACAGGCTATGTTTATATCAGGAAGTACTCTTACAAGGTTTAATGTTATAAATATGTCTCGATATCTTGACGAAAACAAGCAAGTTATATTTCCAGAGACGTCTTTAGAGACACTATTTGGTATTGCATTTGGTCATATGCGAGCTATCTTGTCTAAAAATGTAACGGGAAGTAAATATGGTAACATTGTTGTACCACCTATCGATCCTATATCATTATTTAATGACCTCTTAAAAATGCAAATTGAGCAATTGAAAGAGATGTTGAAAAAACAAAACGAAACGAAGGATCAAGAAACAAAAGTCTAATACTCGCTTGTCCCAACTCATATAGAGCCACTTTTTTTATTCCGATAGCATTCCCTATTTTAGGAGCTATGTCTGCTCGTAAAAAACTAAGGCTGCTGCAACTGGCTGCCATTATCTTTTTAACCGTTTCGGGCGGGCCTTATGGTTTGGAGCCTTTACTCGGTTACGCGGGCAGAAATGGTTCGCTGTTATTGTTGCTGGTTACGCCACTGTTGTGGGATATCCCCGCCGTGCTCACCGTGTTGGAACTCAACAGCATGATGCCCGTAACCGGGGGCTACTACCAATGGGTAAAACGCGCACTCGGCCTGCGCTTCGCGTTGTACGAGGGTTGGTGGACCTGGCTCTACACCTTCGTCGACCTGGCCATATACCCCGTTCTGTTTGTCGAGTATGCCGCTTTCTTTTTCCCCGAGATACATCCTTACAAAATACCCATTTGCCTGTGCCTGGTTTGGGGTTGTGCCATCCTCAATATTTTGGGCATTGTGCCTGTGGGCAAAACGGCCATTGTTTTGGGCTTTTTGGTGCTGAGCCCCTTTGCGGTATTGTTTGCCATCGCGTTGTACCGTCATGGCGGTATGTATGCTATACCGGCTTTCTCGTTAAAAGGCATTGGCTTTTCCTCGCTGGGTATGGGCCTGTACACCGTAATGTGGAACTTTTTGGGCTGGGACAATGCCACAACCTACGCCGAAGAAGTGGAGAATCCTGTTAAAAGTTACCTCTACTCCGTCGGGATAGCCTTTGTGGTGGTGATGGTCGTTTATTTCTTTATTGTTTTGATATCGGTACAGTCGGGCATGGGTTTGCAGGGTATCGTTAGCGATACTTTCTCGTCCCTCGGGTCATTTATCGGCGGTAAATGGCTGGGTGCTTTTGTGGCCTTTGGTGGTTTGGCCAGTACGTTTGGTATTTACTCTTCGGTGCTGCTCTCGGTTTCGCGCGTGCCCAAAGTAATGGCCGATGACGGCTTTTTGCCGCGTCACCTCAACAAAATGCACCTCAAGTACAATACGCCTTATGTCTCCATCATCACCTGTTCGCTGGTGGTGAGCGTCATGGTTATCTTCACTTTCGGCGAATTGATCATCATGGATGTAACGCTGTACGGCGCAGGTTTGCTATTGGAGTTTGTCTCGCTCATCGTTTTGCGCTTGAAATTTCCTGATGAGCACCGTCCTTTTAAAATACCCTTAAATGTGTTTGGCTTGTGCGGGATGATATTATTGCCCCTGAGCGTTTATAGTATTGCCATGGCCGGGGCTTTCGCCTCGTCAGAAGCGGTTTATACGCCGTTAGTTGGTGCCTTGGTAGTGATGGTTTTGGCCGAAGTGTTATGGCAGGTTTACCGTTGGAGCACGCGCCGCAACCGCCTTGTGTAAAAACCTCTCTACAAACTATAACAATCGATTGTTAATGCGTTAATTTACAATCATCAATTGAACCGCCATGTCCGTTTACAGAAAAATATTTGCCATAGCCTTAGCTTGTTTTATTGGCCATTATGCCATCGCGCAAAGCAATACCGATAAAATTGCCGTAACCACATCGGGCACAGCCAAAGCCTTCCCCTTGGTGAAGGGCAAAAATGCCGCCGCCATCTGGATTGACCCCGCCGATGCTGAAGTGGTGAGCATTGCCGCCAACTGTTTCAGCAACGATATTAAAAGCGTAACGGGTGTCGCGCCAGCAGTCGTGAAAACCGGGATGCCAGCACAATATGCCGTGATAGCCGGTACCATCGGTCATTCAAAAATGATAGACGCCATGATAGCGAACGGCCAGATCGATGTAAGCAAGGTAAAAGGGCAGTGGGAAACCTTCAGCATTTCGGTAGTAAACGCGCCGACTGCAATCATAAAACAGGCACTGGTCATCACCGGCAGCGACCGCCGCGGCACAGCCTTTGGCCTTTTTGAGCTTTCGCGGATGATAGGCGTATCGCCCCTGGTTTGGTGGGCCGATGTTACCCCACAGCATAAAGATGAACTGTATATTACGCCCGGTGCCAGCGTTGTTGGCCCGCCCTCGGTAAAATTTCGTGGCATATTTATCAACGACGAGGATTGGGGTATGCAGCCCTGGGCCGCAAAAAACATGGATAAGGATATTAAAGACATTGGCCCCAATACCTATGCCCATATTTTCGAGATGCTGTTGCGGATGAAAGCCAATTACATTTGGCCGGCCATGCACCCCTGCACCAAGGCATTTTGGTATTATAAAGAAAACCCGGTGGTTGCCGACCGGTATGCCATTGTTTTGGGCGCCAGCCATTGCGAACCCATCCTGCGCGACAATGTTTTTGAATGGGCCGATAATTATCAGAACGAATATGGCAAAGCGCCCGGCGAATGGCGTTATGACCTGAACAAAGACCAAATTGGGGCTTACTGGCAAACCCGCGCCACCGAGGCCGCTAAAATCGACGCGGTATATACGGTAGGTATGCGCGGCATACACGATGGCAGCATGCCCGGCCCGAAATCGAAACCCGAAAAGGTGAAACTGCTCGAAAATATTATTACCGACCAGCGCGATATGCTGTCCAAAACCGACCATAAAGCTGCCGATGATATCCCGCAGATATTTTGCCCCTACAAAGAGGTGCTCGACCTGTACCAAGCCGGTATGAAACTACCCGACGACATTACCATTTGTTGGGCCGACGATAACCACGGTTATATCCGCCAGGTATCAAATCCCGAAGAGCAAAAGCGCAGCGGCGGGAGCGGGGTGTATTACCACCTGTCGTATTGGGGCGCACCGCACGATTATTTATGGTTGGAGTCAACTTCGCCGTCGCTTATCTCCTACGAAATGAGCAAAGCCTACCAGTTTAGCGCTAACAAGGTTTGGATATTTAACGTAGGCGATTTGAAGCCCGCCGAGCAGGAGATACAATTTTCGATGGACCTGGCCTGGGACATCAACAAATGGACACCCGAAAAAGCGCACGAATATCCCAAAGTTTGGGCCGCCGAAACCTTCGGGCAGCAATTTGCCAGGCCGATCGCGGATATAAAAGACAGGTATTATAAACTGGCAGCATCTGCTAAACCCGAGCATGTGGATGTGGTAGCTTTCACCGATAAGGAAATTGACCAACGCCTGGCCGACTACCATAAACTGGCAGCCGATGCCGAAGAACTTGGCAAAAAGATACCCGCCAATTTGCAGGATGCTTATTATGAATTGATACTGTATCCTGTTAAAGGGGCCTGTTTGATGAATGATAAGATATTTTATGCGCAGAGAACATTTACCTTCGCGGATCCGGAAAATGGAAAAAAAGCGAAAGCCGCGTTTGACGAAATAAAGCTGTTGACAAAAAAATACAACGAAGTTATTGCCGGTGGTAAATGGAATGGTATGATGAGCGACCATCCTCGCGATCAAAAAGTTTTTAATATGCCGGCATTAGGGACTGACAGGCATATTGGCAGACAAAAAACTTGTTTTAGAGCCTAAAAGCATTATCCCTGCCAATCAATACATCAACAAAAAAGAAAACACTGGCACCCATATCGAAACCATCAACGGTTTGGGCATTACTGCCAAAGCGGTTACCGTAATGCCGATAGTGGAGAAAAGTTATACCGACCATATTAAAGACGCGCCCTATCTGGACTACAAAGTAAACCTCACCCAGGGAACTAACAGTATCACTGTAAAATGCTTGCCCACGTTCCGATTATACCAGGGTTTTGGGCTGCACTATGCCATATCGGTTAATGGCGATGAGCCGCAGGTAGTAAACATCGATGCGCCGGAAGACAGCAAGGCTTGGAGTGCCAACGTGCTGCGTGGCTACTCCATGGGCCAAACCACTCATCAGGTGAGCAAAGCCGGCGAAGGTATTATCCGTATATATTTACTGGACCCGAGTTTGGTATTGAGCCAGTTAGAGGTGTTTTGATTTTTGATTGCGGATTTGATAGAGAATACTTCGAAAGATAATTCATTATTCTTTTTAAGCTAAGTTTTAACTAAATTTGTTACTATGGAAACAATGATCATAAACGTTCCGGAAACTAAAAGTACACTGGTAAAACAACTACTTAAAGAATTAGGGGTTGAAATACAGGGTCAGGACCGTGCAACCCAATTGGCCAAGGAAATAAGCGCGGCAATAAAGCCCGGCAAAAAGCCCACAATGGATGAAATCGTTGCGGAAGTGAGGGCTGTGCGTTCTAAAAAGTAATAATGACCATTGTTTTAGATTGTAATATCTGGATAACTCTCATTATAAATGACCAGCTTGATTTTTATGGTAAGATTAGAAACGCGGGTTTTGAAATAGCCACTTGTACTCAACTAAGGGAAGAGATAATAAAGGTTTTATCAAGACCAAAGCTAAGCCGGTTTATAAAATCGTTGGCAGTTGATAAAGTTGGTGAATTTCACGACCAAATAACAACTAACTATATTGTAGATGAGATAATCGAAGTCGTAACCGATTTGGACGATAATTATCTGTTTGCTTTATGTCTCAAATCGAATGCAAGGTTTTTTGTAACAGGCGACAAGTTGTTACTTAAAGAAAATCCCTATAAAAACACAGAGATTATTACACTCTCCCTGCTAAAACAAACTTTAGAAAAATAAGAACTCCCATATTATTTGAAACGGGTTCTTAAAACTTATAACAAATATGAATATTCAAACAGCAACATTTGGCAACGGCTGCTTCTGGTGCACCGAGGCTATATTTCAATCGTTAAAAGGGGTTATTTCGGTTAAATCGGGTTATATGGGCGGCAAAACCGATAACCCAACCTATATGGAGGTTTGCAATGGCGATACCGGTCATGCCGAGGTGATACAAATTGAATACGATGCTGATGTATTATCGTTTGATGAACTATTGGTTGTTTTCTTTAAAACCCATAACCCCACCACGCTAAACCGCCAGGGCAATGACGTGGGCACACAATATCGCTCGGCCATATTTTATCATAGCGACCAACAAAAGCAGCAAGCCGAAGCCCTCATTAAAAAACTGACCGAAGAAAAGGTTTTCGACAAACCCATCGTAACCGAAGTTACACCTGCAAGCACCTTCTACATCGCCGAAGGCTATCATCAAAACTATTATAACGATAACAAGATGAAGCCTTATTGTATGTTTGTTATCCAGCCCAAAATGAACAAGTTCGCTAAAGAGTTTTACGATAAAATGAAGCCAGAATACCTTTAGGTGAAACTTAAGTTAAGCTTTTGTTAACAGGGCAAATCATCGGGCAGGGTTGCTTAACTTTATCCGGTAATCATACCCGACTCATGAAAAAAAATATCTGCTCAGCTATCATATTGCTGGCATTGGCTTCCACGTCGTTTGCCCAGTTACCCGGCAAAGTGGCCACCACCAAACAAACCTTATTGCCCAACGGCTGGAAATTAAGCCCTGCGGGTCGCTCGCTGCAATTAGGCGATCTGCCGCTGAACATGCAATTGTCGGCATCAGGCAAGTTGCTGGCAGTTACCAATAACGGCGAGAGCACCCAAAGTGTTCAACTGATAGACCCCAAAAACGAAAAACTGCTCGATGAAAAAATAGTGGGTAAATCGTGGTATGGCCTGGCGTTTAGCTATGATGAAAAGAAAGTGTACGTGTCGGGCGGTAACGATAACTGGATTTTAATACTGGATGTAAACGGCACCAAATTTGGCAAAGCTGATACCATTAAATTGGGCGATGTTTGGCCCAAAGGCAAAATTTGCCCAACTGGTATGGCAGTGAACAAGCAAGGCGACAAGCTCTATACCGTTACCAAAGAAGATAGCTTACTTTACGTTATTAATCCGCAAAGCAAACAGGTATTGCAAAAAGTAAAGCTTACCGGCGAGGCTTATGCCTGCACACTTTCACCCGATGAAAAAACTTTATACATATCCGTTTGGGGCGATGATAAAGTAGCTATTTACAATACGGCCTCAGGTAAACTGACCGAAAGCATAGGCACCCAAAGCCACCCGAACGAGTTATTGCTCAATAAAAAAGGCACCTGGTTGTTTGTGGCCAACGCCAACGATAATTCGGTATCGGTTATCAATACCAAAACCAAAAAAGTTGTCGAAACCATATCGACCACCTTATACCCAACAAAATTGACAGGCTCGACCACCAACGGCCTGGCCTTGTCGGCCGATGAAAAAACTTTATACATTGCCAATGCCGATAACAATTGTTTGGCCGTTTTCGATGTATCGGCACCTGGCAGCAGCCACAGCAAGGGTTTCATACCGGTGGGTTGGTATCCTACCAATGTGAAAACGCTGGGAAGTAAAATTTTGGTAGCCAATGGCAAGGGTTTCGAATCGATGGCCAATCCTAAAGGGCCGCAGCCGCGTGTACGGAATGATGACGGCTCGTATCGTTCCGCCCCGATCCCGCGTAAGGACCAACAGTATATCGGCGGCTTGTTTAAAGGCACTTTGTCGTTTATCAATACGCCCTCGGCCACACAGTTAAAAGCCTATACCAAGCAGGTTTATGCCAATACGCCCTTTAGCACGGCCAAAACCATTACTGCCGATGGCCTTGCCGGCAACCCTATCCCGCGCAAAAAAGGGGATAAATCGCCAATCAAATACGTGTTCTACATCATTAAAGAAAACCGTACTTACGATCAGGTTTTGGGCGATATGACCAAAGGCAACGGCGATACCTCGCTATGTATCTTTGGCAGTAAAGTAACACCCAACCTGCATGCCATTGCCAATGAGTTTGTTTTATTGGATAATTTTTATGTGGATGCCGAAGTAAGTGCCGACGGGCACAACTGGAGCACGGCAGCTTATGCTACCGATTTTACCGAAAAAACCTGGCCTACCAGCTATGGTGGTCGTGGCGGCAATTATGATTTTGAAGGTACCCGTAAAGTTGCCTATCCGCGCGATGGCTTTATCTGGGATTATTGCCAACGTGCAGGGGTGAGCTACCGTACTTACGGCGAGTTTGAAGAAGATGGTAAAGGAACCTTAAAATCTTTAGAGGGGCATGTTTGTCCCCAATCGCCCGGCTTCGACTTGAATATTACCGATCAATATCGCGAAAAGGTATGGGCGCATGATCTGGATTCGTTGATTGCAAAAAATGCGGTACCGCATTTAAGTACCATCCGCATCTCGAACGACCATACCAGCGGGCAGGCAAGAGGTAAAATAGCCCCCGATGCCGCTGTTGCCGATAACGACCTGGGCGTGGGGTTGCTGATTGAACACCTATCGAAAAGCCCGATTTGGAAAGAATCGGTAGTTTTTGTGTTGGAAGACGATGCCCAAAACGGCCCCGACCATATTGACGCGCACCGCTCACCCGTATTTGTAGCCGGTGCTTATGTTAAACGTAATGCTGTTATTCATAACATGTACAGTACATCGGGTGTAATGCGCACCATCGAGCTGATATTAGGCCTGCCGCCCATGAGCCAGTATGATGCCGCCGCAACACCTTTATTTGCTTGTTTTAATAACAAGCCGGATATGACTCCTTATGTAATGAAAGCACCGCAAATTGATTTGAACAAACGCAATGTGGCCGTAAACACCAGCAGTAAACGGTCGGAGATGTTTAACCTTGCAAAAGAAGATGCCGTACCCGACCGCGACCTGAACGAAGTGATTTGGAAATACATGAAAGGTGAAGACGCGGTACTGCCAGCCCCTAAACGCAGCGCATTTATTGTGCCGATAAAGAAAAACAAGGATACCGACTAAGGTTTTCTTTAAAAATTGCAAGATCAAAGGGCGTCTTATTAAAAGAGGCCTTTTGCATTACATAGAATTGGTATCTTTATCGCTCATAAACCATCTGCATTATGACGACTATCGAAAATGAATATTTAAGGGTTTCCATCAGGCCTCAGGGTGCCGAATTGACTTCGGTGTTCAATAAAAAAACCAACACCGAACATTTATGGGATGCCAACCCGGCTATTTGGCCCTGGCACGCACCCAACCTGTTCCCTATAGTTGGCGGCCTGGTTGATGATACCCTGCATATTGACGGTAACACGTATCACATGACGCGGCATGGTTTTACGCGCACATCCACATTTAAAAAGATAGAAAGCGCCCGCACACACGCCAAATATGTACTAAATTTTAGCGAGGATACATTGGCGGCATACCCCTATAAGTTTGAGTTTCAGATATTGTATGATTTGATAGACAATGCCCTGCGCGTGAGCTATAAAGTGGTTAACCACGATGACAAAACCATTTATTTTTCGGTAGGGGCACACCCGGCCTTTAAAGTACCCTTTAATGCCGGCGAAGCTTACGAAGACTATTATCTTGAGTTTGAGCTAAGCGAACCATTGGAAACGCACCTGCTGTCGTCAACCGGTAACTTTGACGGGCAGAAAGCACGGGTACCGCTAACAAACAAAAAACTGGCGCTTACACGTGAACTTTTTGCGAATGATGCCCTTGTATTTAAACATATCCGTTCGCGCGAAGTATCACTAAGGAGCACTAAAAACGATAACTTTCTATCTGTTGAATATCCTCATTTTAATTACCTCGGCATCTGGGCCAAATACGGCGCTGATTTTGTGTGCATCGAGCCTTGGCTGGGCTGCTCGGACACGGATGGCAAAATAACCGATATCAAACAAAAAGAAGCCATTCAACGGGTAGACAAAGGTCATGTATTTGAGGTTGAATACTTCATCAAAACCAACTATTGAGTTGTTTCTTCGAAAACTTTATTGAGCGGCTCGATTAATTTTATTGAGAAATTTTTATTTTAGTGCATCACTAAACTGAAAGGATATCATGAAAATTAATTTTTATTTTTTCGTGGCGGCTATGATGCTGATGCTGGCTGTAACCACAACTAAGGCCGCAACCCCCGTGCCATCAACCTGGAAATCGTACAGCAAAGAAGAGGTGAAAGCCATGACGCTTGATCAGCAAAAGGAACGTGTGGTTGAGATAAAGGCCCGTATTGCCGAAATAAAGGCGATGGACAAATCGACATTGACGAGCGCAGACAAGAAAGAACTGCGCACCGAATTAAAAAGCATGCGTGCCGAAATGAAGGCCATGAACGCCGGAGTCGGCGGTGGTGGGATATACCTTTCGTACGCGGCAATCATCATCATCCTGTTGCTGCTGATACTGATATTGAAATAGTTTTTTCAACTATTTAAGCTCTTTCGCAATTTGTGCAAACAATTTGGTTAATGAAACCTTGTATAGTCAGTAAATTAACTAAACTATACAAAACCATGAAAATTAACCTGTATTTATTTGTAGCGGCATTGATGCTTATATTCGTTACAACAACAACAAAAGCTGCAACGGTTGCTCCATCGGCCTGGAAATCATACACCAAAGAAGAGGTGCAAGCAATGACCCTCGACCAACAAAAAGAACGCGTGGTGGAGATTAAGGCCCGTATTGCCGAAATCAAGGCAATGGACAAGTCGACATTGAACAGCGACGAAAAGAAAGAATTGCGCTCCGAATTGAAAAGCATGCGTGTTGAAGCCAAATCGATGAATGCTGCCGCAGGCGGTGGTGGTATTTACCTTTCGGTGGGTGCTATTATCATTATTATTTTGATACTCATCCTCTTACTACACTAAAAATATTTTTTTAGTTTTTATTAAGCCGACCTGTTGATGCAGGTCGGCTTTTTTTGTGATGGTGCAAAAACATTTAATCGGCTACACTAAACGTTACCGGGTCATGGTCGCTTACCAGCATATCTACAATCCTCTCCAGATCCGGGCAGTTTTGGGCGGTTTGCTTTCCGGCGGCTACCAAAGCTTGTAAGTTGGCCGCCGAGGCATCATCCATCTCCACATCGGCCGAGCCGAAATTTGTGGTTTGTATCCGGATGTAATTTGTGCCGTCGCTTTCTGCGGTAAACATCTTTGTCATTTCATAATCCGCCACTTCTGAAGCGCCCGCCATCAGGATATCGATAACAGGTTTTACCCATCCAACAGCGCCCCAGTTTTTAGCTTCGGTGTACGGATAAGCCACCTGGCGCGTGCCGGTACCAATAGACACCACGAACATATCTTTTGCCACCGGTTGGCCATCCGAATTTCGCACTTCCGAATAGGCGCACAGCGCCGGGTTATTGGCAAACATACCGCCATCCACGCAGGCGTAAGCCTGACCGGCTATGGATGTGATGAGTTCTGGCGGAAAATACGTAGGCGCGGCCGATGTGGCCCGGCAAACATCATTTACATAAAAATCACCCGCGGGGCCAACCTTGGCCAGGTCTTGCTGGGCGAAGAATTTGCCTTCGCGGTTCTGTATGTCGTATGCCGGTATAATGCATGGCTTTAAAAGCTGGCTCAGTTTAATGTTGCCGAAATATTTAGCGAGGCAATCTTCTATGCCGGTAGCTTCGTATTTCGGTTTAGCAACACCATCTAACGACTCTGCAATGTAAAGCGGACTTCTGCCAAAAATAGTTGATCCGTTCTGCAGATACAGATTAACTGCCTCCTGGGCCGAAAATTTTGCCTTTTTAGGGTCGTCATCAGCCGGACACAACATAATGCAGGACCTGTGCTGGTGCCGGCAAAAAAATCGAAGTAGTCGGCTATACGGGCATCAGGGTTGCCTGTTTTTGCCTGTATTTTTGCCTCGAGCGCTACCAGTATTTGGCCGGGTATAATGCCACGTATACCGCCGCCGTCAATGGATAATATTTTTTTCATGGTTTATAATAGGTTTTGATTATTTATAGAACCAATATAGAAAATATTATGATAACTACTTATTTATATTATTTATTCGATATTTTTAATTTGTTAGCTTTAAGCCGGTAATTTTCAGCACATAGGCATAATCGCAAGGTTTTTCCGTTGGGAATTTCACGTGCAGTCCCGCACCGTCCTGCGTAAACGTTAGCTCGCCCGGGTGGCCCAGCAATTCCACCTTTGTTATTTTCCCTTTCGGCGCCGCGCCTGTTGCAAGCGAAGTAACCAGGGCTTCATCATCCGGCCATTTCATTACGGTTGCGTAAAGGGTATTGCCACGGGTGGTAAAACGGATATCGCGCGGGGTATAGCCCTTGTGAGGCAAGCCACCACCGCTAACCGATGTGCTGCTTACGTTTTGCCCGTTGATGCGCCCGGCAAAACCCTTAGCGCGGGCGGCTGTCATTGCCACGGCCGCCGAGTCAGCAGCCGGGCCTTCGCCATATTTTATCCATGGGCGCGAGTAATATATCGCTTCGCCATTAATATCGAGCCAGTGCCCTATAGCTAATAATACGTCTTGCTGCTCCTGTGGGATGGTCCCATCTGCCTTTGGCGATATATTAAGCAGCAGGTTACCGTTTTTGCTCACGTTCTCCACTATCTTCCAAACAAACTGGTTGGCGGGGTAAGGATGCTGCTCCTCTACATAACCAAACTTATTGGTAATCGGATCATCGGGCTGCCATACCCAATCAACCAGTTCTATCGGCGAGCGCCCCTCGCGCTCGTAGTCCATGATCTGGCCCGATACCCAGGCCGCCCCCTTAGCGCTGATGCCCACTTCTTTGCCCCATTTCTTCGCGGTGTTAAAGTAGTAGGAGGCAACGCGTATTTTGAGCGGGTCCCATTTATGGTCGGTACTCATATCAAACCAAAGCATATCGGGATGGTATTTGTCGATGGTCTCAATACGTTTTGCTACCCAGTTGTGCATAAATTGCACACGGGCGCTGTCGCTCCTGTCGGCAACATTGTAAAAGTTGGCCCATTTTGGGTCGTATTCGTCGCTGCCCGGTAAGGCGGGGATAAACTCGAAATGGAAGGCCGAATGGTCGGAAATGCCTGTTTTTAGGCCAACTTTTTGGAGCGCTTTAATAAGGTCGCCATCCAAATCGCGATGTGGACCATAGTTAACGGCATTGTAAGGGTTTATCTTACTGTCCCAATTCGAAAAACCGTCGTGGTGTTCGCCGGGCGCGAGTACGTATTTGGCGCCCGCCTTTTTGAATAGGGCGGCCCAGGCATCCGGATCCCAGTTGGCGGCGGTGTACATGGGTAAAAAGTCTTTATAGCCAAACTTGGTTGGCGGACCGTAATGCTCGGTATGCCATTGCATAATGCCAGTGTTGCCGCCATACATATAGCGCACATACCACTCGCTGCCGTGGGCCGGAACCGAGTAAATACCCCAATGCATCATAATACCAAATTTAGCATCACGGAACCACTCCGGGTCTTTGTAGCTTTTTTCAATCGATTCCCAGGACTCACCAAAAGGGCCTGCTGGTGGCGCAGGTATTCCTTTTAAGGCGGCTGCTACCATTTCGGGGGTGTCTTTGGGCCGGGCACTTGCCGGCGCTGCGGCACCTGCAACGGCGGGCTCTTCAACGGGCAGGGTAGGAGGTTTTACAGGTGTGGTTTGGGCTGTCGCCGAAAGGTATGTTCCAAACACCAGGAACAGGGCAAAAAGTTTTTTCATTTGCTTGGGATAATAATTGGTATCACAAAATAAAGCGGTAAGGAAACAGTATCCATCATGTACCGTGCTGATAGGGAACTACCAAACTTGTTTTTTAGCCATGGCCATTATTGTAAATTTATTGCGAGCAATGTGCTATCCGGAAATAAATTTTCAAATTTACCACATGAAGAATAAAGGTGTGTTAAGCTTGTTCGCGTTAAGCTGTATTTTGGCTGCTTGTACGGCTTATAAAAAGAATAAGGCTATTGTTAAAGACACCCGCCATTATATGGCTGATAGCTCGGCCACCAAAGAGACCGTGATACTGTTTTATAACCTAAAGAAGAGCGCCGAAAAGCAGGTGTTGTTCGGGCATATGGAAGACAATATGAATGGCTATAGTGGCTGGACAAGCGGAACAGGAAAAAGTGATGTATACGATGTAACTGGTGTTTACCCGGCTATGTATGGGTTCGATTTTGGGCCGGTAGCGTCATTAAAGCGGGGAAAATACAGCGATGAACAGCTAAAGCACACGCACGATCAGGTAATAGAGGCCTATCAGCGGCATGGCGTAATCACTTTTTCGTGGCATTGTAATAACCCGGTATCAAAAGGGAGTTTTTATTGGAAAGATTCGCCCGTAAACGCGGTGAGCGAGATACTGCCCGGCGGGGCATACAATAAAGTATTTGCCGAAAGCCTTACCAAAATTGCCGATTTCGCTAATAATGCCAAATATAAGGGCAAGCTGATACCCATAATTTTCAGGCCCTGGCACGAGTTTGACGGCGATTGGTTTTGGTGGGGGAGATCGCATTGCAGCATTGAGGAGTATAAGGCGCTTTACCGCTATACGGTTACCTATTTGAGAGACACCATGCATGTAACGAACTTTTTATATGCCTGGTCGCCCGATTGTAACTTCAAATCGCGGCAGCAATATACCGAGCGTTACCCCGGTAATGCTTACGTTGATGTGCTGGGTATGGACGATTACTCGGACCTGAAACAAGGTAAATCGCCGGATGTGGCGGCTTCGAAGCTTCAACTGATTACCAATATGGCTGCAGAAAGCCATAAAATAGCCGCATTTACTGAAACCGGACTCGAAAACATCCCACAGGCCGATTGGTATACCACTATGCTGTTAAAAGCAATGAAACAAGGCCATACGCAGTTGGCTTACGTGATGGTATGGTCGAACAGGCCCAAATCATATTGGACACCTTATAAAGGTCATCCCGCGGAAGCGGATTTTGTAGCTTTTAAAAATGACCCGCTGTTGGTTTTTGGCGATAAGGCGGGCGATTTTTATAAGTTAAGCGGTAATTGAAAGCGGCAAATTTATTTTGCCCTTTGGGATGTAGAGCCATTGGCTCAACCTTATATGTAAATTTATGCGGTATTACTTTACGATCATCAGCTTTTTCTTTTCTGTTAATCTGTTTGCGCAAAACAACCCGGTTATCCCGGGCTGGTATGCCGACCCGGAAGGGATAAAGTATGGAAATACGTATTGGATATTCCCGACCTATTCGGCAACGTACAAGAAGCAGGTGTTTTTTGATGGCTTTTCATCGACCGACCTGGTACATTGGACGAAGCATCCCCGCATATTGGATACATCGGCCATAAAATGGGCAAAACGTGCCATGTGGGCACCATCTGTTTTGCAGAAAGGCGGTAAATATTATTTCTTTTTCGCTGCGAATGATGTGCACCAGGGCGAGTTAGGTGGAATAGGTGTTTCGGTTGCTGACAAGCCCGATGGCCCCTACTGCGACCTGTTGGGCAAACCGTTAATCAGCGATATAGCCAACGGCGCTCAACCCATCGATCCGTTTGTGTTTAAGGATAGTGATGGCTCGTACTATATGTATTATGGAGGCTGGGGGCATTGCAACGTGGTAAAACTGAAAGACGATTTTAGCGGTATTGTGCCCTTGCCCGATGGTACCTTGTATAAAGAGATAACCCCCAATGGCTACGTGGAAGGCCCGTATTTATTGCTGCGCAATGGTTGGTATTATTTTATGTGGTCGGAAGGGGGCTGGGGTGGGCCCGATTATAAAGTGGCCTATGGCATGTCGCGCTCGCCATTGGGTCCATTTAAACGTTTGGCAATGGTGCTGGAGCAAGACCCTGAGATAGCTACCGGCGCGGGGCACCATTCGGTAATTCACTCTGTTAGCGATGACAAGTATTATATCGTTTATCACCGCCGCCCCTTAGGCGAAACCGGCGCCAACCACCGCGTGGTATGCGTTGACGAAATGAAGTTTGATAAGGACGGGTTTATTATCCCGGTGAAGATGACGAAATAAAGTATTTCACGACAACCTATTGGTTTTTAAAACTTTATGTGTAGGTTTAATAAACCAAAACTCAAAAATATGAAAAAACTATTGATTGGCCTGGCTATAGGCAGCTGCTTTTTGGCAGCATGCAACAGCAAAACGGCTTCAACAAGCGGTACCGACAGTACCCTTATCAAAAACAAAGCTACGGCGATTAAAGCCGATATGGCTTTTTTGGCCAGGGATGCCGATGGGTTGTACAAAGACTGTGATACCAATTATGTTGAATACGGTAGCGGTGAAATGAAACCCATAAAGAACTTGGACACGCTAAAAGCCGGGTTAAAAGCCTTTTATGCATCGTACACAAATTTAAAAGGGGAGAACCTGCATGCTTATGCCGACAGTAACACCGTAATCATCACAGGCGATTGGAGTTCGACCTTTAGCAAGGATTATATGAAAAGAAAGGCAACCCAAAAAACTACGAAAATATTTGATGCCGATATTTTCACTTTTAACCCTAACGGTAAAATAGCTTCTCACAAGGCCATTCAATCGAACATAGCTTACTTGTATTACGAGGGCTCGCCATTGCCGCCTTTAAAATAAGGAGATCGATTTGGAATAATTTTTAGCCCGCCCGAGTGTAAAGCCTTGGCGGGTTTATTTGTAAATCTTTTTGGTTATAAGCCAGTGCAAAGCGATACTTAGGTAAAACGTTGCAGGCAGCACGCTATGATGAGGAATTATTTAGCTATCAAATTACCAGCTACTGTTAGTGCAATTAGCATAACAGCGCTTAAGGCGATAATGAAGTATAGTGATACCCCCAGATCTTTTACCGTACGGCCGGGTTTTAATATCGCTTCTGTAACCGGCTTCACAGTTAATGTCGATACTGATACCAATAGCAAGATGCCAAGCGCCAGTTGAAAACCAATAAAGCTGCCATGTTCAACTTCGCCATTATAAAACTTAGTGAACTGGAACAGGCAAAGTAAATTCCATATTACCAAAAGGGCTATTGCAGGGAAGGTTTTTATAGGAAAACGGCCATTGGTTTGAAAACTATCAATACGCTCTTCAACATCTCCGGGCAATTTTTCGTTATTAGTCAAGAATCCGGTTAGGTTAATGAACTCAATCAGATTACGTGTATTTTCGGTTGTTAGAAAAATAACATTCGCCGGGTAGCCAGCCACTTTATGCACAATCTTTATACCCATACGCGTAAAGAACTGTCCAGGTTCGACAGACACAATATCCGACGGCCGGAAACATAGGTTGCCTATTAAACCTGCATTAAGGTCTAACTTGTTTTTGTTTACAGTCAGTTTAGCCAGAGGCCATTAAGCGTGGAACATCCCAATCCGCGCACCGCCTGTTAACTCCAGATCATCCATATTTAAAATTATGTCATCGCTATAAAGCTATGTAAAACATGGGCAGTAACCAACTGCTTCATTTTATTTCTGTAAAACAAAACCCGCGGATAGCTAAGGCATTATTTGTGATGCGATTAATTGACATTGCACAACCAATTATTAAAATTATAGGCTGTATTTGGAGATGACCACAGTTTTTCTTATCTTGTATAGATTGGTAAACGTAAAGCAATCAATGAAGAGGTGATTTCTATGGGTCGAAATATTTCTTACGAAATCCCCCCCTGTGAATGAAATTGGGTCATTGGAAAATTCGTTAGAGAGGATGACCGATGAATTTTTTAAATACTTCCTACTTTTTCCCCCCTGCCCGGGCAAGGGAAGATAGGCCGGGAATTTTATCTTTGCATAAAACCGATACAACAAATGGAGCTGCTTACATACGATAACCATGTTTTTGAAAACATAGACTATAAAGGGCAGGTAATAAGGGGAGTAGAGTTTCAGGATTGTACATTTAGGGCTTGCAACCTGGCCGACAGCAGCTTTTTGCAGTGTAAATTTTTGGATTGCTCTTTTGATAGCTGCAACCTTTCGCTAACAAAGCTGACTAAGTCGACCTTGAGCAATGCCCTGTTTAAAAACTGCAAGGTGTTGGGCGTTATCTTCAGCGATTGTCAGGATATGCTGTTTAGTCCGGCGTTTGAAGGTTGCTTGTTGGATTACTCTTCGTTTATGGGCAAAAAGATGATAAAGACGGTGTTCAAACGCACCTCGCTGAAAGAAGTGAACTTTACGAGGGCTAACTTGTCGGGCGCGGTGTTTAACAATACCGATTTGATGGGGGCTGTGTTTAACCAAACGGACCTATCGGCAACCAATTTGGCCGATGCTTACAACTATAGCATCGACCCGGAATTGAATAAACTGAAGAAAGCTGTGTTTTCGACCAGCGGCCTTTACGGGTTGTTGGAAAAGTATGATATCAAAATTGTTTAACCATCCACATGAAAAACAACCTGCAGCAACAGTTTGGGAATATCGATATTTACCTGTTCGACCAGCTACTGAAAGGTACCTATGCCGGGGTTAAAACCGTGTTGGATGCCGGCTGTGGTGGCGGGCGCAATTTGGTATATTTTCTGCAAAATGGTTATGAGGTTTGGGGAATTGACCCTAACCGGGAGGCATTGGAGGCGGTAAAGGAACTCTCACAAATGTTGGCGCCGGAAAACCCGACGTCCAACTTCATAATGGCACCATCAGAAAACCTACCGTTTGAAGACAGTTATTTCGACTTGGTGATCAGCAGCGCGGTATTGCATTTCGCGCAAAGCCAAACACATTTTGATGCCATGCTGCAGTCGATGTGGCGGGTATTGAAACCGGGCGGATATTTGTTCGCGAGGCTGGCATCAGACATTGGTATCGAAACCCTGATAAAGAGCCTTGCCAATGGACGCTACCTGTTGCCCGATGGCTCGGAACGCTTTTTAGTGAATCAGGAAATGTTGCTGAACTATACCAAAATGCTAAACGCACGTCTGCACGAACCGATAAAGACCACCAACGTACAAAACATGAGGTGTATGACGACCTGGTGCATGCAGAAGCCTGACCTGTAAAATCAACTATATGAAAAAGCCACTTGATATCGATGCGTATATAGCCAACTTTCCGAAAGATGTTCGAGACCTGCTTGAACAAATGAGAGCTACAATTAAAGCCGTTGCCCCCGAGGCAACAGAAGTAATAAGCTACGGTATGCCAGCGTTCAGGTTTGGCGTGGGTATTTTGGTTTGGGGCGCATACCCATCATATCGGCTTATACCCCCGGGTTTCGGCCATCCAAGCATTTAAAAAGGAGCTGTCGGCTTATAAATGTTCAAAGGGGGCCATTCAATTCCCGCTCAACGACCCTTTGCCGATAGCCCTGATAACCGGGATAGTGAAGTTTAGGGTGGCAGAGAATTTGCAAAGGGTGCAGGATAAAAAGAAGTAGATATTTAGTAGATTGCAATTAAAAATAAGGGACATGCCGACGACCAAAACAGATGTGATAAAGGCAGAAAGAGACTTGACTTTTGCCAACTTATCCGAAGATGACCGCTTACGCCGCGATATATACCGTTCGGACAAGGAGAAGTTTTTATTGCTGGTGCAGATGTTTCGAAATAACGCCTTATACAAAAGAGCGAAAGTAACCCATAAACCGTAGCCTTATGGACATGCTCGACGACGAGTTGCTTCGTTTCTGGAAATACCTCGGTGAATACCATGTAAATTATATCATGGTTGGCGGTGTTGCCACACGGTTTCACGGTTTTAATCGTGCTACAGACGATTTGGACATATGGTTGGAAGACACATTGGACAACCGCAAGAATTTACGTGCAGCCTTTAAAGCCCTTGGTTATGGTGATTTCAAATCTATAGAAACCATGGAGTTTGTTCCCGGATGGACGAGTTTCTACGTTGGTTCATCAATTGAGTTGGATATAATGACAAGCATGAAAGGTTTGGAAGATATGACTTTTTCGGATTGTCATAAGCAAGCCTCCGTAGTTGACATTGATGGAGTCAATATTCCTTTCCTTCATATTAACCAGTTAATACAGAATAAGAAAAGTGTGAACAGGCCTAAAGACCAGATAGACGTGGTGGAGTTGGAGAAGATACGAAAGATAAGGGAAACAGGCAATTAGCAGTCATAGCATTTGATTTATTAGGATCAAATATTAAATGCACCGGCAACCGTAGAAAGAGTCTAAATTAAGTGACACTCATCATTGTCTACGCTTTAGTTTATCAGCAATTTCGACAACAAAATCTGCTGTATGTTAAAGTGCTCTGTCCGGTTAATTTTGTCATTGGCCATGCTCATCATCCCCTGTAGTAGTGTCTGTGGCCAAACCATAAGCCACTTCTCGATTGAACAGGTTTATCAATTGGCTCAAAAAAACTATCCGCTAATCAAACAGCGCGATTTGATAGCCAAAGCAAGCGATTATTCAGTTTCGAACGCGGCCAAAGGCTACTTGCCGGCATTGGTTGTAAATGGCCAGGCAACGTACCAGTCAACAGTAACCAGTTTCCCGTTTACCGTGCCTGTTCCGGGCTTTACCTTACCAACTTATAGCAAAGACCAATACCGGGTTTATGGTGAGATAGATCAGGTAGTTTTCGACGGCGGGACCATCAAAAACCAAAAGCAATCCGCCAGGGTAAACGGCATTATACAGGAACAAAACCTCGAAGTAACCTTGTATGCCCTGTACGACAGGGTAAACCAACTGTTTTTCGGCACCCTGCTTATCAACGAACAACTGAAGCAAAACGACTTGTTGAAACAGGATATCCTGAATGGCATAAGCAAAGCAAAAGCATTGGTTGCGAATGGTACAGCCTATCGCAGCAGTGTTGATGAGCTGGAAGCGCAGCTTTTACAAGCGCAACAGGCAATGGTTGAATTAAAGGCGGGCAAAAAAGCTTACCTGTCTATGCTCAGCTTGTTTATCAATTCGCCGCTCGATGAAAGCTGCATATTGGACAAGCCTGCACCACCCGCTTACACCGACGACCGCGTAACCCGGCCCGAGCTGCTGGCCTACGACCTGCAAAAGCGAAACTACGACCTGCAAAGACAAATGCTCAACATACAATTGCTACCTAAATTCGGTTTCTTCGCCCAAGGTGGTTATGGGCGGCCGGGCTTAAACTCGCTCAATAATAACTTTGCCTGGTATTATATAGGCGGCTTAAAGCTGAGCTGGAATTTTGGTGGCCTCTACACGCTTAAGAACCAAAGGCAAATACTCGGCATTGACAAAACATCGTTGGATGTACAAAAGGAGACCTTTTTGTTCAATACCACCCTCACCCAAAAGCAACAACAAGCCGATATTGAGAAATACAACGA
>NZ_CAITNG010000025.1 GCF_903893715.1 uncultured Mucilaginibacter sp.
ACATACGCAATATGGGAATTGTAAATACCAGCAACCTCTCCTTTAAACATCTGCGGCAAGCCAGCTATTGCTCCTCCAGGAGGGTTGGCCGGCCATTCCAAACCATTCAGGTCGCCCGTTGAAAGTTTTAAAAATACTTTCCCGTCGCTGGTAGTTGGATCCCAAAATGATTTTTTTAGCAAATACCCAACCTCGATCATAGACTCTTGGCCTGATTTACTACTATTTATGCGCTTTGCCAACATTGGAATATCCGCCTCGCTGAACAATATGCGAGGGTATACACCCGGTGCCGGTACTTTTGAGCCCAATAAAGCTGTATTAAATCCGGTATAATCATAGGCTGATTTGGGCGTGAAGGCCCAATTTGTTTCCGGACCATTTAAAACTTTCATTTGTTCAGGCG
This sequence comes from uncultured Mucilaginibacter sp., assembly GCF_903893715.1. Taxonomy (GTDB): domain Bacteria; phylum Bacteroidota; class Bacteroidia; order Sphingobacteriales; family Sphingobacteriaceae; genus Mucilaginibacter. Next base: position 407 of record NZ_CAITNG010000025.1, read on the forward strand.
TCACTTTTACATGGTCGGTCCATTTGCCCTGCATTTTTAACGACGGGATATATTCGGTTGCAATATCAGGATCGGCCAATTTTTCAGGGGTATCAAACTGAGTAATAACATCAAGGCGTACCAATTTCTCATTATCGGTAAAACCAGGCTGCTCGTTTCCGGCTAAATATAAGCCTTGGCTATCTTGATAAACTTTCATCCCAAAAGACTTTGCCACATCAGCAAATGGGACATATGTTCTTCCGCCGACATTTATCTTTTTAAAACGCCCAACGTCAATTTTAGGCCTATTGATCGTATAGACCCATTTATCGGCTAAATAGGCAGGGGCATTGTCAACATTTATTTGCTTTAACGATAATACTCCCGCAAAACTTTCCGGTACGAAAACCGTACTATCCTGCATAATGGCTTCGTCTTTCCAATTCACATCGTCGAGACGTACTTTGTAGCCTTTAACCCAAGCGTACCTACTGCCGGCGAAAACACCTATATAGTTTTTGAGTTTCGCCATGGCCACAGATCTGGCGGTTTTTGTATAAGGAAGCCCCTTATCTTGAGGCGGCGCTGACAATGTAGAACTTTGTGCAAAAGCGTTTTTTAGTGAAAATACAGATAGAAATACCGTTATCACAATTACCACTGTAATTTGTAGTGCTATTGACCTTTTTATCATCGTGTTATAATTTTAAAATTATCTCCAACTATTTTACCAATTCACCCATTACCAGTATCTTTCCTAAATATACGTTTTGGGTGTCATATTTTGCCGTATCTGCTATCTCTGCATCGGTATGCCTGGATTTAAGGATCTTAAGCTTATCGATCTTTGTTTCATCGGGAGTTAATACTAAGGTATGAACACCATTTTTGAGTACAGGAAACATGAAATTATTTGCTCTTGTATAAACGCAATAGGTATCAAAACGGGTTACCAAAATGGGCTTACCGTCATCTATTACAGCTTTCATCCTACCCGATGTTGGGCCCAACAAATCGTAAAAACCAATTTGCGTGCCTTTGAATTTTATAGTTAGCTTACTTGACGAATCGCTGGCGAAAGCTATCGATTGAAATTTATCCGCAAATTGCTTTGATAATTGATCAGTAGTCGGTAGGATTTTCCAATTGCCTTCCAATGTGGCATCTGTAATGGGGTAATTATGTGCATCTTCATTATTTTGTTCATCTAAAGGGGGAATCAAAGACTTCCTTTGCTGCGAAGGCATGCCGACCATTTGTTTTAATGATCCAATAATGGTATCGGCATAAATATGATGACCAAACTCAATAGTTGGGTGTGTACCGTCATCAGAAAAATATGGCTTTCCGGTATTCGCGGTTTTTGATCCTTTAAAATCCATTTTGCCGGCAGCAACCATATTGGCAACTACAAAACCCATTTCGATAGAGGGTATTTTGTAATGCTCGGCTACTTTTTCCATCACTATGGCTGAATGGGGATATTTGCCCTTATTTAAGTCATTAAGATTGGTGATCTGGCAGGTGTAAACAAAATAGATGTCGGTATTAATGTTTTGTTTCCATATTTTCCGTACAATGCCCTCCATGGAATGTTGAAGCGTCAAAGAATCAACGCCGCCATCGTTTACCGCAAACTCGACAAACACCATATCCGGTTTTTTACTAAGCACATCTTCGTCCATCCTAAAAACACCCAACCCACTACCTGTACCACCAACGCCCGCATTGATCGAATTGATATGGCATTTTGGATATTGGTCTTTTAACCAATCTGTTACATATACCCTGTAACCATTATGGTTTGTAATACTGCCGCCCAAAAAAGCGATTGTAACGTCGTTCTGCGTTTGTAGCTTTTTGAAAATATTGGGTAATGCATTGCGGGGCTGAACCGGTTGCACTGTTTGCGCATCACCGCCCAACCAAATGCCTATTAACGGTAATAAAAGGTGTGAAAATTTAATTTTTATCATGTTTATTTTTAAAATTTACGGTTATCTAACTATATAGAAATTTTGCTCAACCGGTATTGCAGATTGAAATAATGGTTCAATACTTCTCCCCCATTGATATGCCACCACGGTTATTTTGACAGGATATTTTGCCCTGGGAGGAATAGGATTAATAATCAGTTCATCGCCCTTTACTTCGGCCGGGCCACTGCGCACAAAATAAGATACAGGGTAGCCGGAATCGCTTTGACCATGCAGCTTAACGGTTCTTATGCTTGCTGATAAATTGGTTAAAGGAGTAAAAGATATAACCTGTGCTTTCCCCACAGTATTCTTTTCGGGAAATTTGATTTGACCGGCTTGTTCAGCATACTTGTAAAGTTCATTCCCCTCGCTATATGCCATTACTTGTATATTATTGGTAAATCTTGAAATACCAAAGTGATCGAATTTTATACGAAAAGCATCTTGACCGATCTGCTCTCCGCCACCTCCCCAGCCTCCGATCAACCTAAACTTAATCCGACCTTCTTCAAGGTGATCAAGTGGCTTACCTGCACCTGCCACACCTTCGGGCGTCGAGGTCAAAAAATCACCTTTCAATTTTATAGTCAGCCCTTCGTAAACCGGCTGAAACTTTAAATCGGTTATCCAAGTGGCGGGCAATGGCTTGCCATCTTCAACAAACGTAACCCGTTGGTCTTTTGGACCTCCATAATAATGCCCGAATGATTCCACAGCCTTTGCCATTTCTTCATCCAAACTCCAAAATGCCAATGTCCGATCTCCTTTAAATAACCTTGCTTGGGTAGGGGGAAATTTTGAGGGCGCCATCAAACTGATATCGGTCAGCCAGCCGGAATCTTCCTTCACATGATTTAATCTTACCGGTATCGTATCATTCACATCGCGCTTAGGTATCCTATAGAATGCCGCTTTCTGTAAAAACATAGCGGTTAATTTTGCCAAATGGCCATCAAAATTAAAATGCCCGGCTCCCGGCTGCACAACTTCGCATACCAAAGCTTCTTCA
>NZ_CAITNG010000026.1 GCF_903893715.1 uncultured Mucilaginibacter sp.
GAACTTTGGGATGCTATATTGAACCTGTTAGAACCTAAAGTGACACTTGACCCTGTTGTTATAAAAGCTAATGGACCTCAATTTACTACAAAATTAACATGCTTGTAAAAGTTCGTTGCGCAACAGCCACGGCACGCGTGCGCCAGCACGGGGGTCATTGTCTTTTGGGCGATTTTTTAGATTTCGCCAAATAGGAATTTAAGAGCGAATCTGGATTGAAATATCTACCTAATTTATCTCCTACATGAGTATAAACTTTGCTAATAGTGTAATCCCTTAAAGGATTTTTTTTTCTAACAAGCACAAAGTTGTACATATAGGCCCTCATATTTTCACCATCCCAAATTACTGTGCCATCGAAATAACTCGTATCCTTCCCCAATGGCAGTTCATAGCTCTTAATTGTTGGCCCAAATTTCTGAGTTAAAGAAGGAAACTTTTCTTTATATGTAATGTTGTCAATCCCGTTATTTATTTGGACGCTAACATTTTTAATGGGTACATATCCATCGTTTACTATCGCGAAACTGGCGCTGTAACGAATGGAGTCTGGGTCCTCAAAATTCGCTTTTGGATTTTTGTTCGGTAATCTCCCGACTGAAATGCGAATAATTGGTAAATTGTCTCCTCCTGTAATATACTCATTAACGCCTTCTTGTATTTGGGCGTTTTGATGGAAATATTCTCTAAAACTTTTTACGCTGCCGATTAATGAATGGTTATCATTCTTTAATGATGTTATTTTGCCGCTTAAGGAATCATTTTGAGCTTGAATAAACTTCAATTCCCTTTTTGCACTATCCAATTGTATTACATTTCTTAGACTATCAATACTTTTTTGCTTTTTAGCCGCCTGATCTTTCCCATCTTGAACAACGATTTGAACAATTGCGGCAATTAATGTTACTAAAATAATTGCTGTACTTATCGAGCTTTTCGCTCTTTTCCAAAAAAGTTTTAAAGCGGTTAAAATAGCAAGCATTGTTGCTATAGTTATTGCCAATCCCATATGTAAATGTACATTTTTTTCTCCCACTGGTCGAAGGTTACATCTTCGTCCTAAAATATTTTAAGCTTTGAGATTAAATAGTTGGTTTTCGTAAAACAGAATGCTTACGTCATTTAGGTCGAAGTTACGCTACTCTAAACTTCGACCAGCTTTGAAAAACCTTATCATTTCAAATTTTATGTCATTTCGACCGCAGGGAGAAAACTTCTGTAAGAGATTAGTCGGCGTGCTATATATCTGGCGTGAATGTATTAGTTCGCAAAGGTTTCTCGTCGCTGCGCTCGCTCGAAATGACAATATTTTATATTTCTTTTGTAATTTTTGTAATAATAAATTATTCTTCGTACATTGCATATAATTTGCAATAAAACACCTTTTTGTGCTTTTTAGCCCCTTTTTGGGGTTGGGCATCGCTATGCTTTATACTGAAATTAAAACCAAAACTTGATATATGAAAACGATTGACGCATTTACACTAACACCCAAACAACAACGCTTTTGCGATGAGTATTTGATAGACATGAACGCTACCCGGGCTGCCTTGCGGGCTGGGTATACACAGGCTACGGCCATGAACGGGCAATTGATGGAAATGCCCAAGATTCAGGCTTATTTGAAAGGGCGTACAGCTGAGGCGGCGCAAAAACTAAAGGTGAGCCATGAAACGCTTTTGGGCGAATTGATGAAGGTTGCCTTTGCCAATATGGGCGATTATTTTGGGGATGATGGTCGTGTGAAAGCCATGGGCGATATTGCGGATGATAGAAAAAGCGCGATATGGAGTTTGAAGGTTTCGGAAGGGAAATATGGCACTACCGTGCAATTACGCTTGCACAACAAACTGGCGGCTTTGGAAAAAATTGCCAAGCACATCAAGTTTTACGATGTTGAACAAAAACAGCCGGAACCACAAGAGGCGGTTTATGTGGACAAAGGAGACCTGAATGATGATGACCGCTTTGAAGATGACAGTATTGACGCGCTGGATAAGGAACTGTACGAAAAGAAGGTAAAGCTTGAAACGCTGCAAAGGGAATTGTACCTGAAGGAACGGGATTTAAAGCAACGGGAGGCGGATTTGGCGACAAGGGAAATGGGTATTCAGACCGCCTTAGCAAATGCTGCGGCGGCTGAAACGGCTAAAAAAGGTGAAACGGCGAAAACGGAAAGCGCGCCGACCAATACCTTTAGCAACCCGGGGTTGAGCGGCAGGAAGTTGAGCAATGAGGTAATGAAAGAACGCCGCCAGCAGTATTTGAACAGTTTGCCGCCTAAGCCCGGGCAGAAGGTGTTTTTTTGAGCAAAGCGCATGGCGCAAGGCGTTTTGAATAACTTGTGGCGGATTTGAATTTTATGTGGCGTTTGTTATTTGGGGGATTGGAAATGTCTGGCCAACGATATGGCGTACATGACACACCGCTCCACCCCTCTCAAGAGAGTAATAGCACGGGCCGGGCTTTGATTTTTTTGTCTGTCGGGGATTGGAAATTACAACCAACGATTGTAAGAGATTTGCCGCGCAAAGGCGCGAAGACGCAAAGTTTTTGAACGGCATTCTCAGCGGCTTATGCGGCTTTGCGGGAACATAAAACAGACTGGATTTCCTTAAAGGCATTACTATAAATATCCATATCTCCGACAGGGCGTTGCAAACGCAAGACCAGGTTAAGCGCTCGTTGCAAACGAGCGCAAGGTGCAAGAATAAAAACTAAATGAAAATATAAAACACCCATAAATACCCATAACAGAAAAATATCGAACACCGAATATCCAATATGGAATGAAGAAGTAAAATCGATATTCGACATTTAAAGTTCATTATTCGATATTCACGGATACCCATAAATACCCATAGGTTTGTTCATTGGTCATTGGGTCATTAAGTCATTGGTTGGCGGGTTACTTAGCATGTTGTGTGCCGATCCGTTAGCCAACGGACGACATTGCGGATTAGTTTAAACACCTCTGTCAGCCGACAGGCAGGCATAAGGCACGAAGGGACGGCGCTGGTACGATAGCCCATCACCCGGCCCAATTCTCCCTGTCGAGGCTCCGGTAATGTATGGCCTCGGCTAAATGTTCCAGCAGGATATCATCGCTGCCGGAGAGGTCGGCAATGGTGCGGGCCACTTTTAGGATACGGTCGTAAGCGCGGGCGCTGAGGCCGAGTTTCTCCATCGCTTTTTTGAGGAGCGTTTGCCCGGCCGTGTTTATTTTGCATAGCTCGCGTACCATTTTGGTGCTCATTTGGGCATTGCTATGCAGGCCGGGTTCGGTGCCAAAGCGGGCCAGTTGTATCTCGCGGGCGGCTATTACCCGCTCGCGTATCAGTCCGCTTTTTTCGGCGGGCCTGTCGGATGAGAGTTCCGTAAAATTCACCGGCGTAACCTCTACGTGCAGGTCAATACGGTCCAGCAGCGGGCCTGATATTTTGCTTAAATATTTCTGTACCATCCCCGGCGGGCAGGTACATTCCTTGTCGGGATGGTTATAATAACCGCAAGGGCAGGGGTTCATACTGGCGATGAGCATAAAACTGCTGGGGTATTCCACCGTTAGCCGGGCGCGGCTCACGGTTACCTTGCGTTCTTCCAAAGGTTGGCGCATTACTTCCAATACGGTGCGTTTAAACTCGGGGAGTTCGTCCAAAAACAATACCCCGTTATGCGCCAGCGAAATTTCGCCCGGCTGCGGGTTGCTGCCCCCGCCAACGAGGGCCACATCGCTGATGGTATGGTGCGGCGAGCGGAAGGGCCGCACGGTAACCAAAGCATCGCTGGTACTTAGCTTGCCCGCTACGGAGTGTATCTTGGTGGTCTCCAAACTTTCCTGCAAGCTTAGCGGTGGCAATATGGAGGGCAGCCTGCGGGCCAGCATCGTCTTCCCCGCCCCCGGCGGACCGATCAGTATCACGTTATGGCCGCCCGCGGCGGCTATTTCCAGGGCGCGTTTGATGTTCTCCTGCCCGCGCACCTCGCTAAAGTCGCTGTCGTAATTGTTAACGCTGTTGTAAAACTCTTCGCGGGTGTTTACCACGGTAGGGCGCAACACGGCATCGCCGTTAAAAAAGTCGACCACCTCTTTGATGCTTTCAACGCCGTAAACGTCGAGGTCGCTTACAATGGCAGCCTCGCGGGCGTTTTGTTTGGGTAGTATAAACCCTTTGAAACCTTCTTTGCGCGCCTGTATGGATATGGGTAAGGCACCCTTTATAGGCTGCAAGCCCCCATCCAGCGAAAGCTCACCCATGATGAGGTACTTGTCCAGGTTTTCGGTTTCCACCTGGTTTGATGCCGCCATCACGGCAACGGCGATGGTGAGGTCGTAAGCCGAGCCTTCTTTGCGTACATCGGCAGGGGCCATGTTTACCACCACCTGCTGGCGCGGCATTTTATAGCCGGTATTTTTCAACGCCGACTCAATGCGGAAATAACTCTCCTTAATGGCATTATCGGGCAGGCCCACAATAAAGTATTTGGTGCCTGCCAAAATATTTACCTCAACAGTAATGGTAGTGGCCTGTATGCCATAAACCGCGCTTCCGAAAGTTTTAACTAACACGTGTATATATGATTATAAACGAAAGATAAAGGAAATATACAGAACCACAAAAAACCCAGCAATATCTTGATGACGTATGCGTCTTTTGCTTAAATTGGCAGCACATTTATCCATCATCAACATGAAAAAAATCGCGCTTATCCTCTTCATCGCCTTCGCATCGGCAAAGGCCTTTTCGCAAAAAAGCATTGATATTAAAGACGCCGCCAAACACATCGGCGATAGCGTAACTGTTTGCAGCAAAGTATTCACCACCCGCTATCTCGACCAGGCGGGCATCACCTTTTTAAACGTAGGCGGCGCTTACCCGGATAACCTGCTTACCATCGTCATCAAAGGAGAAGACCGTAAGAAATTTAAAGACGCGCCCGAAGATGCCTTTAAGGACAAAAACATCTGCGTAACCGGCACCATCATCGACTATAAAGGCAAACCCGAAATAGCCGTTACCGACCCCGCGCAGATAAAGATTAGTGATAAATAAAACTCCATAAAACAGGAAAACCGGCATAAGCCGGTTCCCTGCAATATAGTTTAAAACAAAAGAAACTACGATTTTGGTTTCCCCGACACATCGAAGGGTATAATCACCCTGAAGCTGATATTACGCCCCATGTTGAAAATGCCGGGCGTAGTAACCGCCGGTCCGGGGTTGGCGTTATCAAAATACTTCAACCGGCTCATGTTCGATTGATAGTTCACATTGGCCAAATTGGCGCCTTCAACAAATATTTTGATGATGGCATTACCGGCTTTGTTCACAATATCGCCGCCAAAGCCCGCGCCTATCAGGTTATAACCTGCGGTATAGGTTTCGGTGCCATAGGCTGAGAAGAATCTGGTCTGCGGGTCAAAATGGTCTAACCCAACCGATACATACGTATTCTTAAAATACGCGAAGCCTTTGTTAAAGCTGCCTCTCAGCTCCGAGTGCGTATGCAATGGCGGTATAAATGGCAAATACTTCAAGCTGTCGGGTACAGTACCGCCTGTCCCCAGGTTTTCACCATAGGTTAGGCTCAACGAGTTCTCAAAATGCATCCATTTGTAAGGGTGTATATCCAGATTAATTTCGCCACCCTTTATGCGGGCTTTGCTTTGCACATAGGTAAAAGTATTATACCCCTGTGTTAACACCGGCTGGCCGTTGGCATCCAATACCTGCTCCTGAAAAATGTAGTTCTGTATATCGTTGTTAAACAACTCAACACTGGCGGTAAAATCCGGCACGGTTAAAAACGCGCCGAAATCTTCCTGTACGCTAAACTCGGGCTTAAAGCTGCTGTTCCCAATATGGTATATTTGCGAACCCGGGTCGGGCCCGTTGGCCGAAAGCTCTGCAATACTCGGCGCCCTAAAGCCGCGTGCAATGTTCGCCTTTAACAGGAACGAGCGCGAAAAATTATATGTCGCTCCAAAACTACCCGATGCGCCCGAAAATGTTTTACTCAAGGCGTTAAAATGGTTAACTACATTGGGTGTCCCTGTCGGGTTGTTGCCGGTATAAACTGTAGGGTAGTATTTAACGGCGGTATCTATATACTCTGCTTCGCCGGTAAACGAACGGGTATCATACCTTGCACCTGCAACCACGTCCAATTTGCCAAAGCTCTTTTTCAGGATAAAGAATGGACCAATGTCAAACTGGTGATAGGCCGGTATCGGGAAGGCCGTGCAATAACCTAAAGTGTTGCTTTGGTACATGCCGTTTACACCTACCGAGGTTTCGTAATCCTTCAGAATGTCGAAGTTGTACTTCACATCGTAAGTATAGGTCGTCAACTGCAGGTTTAAGCCCGGTATGTCGGCATTGGTAGGGTGCGTAAACTCGAGGCGGTGGCTGTATTGATAGCCCAGGTTGACCAACAGTGTCCCATCGCCCAGGGCAAAACTGCTGTTATCGTAAATGCGGTACAATTGTACATGCTGGTGCAGGGTGGGTATATTGTACGAGTTCAGGTCGCCGTAATTTACGATGGGCCTTGTCAAATCAGCATCGGTAACCTGTTTGGTAAACTGGCGCGTAACCGAGTCGCGGCTGCCGTCAGGTATCGCCTGCTCATCATCAAATATCGATGCGTTGAGGTATGAGTACCCCCAAGATTTGTTCAAGCCAAACATCACACGGGCATCGTTTTCTTTAAAATTGGTAGCGTATACACGGCCATCATGCTGGTTCTGATAATCCATCGCTTCCTTGGTAGATAATACGGTCCCCCATACGAAGCCATTGGTATTACCTTGCAAATTGAACGAACCACCTATCAATCCATTGTTGGTGCCATAATTCCCCTGCACCGAACCCAATATTTTGCCATCGGCCACGGGCGATGCCGTAATCAGGTTCACCACCCCGCCAATCGCGTCCGAGCCATAGGCCAAACTGGCCGGGCCTTTTATTACTTCTACCCTGTCTATCGAGTTTTGGTCCACTTCTACGCCATGCTCATCGCCCCATTGCTGGCCTTCCTGGCGTATGCCATCTTCCAGCGTTACCACACGGTTATAGCCCAAGCCGTGTATAAATGGTTTCGATACGTTTGGCCCGGTGGTTACCGCGCTAACGCCCGGCAAATTAGCAATCTCGTCAATCACGTTTCCTGCGGCGGCATGTTCCTCAATAAATGTTTTGCTAATGGCCACCAAAGGGATAGGGCTGCGCTTAATTTCAGTAGCGCGGCTAACGCCTGTTACCACTACTTCACTCATTTCGATGGAGGACGCCTGTAACTGAAAATTGAGTACCGTGGTTTTCGAAAAATCAACCTTCTGGCTTATCGAGGCATAGCCCACATAACTCACCTGTACCAGGTAAATACCTTTTGGTAAATGGCTCAGGGTGTATTTGCCGTCGGCGTTGGTGTTGCCGCCTATCTTCAGGTCGGGTACAAAAACTGTTACCCCTATAAGCGTCGAGCCGTCTTTTTTGTCGGTAACAACACCAGTTAGTGTGCCATTGCCCGGTGGGTCGGGGTCGGTATGTCGTTTAGCCGCCCGGGCAACCGGTAAGGCCAATAGGTATATGCAAATAATTGCGAATAATTTAACTTTCATGAATATTGGTGAGATGTGAAAATTGATAAACTGATACTGATTGCCTATACTAAAATCCAATCGTTTTGATAATCAACGATTAAAAAACAGGTATAAAATCAGTGGGAAAATTAAATCAGGCCTGTGGCGGTGAACGCCCGGCCGAAAGGATAAGTGCAATACCTCTATAATCGTGTTGACGTTTATATTGCGTATCGGCAATGGTTGTAAAAATTGCGGGTATGGCATCGGTAAAAATAGCCATGTGCGTATGCTGCATGGCATCGCACAAATAACATTTTTCTTTTAAGGTTTGCCCGGTAGTTGTGTTTTTTGCCGATGTGATTTTAGCAACCGGGTGTTGGTGAGCATAACCGGCAAATTGCCCTACTGCAAAACAGATCAGCACTATCCAGGCAAAAGCTATATGGCGCAAACGGCTCTTCATTACGGGGTTAACGGGTCAAATACTTAATTGTTTTTAATTGAAAGCGTTGATTAGGCTAATTAACACCATTTCAATCAAAAAAGTACAATATTGTTAACAAATATAAGCTTTTGGTTTAAATATGGTTTTTTTATGATAAACCTACCAGGTAACAATTTTGTGATGAAACCCCGCCGGTATTAAATTATGCTGGTTTTATTGCCGGCCATAAACCCTATATTTGTTGGATGACGCCTGCTGAAACAAACATCCGATACAAACAACTGCAAGAACGCCTTGCCGCCGATTTTGATACCGATACGCCTGATATCAAGGTGATGTTGTTTTTGATTGGCGTACAGGAACTGGGTCAGGGGCCGCGCAAGTTTAGCAAACGGCAAAAGGAAGAACTGATGCATATTGCCAATTGTAAGCTTTTTAGTAAATTAGGGTTTTATGAGCTCGAAGGCTTGGATCAGGATGGTTGGCCGCATTGGAAACTGGTGAAAGTGATACCGCCCTACACACTGCTCGAGCAGGAAATGCTCATCAAGTCGCTTATCATCGACTATTTTGACGAAGTTTTATCCTGACCAAAATTGATATGAAGAAATATTTTGCACTTGTTTTGTGGCTCTGTGCGGTGTCGGCAGCTTTTGCCGGGCCGCCAAAAAACCAATACGTACGCATAAAAACAAGCTATGGTACCTGCATCATCAGGCTGTACAACGAAACCCCGGGGCATCGCGATAACTTTATCAAACTGGCCAAACAGGGCGTTTATAACGGACTATTGTTTCATCGGGTTATACAGAATTTTATGATTCAAGGCGGCGACCCCGATTCTAAAACTGCCAAGCCCGGCGCAGCGCTCGGCGACGGCGACCTGAAATACACCGTCGATGCCGAGTTTCGCGACAGCCTGTTCCATAAACGCGGCGTGCTGGCCGCCGCCCGTAACAGCGATGATGTAAACCCCAAACGCGCATCCAGCGCATCGCAGTTTTATATTGTGGAAGGCAAGCGCTATACCGATGCCGATTTGGACAAAGTTGAAAAACTACCCCGCTATGCCGGCATGAATTATAAGATACCGCAATCGCAACGGGAAATTTATAAAACCGTTGGCGGCACGCCCAGCCTCGACCGTCTGTATACCGTATACGGCGAGGTAGTGAGCGGCCTCGATATGGTCGACCGTATTGCAGCCGTGCCTAAAGATGCCCGCGACCGACCTTTACAGGACGTGCCCATGACGGTTGAAGTGTTGAGCAAAAGAGAGTGTAAGCAATTGGATAAAATATTGGGCATTCCCGAAAACTGATAGCATAAAGAAGTAAAAAACTTCGATATTCGATGTTTAATATTCGATATTCATCATTCAATGAAAATAATCACATACAACGTTAACGGCATACGCTCGGCAATTTCAAAAAACTGGTTTTCGTGGCTGCAAGCTACCGATGCCGATGTGGTTTGCCTGCAGGAAATAAAAGCTACTCCCGAGGTACTCACCGACCTGTTATTGGTGGAGCAAATGGGCTACCAACACTACTGGTTCCCGGCCGAAAAAAAGGGTTACAGTGGTACAGCCATATTTTGTAAACAAACGCCAAAACACATTGAGTATGGCTGCGGCATTGCCGATTACGACCGCGAAGGCCGCAACATTCGTGTCGATTTTGAAGATGTTTCCGTGATGAGCGTTTATTTTCCATCCGGCTCCAGCGGCGATGAGCGTCAGGTTTTTAAGTACAAGTTTTTGGATGACTTTGGTGCCTATCTCGATCAGTTAAAATCGGCATACCCCAAACTGGTGGTTTGCGGCGATTATAATATTTGCCATCGCCCAATCGATATTCACAACCCAAAATCAAACGCCAACTCATCCGGCTTTTTGCCCGAAGAGCGCGAATGGATGGAGAACTTTATCAATTCCGGTTTTATCGATACCTTCCGTCACTTGAACAAAGAACCGCATAATTATACCTGGTGGAGCTTCCGTGCCAACTCGCGCGCCAAGAATTTAGGCTGGCGTATCGATTATAATATGGCTACCACAGCGCTCGAGCCATTCATCAAACGGGCAGCTATTTTATCGGAAGCCAGGCATTCCGACCATTGTCCCGTTTTGCTCGAATTAGACTTATAGATAATTTCTATAATGTTAGGCTGATAGTATTTTTTTGATTTGGTTGATAGCCTCATACCTAACCGGGGTATATGTAAACAACGATTTTACAGATTTTGCCCGGAATTTTAAAAGGTCCTCTTTTGCGTTTGTCATCTTTTTGTTTTTTGTGCTGCTTTTCAATTTTGCCTGGCCATACTATAACCGCAAATTTGTCATTTACAGTGAATTTATCTTTTTTGATTATCTTTTTTTAAGCCGGGCCCTTATTGTAGGTATCAATTTTTTCGTTCACCGCGATGAATTTTCAAAGA
>NZ_CAITNG010000027.1 GCF_903893715.1 uncultured Mucilaginibacter sp.
CCATGAAGAATGTGGTCAAACTGGATAACTATTACTACCCATCTGAACTGGAAGAAGCACTCGGGAAATTCGTCGAGGTTTACAACCATCAGCGCTATCACGAATCGCTCCAAAATCTAACTCCTGCAGATGTTTTTTTATGATCTGAAAAAACTAAAGGCACATTATATCCTGCTCGACCAAAAAGACATCCAGGCCGGCTTCAAGAAAAAACATGCCGACTACAGGGAAGCAAAAGAAGTATTGAACATAATCGCTGATCACCAGCATAGCCCGGCAGAGTTCAAAGAACTAGTTGAAGACATGGTCGGCAAGGCCGGAGCGCCTGGCTTATGGTATTCCAACGGGATGTTCCGTTTAAAAACTGGCCTGTTTAAACAACAAATCGGTTTCCGAAAACTGATTGAAACTGTCCGCAGCAACCTGGACAAAAGCCCGCAATACATTTACCAAATGGCTAAAGACATCACCAAAGGTATAAAGGGCGTCGGCCCCAATTTCATTGGGGAGATCATGATGACCTATGCGCCGGATAAACTGGCCAATATCAATCAAAACCTCATCACGGTTCTGCGGAAAGAAGGCGGCGCTGACATCAAAGCCTATTCATCCAGTTACAATGGAACCAACTATGAAGAATACAATGCGATCATCAATGTGATTAGTAGGGTTGTATGGTGCTTTTTTGTTAAGGGGTAACTTATAAGCAACATAGATAATGCTTGTACCAATTTCTCAGTATTTCTTCAAAAATCACGTTTAAACCTAGTCCAATTATAGACAATCGAGCATTATATGATGTTAAAAAAGCATATTTTCACCTCAGGCGCTTTAGCTAATTTGCAGCTTTAACCTACAGAAAAATGATGAAACTAAAATGTATAATTGGCTTACTCGCTATTTTTTGTTTACAGCGTACTTTAGCACAGGTGCCAAAGCTTATTTTGCTCGACCCCAATCATATGGTTGCTCAGAAAAACAATTTCAAGAATGGCAGCCCTACCGTAGTAAAGGAGGTAAACCTGGTTGTAAAAACAGCCAATAAAATGCTTGGCGATTCACCTGTTTCGGTGATGGACAAAGCGTTTACGCCACCAAGTGGCTCCAAGCACGATTACATGAGCATGGCACCTTATTTTTGGCCCGACCCAACTAAACCTGATGGCTTGCCTTATATCCGTAAAGATGGGCAGCGCAATCCTGAAATCAAAAAAATATCCGATGATGAGTTCATGAACGAACTCACCAGAAAATGCAAATTTCTTTCATTAGCCTACTATTTTACAGGCGACGAAAAATATGCGGCCAAAGCCAATCAATTGCTTAAAGTTTGGTTTATTGATACGGCAACTCGTATGAACCCCAACCTCAATTATGCTCAAGCTATTCGCGGGGTAAACGATGGGCGTGGTATAGGTATTATCGAATCGCGTTGCCTTAACAACCTCATAGATTGGATGGCCCTGATGGAAGGCTCAAAATCGTTTATTTATCATGAAGCCATTAAAACTTGGTATAAACAATACCTGAATTGGCTGCTTACCAGCAAAAATGGTATCGACGAGCATAACTCAAAAAACAACCACGGCACACACTACGATACCCAGGTAATAGCTGATGCCATTTTCACAGGCGATAAGGAATTGGCGAAAAAAATACTTGAAGGTAGTAAGCAACGCATAGGGTTACAGATTGAACCCGATGGCAAGCAACCCCTTGAATTGGAGCGCACCAACGCGCTTGGCTACAGTAGTATGAATCTAATTGGCTGGACTAATATAGCTCAATTGGCCGATAAAATAGGTGTGGATATTTGGAATTTCACCACCCCCGATGGCAGGAGCATACACCGGGCTTTTAACTGGCTTGCACCGTATGCACTCGGCGAAAAGCCCTGGACCTACCAGCAAATTGGCCCCTTTAAAAAGGATGAGTTTTATCAGCTTTTGGTGCTGGCCTCGAATAAATATGGCGACAAAACCTATGCGGACAAAGCAAGTGTCATAGAAAAGAACGACGACTCGTATCTTACCGACCTACTTTACAACTAATAACTTATTACCTATCGCAAACAAATGCGTCCGATAATATCGGGATGCATTTGTTTGCGATAAATCGATAGATGATCCATTGTTAAACAAACGAAATACCTTAAGATATTGGCCCTTGATAAATATTATAGTTTAAGCGTGAAAAGAATTAAAAATGATTTGATTTATACTACGATGCCATCTGCATAAATTCTTTCTGAAAAGTTAGCGGGCTTTTCCCTGTTATTTGTTTAAAATACTTATGGAAACAGGCATAATTATTGAAACCGCTTTCATAACAGAGTTGTTTAATGATGAGCTTATTTTCGATGAGCAGCTTACAGGCGTAACCAACCTTTATCTCGATGAGGAACTGAGAATAGGTTTTTTGGGTACGCGATTTAAAGTAACGACAAAATGAACTGGGGCTGATATTGGCCAGTGCCGCTATCTCTTCCAACTGGATATTGTTTTTAAAGTTTGCCAGCGAATATTCATAAATCACATTGATTCGGTCATCTTCAGAAACTTCTGAGTTATTGCCGAAACCGATTGAAGACAAAGGTGTAACATGTAAGCTGAAGGCAACAGCATTTAAAGCTTCTATTAGCAAAACAATACGCTCCGAACCTTCCGACAGGATCATTTTTTCCAATATATCAGCTACAGCTACCTTTGTTTTGCCTGTCAACTTTATGCCGCGGCGTGACTTCTCGATCACTGTTTTCATCATCTTGTTTTCGGGCAATTGTAAAAACTGCTCACCCCAAAAATTTTCGGCAAAATGGGCAGCTCTAACTTCAGGACTGTTGGTGTTATCTTCTTTAAAATAACACTCATCAAACCGGAGGTAGTGCGGCAACTGCGAACCGATAAGCAGTACATCGCCGGTCTTAAACTCGTTAATGCTATCCCCAACAAACTGTTTGCCACTTCCTTTTTTTATGTGGATGAGCTCTACCTCAGGGTGATAATGCCATTTGTTGTTAAAGTGAGGTACAAAATCCTGTTGAACACTAAACGACTGCGCGGGCCCTGCAGAAACTTTGAGTAATTGTGGTTTCATAAACTTTGGTACAATTGGTTTGGTTATTAAAATACTAATGATTTTAATAACCAAATATAGCCCAATCCTGCTTGCGAAAACCATGGCATTTCAGGAAAAATCACACGACAATTGTGTCTCTCATTATTGTAAAAATAATTTTATAAAGTGCAAATAACTGTAAATTAACTAATTACACACATCATTGCAATTCATCCAATTTGGATAGGGGGTGCTCTCGGGGTGTATGGCTAAATTGCTCTTTAAAGCATTTCCTAAAATAATTCACGTCTAAAAAACCAACCATATACGCTACCTCGTTAACAGTAAACTGCCCATTAGCCAACAGCTGCGCCGCGCGCTTTATCCTGATACTCCTGATAAACTCTACCCCTGTTTGGTTGGTAAGCGATTTGATTTTTTTGTAAAAGGAGCTCCTGCTCATGGCCACTTCCTGACTCAATTGTTCAACGCTAAGTTCAGGGTTTGTAATATGCAACTCGATATAATTAAGCATTTTGTTTAAAAATGCTTCATCCAGGTTATTGATGGTGATGTTCTGTGGGTCGAGCTTGACCTCCCGCCGATAACGCTGCCTTAACTTTTGTCTTGTTTCTATCAGGTTCCAAACTCGGGCCTCCAGCATGCTGAAGTTGAACGGTTTGGTGATGTAATCGTCGGCCCCGGTTTCTATACCTTCCATTTTGAAGATGAACTGAGTGCGAGCAGTTAATAATATCACCGGTATATGGCTGGTATATACATCCGATTTTATTTCCTGACAAAGCTCCATGCCGTTTTGTCCGGGCATCATCACATCGCTAATGATGATATCAGGAATAATTTCTTTGGCCGCCTTAAAACCCGACAACCCGTTTAAAGCTGTATGCACTTCAAAATCGCCTTCGAAACCTGCCTTTATAAAATTCAACACATCTTCGTTATCTTCTATGATCAGCATCGAAAAACTCTCCCTTGCTTCACGGTTCAATATCTCTATCTTCTTTAATTGTAATTGCGACTTTATCGGTCTTTCTGTATATTGATAACTCAGCACATCTTCACTGTCGGTAAACTTCGCATTCAACTCGTCTTGTTTAAAATGAGCTTTGCCAAGCGGCAACTTTACTGTAAATTTTGTAAAGCCCTTTTTACCAATGGTTTCGGGCATGCTTTCAACCTCCAGTTTACCATAGTGCAGCCCCACAAGTTCTTTTGAAAACGCCAGGCCTAAACCGGTGCCCTCTATGCGCAGGTTACTGTTGTGATAAAATTGAGTGAATATCTTATCTATGTTTTCTGGAAATATACCGCAACCGTTATCCTCAACTGCAATAGCGACAACATCTTCGTTGGCCGGTTGGCTTATACGCACCACAATACGCCCGTAATTATAGGTAAATTTAATGGCATTTGATAACAGATTATAGAAAACCTTTTCCAGTTTATCGCCATCAAAACAGATCTTCAGTTCGTCCACGTCGGTATCCAGTTTTATCGAAATGTTTTTTGCCCTGCCCAGTCCATTAAAAGCTAATACTATTTCCTGCACAAATCCTACGATATCTGCTTCGGCGGCCTGTATGTACATATGGCCCGTTTCCAGTTTCTTTTTATCCAGCAATTGGTTCACCAACCTCATTAGCCGCTCGCCATTCCGTTGCATTAAACCAAGCTGGTGCTGTAATTTGTTGTTGCCCAGGTTCATTTCTATCATTTTCTCCAGAGGTGCCATAATCATGGTGAGCGGCGTTTTGATCTCGTGCGATATGTTAACAAAAAAGCTCAGCTGTTTGCGGGCCAATTCTTGGTCCTTAGCATGGTTTATGGATTCGTATTTCAAATCATTTTTTAAACGTTCTGTTTTTTTTGAGTAAATATTGAAAAGGTACAACAAACAAATAACCAACGCCAGGTAACCTGCATAAGCATAGTAGGTTTTCCACCACGGCGGGAGGATATTTATTTTGAGTACACGTGGACTGTTATTCCAAATACCATCGTTGTTGGCTGCCTTTAGTTTAAAATAATACGTGCCGGGATCAAGGTTGGTATAGGTAGCCATCTGCTGGTTACCTACGTAATGCCAGTCGTTATCCGAAAAACCATCCAGCTTGAATGCAAACTGGTTTTTTTGAGGGTTAATATAATTGAGTGCCGCAAACTTGATACTAAAAAAAGTTTGACCATGGTTCAACGTAATTTCGTCCGTTTCATCTATCGGCTTTTGCAATGGCGCCCCTTGAACATTAAACGACACAGGCTTGTTCAATATCAAAAAGTCGGTAAATACAATAGCGGGCTTTACCTTATTTATCTTTATCCGCGCCGGGTCAAAAGCTGTAAGGCCGTTTATACCACCAAAAACCAAATTGCCGCTATTGGCCTTTAATGCGGCACCGGTTGTAAACTGGTTGCTTTGCAGGCCATCCTCCACACTATAATTGGCTACAGACACTGCATCACGATCAAAGGATACGTTAAATTTCTTAAACCCGATGCACGACAAGCCCTTGTTGGTACTGAGCCATAAGCGCCCCGATTTATCCTCTAAAATACTATGTATGGTATTGTTTGCGATACCCTGAGTTTCGGTTATGCTGTAAAATTTCCTGGTTTTTGTATCGAAATAATTCATACCACCGCCATCGGTACCGATCCACAAGCGTTGATGACTGTCTTTAAAAACAGATAAAACAGCATCGTTGGTTAAGTTGTTCGACTTGTTTGGATTTGCCCTGTACGAAGTCAGCACCTTAGTGCCGATGTCCAAGTGATTCAGGCCGTTATCTGCTGTACCCACCCATAAATCGTTTCCATCTTTATATAGGGCCAATATCCTGTTCTCGGTGGTATGGTAGCTGTGTAAAGCTCCGCTATTTTCGAGATAATAAAGCCCGCTAAAGTTTGTGCCTATCCACATGCCTCCTTTATCCTTCAACAACACAAAGTTTTGTATAAAACCGGGCACGTTGGGCTTGGGTAATATATGCGTATTTTCAAAAGCATTTGTCCGTTTATCAAAAACACTCAACCCGCTGCCGGTAGCTATCCACAGTTTATTCGGGTCAGTGTGCTCGGCAATACTTTTGATACTATTGCCCAATAATTCGCGACTGGCACCATTATATTGATAGTAGCTGTGGTTATACTGTAATCCGTTATCAACTTTGTTCAGGCCTCCATCATCTGTACCCACCCAAAAATTTCCGTCCCTATCTTGAAAAATAGCATTAATGATATCATATGACAGGTTGTTACTGCCGCCTTTTTTTAGCCCCAGGTAATAAAAATTATCAAATTGGCTGTAAACGCAATTTAAGCCGCCGTTAAATGTACCGATCCATACATTGCTTTCATTATCCTTAAAAATATCACGAATGGAGTTTTGGCTTAGTGAATTAGGGTTGAAAGGATCGTTACTATAACCGCTGATATCCCCGGTCTGGGTGTTGATGATGTTGAGACCCTTTTTTGTGCCAACCCAGATGATATGGTTGCCGGTTTCAAGCACTGCTCTAACAGTATTACTCAGCAAACCATTATTTTGATCGTAGTTTATACAGTTTGCTGTTTTGGCATTATAGTAAAACAGGCCATTTGTTTCCGTAGCGATCCAATAATTATTATCAACATCCTGGCTAATGTTGCGGATAACCGTACCCGCAAGCTCCTTGCTTTGCTTTAATTGTACAGGTACCGATAAAAGCCGCGCTTTAACAGGGTCGTATATTTTTAGCGTTTGCCCGCTTCCTATCCACAAATGTTTATCCCGGTCAATATATAAACATTCGGTTTTCTTATCACGGCAAATTGCCGAACGGGTTATCACCGTATTCTTTGGCTTTATATTGCGTGTATCCACATAAAACAATCCGCTATTGGTACCTATCCATAGCACCTCTTTGCTATCTTCGGCTATACTCAAAACAGTACAACCCTGGTTTGAGCCCGATATTTTAAATCGGGTAAAGCTTTCCTTTTCGGGATCAAAAAGATTTAAGCCATCAACTGTACCAACCCATATCCTCCCGATCTTATCTTCAAACAGCTTATTTACCTTGTTATTGCTGATGCTGTTTACATTGTTGATCTCGTTTTTGTAAACCTTAAACTCGAGGCCGTTATATTTGCTCAGGCCATCATAAGTTGCTACCCATAAATAGCCTTTTTTGTCTTGCAGCACCGATAGTACTGTGTTTTGGGGTAAACCGTTATCAACGTTTATGCTTTTAAATATGAGCGGGGCTTGGGCATAAGTTATCTGCACCCTTAAAAAAAAGGCACAAAAAAAAACGATCATTATAAAACGACTTTTTCCCAAGGAGTATGATTATATCAGGCTTGCCAACAAAATTGATCAACACTAATTTAGCTGTTTTTTTCCATAAAACCAGCAAATCTCAAAAATGACTATTATTAGGGAATAATAGTCAAAACAGGTTTGTTGTTCATCAGGTTGTTCTTTCGCAACAGTGCTTCCAAGTAATAATAGTCGGCATAGCTTAATGGCTTGTCAACTTCGGTATTGGTTAGTTTGGTACCTATGCTGTGTAGTAAAATAAAGCCCCTGTTTGTGCCTGGGCCGGCTGCGTATCCTTCGGTTAGGCTTTTTAATATCCTGTCGGCCTTCGTTCTAAAAAAACTACCGTTAACACTATAGGTACACAATTCGTAAAGTGCCGATGCCATAACCGCTGCAGCTGATACATCGCGCGGCTCATTCGGTATTCCCGGTGCATTATAATCCCAATAGGGTACCAGGTCTTTAGGAAGGTTAGTGTTGTTCAAAATAAACCTGGCCACGTTTTCTGCCTGCTCAAGGTATGCCTTGTTATGGGTTTCGCGGTAGCACATGGTAAAACCGTAAAGCGCCCAACTTTGGCCCCGTGCCCACGCCGACTCATCGGCATAGCCCTGATGTGTTACCCTTTTTAACACGGCACCGGTTTCGGGATCATAACTTACCACATGGTAAGAACTATAATCGGCCCTGAAATGGTTTTTCATGGTGGTATTGGCATGGCTAACGGCTATTTTATAATACGATGAATCGCCGCTTAGTTTTGTTGCCTCAAAAAGTAGTTCAAGGTTCATCATATTGTCGATGATTACCGGGAATTTCCACTCCCTGTTGTCCCACGATTTGATACAACCAACCTTAGGATTGAAACGAGTAGAAAGCATCTTTGATGCTTCTAAGATCACATCCTTATCATGCGCTTCATGGGTAAGCTTCCAGGCATTGCCAACGCTGCAATATACTTTAAAGCCCATATCGTGCGTAGCGCCGTTGGTCTTTTCCTGCTCAACAGGTGTTGTAAATGCTTGGGCCTGTTTTAGCCATATCGGCTTGTGTGTATATGCATACAGGTACCAAAGTTCACCCGGAAAAAAACCACTGCACCAATCCTTTGATGCTACCAATACCAGGTCTCCCTGCGCAGATAAGCTGCGAGGTGATATCCCTGCTTTACCGGCTGTTTTGGCCTGTGCCACTTCATTGAGCATCAACATGGTTTGCTTTTCAGCGATACTAAAACCTTTCTTCACTATATCCTGCCCGATAGCATTAAATTGCGCCGCCAGTATTACTGCAAACAAAATGGTATACTTTTTCATCTTCATGATTTGATCTTCAATTTATCCAAATAAGCGGATGCCTTACCGGCAGGTTGCGTATCACCTCGTCAATAACAGGGTGATGATCCAGCCCCTTCCAGGTTGCAAACCATTGTTTGTTTTGAAAGGCCATGGCTCCGAATAACAATGATGGTTGTGCTACAGGCCAGTTTTCCCAATACATTACATCGTGCGCAAAAGGCCATTTACTTTTATCGGCCAGATAAGGATATAAATATTCGATACCTTTTTTTATCGAACGTCCGTCGACGGTTTGGTATGTCCATAAGTTGTTTTTTGGCGTAGATAATATCTGGCACAACGTGGTCAAAGCATCCAGGTCGAATATGGAATATCCAAAAGGTTTAGTCCGTTTCAGCTCCAACCGGAGGCTGCCATTTTCATCCATTTGCGTGGGTAGCAGGATAGTTTTAAACCTGTTGATGCAAGTATCAGTAATGACACCGTTATTTGTAAACCGACTAAAGCAGGCCACCTGCATGGTCCAGCAGGTGCCATGGTTGTTTTTAGCAGACTTCTCTTCCAACCCGTTTTTACTAGTGGTTAACCAAAGTAAATATTGTTCAAACCACTGGTGCACACCGGCTGCCAATTTTTTATCCATCAATGGCGACTGTTCCATTACCATAAAGCCCTGAACTACTTCCATTAACTGGATAGTATCAATAATACCGATCCCCCTGCCTGTGGTAATACCTTTTAAAGCCTGCGCATATTGTAAATTAGGGTTCATCATCGTTTCGGCATCGGTAAACCAGGCCCTTAAATGAATAGCTGCCTGTTTAACGTACTTAACATTGTGCGTCAGTTTATAGGCCGAGGCCAGGGCACCAATAATGCGGCTGAACCTGATCATGGCTAAGCGGTGCGCTACAAAATTGTCAGGATTGGTTAACCCATCCTTCTGGATATATGGGCCATCCGGTTTTTTAGGGTCGGGCCACCAATAATCACCTTCCGAATAGAAATCGTGCTTGCCACCGGCACTGCGGCTACACGTTTGCGCAGTAACGGTAACCGGTGCCTGCTGCATTGCCCAGCCAGCTTCTGTAATAACATCATTGTATAAAACCGACCTAACCTGTTTATTTGTAGGTACAACAGGTTGTTTCCAACCAGTGTTTACAAAAACACTCATCAATAGCATTAAAACCAAATTCAATTTTTTAAGCTTATCCATGTTTGTTAAAGCGTGATAAATTCACTTTTTAAACCCGGCGATTGAACTCCAACAATACTTTTACCCCCATTGGTTTTAACCGATATGATAGCCCGTCCATTATAAGCCTGTACCCTGCGCGAGCCTCGCGAAGTACCCAGGTCATCTATCAGTTTGCCATCGCCTGCCAATGAAAATAAAATTTGGTTTTTGGAATCGAGGCACCACCTGTTGTTGGCGTCCAATATTTTAACTTCAACTGTAGTTAAACCATTCTTTTCGTTTGTCTTCACAATAGCTAATTTAGCCGACTTACCCCATTTTTCGGTTTGATAGCGCTGATCTAATTCATCTATAACTTTTGTTGTGCCCTTTTGGGCGATAACTTTAATATGGTTATTACCGATTTTCAAAGGCACCATCCACCTTAAACCTGCTGCAGGGAAATCCTGGCTATCTCGTCTTTTCGTTCCATAGCTCTTACCATTTACAATCAGCTCGGCATCATTACAATTCGAATAAACCTTTATAGTTTTTAACTCACCGGCATTACCCCACCTTACGGGCCAATTATGCCCGAATATATGCACCATCGGCTTTTCAGCCCAGTACGATTGAAAAACATAGTACGATTCCTTTTTGGTTAGGTCGTGCTCAACAACGCCTTTTTGGTTCATAAAGGGTATCGGGTTATCCGGCCTCACCGGCGTTGCAAAATCTTTAAAGGTCCAAAATGCCGACCCTGTTAACCAAGGCATAGTTTCCTGCTCTTTTAATGTCCAATCGAACAGGTCGCAAATATAACTTTCGCTCCAGTCACCTTCGCTCGATACACGTGCATCACCTCCCTTTAAGCTGGCATCACCTAAACGTTCATCTGCATCGGCCCCACCACGGACGCGGGTTAAAAAACTTTCCGGGTTTTCGTCATATCTTAACGCTTGGCTATCGCCGCCCCATTCAATATGTAAAAAGTGTTTTACCTTTTTGAACTCCTTTTCGGTTACCGCTTCATAATCCTTATAAATACCACGATACCAGCCTGCCCATATCGATGGCGAATAAACATCTACAATGTCTTTACAAAAATCGCAGCGCCGTATCGCTGTCTTACGCGAAGGATCAAGTCGATGTGCTCTGTCGTTTTGCTCCTGCATAAACGCTCTGATCTTTTGCTTGTCAAACACTGAAAAATCGCCTTCCCAATCATTCTCGTTACCCAACCCCCATATAATTACCGCCGGGTGATTGTAATGTTGCTCAATCATATTGGTGAGCATACTGCGTGCCTGATTTTTATACGTATCTCCGCCCAGCCCACCACGGCACCAGGGTTCTTCTTCCCAAACCATCAAACCAAGGCTGTCGCACAGGTTCAATATTATGGGCGATTGCTGGTAATGCCCTAAACGAATAAAGTTGGCTCCCATATCTTTTATCAATTGCATCTCTTTCCGCATCATGTCTTCGGTAACAGCAGAGGCAACGCCTGCCTGGTCATCGTGCCGGTGAGTACCTTTTAGCAAAACGCGTTGGCCGTTGAGCTTAAAAGGGCCATTATCAACAAATTCAAAGTTGCGGAATCCTATTTTTTCGACCTTTGTCTCCGTGATATTATTGTAGCTCACCAGCGTCTCAACCGTATAGAGCTTGGGGCTTTTTGCCGACCATAATTCAGGACTAAGTATATTAAACGACCCAATGGGTATATCACCATCAAGATTTTTTAGTAGGACGCTGGTGTCTATACTTACTTTATTATCGGGTCCAAAAACCTTTAAGTTCACCGTCGCCGAAGTAATTTTATCGGGGTTATAAAACCTTATTTTTGCGGTCAAATGCCCTTTTTTACCTTGCTCGTCAACGGTTGCCGAAGCAAAGACTTTATCGATGGACAGGGCCGGAACATAAACAAGGTTTAAGTAACGGTACAAGCCTCCGTAAATGCAAAAATCCGACAGACGCGAAGGGATACTCTCCAAATCGCGACTGTTATCGCACCTGATTATCAAAGGCACCTTGCCGTTAAACTGTTTTTTACATACTTCGGTTTGTTTAAAATCTTCAACAGCTTTGGAAATATCTACAGTCCATTCATCATACCCGCCCAAGTGCGAACCTACTTTTGTGGTATAGATGTATACGTCTGTTTTTTGACCTGCACCATCAAAATGTAACAACGTATGCCCATTTTGGTAAGCATTATTGACATCCAATTGGGTACGGTACCAGCCTGGACCTTGGTAATAGTTACCATCAGGGTCAACGGCATCGCGGCTATTAAAACAATGGGGCAAAGTTACCATCGACCATACCGGCACACTTTCGGGGCTACCGGCGGTTACCGGCCTTACCGCTTCCCAGATGCCACCAAGGTCCTGCTTTATAAATTCCCAGTTATTGTTTAACCTGATACTATGTTGGGCAGCCACATTATGGCCAAAAACGACCAAAACAACTATGGACAAAAATATTTTCAATGGTATAAGTATTTAAATGTTAGCCTATTAACGTGTAAAAAATTACCCCTAAGCAACACTGCTTAAAGGTAATAATTAATTAGGGGAAGAAAGGGTTACCATCCGGGATTTTGCGCCGAAGCGGGTATTGCCGGATTTAATTGTAATTCGGATATAGGTATAGGGAAAAGAACATCTCGGGCTGCTACGTTTTTGTAAGGGGTTAAAGCACTCACCTGTCCGGTATAACCATAAGTTGATGTGGCCGACGCTGTTGGTGCAAGCACCGTTGCCGGGAAAGATAGCGGGCCGATATTATAGGCAGCCTGCCCCGCAGTAATAATGGTCTGCATGTTGGCCATCACGGTTAAAAATGTCCCCCAACGATATAAATCGAGTTTGCGATGGCCTTCGCCTCCCAACTCCAACGATCTTTCCATCATGATCTCCTGGCGAAGTGTTGCTTGCGTCCAGTTAGCTGCAGCAGTCAGATCGCATTGTGTGGCATAATTGAACAAAGTAGCTGTTGCCGTTGACGTTGTGCCTGTTGTTGGCGGAGCGATAGTAATTGTAGGGGCTGAGGTATAACCCGCTCCGCCATCGGTAATGGTGATAGCTGTTACCTTACCACCCGAAACCGTAGCTGTTGCAGCTGCAGTACGCGTAAAGCCGCCGCCCGTAAAGGTAATTGCCGGTGCTGTAACATAGCCTGTACCTGCGTTAGTAATAGCTGTCGAAAAAACATACTGTCCGTTAAGAGCCTTACCATAACCACGCTCCCTTATCATATTAATATAGGCAATATTGTTGATATCGTTCGGTCCTTCAATTTCGTTATCAGCCTCAGCGTACATCAGCAACACGTCTGAGTAGCGCAATAGCGGCCAATTTGTACCTCCAAAGTTTTTAACGCCTATACTTGCAGCAGTTTCATAAGTGCGGCGCCATTTTGCCATTGGCCTGCCCCAAACCGCTGTTGCCGACGTGTTGGCTGTACCATTGGCTATAGCCTGTGTGGCATTCGCGGCGGTGGTACCTGCCGGGCTCAGGTAGTAAAAATTACCCAATGTCCAGTCGCGGCGCAAATCGCCTTTACCAAACGAGTTATAATAGTTGCCTGTACCTTCGTATAAGCCCTGCATAAAGGCATTTTGCGTGTTGGTGTTGTTAATCCCTATGGTCGAACCAAAACGTTCGTAGGCAAAATAAGTTTCAGGGTTACTGCTGTAAAACTCTACTTCCCAAATGCACTCTTGCAAATCTTCAACCTTGGCGCTTTCATTGATAAACACTTTGGTATAATCCGGATTCAAACTATGGGCACCACTATTTATCACTTTCAGTGCCCAGGTACGGGCCTGCGGATAAAAGGTGGGATCGCTTAACCGACCTGCCGCATGCAGGCAAACCTTGGCTAATATACCATCGATACAAGTGGTTGATACCCGTCCGGTTGTGCCTTGTAAAGTAGCCGAATTGACCAATGGCTCGGCAGTGGTCATGTCCTGAATAATTTGAGCAAAAACCTGTTTTTGCGGTGTGCGTGGTATGCTGATGTCAGTTACTCCGCTTGTAGGTTGTAACTTTAATGGAACATCACCCCAATAACTTGTCAGGATAAAAAAGTAGTATGCTCTTAAAAACAAGGCCTCGCCCATAATTTCGTTTTTGGTAGCGGTTGCCACCGTCGATTTGGGTATTGCGGCCAATAACAGGTTTGCCCGCTCAATACCGATGTATAAGTTGTTCCAGCAGTTAGTAAAATTGGCGTATGATGAACTTGCGTTGTAACATGAAGCAGATACGTTGGACGAACTACGAGCATAAATATCGTCAGCAGAGCATCCGGCTTCCAGAGATAAGAACCGTGAGAATGTCGACTCATCCGTATTGCCCAGTTCTGCATAAACAGACATGAGTGCCGACGTAAGCTGATCAGAAGTGGTATAATAAGTTTGCGGCGCAACAGAATCCTGCGGAAGTTGCACTAAGTATTTTTGGCACGACGTAACACAGATTACGGTCATGATTAATGTGAGTATGATGATTTTCTTTTTCATTTTGAGTTTTTTTTGAATGAAACTACCTTTCGCTTTTTACCTTGTTTGGTTTTTTTACTTGGATAATTATGTTTTCAATACACTATGTTAGCTTTAAAATGACAGATCTAAACCCATCGTTATCACTTTTGCCCTCGGATATGCCGAATAATCCATTCCCGGTGTTAAAGCCGATGGGAATGAGTTTACTTCGGGGTCTAAGCCTGAATATTTGGTCCATGTATACAGGTTTTGTGCCGAAACATATATCCGCAAGCTTGACATTCCTGCTTTTTTTATCAAATCGGTATTGAATCTGTAGCCTAAATTCACTGTTTTTAAACGAATGAATGATCCGTCTTCAACATCACGTGATGAATAGAAGGCCGGTTGGCTACCGCCTGCCGTTGCTACAGCATAAGTGTTGCTTGGGTTTGCGGGCGTCCAACGGTCGTCGTAAGTTGCAAACTGGTTTGCACCCTGCACGTTGGATATACCACCCCCACCTTCCATCAATATACGGTTTACATTCATAATCTGGTTTCCATAACTAAACTGGAAGAACACGTTCAAATCAAAACCCTTGTAAGTAAAGTTATTGGTAAAGCCGCCAATAAACTTAGGGTTAGGGTTACCAATAACGCCAGCATCGTTCACATCAATAACGCCGTCGGCGTTTGAGTCTTGATATTTCCAATAACCCGGCTTAACGGTTTTACCCGCCGTGCCATAATATGGCACACCGGCGTTTAAGGCATAAACACCCGGCGAGGTTTGAGTAAAATCTGATAATTGGTATACTCCGTTCGATGTTAAACCGTAAAACATACCTACTGGTTGGCCTATCTGGGCAATAAAGCCCGGCGATGCTGCTATGGTATTACCAGCCTCCCACTTAACAATAGTGGTTAAGTATTGCTGACCCGAGGTAAGCGACAATACCTTGTTTCGGTTAAACGAGATATTGAACGAGCTGCTCCAGCTAAAGTCTTTCTTGGTAATGTTGATCGTCGACAAGGAAATTTCAAGTCCCTTGTTTTGTACGGAGCCAATATTTTGAAAAGCCGACAAGTACCCGCTACTGCCTGGCAGCGATGCATTCAATAATAAATTTGAAGTGGTTTTGTTGTACACATCTGTTGTTAACGTAATGCGTTGATTTAAGAAACCGAGATCCAAACCAAAATCTGTTTCAATAGTGCTTTCCCATTTCAATGCAGGGTTTGCCAGGTTAATTGGATAGGTTCCATTGATGAGTACGCCGTTTGCAGAATAAGAACCGGCCAAACCACCTACTGATGCCCCTGTACCTAATAAAGCATAAGTGGCTTCGTCATTCACACGGTTGTTACCAATAATGCCATAGCTGGTGCGTAATTTAACATCGGAAACGATTTTATTGTTTTTCAAAAAATCTTCCTGGCTAATGTGCCATGCTAATGAACCGGATGGAAAATAGCCCCAAACATTACCACCTAAAAATTTCGAAGATCCGTCTGCCCTAAAACTCGCAGTGGCTAAATACTTGGAATCGTAGCTATAATTTACTCTACCTAAGAAAGACGCCAATGTATTTACTGATTTATAGGTGGTAATTACCGAAGGGGTACCTTGCGATAAACCATTTACGCCCAAACTTTCATTCGGCACTTTTAACGCGCCAAAGCTATTTGATGAGGTGGTATTCTGACCGATACTGAAACCTGTTAAAATGTTCAGCATATGTTTTTTTGCGAATACCTTATTGTAAGTTAGTGTATTTTCATTCACTAAATTAATCAGTTGGCCATTGGTAACTGATCCGTTTGGCCCGCCCTGCCCTAAAGTACTTATCGGGCTGCCCAAGCGCGATAGTGAGGTATTAAAACGGTCTGTTTCCAGATTACTGACATTTATGCCACCCGACATCTTCAATCGCAGATCTTTTAGAATACTGTAATCAATATAAGCGTTAGCAGTTAGCAGGCTATTATATTTATTGTTGATTTGTTGAGTGGCCGTTAAAATCGGGTTCCACTCATAGTTTGTAGCCGTAATTACGGCCGGATCCTGAGCGCCGGTGAGCAATGCATTTAAATCTTGCCCGGGCGCGGCCATTGGCCTATATCGCCATGTGCTTATTAATAAGGGATCGGCTGTGGTAAATGTACCACCAACCTGGTCGCCTCCCATAATAATATAGCTGTAATTGGCATTGATACCCACTTTTAATTTATCACCCAAATTCTGATCCAGTATCAAACGCGTTTGGTAACGTTTAAAGCCTGAACCAATAACTGTTCCATCCTGATTAACAAATGAACCGGAAACAGTATATTTAGTATCCTTTGTCCCGCCTCGGATCGATACATTATGGCTTTGCATGGCAGATTTTCGAAATATCTGCGATTGCCAGTCGATGCTGGGGGCATTAGCGTAAGCATCAACGGTTAAAGTTCCGGTTGGGTTATATAATGGGCTGTAAACGTTATACAAAGTATAGTCCGCATTATATGCGTTTACCGAATCCACCTCAAGTGTGTACTTTAAATAATTATATGGGTCCATTACCTTTACGGTATTGGTGTTCGATTGAATGCCATAGTATGAATCGTAGGTAACCACAGGGGCTCCGGTTTTTCCCTTTTTGGTGGTTATAATGATAACTCCATTGGCGCCCCTTGCGCCGTATATAGCTGTAGAGGAAGCGTCTTTCAAGATATCGATAGATTCGATATCTGCCGGATTGATCGCGTTGTTGTTGTAGTTTTCGATAGGAAAACCATCAATTACATATAAAGGAGAGTTATCCTGAGTGACCGAATTTCCGCCCCTTATTACAATGGCAGGTGCAGCCCCAGGCTGGCCATCGGGCGAAGTAACCTGTACCCCCGCAACCCGTCCCGCCAAGGCGTCGTCGAACGATTTAACAGGCGCCTTGCCCAATTCAGCTACGTTTACCGATCCTACCGACCCTGTAAGGTCTTTGCGGTTAACCTGGCCATAACCTACAACCACTACCTCGCTCAGGCTGGTGGAGTTTTGATTAAGTACTACATTAATTACTTTTCGGGTACCTACCAGTTCTTCTTTCGAAACTAAACCAATATAACTGTATACCAAAGTAACCTTATCATTAGGTATGCTAATCGTGTAATTACCGTTTATATTACTTAATGTGCCATTGGTACTACCTTTTACTTTAACAGTTGCTCCAATAACAGTTTCGCCGTGGTCATCCGTTACCGTGCCGATTATTTTTATCGCGCCATTTTGCGCATACAATTTTGATGTGCACATCAAAATAATAGCCACCAGCTTAAACAGCCTTTTTACTGAGCGTTTGTCTGGTCTAAATAAATTTTGAGTAATTGTTTTAATCATAGCAATTATTAGGTTTATCAATTGGTTTTAAGTTTAAATTGCATGTTTTCAAGTTTTTTTGCAAACCATGGACGTAAAAAACAGCCTCCATGCAATAAAAAAAGTACTTGGTTTATAAATATTTGGTTAGTGCAAGTACTTCAATTTTTCACAAACTAAAAAGCACGGTATTGGCAACCTATTCAGCTGTATTTGCAACTTTTTATTTAAAAATTCGCAGCGGATTACACCTAATGATAAGGGTTGAGTTTGAAAATTGTGCGGGAACAATTTAAAAGACTTAATGCTCTTTTAATTGGGTGTAGGCTCTTAAGGGTTTGTTAAAGAGGAAGAAAAATAGGAGTTGACTTTTGAACATATATGGTCGCGTAAAACCTATGATCTTCCAAACAGAGCCTTATTATAAAGTCTGAATGCGAGAAAACTCTGCTTATCCCTGAGGGTGAACTTACCGGGTTTGGTAAACCGGCTTATGATCTTGATGGATGTATAGATAAGGCTCTATTTACGCTTTCAAAGCTGAATATTACCTATTCAGAAGCTCACACAACAGTTAAACGTAAGATAATTGGTTCGATATAGCCTGAAAATCTGTGTTTTGATGGAAAGACTTATCGAACCAATCGATTGAATGAAGACGCAACTCTTATTTACTTGATAAACTACAAATTAGAGGTAAAAAAATCAGACAAGACTTGATTTTTCAAGCTTGTCCAATCGGGTAGTAGCAGGACTCGAACCTCCATCCGTCATCCGACGGATTTGAGCCCGACGAGCTACCAAAATTTCGGATACAAAAAAAGCCTTTAACTTTCGTTAAAGGCTTCATTATTATTGGGTAGCCCTAGTAGGACTCGAACCTACGTCCATTGGCTAACGGATATAGCGGCAGGCTCGACTTTGGCTTTGCCATCCTTATCCGTAAATAAAAAACCCAACTCATCGGTTTCCATGACGTTGATATCATCGCTGTTATAGTTCTTTGTAGCATGATAAATGGCCGTTGCCACATTACTGACTTCGGAAATGTGATGAATGCTCTTGATGATACGGCCCGTGTCGAATGATAGCGTTTCTAGCTCAGGATTCATTTCAACTAAGGTAGGCAATCTTGGGTTGTACTTCATTTATCATTTTTATTTTTCAATTATGTTTACTAAATTTGAATGTTTACAATCCCCCTTATTTTGAAAATTGCCCGGCGGCTGGCTACGCCCGCCCGGAAGAACGCCCCCTGTTTTCTTATTGTTTGATGATCTTTGGCGAAAACAGGGGGCGCTTGGAAGACTAATAAAATATTGCTTGAAGATTGTCGATCCTTGATTGTTCTTATTTTCTAATAGGGTTTATTTAAAAGAAAAGGAAAAAAGAAAGCAAAAAAGGGTGCCCGCAGCAGGCAAAAGGAAACGGAATAAGTCCCGAAGGGTGGAGACGCGAGGAACGCAAGCGGGTCATTATGCCAAAGTCTTTTGCGGATGTTTAAGTAAGTCTTAAAGCAATGCGGGCAAAACCTTAGCTGCCCTTTTTCTCGCATGTTCTATTTAAATAAATAATCCTTCCAGCCTTCATAGATCATGACCATCGCCAGCGTATCTAGTTCACAATACTTTAATAAGGCATTATAATAAAACATTCTTTCTTCATTGGGCATGTCAACAAATTGCATTTTAGCATAGGCCATCATCGCTGCGCCGCCATCTTTCAATTCTTCGCCATTATCGTCACATAATTCATCCAATTGTTCTGAATTTAATTCCTCAAAAACTGGCGGTAATCTTTTATAAGGGCTAATCCAATTGTCAGATAGGTCTTTTAAAAGCCAGGTATGCTGTTTGAAATTAAGGCTCGGTATAGCATCTGTGCCGTAGCAAGGATTGGAATATTTACCTGTTAAGAAATCTGAACTTTCAATAATGGCGGGTAAAACTGATTTAATTGAATTGGACCCTTTCATTAATGGATGGTAAAAACCGCCGATAACAAGTTGGTATAGGTCAACCATGTCGCGTGCTCCTACGTGCTGATCGTCACTCTTATGCGTTATTGAGCGGATGAAGTCGCATAGTTCATACTTGTCAATTTCATTACTTTCAAGTAGTTGTAAATAGATAACATTCAAAATCGTATTCTCATGATTATGATATCTAAATATGGTTCCCTGATCATATTCCAAAGCAGATTTCAACGCCCGTATAAAGTCATAGTTAGGAAATTCTCCAATGGCGTTGTTTAACCATTGATCTTTGTGTGTGATACTTCCATCGGACTCGACCTGGTGGTGGGAAAATTGAAAAGCTATCTGCTCGTAAGGCCTTCGACCCGCGTACATCGGTATCGCTAAAGCGGTTGTTTCAAAATCAATAAAATGTAAAGGATATATGAAGGAGTTGAACGCATCAATAAGAAATTCTTTTTTGTATGAGGGTGTTTTTAAATCCGTAACTGACGATTGGATTTGTAATATGCGCCTTTCCGTGGCATTATATCCAATGCTCGGCTTAATATTTTTAGGCGCAAAGTCTGCTTCCTGGAAGTCTTTTAGGAAATAATCTTGACGATTTAATAGCGGGGTAATGATATCTTTTGAACCAAGATACCCTCGCCATAGCTCAAAAAGCAAGGGTTGAGTTAATTGCTGAGTAGATAAGCCTGTTTGTTTGCTCCAACATTCTATAAAGCCGGACGACAATTCTTCATCATTAGTTTGAAATTCGCACTTATTGCAGTGCTTTCCAATACCCATGAATTTTTTTTGATTATTATTTAAGTCGGCTGACAACATTGCCGCATATGAGGCTAGCGTGTAAGTTGTACCCCCAATTTCAAAATCTTCGTTTCCTAATTTTTCAACTTCTGTACCAACTGGTATTTTGATCAAAAGTGTAGTACCGAGCTCATCCGCTGTTAACTGTTTTATTGGTGCGACCGAAACCCTTCCATCGACCTTAGTAATTTTGAACTGTTGATTTAGACCATTGGCAGAAGCGGTTTTAGTCTTATCTGCAAGCATAAGGTAACTGACAACAGCAAACTGTGGAAAAGCATTTTTGAGTACCATGACCTGGAAGGCCACGTCCATTAAATACGGTCGCCATTTAGAACTTATTGAACCTTTGGCACCAGTGAATGAGTCTTCATTAGGATTAAATGATTTGGCTTTTACTTCTATCAGCTGTATAGTATTTCCTTTTTTTATCAATATATCAATTCTTACCAGGTAATCTCCAGCTCGAATTGCAGCTTCAAAAAGGGTGCAGTTTTCGCGCGATAGATATTCATTGGTCTTTTCTATTGCACCCTCGTTGGATTTTTCTGCAATTAAAATACCATCCGGGTGATAGGCTCTGGCCAATGCTCCCACCTGAAAACCGCCATTGGCAAGGGCTTCCAGAAATTGGTCTTCTAATTTCATGTTTGCATACTTGTCCGAATTGTTTTGGTAATACAATTTCGTTGGACACTCTATGCCGATTTGAAAACGTGACTTGGTTAGATAGGTCATTAATAACGAGGCTAACAATTACTGATAAATAACTAAGTTAATAAATATTACAGCGGCAACACAAAATTTAAATACGGACGCCAGGGTTTATTAGCTCAGCACTCATGCTACTTTGCAATACTAATCAGCTATTGATTGAAAATATTATATTTGAAGAAGTTGTATCGAGTTTACGAACGATATAACTGAAATATATGATTGTTACCTAAAATGCTGAACCAGACCAATAATACTCTCTCTCAACTTAAATGAATAAGCAAGATCTGATACAAAAACTGAAACAATTAGATGGCCTAACAGCCGATGAGCGTGCTGCGTTAATTAATCTAGTCAATACGAAAAAGAAATATGGGCTAGTGTGGGAAGATAAGCCTGAAGATGTTGAAGAACAACTCCGCGAAAAACTGCCAATATTAAAAGATATAGAATTAGGTCGTTCATTAAACTTTAAAACAATATTGACTCAATTTTATACTTCATCAGAGGTTGACTATGAATTTGAAAAAGTTAAAATAAACCATTTGACTTATTATTCAATCAGTATGCTAATTTGATTCTTACCAATTTCATCAATCTGCGTGGGGATTAACCGGGCTGCAAGCTTGTAAAACTCTGTAGTATTTTGCCGTGCCCATATTTCAAGATCGGCGGCACCGCCGTCCTGTAATGCTGTAAAAACTTCGGCAAAAACATCTTTAACAAGCTTCGTGTTTTTATTTACGGCACCTTTTGGTTTTCCCTTATTCCCTTTCTCAAATCTTGCCATTTTTCGTATTTTAATCGTATTTATCGGCTCTTTAATTCAAAAGTAGCCCTAACTACATTAATATAAAATTGTTCGTTATAGGGGCTTATTTTGCTTAATGATTATTTCTTAGGTGTTTTTAACAACAAAGCCCAGCAAAAAAAAGCTTTTTTCTCATTTTCCAAGTTCTGGGCGTATTTTTTATCTTTTAAACAATATTCCGTTTTTCACAATCCTGAATTTAGCGTTAAAGCTTAGACCCTTAAACCCTTTTATATAAATTTCAAATTTTTTCCCGGCGTGAAAAGGGCATATTTGATTTTATTTGATCGCTACTTTTTATTGCAATCTTGTTCTTTTTTCGGGTCAATTTTGGACTTAATTCGGGGTTACCCAATCTAAACCCTTCAATTTCCTTTATATTGAATTCTGTAACGATCAGTCCCTTTTTAACTTTAATAAACCCCAATAATTTAGCAAGTTTTTTAAGGTTAAACGCTTGGCCTATGGAACACTTCAAAATCTTGGCTAAGCCTTCGGTCGCTACATTAAAATAACCATTAGCATTATTAATACGGTCTTCTGCTGAACATCCCTTTTGCTGTCCTAACCGTCTTAATTTTATCTTTTGGCTATTGACCATGTTATTTATTACCGCCCCGGCTGCAAAGCCTTTGAACTGATTATTGTTAATCAGATTATCGCGGTTTATTATTGCTCCTGTTCGCTGCTTTAATCCTAATTTTTGCCTCAATGCTTCAAATCCTTTGATAAAAAGCAAGTTAGTTTTGTAATCGAAATTAACCCAGTCTAATTTTTCAAGATTTTTTAAGTGGGTATGTGTACTTTTAGTACTACTATATCCTAAAATTGACGTTAATTCAATTACAGATTCCTTACTCATTCGAAACGTACCGCCCCAGTTGATTTTAAGCATTAAAAACAACCTCAAATCATTTAAGCAATGGTTTTGCAAACTCAATTGCAAAAGTTCAACAGGAACGTTCAATTGATCGGATTTTGCAATTGGGTTCATGATCTGTTGCCGCAATATATGTGTATTACTAAAAGATTTTTTATCAATCCTTTAGCCCTTTCCTAATGCCCACTTCTAAGGCTTTCTCCACATCTGATTTTTTAAAATAAATCGTTCGTCCCGTTTGATAGTATTTAAAAACACCCCGCTTTTTATATGCGTGAATAGTCGCTTTAGTACATTTGAGATAAACAGCTAATTCTGCAATGGTGAATTGCTTTGGGTCTTCTGTTTCCTGGGTCGTTGTTTGGGCTAACGCAAGGGCTGCGGTAACGCTTTTTTTAATTAATAGCTCAAAATTCTCTAAGCTAATTGGTGACAATATTATGTTTTGCATTGCTGTGATTGTTAATCCACAGCAAAAGTATAATCATATTTTACTACAAGTCAATGAATTAATTAGAAAAATTAGACATTCTTAGCAAACCCTAAAAAATCTAATTCTTTAAGTAAAAGAGGGTATATTTAAAGTACTTGCGGCTCTTGTCTTATGGTTGTTTGCCGTAGCCTTGCTTATATTCGCTCGAAAAGTGTTGTTACAAATGTTCAGATATTCATGTACTACCGGGATCCTTTTGAAGTAGCCCTTTTCCGCAAATAAAATGATACTGCTATAAAACGCACCTTTTTTTCCACTTTTCTTATCTGTAAAAAATTTGGTGTCTTTATCAATTAATTCGTTTGATATTAGTATTCTAAAAATGTTCTCTTTTGCAGCGTCATTAATTATGGCATCTTCGAGGCAATTTATGGGTTGTGGTGGTGGTTTAACTATTGGCTTTTGATTGCTTAATTCAGATAAATGAATTTCCATTTCAAAAAAATCAATATAAGCACTTAGCACCGTTGCCAACTCTTTTTTCTCGGTGGAACTAAAATTTGTACATGTTTTAATAATATCTAAAACATTTCGACAATCTCTATCAACAGATTGGTAATACGGTTTAACGTTCGGAATCAAACAATTAAGTATGACTGAATTCCCGCTATTTTTGTAAACGAATTTATTGCTATCTATAAAGTACATGAAAATTGATTGCATGTATTTTAAAAGGTTTTTATAGGTCTTGATACATTCGACAGTATCAATATTCAAACATTTAATTTGGTCGCTTATTTCGGTTAATTCAGCCCAAATTTCCCCCCAAAATTTAACGTTTGAATCAAAATCAACAACGGTATCATTGTATTTTCCCTTTCCTATTATATTAGCTCGTTCATTAACTACGCCATGTAAGAACAAAAAGTCCATGCCTTCGCTATAATCTTTTTTCATAATTAAATGATAGAGGTTTTTAAAGTCCTAATTTTTGTAAAGTTTGGGCCAATAGCTTAGCCTTATCATCATTATTTGCACGAATGTATTTTAAAAAGCTGGTTTCTGTTTTATGGCCTGTGGCACTCATAATGAACATTGGCGGCACACCCGCTTTAAACATATTGGTTGCATAGCTTCGGCGGCAGCAATGAGAGGTAACTAAACTATATAGTGGTTGTATATCTTCATTCTCAATATTACCCTTTGTATTTGTTGTTTTTCGTGTTTGCGTTAATCCTGCCAATTGCGCTACAATCTTAATATAGTCATTGAATTTTTGATTTGATATTGTAGGTAGATTATCAGAATATTTACTTAGCACCGGGCGCAATTTGTTCATTATTGGGATGGTTACCCTACTCCCAGTTTTTATTTGCTTGATCTTAATAAAATCACCATCGATACTTTGAATATCTAATGTATTAAAATCGCTAAACCGCAAGCCTGTATAGCAACCAATTAAAAATAAATCACGTACCTTATCTAATGTTGGGTATCCTATTTTAAAAACTTCATCTCCTTTGGTATGGATATGGAATTTAGTTTTATCGGACAAGTCCAAAATTGAAATTTGGTTAATTTGCTCTACTGTTAAATACAAGGTATCTGCTTCGTACGAAGGGATAATATAATCCTTAGTCTTAAAGCCTGGGGCATTGCTTTCACTCATTACAGTTTTAATATCCTTTATATAGCTGCCAAAGGTTGATTTTTCCTTATTTTCTATATTATAACAGTAAAACCTGAAATTCTCATAAAACTCTTTATTTATAGTTTCAAAGGGCAAGGTAGTAATACCCATGTATTTCATATAACGTTTTACTGCCGATAGCGTAATACCATAGTTCTTATAGGCGTTACGTGTATATCTACTGCCGTTATTCTTTCCAACAGATATAAGCCGCTTACCGCAAATCGTATCCTTAATAATCTGTTCAAAGAAAGTTACGAAGGTGTGATTTATTTCGGGTTCAGTTAGTTGTTTTACTGCTTTGATTTTGGGCTTATATATTAAATCCAGTTGTTCTTTTACAAATTTTGCTGTTAGGTTCTCGCCCTTCGCATTACATTCAATAGATACTGCATCTAATGCCATTTCAGCTAATTTTTTATTGTTCTGTGTGGCAAAAGGTGCAGTCGACTTAATTGGTTTTATTACATCGCTTGTATTACATTCCGGGCGAAAGTACTTGACCTCAATTCTTATGCCCGTATAGTATTGTAATCGTTGGCCATTAAAAGAATAAAACATATTGATTGCCTGTTTGCCGTTTTCGGCTGGGCGGGGTTCTAAATAAAATTTAGGCTTTGCCATAACTGTATGTATTGACTGTATGTATAGCCTAAAATTACATACACTTTTTACTATATCCTAATTTATTTTACTTTATTTCATTTTACATAATGGTGCCATTAATGTTTTAAATAAGCTTTTTTTGATGTTTTTTATACTCTATTAAATTTTAACAATTTGACAAATGTACTCCGGCGCTGGGTACAAAGCCTGACACGAAAGTGTCCGGCTTTGTTGTTTATAACCTCCGATGTTCATTATTCGATATTAATTCTTTCTTTACTTATTTTAGCGTTAATTATTATATGCCATTTCTATCCCACATATCGCTCCCGGCATAATCAGATGGCTCTTACCTGCAGCATATCCCAAGCCTCGGTA
Source organism: uncultured Mucilaginibacter sp. (assembly GCF_903893715.1). GTDB lineage: Bacteria > Bacteroidota > Bacteroidia > Sphingobacteriales > Sphingobacteriaceae > Mucilaginibacter. The sequence continues at coordinate 26,015 of NZ_CAITNG010000027.1, forward strand.
ATGGGTTAAGGCTTAAACTAAAAGATAATGTAACATTTTTTGTTGGCGAGAATGGCTCGGGAAAGTCCACCTTATTGGAAGGTATCGCGGAGCAATGTGGGTTTAATTTGAGGGGTGGCAACCGCAACCATAATCTGAATACCGGTTGGCGTTTTGAAGGATATGAATCGGCATTGGCACCGCACTTGCAACTGGGTTGGACGCCACGGAGGATCACTGAAGGTTTTTTTATGAGGGCGGAAAGTTTTTTCAATTTCGCTTCCTACATCGATGAACTGGCGGTGGAAAGTCCGCGTATTTTAAATGCCTACGGAGGCCGGTCGCTGCATGCGCAATCGCATGGAGAATCGTTCCTGTCACTTTTTAATAACCAATTCGAAGCGGGTATCTATCTCCTCGATGAGCCGGAGGCTGCGCTATCGCCTGCAAGGATACTGGCTTTTATGGCTGTAATAAACACACTTGACCAGAGCGGACGGGCTCAATTCATCATAGCCACGCACTCCCCCATGCTTCTTTGCTACCCCGGTGCCACTATTTACCAGTTTGATGAAAATGGCGTACACGAAACCAACTATCGGGACACCGAACATTTTTCGCTCACCAAATCGTTTTTAGATAATCCGGATTTATACCTCAGGCACTTGCTGGGTGGTAGCAACAGCTGATTCCGGTTAGATCGCGACTAAAAAAAAGGCTGCTTATTAATGATAGCAGCCTTTCAAGTCTTATAGCAACACTGAGGCTTACACCCCCAAATCTTTCATGATTGCGTCTATTTTGGCATCCAGTTGTTTGTCGGTAGCGTGGTAGGCTTCTTTACTGGCTAAGGTTGTCTTTACGCTGCAGTAAAACTTGATCTTTGGCTCGGTGCCGGATGGGCGTGCCGAAATAATGCTGCCATCGGCAAGGATAAACTGCAACACGTCTGACTTCGGCAAATCGATAGCTTTAATGGTATTGGTGGCCAGGTCGGTCTCTTTGCTAAACTCGTAATCCTTCAGTGCCGTAACTTTGATGCCATCCAACGTAACAGGCGGGTTCTCGCGGTATTTTGCCATCATGGCCTTGATATCGGCGGCACCACTCTGGCCTTTTTTGGTTACCGATACCAGCTTTTCTTTGTAAAAGCCATATTGAAGGTAAGTATCTATCAATGCCTGGAACAGGCTGGTACCTTTGTCCTTGTAAAAGGCGGTCATCTCGGCGATGAAAGCGCCCGATACAATAGCATCCTTATCGCGCACCAGTTCCCCTATCAGGTAGCCGTAGCTTTCCTCGCCGCCGCCTATGAACGTGGCTTTGCCCTGTAGTTGGGTAATCAGCTCGCCGATGTATTTGAAGCCGGTGAGGGTATTGTAGCAGGTAACGTTTTTAGCTTTGGCAATCTCGTCGATGAGGTTACTGGTAACAATGGTTTTTACGATGTATTGATGACCATCAAGTTTGCCGCGCTCCTGCCATGCGGTGAGCAGGTAGTTGATGAGCAGGCTGCCGGTTTGGTTACCGTTGAGCAGGATAAACTCGCCCTCGTTATTTTTTACAGCTATACCCACGCGGTCGGCATCAGGGTCGGTGGCCAATACCAGGTCGGCATCCACTTCTTTGGCTTTTTTGAGGGCCAGCGTCAGGGCTTCTTTTTCTTCGGGATTTGGATAAACTACCGTCGGGAAATTACCATCAGGTGTGGCCTGTTCTTCTACGATAATCACGTTTTCAAAACCAAACTGCTGCAAGGCTTTTGGCATCAGCGTGATACCGGTACCGTGTATGGGCGAGTAAACGATCTTCAGATCTTTTTGCCGCTTGATGGCATCGGGCGATACGGATAAGGCGGTTATCGCGTCCAAGTAAAGCTTATCTATCTCCTCGCCTATCAATTCGATATTGGCATCCACGCGGTCGAATTTTACTTCGTCGATGCTGCTGATCTTGGCCACCTCGTCCATCAACGCCTTATCTTCTGGCGAAACGAACTGGCCGCCATCGGCACCGTAGGCTTTGTAACCGTTGTATTCTTTGGGGTTGTGCGAAGCGGTAAGCATCACCCCGCTTTTGCAACCCAAATGGCGTACCGCGAAGGAGAGTTCGGGCGTGGGACGCAATGCTTTGAAAAAATAAACGTGGATGCCATTTGCTGAAAAAACTTCAGCAGTAATATTGGCAAACACGTCCGAATTATTGCGGCTATCGTGAGCGATGGCCACTTTTATCTTTTCGCCGGGATAGCTTTTTTTGAGATGGTTGGCCAGGCCCTGCGTTGCCGAGCCGATGGTGTATTTGTTGATGCGGTTGGAGCCGGGGCCCATGGTGCCGCGCAGGCCGCCGGTACCAAACTCCAGGTCGCGGTAAAACGAGTCGGACAGTTCGGTGTAGGCTTTGTCATCAAGCATTTTTTGTATCTGTTGCTTTACTTCGGCATCGTAGTTGCCGTTAAGCCATGTATTTACTTTCCGGAGAACAGAAGGGTCTAATTCCTGCATGGTGGTATGGTTATTTGGTTAGTTGTATGTGTTATATTGATAACAAATATGGCAATAAAAAGGAATTGGGTGGTAAATGAAAGAAAATATTTGATGCATGAGAATCAAGAAACGAAGTGGCAGATATCTTTATTTGATTCCCAGCTCCTTTCTCACCACAGGCGCTACTTTGGTACCGTAAAGCTCGATAGATTTGAGTACCTGGCTGTGCGGGATGAAACCTGTTACCAATTGGGCCACGAAGCGGGTATTGTTGAAGAGGCGGTGCTGTTCCATGATCTTGTCGATAGCCTGTTGCGGGCTGCCAACTACCAGCGGGCCGTTGCTGCGCAGGTATTCGAACTGGGGCCTGTTCATCGGCGACCAGCCACGTTCCTTGCCTACACGGGTCATCAGGGTTTCGTAGGATGGGTAGAACTCGTCGGCGGCTTGTTTGCTGTCTTCGGCTACATAGAATTGTGAACTGATGGCCAATTGCAACTTACCCACATCGTGCCCGGCCTTTTGCGCCGACTCGCGGTATAGCTCCACAAATGGCACGAACTGACGGGGCGGACTGCCCAGTATCGCGATGATCATGGGCAAATTGAGCGTACCTGCACGGACTGCCGAGGCGGGTGTTCCGCCAACACCCAGCCATACCGGTATTTGTTGTTGGATCGGCCTGGGATATATGCCCTGACCTTTAACGGGCGCTCGGAATTTACCTTGCCAGTTCAGTTTTTCCTGCTTGTTGATCTGCAGGAACATATCCAGCTTTTCGGCGAACAGTTCGTCGTAATCGTTCAGATTATAACCAAATAAAGGGAATGACTCGATAAAAGAACCCCGACCGGCTATCATTTCGGCACGGCCGTTGGAGATAAGGTCGACCGTGGCGAAGTTTTGGAAGGTACGTACCGGGTCGGCTGAGCTGAGTACGGTTACCGAACTGGATAGTTTGATATTTTTGGTGATGGCAGCCGCGGCAGCCATGAATATTTCGGGGGCCGAGATGACAAAATCAGGGCGGTGGTGTTCGCCAAACGCGAATACATCCAGACCCACTTCATCGGCAAGTTTTACCTCTTCCAATAATTGCTGTACACGGTCGCGGGCGTTAACCGCGTTGCCCGAAGTTCCGTCAGGCGATACCTCGCCAAAAGTACTGATACCTAATTCCATGGGGCAAAAATAGGGATTTGGGCGGGCTGTTGTTCTTGTTGTTTTAAATTTACGGTAACATGATGTTGCTGAAACTACCTGCTTTGCACGCACCGGAAACCGAGGTGTTCCATACCGCTGTCTTCGCTGGTTTTCATGCGACGAGCCACGCGGTAACCGGAGCAGTAGCTGTCGTTACATAAAAAAGAACCGCCGCGCACTACCCGTTTTATGGCTAAAGGCTCGTCGGGATCATAAGATTTCGCGGGGCCTTGGGGATTGGTAACACCATTGGGGTTTAGGGTACCATAGTATTTGTTGTTGTAATAATCGGCACACCATTCCCAAACGTTGCCGGCCATATCGTACAGATGATAGCCGTTTGCCGGGAAAGATGCTACAGGTGCCAGGTAATAATAACCATCTTTCACCGTGTTTTTGTACGGGAACACGCCTTCCCAGGTATTGGCTTTGGGTTTACCTGCATTTACCGGTTCGTTGCCCCAAGGGTAAATATTATTGGTCAATCCGCCGCGCGCGGCCCACTCCCACTCGGCTTCGGTGGGTAAACGTTTGCCTGCCCATTTGCAGTAGGCCTGTACATCGTAAAATGATACCTGCACTACCGGATAGTTATCTTTTCCCTTAATGTTACTGCCCGGACCGTGCGGGTGTTTCCAGTCGGCACCTTTTTTCCAGGTCCACCATTGGGTATAATCGTTTAGCGATACTGGGCCTTTCGTCGGCACAAACACCAACGAGGCGGGAACCAGCAAGCTATCGGGCGGTTTGGGCGTACCGAGCGGGAGCTGCTTTTTCAGGACATTCCAGTCGGGTTTTTGTTCGGCGGTAGTGATATAGCCCGTCGCTTTTACAAAGCGGGCGAATTGGGCGTTGGTTACCTCGGCGGCATCCATCCAAAAGCCGGTTACGGTAACTTTATGTTTGGGATATTCGTCGGGTTGGGCCTGGTTGCTATCGCCCCCCATTTGGAAAGTGCCCGAGGGTACCCACACCATACCAGCGTGACTATTTTGGGCTGATGCTGTGATGGGTTGTGATACAACGACCGCATTGAAGCGCGAAGGCAGGTTCGATTCGCAGCAGATGGGCTTTTTTAGCGCCGGATTGATACTGACAGCCTGTTTAACCGGGACTGTTATTTGGTTGTTAATGTCCTTGTGCTTGCAGCCTAAGCCCATCAATGCAAAAACCCATAACATCGCTATAAGCATTGGGGAAAAGGTATTGGTTGGAGGTCTGTTCATTGCTTGCGACAAAACCCCGCTTAGTAATGGTACCGTACAAAAGCCTCCATGGCCTCGTATTCGGCCAGGCCAAGCTCGTCGTATTTTTGTGCGGTTTCGCGGTTGCGATCTTCGGCGCGCTGCCAAAACTCGCGGGCATCATCACCGGGGAAAACCGGTCTGTCTTTTTGCGACTGATGCTTAAAAATAGCATTGCGCTTGCGTATCACCTCCTGTGGTGATAGCGGCACAGCCATTTCAATCTCGTGCGTATCAAACTCCAACCATGCACCGCGGTACATCCACAGCCAGCAATCTTTTACCCAGGGCTCGGTGGCTTTGAGCCGGTTTAACGCAGCCAGGATGATGTTGAAGCAAACGATGTGCGTGCCATGCGGGTCGGCAAAATCGCCGGCGGCAAATATCTGGTGGGGCATAACTTTTTGCAGCAGTTCAACGGTTAGCTGTACGTCTATCTCGCTTACCGGGTCTTTTTGGGTTTTACCGGTCTCGTAAAAAGGCAAGGCCATAAAATGGATATGGCTATCTGGCAAACCGGCATACCTTGCGCCTGCTATGGCCTCGCTTTTGCGGATAAAGCCTTTAACGTCGCGGATGGCATCAGTATCCACCTGATTGGGCTGCTTTTTTGCCATAAATTTGCGCATATCAGCATATATCTTTTTAAACTCTTCCGTATCGCGGCCGGTGCTATGGTTAAAATCGATGGCAAACTCTACGTATCGCAGCACGTCGTCATCCCATACAGCGGTATTGCCCGATGTCTGATAAGCCACATGCACGTGATGCCCCTGATCCACCAGGCGTATGAAGGTGCCTCCCATAGAAATCACATCATCATCAGGGTGTGGCGAGAAAATGATAGCGCGTTTTTTGGCGGGCAAAGCGCGCTCGGGTCGGTCGGTATCATCGGCATCCGGCTTTCCTCCCGGCCAACCGGTAATGGTATGTTGCAGCTTGCCAAAAATATCGATATTGATATTGTAAACCGGGCCTTGCTCAACAGCTAATTGTGCCATGCCATGGTTATTATAGTCTTCCTCGGTCAATTTAAGAATAGGTTTTTTCAGCGTTGATGCCAGCCAGATAACGGCTTTCTTTTTAAGTTGAGCTGTCCAAACACAATCTTTTACGAGCCATGGGGTGTCAAAACGGGTGAGTTCCGATGCGGCATCTTCATCCAATACAAACTCTACATTGTCTGAAAGCTGCAGGTAAGTGGCCGGTACATCGCCCGACATTTCGCCTTCTACCGCTTTTTTGATGATGGGCGCTTTCTTTTTGTTCCAGGCCATCAGGATAATTTCTCGCGCAAGGAATATAGTGCCGATACCCATCGTAATGGCTTTAGTGGGCACGTTTGCCTTACCGCCAAAATCGCGGGCGGCATCGAGGCGGGTCAGATCGTCGAGCGTAACAATGCGGGTACCTGAGTTTGGCGCCGAACCCGGCTCGTTAAAGCCGATGTGGCCTGTGCGGCCGATACCCAGTACCTGCAAGTCGAGGCCACCGAGGGATTCTATTTGCTTTTCGTAGTCCAAACAAAAAGCAGCGACGTCTTCCTTGTCTAAGGTACCATCGGGTATATGAACATTGTGTTTGTCGATGTCGATATGGTCGAACAGGTTGATGTTCATGAAAGTAACATAGCTCTGCGCCGCTGTTGCTTCCATGGGGTAATATTCGTCGAGGTTAAATGTGATAACGTTTTTAAAGCTCAAGCCTTCTTCTTTATGCATGCGCACCAACTCTTTGTAAACGCCTACCGGCGTAACGCCAGTAGCCAAACCAAGAATGGCGTTTTCGCTATTAGCAGCTTTGGTTTTGATGAGTTGGGCTATACGCTGCGCAACGGCTATGGAAGCTTTTTTTTGATCGGGATAAACGGTAACCGGCAGCTTCTCGTACCGGGTTTCTTCTAACAGGTTTAAGCGTGGCATAGTTCAAAGTTAGGTCTTATTTAATTAATTTTTAGTTTTTAGCTTATTGATAAATTTGCATCTTTACGTTTCAAAAAAAGAAAGCAACAAAAACTCTATCTATACTATGGCAAAGGTAATTTTGGTAACAGGCGCATCATCGGGCATTGGTTTGGCGTGTGCTACGGCGCTACAGGCACAAGGTCATACGGTTTATGGTTCGGCACGTGATGTGAAACGTTTAAAGGATGTCCCGTTTAAACCCATTGAACTGGATGTTACCAGCGACGCGTCGGTAAATGCGGCCATTGCTACCATTACCAAAGCCGAAGGCAAAATAGACGTGCTGGTAAACAATGCCGGTAACGGTGTAACCGGGCCTGCCTATGCTATGCCTGTAGAAAGTGCTAAACAACAATTTGAGGTGAACTTTTTTGGCGTGGTACGTATGTGCAGCGCGGTGTTGCCTGGCATGATTGAAAAAAAACAAGGTCTCATCGTCAATATCAGTTCCTTGGCCGGATTATTTGGTTTGCCGTACCAAAGCATGTATGCCGCTTCGAAATTTGCTATTGAAGGGTACTCTGAAAGTTTGCGCATGGAGCTGTTGAATACCGGCGTAAAGGTAACGCTCATTAATCCCGGCGATTTTAAATCGGACTTTACACAAAACCGCAGCAAAGTAGCTTTCCCACTTAAAAACGAGGCTTTGGAAAAAGAATACACCTCGGCCGTAGCAGCGATGGAAAAGGATGAAAGTGTTGGCTCGGACCCTGCTTTGATAGGCAAAACCTTATGCAAAATTGTGGATTCGGCCAAACCCAAACAACGTTACCTGGTTGGCAAATTCGACCAAACTATTGTACCGGTACTGAAAAGTATATTACCGGGCGGCTTGTTCAACAAACTGATGAACGACCATTACGGGATAAAGTAGTCTCAAAAAAGTTTCTCAATTTAAATTGAGAAACTTTTTTGTTTTCATCCTATACCAACTCTTCCCTTTGCCAGGCTAACTTTTTGCCAAATACATTTGTATTATCGGTCATTTTGATAGCGTCGATGCCGATGCACCATACCTTGCCGGGTTTGGCCAGCGCGAAGGGGAATTTTTTATGGTAAAAACTTTCGGGGTTGATATGGTCGGGTATATCGGTATATAAAACAGTGCCGGTGAGTTGTATGCCTTTGAGCGCTATAAGGTTGATGTTTTCGGGGAGTATACTGCCCGCTACTGATGGGTTTTGCGCCAATATGCCGGCATGAAAAGTATCGGTGGACGATTTAAAGAAGAGCAGGTGGTTAGCCTCGTCGAAAGCATAAAAGCAGTGAAAGCAATAGGGTTTGCTATCGGTATCCACACAGCAAAGGCTGAGTATCCTGTTTTGTTTGATGAAATCGGTAATGTGTTTGGTTTGTGTGGATGCCATTGGTGCTGTTTTGGGCAAAACAAAGCATTTAAGGCGGGGTATGAAATGACAATGGTCATGTTTGGGATGGAAAATTGGTTTTCCTTCCCTCTCAAAATTATTACAAAACAAATCCGGGCAAATCTGTAGTTTAGTACTTTAACTGTCTTATTACAAATATCATGAGGAAATTTTTCGCCGTCATTGCCTGTTGTATTGTTTTGTCTGCCCGTTTATGGGCGCAAGGTGTGCCATCGCCCAAGTCGTTTTTCGGCTTTAATATTGGTGATGATTATCAGCTTGCCAATTACACCCAAACCGAGGCTTATTTTAAAAAGCTGGCAGCATCGCCGCGCACCAAGTTTATTGATATTGGCCTGACCGAAGAAGGCAGGCACCAGTTTATGCTGGTGGTATCATCGCCCGAGAATATCAAGAATTTGGCTAAGTACAAGGCCATTTCGCAAAAGCTGGCCCGAGCCGAAGGTTTGACCGACGCGCAGGCACATGCGCTCTCGCTGCAAGGCAAACCTATTGTTTGGATAGACGGCGGCCTGCACGCCAGTGAAGTAGTTGGCGCGCACCAACTGATACAAACCGCTTATGATCTGGTGAGTCGCACCGATGCGGAGACCATGCGCCTGTTGGACAAGGACATTATTTTGATGGTACATGCCAACCCCGACGGGCAGGAACTGGTATCGAACTGGTACATGCAGGAAAAAGACCCCAAAAAGCGCAATACCAACGTACCGCGCCTGTGGGAAAAATACATTGGACATGATAACAACCGCGACTTTTATATGATGAATATGAAGGAAACGCAGAACATTACCCGCCAGCAATACCTGGAGTGGCTGCCGCAAATTGTGTATAACCACCACCAGGCCGGCCCGGCAGGTTCGGTTGTGGCGGGGCCGCCGTTCCGTGATCCTTTTAATTATGTGTACGACCCTCTGTTGGTGACCAGTTTGGATGCCGTGGGTTCGGCAATGAACAGCCGGTTGAACAAGGAAGGCAAGCCGGGATATACCCAACGCTCGGGCACCGAGTTTTCTACCTGGTGGAACGGGGGGTTGCGTACGGCTACTTATTTCCATAACATGGTGGGCTTGTTGACCGAAATTATCGGCAGCCCTACCCCATCGAGCATACCGCTTGTCCCCGAAAGGCTGATACCGAACAGCGCCACGCCTTTCCCGGTAACACCGCAAACCTGGCATTTTGTACAATCGATAGACTATTCGGTTTCGCTAAATTATGCCGTATTGGATTACGCTGCCCGCAACGGCGACGCCATGTTGTATAACGCTTACCTGATGGGCAAAAACTCAATAGACCGAGGCAGCAAAGATAACTGGACGCTTTCTCCGAAACGTTCGCTTGCCATTACCGAGGCTTATAAAGCTTCTATGGGAGGTACGGATACCACGGCCGGTCGCGCGCAGCGCGGCGGTGCGGTTACCATTGGCGGCGGCAGCGGTTTTGGCCGTGCCGGTATACCGCAAAAGTTTTTTGACACCATTTTACGCAACCCGGAACTGCGCGACCCAAGGGGATATATCATCCCTGCCGACCAGCCCGATTTTGCTACCGCGATACGCTTTATCAATACCTGTTTACGCTCGGGTTTGGTGGTACAGCAGGCTACCGCAAGCTTTACCGTTGCCGGGAAAACTTATCCTGCCAACAGCTATATTATTAAAACCAACCAGGCCTTTCGCCCGGAAGTATTAGACAGGTTTGAACCGCAAGACCACCCCAACGACTTTTTATACCCCGGTGGCCCTCCTATCCGCCCATATGATATGACGGGTTGGACGCTGGCTTACCAAATGGGCGTTAAGTTTGACAGGATATTGGACGATTTTAATGGTCCGTTTAAACGGATACCTTACGGGCAATTACAATTGATGCCTATGCAAACGGTACCGGCTTCAACCGGCGGTTATTACCTGAGTGCGAAAGCCAATAACTCTTTCATCGCGGTAAACGAGTTGCTTGCCGCGGGGGCCGATGTGTACCGGGTGAGCGGCAGCGGCGCAACGATTGATGCCGGAACTTTTTATGTAGAGGCACCATCGGCAGCAGCTAAAGGCGCTTTGGCCAAAGCAGCCATGTACTTTGATGTGGCAGTAGGCGCAGCCACCGAGCGCCCGGCTGGTTTAGTAAAACTGGCACCCGCGCGTATTGCTCTTTGGGACACCTATGGCGGGTCTATCCAGTCGGGATGGGTGCGCTGGCTGATGGAGCAATACCATTTTCCGTTCAAGGTGGTTTACCCGCAAGAACTGGATGGCGGCGACCTGAAAAGCAAGTATGACGTGATTGTATTTGTTGGCGGCGCTATACCTATGGCTACAGCCGGTGGCCGTCGCGGTGGTGGTGGCGGAGGTGGTGGCGGTTTTGGCCGGACGGATGACGTGCCCGACGCCTTTAAAACCATGACCGGCCGCGTGAGCGCGGATAAAACCATACCGCAATTGAAAGCGTTTTTGGAAGCCGGCGGCAGCATTGTTACCATTGGCACCAGCGCCAACCTGGCTTACGATCTGAACCTGCCCGTACACAACGCTTTAGTTGATGTGGTAGGCGGACGCGAAGTACCTTTTAGCGGTGATAAGTTTTATGTACCCGGCGCTGTGCTGCACGCCTCGCTTGATACAGCAGACCCCGCCAACTGGGGCATGCCTGCCGAAGCGGATGTAATGTACGACAGCAGCCCGGCTTTTAAACTCGACAAAGACGCTGCCAAAAAAGGTGTAAAACCATTGATGTGGTTTGCCACCGATAAACCCTTACGCAGCGGCTGGGCCTTTGGTCAGCAATATTTGAAGGACGACGTAGCCGCCTTTAGCGCCAGCATTGGCGCAGGCAACCTATACGCCTTTGGACCTGAGATTACCTTCAGGGGGCAATCGCATGGTACGTTTAAGTTGTTGTTTAATGAGTTGTATGTGAAAAAATAGAATCGAGAGCCGAGAATCAAGAATAAAGACTCCTTTTCAATATTTAACAAAGCCTGGCGTTTGGACGCCGGCCTTTGTTTTGTTTAATATCTACATCATTGGTAAACAGACCTCGATATTTGACAAAAAGCCCTTTGGACGCATTTCCAAAAAGCTTTTTATGGTGGTCGCACCAGGGTTCGAACCTGGAACCTACTACTTAGAAGGCAGTTGCTCTATCCAATTGAGCTATGCAACCGTTACTGTGCAAATTTCGGTGCAAATATGCACAAAATGGACAAATTTAAAAAATAGAAGATGATAA
>NZ_CAITNG010000028.1 GCF_903893715.1 uncultured Mucilaginibacter sp.
AATGAAAACGTTTCCGTAAAAAAAAACAGGCCACTTTAACCAAACTGACAATTTTTTTAAGCAACATTGCATTACCCCAGCTATCACATGGGTATGTTTCAAATTAAATACACACGGCAATTTATTATTGATAAATTTATGCGTGCATTTATACATAGCTATGTGCACTAACCAAAACGAATTATGAGATCTTTCAAATTAATCGCCATTGCGACTTGTTGCTTGTTGTTTGTAGCCATTGCTAAGGCAAAAACCAATACGCCGCCTTTTCAGCCACCTACATCGCCTCGTGTAACCTATAACTTCAATCCCGGTTGGAAGTTTACTTTCGGTGATGTTGCCGGTGCCGACCAACCTGGTTTTGATGACGCCTCTTGGTCATCTGTCAGTCTTCCTCATACCTGGAACGAGACGGATAGCTATCGTGCTTACATCAGCCATGGCGGGGGCGATCAAAGCGAAAAAATGATGGGTATAGGTTGGTACCGCAAGCACTTTAAGCTGCCTGCCGGTACAGATGGCCAAAAAATATTCCTTGAATTTGATGGCTTGCGCCAGGCTGGTCGTTTTTACCTGAATGGAAAGCCCATTGGTATGCTCGAGAACGGCGTTACAGCAGTTGGTTTGGATATTACCGACTATGTAAACTATGGCGGTAAGGATAACGTGCTCGCCGTTAAGGTTGACAATAGCCCGGCCTACATGGAAGAAGCTACTCAAACCCGTTTTCAATGGAACTCAAAGGACTTTAACCCCAACTTTGGCGGATTGAACCGAAACGCCTCGCTGATTGTGGCAGGTAAAATTTATCAGACCTTGCCGCTGTACAATAACCTGAAAACAACAGGTGTGTATATCTATCCCGAAAATTTTGACCTGGTAAAAAAGAGCGCCGATATTAAGGTGGAAGCACAGGTGATGAACGAGACCAATGATTATGCTTCTATTACCCTTTCGGCAATTGTTGTTGATAATGATGGCAACGTAAAAGCTAAGCTTGATGGTAATACATCCGATTTGGTAGCCGGCCAGGCCGAGATTTTTACCGCATCCGGCACACTGACTGATGCCCGCTTTTGGGATGTAAAAGACCCTTATTTGTATCACGTTTACTCCATGCTGTCGGTAAACGGCAAAGTGGTGGATGTTGTAGATACAAAAACAGGCTTCCGCAAAACCGAGTTCAAGGGCGGGGCAGGTAAAGGCGGCGTTTGGCTAAACGGCCGTTTTGTTTGGCTAACCGGGTATTCACAACGTTCTGCAGATGATTGGGCAGGCTTTGGCGGCGCTTATCCTAACTGGATGCACGACTATACAATGTCGTTGCTTCGCGCAAGCAATGGTAACTACCTGCGCTGGATGCATGTTTCGCCTGAAAAGGCCGATGTTGAAGCCTGCGACAGGATGGGTATTGTTGAGGTATGCCCTGCGGGGGATAAAGAAGGCATGGTTACCGGCCGCCAATGGGACCAACGTGCCGAAGTAATGCGCGCCTCGATGATATTTTATCGTAACAACCCGAGCATCTTTTTTTGGGAAGCAGGCAATACCATTGTAAAACCTGAGCAAATGGATCAGTTTGTGGCCATGCGTAAAGAACTCGACCCTCACGGCGGCCGCGTGATGGGCACCCGCGATAACGACCTACCTGATGCCAATAAAGCGCTTACTGCTAACTCAGAATACTATGGTGTAATGATAGGGCAGGCGCCACGTACCGACGAAGTAACGGGCGACGATATCTTCCGCGGTTACAGCATAGCACGACGTGATAAGGCACCGCTTATCGAGACTGAAGATTTTCGCGACGAAGCCGGCCGTAACGTTTGGGACAGTTACTCGCCGCCGCATTTTGGTTTTACGCCCGCCTCCGGTGCCGGAAAAGATGGCCGCCCGGTGGATAGTTGGCACTGGAACTCCGAAAGCTTTTGTTTGGCAGGCGCAGCCCGCTACTATGCTTATATAAGCAATCGGATTGATAATCCTGACCCGGCGCATTCAAAATGGTCGGGCTATAGCTCTATCTATTTTTCCGATTCGGATGCCGATGGTCGCCAACAAGGCAGCTATGTGCTGCGCGTAAGCGGAAAAGTTGATGGCGTACGTATCCCGAAAGAAATGTACTATGTTTCGCGGGTAATGCAAAACGAGCAGCCTGATTTGCACATTATTGGTCATTGGACCTACCCGGCAGGTACGGTTAAGCCGGTGTATGTTGCCGCTTCGCATTGCGATAAGGTAGAGTTGTTTGTTAACGGCAAGTCGCTGGGTGTACAAACCAAAGCGACTATGTTTGTTGATACCTTTAACCGTGCTGCTCCTCCACGTCCTAACCGTGGTGATGGCGAACCAACCGGCTTTATTTATGCTTTCCCTAACGTTTCTTTCAATCCCGGCGTTATCAAGGCTGTAGCCAGCTTTAAGGGCAAAGTAGTAGCCCAGCAAGAAATAGAGACTGCAGGCGAACCTAAAGCCATTAAATTGACCTTGCATACCGGCCCGCAAGGCCTGGTGGCCGATGGCAGCGATGTGGCCCTTATCGATTTTGAAGTAGTGGATGCAAAAGGCCGCCGTTGCCCTACAGATGAAGCTCGTGTGGACTTCAGTGTATCCGGTCCGGTAGTATGGCGTGGTGGTTTCAATGCCGCTATGCTCAATAGTACCAATAACCTTTACCTGAGCACCGAGTGCGGTATCAACAGGGTGGCTATACGCTCAACAACTACGCCCGGTACCATTACCGTAACCGCTAAGCGCGATGGCTTAACCAGTGCTACCATAACCGTATCGTCAAACGCAGTAACAATTAATGGTGGCCTTGAACTTGCGCCACCACAAACTTTGCCCGGCCCTGTGGCTACCGGCAAATAAGGTGTTATAAATGAGACTTTATGAAAGCCCCTGGTAATGTACCGGGGGCTTTTTTATTGGTTAGGATATTCTTGTTTAACCTGTTCTATCGAGGCAACGTACATCTCCTTTAACACATCCATGTTCACATCGTCCAGTTTTTTGATGTAGATACAGCCCCTGCCGTCTTTGTCTTTATACTTACCCAACTTAGCACTCAGTTCGGTACGGCGTTTAAAGCCCGAACAGAGGTATATGCTGATAGCATCCTTTCGTGGAGAAAAAGCCGCTAATGGCATATCGCCTTCATGGCCACTATCATATTGGTAATGATAGGTACCAAAACCAATAATGCTTGGCCCCCACATTTTAGGTTCAAGG
>NZ_CAITNG010000029.1 GCF_903893715.1 uncultured Mucilaginibacter sp.
GGGGCAAGACCGGACGCTTATAGGCCAGTCGACGATAAAAAACACTAACGATTGGTCGTACGTTACCAGCCTTGCCGGTTATGCCCCTAACAAATTTTTAACAATTGAATTAGGGCAGGATAAAACATTTATTGGTGATGGCTATCGTTCCGTTTTGCTTTCGGACTACGCCTCAAACTATCCATTGTTACGTTTAATGGTAAACTTAGGGAGTGTGCAATACATGGCCATGTGGGCTTACCTTGATGACACAAACGCGCCAACATTTGACCTGAACAAAAGCGGCCCAAGCGACAGGCGCAAATGGGCGGTTTTTCACTACATAGATTGGAACATCAACAACAGATTGTCGGCAGGTTTTTTTAATGCGTTGATTGCAGCAGAAACCGATAATCTTGGCAACCGCCATGGCTTTGACTTTAACTATATCAATCCGGTTTTATTTGCCAAAGGTTTGGGGCCATCGGGCGCGATACCCGACCATACCCTGTTTGGCTTTAACGGTAAGTATAAAATATTGGATAAGACAACCCTTTATGGCCAGTTGCTTTTTGATCAATCAATTAGTAATGGTGCTAATAATCGCGTTGCTTATCAGCTGGGTTTTAGAGGGGCTGATTTGTTTAAGGTAAACAGCCTTAATTATATCTTCGAGTACAATACCGCAGCGCCTTATACCTACTCGAACCAAAACCCGATTGTAAGCTATACTGACTTTTCGGAGCCACTGGCACACCCTTATGGTGCCAATTTTAAGGAATGGTTGGGTATTGTAAATTACTCTGTGGGTAAGTTTGATTTTCAGGGCGAGCTTATTTATAGCAAATATGGGTACGATACCAATGGCTTAAACTATGGGAAGGATGTTAACCAGGCCGACAATGTTGCTATACCTGCCGGCAACACTACTAACGGGCAAGGCCTTGCCACCAGTTTAAAATATGCCGAGGGTACGGTTTCGTACATGTTAAACCCTAAATTTAATTTCCGTGTAGAAGTGGGCGGTTTATATCGTGAAGAAACCAACGATCTGGCGATTACGAAAACTAACCTGATTATTATCGGGTTGAGGAGCAGTTTCAGGAACCTTTACCATGATTTTTAATAGGTTATGGTAAAATTTAACATCAACATCGGCACTATGCATTACGCTTTAAAAAGATACAGGGTATTATTATCGTTGTTACTGCTTTGGTCGGTTAATATTGTCGAACCGGTTGAAGCACAATCGGTATACCAACCATATTCATACCAGTTTTATCAAAAATTTAGTGCCGACCTTTACTCCATCCATACCAATATCCACAGTACAATAAAACCTTATTTTGCCGACGATAGTTTGCTGAAGCATACTTATGATTCACTAATGGAGATAAGTTTGGCACCAACGCAAAAAAGCAGGCTGTTTAGCGGGCATCTGGCAGAAATTAAAAGCAAAGGATATATGATCTATGCCGACTTGTTGCCCGACTTACAATCGGGATATGATTTTAATGCCAACAAAAGTAACTGGCTAACCACATTAGGTTATCAGGTTGGTGGCACCATTGGCAACAAATTTTATTTTTATGTGGCGGGATACAACAGCAGCGCGCAGTTTCCGGGATATATAAACACTTATGTTAATATCATTGGCGTGGTGCCTGGCCAAACACCTGTCGACAATAAAGGCGGGAGCATCACCAATTGGTCGTACTATACAGGATTGGTGTCGTATACGCCGATTAAGTATGTAAACTTTACTGCAGGGCAGGACAAAAATTTTATAGGCGATGGGTACCGTTCGATGTTATTGTCGGATTACGCATCGCCATACCCATTTGCTAAAATGACATTTACGTTGGGCAATGTAAAATACATCGCCATGCTAACCCGTTTTGAAGACCAGCTTTCGTCAAAAATACCCGGCAGTACCGATAACCGGGTTAAATGGGGCTACTTTCACTATTTAGACTGGAGTATAAGCAACCGGGTATCGCTCGGCTTTTTCGATTCGGTTGTCTCTGCCGATGCGGATAGCGTAGGCCACAAACGGGGCATCGATTACAGCTATTTAAACCCTTTTATTTTTTTAAGGCCAATCGAAGCATCTCACGGCTCACCGGATAAAGCCGATTTGGGCTTGACCGCCAAATGGAAATTTGCTGATAAAAATATCTTGTACGGCCAGTTCGCTTTGACGGAGTTCCAGTCGAAGGATTTCTTCTCGAACGACGGAAGTGTACGGAACAAGTATGGCTACCAACTTGGTATTCGCGGTGCCGACATTTTTAAAGTGAAAGGGCTTAATTACCTGTTTGAGTACAACGCCGCCAAACCTTACACCTATACCGAAACAGAATCGTTCAGGAATTACTCTCAACTTGGCGAGCCGCTGGCGCATCCTTTTGGGGCAAATTTTAGGGAATGGTTAACTAAATGGAATTATTCGATTGGCCGTTTTGATTTGCAAGGCCAATTAAACTACGCTTTTTATGGTTTGGATATCAACGGTTTGGATTATGGAAAAAACATTTTCCAATCGTATATAAATGCGGCAAAGCAGCTAAACAACTATACCGGCCAGGGCTTGCGCACCAATTTGTACTATGCCGAAGGTAAAGTTGCGTATATATTGAACCCTAAATACAATTTGCGTTTTGAATTGGGCGCCGTTTATCGCGATGAGGTGAATACTGTGTTTGAAAGCCGCACGCCGATGATAACTTTTGGCTTACGTAGTTCTTTCCGTAATTTTTATTCGGACGGGGTAAGTGCCCAGTAAGGATTAAAAAGCATTATCATCGCCTTTTACGGTTAGCCAAAAGGTAAGTATCACAATATTGATATCTAAACCAATGGTCCAGTTTTCTATATACCAAACATCGTGTTCAACACGCTTTCTTAGCTGCTCATCTGCCCTTATTTCGCCCCTAAAACCATGTATCTGCGCCCAACCGGTTATGCCCGGTTTCAGGAAATGGCGTATCATGTATTCGTCGTAAATTTTAGAGTATTCGGCGGTGTGTTTCAACATGTGTGGCCTGGAACCAACTACCGACATGTGCCCCATCAGTACGTTAAAAAATTGCGGGAGTTCGTCTAAACTGCTCTTACGCAAAAAGCTGCCCAGTTTTGTAAAGCGGTCATCATCGCGGGTAACCTGTTTGGTTTCTGATTCCTTGTTTACTTTAAGGCTACGGAATTTTATACAAGGAAAGGGTATATTGTTTTTACCCGAGCGCTGCTGAACAAAAAAAACAGGTCCTTTTGAATCGAGTTTTATTAGCAAAGCGATGATTGGAACAAGCCACGATAAAATAAATATGCAGACGAGGCTACTGAACACCACATCGAACACACGTTTTTTTATCCTCCCGGCGCTGCTTTCCAATGGTTCGGAACGCAAAGAGAGTACGGGTATATCCTGTATATAATCCAGCTTTATTTCGCGGTTTACAAATAGTCGCAGGTCGGGCACAAATTTGAACCTGATAAAGTTACGTTCGGCTTTCTCTGCCAATTGGTATATCTGCGGGTCTTTTTCGGGCGACAGCGTGCAGTATATCTCGGATATTTCGTTTTGTTTAGCGTAGTCAAAACATTGGTCTACATCACCCAAAAATGGCATTACCTCTTCCAACTGTGTTTTTTCCTTATAGTCAAAATAACCTTTCACTATGGTGGTATTTTTCATCTGGCGAAAATGCTCAACAATTGTGTCCGAAAGTTCATTGTAGCCAATGATGACAATCCTTTTCTTTGAAAATTCATCGCGGTGAACGAAAAAATTGATACCTACAATAAGGGCCCGGCTTAAAAAAAGATAATCAAAAAAGATAAATTCACTGTAAATGACAAATTTGCGGTTATAGTATGGCCAGGCAAAATTGAAAAGCA
>NZ_CAITNG010000030.1 GCF_903893715.1 uncultured Mucilaginibacter sp.
ACCTCGCTGTTCAAACTGTTTGGTTCAGCGGTTTCGTGTTTAAAGTAGTGTTTTTGGTTAAGCAGGATCAAGATAACGCCAACAGATATGGCGGCATCGGCCAAGTTAAATATAGGCCTAAAGAAGATAAAATCTTCGCCACCCCAGCCTGGGAACCATTTAGGGAAATAACCGGATATTAGCGGAAAATAGAACATATCGATTACCCGGCCGTGGAAAAGCCTGTCGTAATGATAAATCAAACCATAAAAGGTCGAGTCGATGATGTTGCCCATGGCACCTGCAAATATGAGCGACACATTCAAAATGAGCCCACGGTGGTGTTTGTGTTTCACCAGATAGTAAATGCCATAACCAATGGCGCAAACCGCAAAAATGCGGAACAAGGTTAATACTAATTTGCCAAAATCGCCACCAAACTCCATGCCCCAGGCCATACCGTTGTTTTCGGTATAGTGCAACATACCGCGGTCGCCCATAAATTTTATTTCCTGACCAATGTACATGTGGCTTTTAACCCATGTTTTGATGAGTTGATCGGCAACAATAATAACAGCGGCAAGAGCAAAGGGTTTAACGTACGATGCCTTCATCTACTACTGTTTCAATTTGGCTTCCATGCTTAGCGTGGTATGCGGTACGGCACGCAGGCGTTCTTTTTGTATCAGCTTACCTGTTTCGCGACAAATACCGTATGTTTTGTTTTCGATACGTATCAGCGCAGCTTCTAATTGCTCGATAAATTTCTTTTGACGGGCAGCCAACTGGTTGATCTGTTCTTTCTCCAAAGTGGCCGAGCCATCTTCCAAAGTTTTATAGGTGCCGGCAGTGTCATCGGTCCCGTTACTATTCGGATTGCTTAACGACGAAGCCAGGTTATTCAGTTCTTGTTTAGCCATACGCAGTTTGTCTAATAACAAACCTTTAAACTCCTGTAATTCTGAATCAGAATACCTTGTTTTTTCGTTTTCAACTTTATTTTCCACTTTCATATTCTATTTATTTCTATCAATATCCTGTTCTCATCAATAAACGTTTCGTCGCCTGCAGTTAATTGAGCGTCAAGCACTAAACTATCGGCCAGAATTTCGGCGCAAATATATGATAAATTATTTTTCACAGCATCGCCAATATAGGGATGGTCTGAAAGCCTGACATTTATCTTATCGGTCACCTCAAAATCCTTCGATTTGCGCAAATTTTGCACCCTGTTCACCAATTCACGCGATATACCTTCCTGTTTTAATTCTTCGGATATGGTAACATCTAAGGCCACGGTTAGTTTTCCCAAATTCGCAACCTGCCAGCCGGGAACGTCTTCGGCGATGATTTCAACGTCGGTTGTGAGTATTGCGTATGGCGTATTGGGTATTGCGATAGTGCCCGCTGTTTCCAACTCGCTTATTTGCCCGGCAGTAAAATTTGTTATAGCTTCGGCCACCATTTTCATATCCTTACCAACTTTGGCACCCAAAGCTTTAAAGTTTGGTTTCACCCTCTTTTTGATAAGGCCGGCGGTATCGGTTATGTATTCGATGGTTTTGATATTGGTTTCCGATAGGATGAGCTCTTTTACCAATTCCACCTGCGTTTTAAAGTTTTTGTCGAGTATCGGCAATAATATCCTGCCCAAAGGCTGGCGTACATTGATGCCCACTTTTTTACGTAACGACAATACCAGCGACGATACATCCTGCGCCAACTGCATGCGTTCTTCCAAAGCTTTGTCAACCAGGTTAGCATGATAAACCGGGAAATCGGCTAAGTGTACGGATTCAACCTTTTCCAATTTGGTTTTGCTGTTCAAATCGGTAAACAAACGCTCTGCAAAAAACGGCGCTACCGGCGACATCAGTTTAGCGATGGTAACCAAACAGGTATATAACGTTTGATAAGCCGATAACTTATCTGTGGTGCTATCCGAACGCCAGAAACGGCGGCGGCTTAAACGCACATACCAGTTGCTCAAATGCTCGTCCACAAAATTCTGGATAGCACGGGTGGCTTTAGTCGGCTCAAAATCTTCATAAAAACCATCAACCTCGTTGGTCAGGGTGTTTAACAACGATATGATCCAGCGGTCTATTTCGGGGCGGTCGTTGATGGCTATTTCTGCTTCGCTGTAATTGAACTTATCGATGTTAGCGTAAAGCACAAAGAATGAATAAGTATTGTACAGCGTACCGAAAAACTTGCGGCGCACTTCGTCCAGCCCTTCGATATTGAATTTAAGGTTGTCCCATGGGGATGCATTGCTGATCATATACCAGCGTGTAGCATCGGCACCAAATTGGTCGATGGTTTCGAAAGGGTTAACGGCGTTGCCCAGACGTTTCGACATTTTATTGCCGTTCTTATCCAGCACCAAACCATTGCTTACCACATTTTTAAAGGCGATGCCTTTGTTGCCTATTTTTTTGTTAACGGCCTTTATCTCATCACTGGCTTCGCTCAGCATGACGGCTATGGCATGCAGGGTAAAGAACCAGCCGCGGGTTTGGTCCACACCTTCGGCGATGAAATCTGCCGGATAAGCGTTGGCAAACTCTTCCTTGTTCTCGAAAGGGAAATGCCATTGCGCATAAGGCATGGCACCGCTATCAAACCAAACATCGATCAAATCCGGCTCGCGGAAATAATAATATGTTCGGCCCTCATCAACTTTAGATAGGATAATATTGTCCACATAAGGTCTATGAAGATCCATTGGCATATTTTCACCTATAAAGAATTGATCAATCGAGGTAGAAAACTCTCCTACTAAAATATCCCGTTCAGGACAGGAGTCAATTAATTCCTTTAAAGAAACGACACCTTTTGTGAACCCATTTTTTAATCTATTAATTGCCTGCCAATCATCCTCATTATAATTATTAGGGTCAATAGACAGAAATTGGAATATTTCTCTTACAGAATGTTCTTCAAAATATTTTTTTGCCTTGTCAAAATAAAAATACACGCCGACATTGAGGAGTTCATTTATCGAACCGATACAGATCTCTCCATTGGCCTCACTCCGCCAGATAGGTAAGGGCGTACCCCAATACCGTGAGCGCGACAAATTCCAATCCACCAAATTTTCGAGCCAGTTGCCAAAGCGGCCGGTACCGGTGCTTTCGGGTTTCCAGTTGATGGTTTTGTTGAGCTCCACCATTTTATCCTTAACCGCCGTGGTGCGGATGAACCAGCTATCCAGCGGGTAATACAATACCGGTTTATCGGTACGCCAGCAGTGCGGGTAGCTGTGCTCGTATTTTTTTACGTCGAATGCTTTGTTATCTTCCTTCAATTTGATGGCGATGAGCACGTCCGTTGGTTTAAAATCGGGCGCGGCGCGTTCGGCATCAGTATAATATTCTTCTTTTACAAAACGGCCGGCAAAATCGGTTACCTCGTCAACAAACTTACCGCGCTTGTCAACCAAGGGTACTTCTTTGCCGTTCTCGTCTAATACCAAAACCGATGGCACGCCATTGGCACGCGCAACCCTGAAGTCGTCCGCACCAAAAATTGAGGCGGTGTGTACAATGCCGGTACCATCTTCGGTAGTTACAAAATCACCCGCTATCACGCGGAAAGCGTTTGCTTCCAAATCGGGATTAGTAACATAGGGCATCAGTTGGTAGTAGCGTAGGCCAATCAGTTCCGAACCTTTAAATTCGGCTTTTTTTGTCCACGGTATCAATTTATCGCCACCTTTATAATCCTCGAAAGAGGTATTTTCCGCTTCTTTTTTGAAGAAAGATCCCACTAAATCCTTAGCCAACACCACGCTGACCGGGGCATAGGTATAAGGGTTAAAGGTTTTTATTTTTACGTAGGTGATGTTTTCGCCAACGGCAAGGGCGCAGTTTGAGGGCAGGGTCCAGGGTGTGGTGGTCCAGGCCAGTATAGCGGTATCTTCGCCTTCTGTATCAAACAGCACATCCATCAACGGGTGTTGCTGCCCGGTTTTTAAGTGAAACTCGGCAGTTATCGATGTATCCTTTAACATCCGGTACGTGCCCGGCTGGTTCAGCTCATGCGAACTTAAACCCGTACCCGCAGCCGGCGAATAAGGTTGTACGGTATAGCCTTTGTATAAAAAGTCTTTTTTGTACAATTCGCTCAGTATCCACCACAGGGTTTCAATGTATTCGTTTTTGTAGGTGATGTACGGGTTCTCCAGGTCCACCCAATAACCCATTTTTTCGGTCAGGTCGTTCCATACGTCGGTATAGCGCATTACCTCTTTACGGCAGGCGGCATTATAATCTTCGATGGATATTTTTTTACCGATATCATCTTTGGTGATGCCCAATGATTTTTCGACGGCCAGTTCTATCGGCAGGCCATGCGTATCCCAGCCCCCTTTGCGTTTTACCTGGTAACCTTTCAGTGTTTTGTAACGGCAAAAAATGTCTTTAATGGAGCGCGACATGACATGGTGAATCCCCGGCATACCATTTGCGGATGGCGGGCCTTCATAAAAGGTATAGGGCTTGCTCGCGGGGCGGCTGCTCACACTTTTTTCGAAGATGTGGTGCTGTTTCCAAAACTCCAGTACTTCCTTACCTATTTTCGACAGATCAAGTTGCTTATATTCCTTGTACATCAATACTATTACCTCAATTTTAAGAGGTGCAAATTTAAGGAAATTAATAGAAAAAAGGTAGGTTTTTTAGATAATGGATATCGGAAATTTTGATTAGGCAAACAACAACCCAGTCATTTGAGATGGTGATTGAAATGGCTATTTTCGTATCAATATTTTGATGAGAAGCTTTAAATAAGTTTGGTATGACAAGGAAAATATTAGGTTTCGCATTGGGCACCACGGTGGGCGTACTGGTGATGGTTGCTATCTCGACGTTTGCGTTTCATGACCCGGTTACAACCAGTCTATGGGTGCGGTGCATCATTACCATGGTAATCAGCATGTCATTTACGGCATATATCGTCAACAGAAGACAGAAAAAGCTCAACGCTTCCAAATAGCGCAAAAAATCGATGCTTTTAAGCAAATTGTATTGTTTTACTCTCTCTGTAATTAAAAAATTACACTTTTGTTACTGTTATCAAGGCAAAACGTGTTGTAACAACAAAACCGTACCCGTATTTATTCCGTAATAAAGATATTCCCGTAATTAACTGAAGGATCAATCTGGTGGAATGGATGAAAATACGCGTTTAAAGTCTGTCGAAAGGTTCGCCGGTTACAACTTGCAGGCCGATGCCGAGTTGTTGCAGCTTTTAGAAATGGCTTCGGAGATTTGCGATAGCCCGATAGCTACCATTAATTTATTGGATAAAGATACACAGTGGATAAAAGCCCGCATTGGCATTGATGTTGAACGTACCCCGCGCGAATGGAGTTTTTGCAATGATACCATCCGCCAAAGCGAAGTGATGCTGGTGCCCGATACGTTTAAAGATGAACGTTTTATCTATCACCCCCTGGTCAACGCCAGCCCGTACATCCGGTTTTATGCCGGTGCCCCGCTTATTACCCATAGCGGCGACTGCCTTGGCACCCTTTGCGTTATTGATAATAAGCCCCGCGAGCTAAACAGGCACCAACAGTTGATGTTGAAAATGCTGGCCAAACAGGTAATCACTATGATGGAGCTGAAGCTGAACAACGACCTGCTGATTAAGCACAAGCAGGAAGTGTTGGAACAAAAACGCATCAACAGCGAGGCCGACATCAGGTTACGGGCATTTTTTGAGAGTTCGGTAAATTTCCATGTGTTGTTAGGTAAAAATTGCGAGGTACTGGATTACAATAAAACCGCGTATAAATTTATAAAAAAAGCATACCTGCGCGTTATTACCCGTGGCAGCGATTTTACCGATTATATAGAACCAAGCTTCAGGCCCACATTTATCAAGCATTTTAAAGCATGCCTGGAAGGTGTGAAAGCCTACGAAGAGGGTTATACCGACTATCCGGACCTGGGCCGTATTTGGTGGGAGGCGTCCTTTGAGCCCGCTACCAATGGCGACCGCGATATTATCGGCATATCGTACAGCATCCGCAACGTAACGGAGCGCAAGCTATACGAGCAAAAAATAGTAGCGCAAAACGAGCTGTTGATGCGCATATCCTACATCCAATCGCACGAGTATAGGGGGCCGCTGGCCTCTATTATGGGGATGATGAACCTCATCAAATATGAAAACTACAATGCCCCGGTTGAATACCTGGAAATGATGGACGAAGCCATCAATCGGCTCGACAGTAAGATTCGCGAGGTGGTGGATGTAGCCAACCAGATAAACGTCATGCCGGCGGCGTAAATTGTTCTTGGTAGTTAAGGTATAGTTAAAGTTTTGCTGCACGAACAAAAAAATCTTTATATTAGCTTTATTATTTAAGCCGATAATAAGCTCCTGACCCGGGCATGTTCAACCCTATCAATAAATCATGAAAAGTAAAATTCGTTTAAGCAAATTCACATTGGTGGCCTTGCCTGCCGGTATACTTTTATGCGCTGTGGCGCTGATGGCCCATAAACCGACAAAACATTATACCTATAAATTTCAAGACGCGCAACTGCCGGTTGAGCAAAGGGTAGCCGACCTGGTATCGCACCTCACACTGGAAGAAAAAGTGGGCCAGATGCTGAACGCAGCGCCCGCCATTGAGCGTTTAAATATACCTGCCTACGACTGGTGGAACGAGTGTTTGCATGGTGTTGCCCGTACCAGTTTTAAGGTTACGGTGTACCCGCAGGCCATTGGTATGGCGGCCACTTTCGATAAATCGTCCATACACCAAATGGCCGATTATACTGCCGAGGAAGGCCGCGCGATTGACAATGAAAGCTTACGCAATAACAAACACGGGAGGTATACCGGGCTAACTTACTGGACCCCGAATATCAATATCTTTCGCGACCCGCGCTGGGGCCGGGGGCAGGAAACCTATGGCGAAGACCCTTTTTTAACCGCGCAAATGGGGACAGCCTTTGTACGCGGCCTGCAAGGCGACGACCCCAAATACCTGAAGGCAGCAGCCTGTGCCAAGCATTATGCCATACACAGCGGCCCTGAGCCATTGCGCCACCAGTTTAATGTGGAGGTAACCGACTATGACCTTTGGGATACTTACCTGCCCGCCTTTAAGGCGCTGGTAACCAAGGCTAAAGTGGCAGGGGTAATGTGCGCCTACAATGCTTATAAAACCCAGCCTTGCTGCGGTAACGATATTTTAATGAATAGTATTTTGCGCAACGACTGGGGTTTTACAGGTTATGTAACATCCGACTGCGGTGCGATAGACGATTTTTACCAGCGCCATAAGACCCACCCTGATGCAGAAAGCGCTGCCGCTGATGCGGTACTGCACAGCACGGATGTGGAGTGCGGTAATACCACTTATAAATCGCTTGTAGCCGCTGTTAAGGATGGCAAGCTGACCGAGCAGCAAATTGATGTATCTGTGAAGCGCCTGTTCACCATCCGTTTCCGTTTGGGATTGTTCGACCCGAAGGAATTGGTGAAATACGCGCAGATACCGCTTTCAGCATTGGAAAGTCCGGAGCACCAGGCGCAGGCTTTAAAAATGGCCGAGCAAAGTATCGTCCTATTAAAAAATGAGAACAATATCCTTCCGCTAAAAAAAGGCTTAAAAAAGATAGCGGTTTTAGGTCCGAACGCGGATAATGCCAAGAGTGTTTTGGGCAATTATAACGGTACGCCTACCACCATTGTAACCGCATTACAGGGCATTAAAGATGCGGCGGGCCCGGGCACCGAGGTTTATTATGAAAAAGGTACCGACTACGTAGGCGACCCGGCCATTAAACCTGACTTTAGCGAAACCATTAAACATGTGAAGGACGCGGATGTGATTGTTTACATAGGCGGTATTTCGCCGCAGCTGGAAGGGGAAGAAATGCGTGGGGTGAGTCAGCAGGGCTTTAAGGGCGGCGACCGTACTTCTATTTTGCTGCCCGGTATACAAACCGACATGATGAAAGCCTTACAAGCCACAGGTAAACCCGTGGTATTAGTGATGATGACAGGCAGCGCCATAGCCACCCCATGGGAAAGCGAGCACTTGCCGGCCATTTTGAACGCCTGGTACGGCGGTCAGGCTGCAGGGACGGCTATTGGTAATGTGCTGTTTGGCGATTATAACCCTGCGGGCCGCTTGCCGGTAACGGTTTATAAGAGTGATGCCGACCTTCCATCGTTCGAGGATTACTCGATGGATAACCGCACTTATCGTTACTTTAAAGGTCAGCCTTTGTATGGCTTTGGCTATGGTTTAAGTTATACAACCTTTAAATACGACCATTTGACCCTACCCAAAACCATCACTGCCGACAAAGCCGTTACCGTTAGCGTTAACGTAAGCAATACCGGCAAAAAGGACGGCGAAGAAGTGGTACAACTATACCTGAGCCATCCCGAAAGCAATATAAAAGCACCCATACGAGCGCTGAAGGGGTTTGAACGCATTTATTTAAAGAGCGGCGAAAGCAAGGCCGTTACCTTTACCCTTAGTCCGCAGGACCTTGCGCTTACTATGGCCGACGGCAAGGAAAAGCAAGTGCCCGGCAAAATATTGGTAAGCGTAGGCGGCAGCCAGCCCGATAAGCAAAGTAAAGCCAGTGGAAAGGTTGTTGAGGGTAGTTTTGTGGAGATGTAAGAGGGAATTACTTTTGAGGCACCAAAAGTAACAAAAGTGCTTGTCAGCAAAGAGGCTTCTTTTCGCACAGGCATCGCCGCACAAAGCGGGGAAAACCTGGGCTGCAACTTTTTGCCCTGCTTTGCACGCTCCTTGCCCCGCTTCTGCAAAAATTGCTATGCCCTGCAGCCGCTCAAGGCCACCATTGTTTTCCCCGCTTTTGGCCGAAGCTTTTTTGCTGACGGGGGAAAGAAAATAGCCCGGAATATAATTTTTATGGAAATTAAAATGACATGTTTTAAGAATTAATCTGTTTCTCGATAAACTTCAGATGCTCAATAACATCCGCTGCGCTTTTTTCAAATTCCTCCTTGGCTTTTTCAGGATTGTCTTTTATCCAGGACTTAACATCATCCAATAGAAGTTTTTTAGCTTTTCTTTTTTCATCCGAATTATTGATGGCTAAGGTTTCAATAACTCTCTCTTGAAATATTGCTGGATAATATTCTTCAAAATCATGTTTAGTCAATTGACGGAAGTTGTCTTTACTCCAACCATTTTTCTCATTGACATAAGTCTTATTAAAGTCGTTAATAATCTCTCTTTCTCTATCGCCGCTATCAATTAACACCCAAACTTTATTTTTATACGTTGGCTGTAAATGAAGGAAGACAAATAATTTATTAAAATCTTCAAATCTTGATTTTAATTTTTCAACTCCACCGGAAGAAAATGTCCTAATCTTAGTTGGTGATAGGTTAGTAAACCAGTTAATGAAGTATTCCCTTATCAATACTTCTGCTGAAGACTCTTCAAGGAATAACCAAAATTCCCATAAATCAAAGTCAAAAAATTCATAGCCCAAATCCTCTAAAACCTGTCTACGTGCTTCAGGGATTGTACTTATTTCGGCGAGTTTAGAAACAAACAGACTCATGTCGTTTTCATCTTTAATTTCAGTGTTTACTTTGAAGATTTTTGCATCAGATTCACTTCCTAAATACTTCATTACAATATTTGAATGAGTAGATATAAAGAATTGATTGGATGAGGATTTGTCTACAATCAAGCGCAATAATGCTTTTAGTGCTTTTGGATGAATATCATTTTCAATTTCTTCAATAATGAAAATCTTGTTTCCTTTCGCTATGCATAGTTGCGTAATCAATCCTAAGACATTTGCAACCCCTTCCCCCATTGCGGTTATTGGAATGTCAGTATCGTCATTTGTATAATAAGCAGCAACTTTATCGTTGTTAACAGCGATAGTACGTACTTCAAAACCAAGCACATCTATACATGCGTCAAAATATATCTTAGATGCTCTACCTTGACGTGTAATCAATTTATCAATTCGCAAAGGAAGATTTGTCAAGGTATTAGTTACATCCTTGCCATTAGTTTCACTAAAACTGCCGTTGTAACCGTTGACCTTTCTTTTTGATAAATAGGGGTATATTAAATTTTGAGGCTCATGTTCGGGGAATTTCGAGAAGTTACTATAAAATATTGTATCGTCAGAAAGACCAAGTTGGCATTTAATTTTATTGTCGAACCTATTTAATTCAAAAAAGAAAGTGTCCAAATTTCGATCATTTGTAAAATAAGGCGAGTTCTCACCAATAAAACTTAGTTTGATTTCGCCTTTATCGTGGCCCTGAGTTATATCATTAAGGTCAAAACTGTTATACTGCAATAGATATATTGACTTTAAAATCGTCGTTTTGCCCGTATTGTTAGGACCTATAAAAATATTTATACTTTTTGATAATTCGGTTCTTGGAACACTCTTGAAGCATCTAATATTCTCAATTTCTATGGCTGTGATTTTCATTTATAACTGTAGTTGGACCGTCTAAGAAAAAGCTAATATACCATATTGCAATATGGATATATAGTTGCCATTTTAAAAATAGATATTTCCAATCTCAAAAATTTTCCTTATATTGAATGGATTGGTGCGTGGTAAATGATGAGTAGTGGTTGAATCGAAATTTTTAATTTCAGATACCCATATTTACCCATCCCAATCGGGAAAAGTCGTGCCGGAAAAATGGAAGATGGAAAATGGAATCAGAAAGTCCGAAATCAAAAATACACCCGTGTGCTCCCGACGCCCGAGTTATGGGTACAGAATTATGAAAATGGCAATGGTTTACACGTTTTTTACATTAAAACACCCATAAATACCCATGACAAAAAAATATCGAACACCGAATATCCAATATTGAATGATGAAGTAAAATCGATATTCGATATTCAAAGTTCATTATTCACGGATACCCATAAATACCCATGTGTTTCGCAAAACGCATAGAGCAATGCGCAAAGCGTTTGTAAAAAAAGAGAATTTGCATATATACACATTTACTCATTCGCACATTGAAAAATTAGATATCCTGCGCTTCGCCATCCAAATCAATGCCGGATTTGAGCTTGCGGCGGTTGATGCCGCGCTCCATGCTGAGCAGGAAGGCGGGCAGCAGGGTGAGGTTGCATATCATGGCCACCAGCAGGGTTACCGATAGCAGGATGCCCAGGGCCACGGTGCCGCCAAAGGTGGATGCGGCGAAGATGCCGAAGCCGAAAAACAGGATGGTGGCGATGTATATCATGCTGATGCCGGTTTCGCGGATGGTGTCGGATACGATGCGAGAGATGGCCCCGATAGCTATCGGGGTGCCGCTATTCCTTAACTCCTGACGGTAGCGGGTAAGGAAGTAGATGGTCTGGTCGGACGAGATGCCCATGGCGATGCTGAAGATGAGGATGGTGGATGGCTTGAGCGCGATGCCCAAAAAGCCCATCAGCCCGGCGGTGATGACCAGCGGGATCAGGTTGGGCAGTATGCTGATGAACACCATGCGCACACCACGGAACAATATCCACATCACGATAGCGATGAGGAAAATGGCCAAAGTCAGGCTTTGGTATAGGTTTTTGACCATATAGTTGGCGCCCTTAACAAAGATAACGCTGGTACCCGTAAGCTCTACATGGAACTTCGTTGGGTTGAATATGGAGTCGATACGGGGCTGCAGTTCGGCAAACAGCAGGTTGAGCTTTTTGGAACCGATATCGGCCATCTGGAAGCTTACGCGGGTGATTTGTTTGGTACTGTCGAGGTAGCTGCGCAGCATATTGTTACCCTTGCCCGAGTTAGCGGCGTAGCTGAGGATGAAGCCTTTTTCCATATCGTCGGGCAGGCGGTAATAGCCGGTATCGCCGCCGTAAAAGGTTTGGGTGCTGTATTTGAGCACTTGGGTTAGCGATATGGAGCGGCTAAACTCGGGGTAAGAGGAGATGAGGTTTTCGAGCCGTTCCACCTTGTGGATGGTGGGCAGGTTCATCATCCCGTTTTTATGGCGACTGTCAATGGTGACTTCCATGGGCAGCACGCCTTTAAAGTTCGATTCGAAGAAGCGCAGGTCGGTAAGGGTGCTGCTGGTTTTGGGCAGGTCGTCAACAATAAAGCTGTTCACGTTAATGCGGGAAATGCCGTAAGCACTGATGAGGAGCAATATGATGGTGCCGACGTAGATGGCCTTGCGGTAATGGTGCACCACATGGTCCAACCCAATGAGCAGGTCCTGCATCAGTTTGCGGTTTTTGATGCCGCTTTGCGTTGCGCCGGGGTTGGGCAGGTAGCTGAAGATGATGGGTATCAGTATCAGCGTCAACGCGAAGGTTACCATGATGCTGATGCTGGCCACGAGGCCAAATTCTGTCAATATCTGGCTGTTGGTAAAGTACAGCACACCAAAGCCGATGGCGGTGGTTACGTTGGCAATGAAAGTGGTGATGCCCACCTTTTCGATAACGATATGCAGGGCGGCCATTTTATCGCCGATATGGCCGAACTCACGATAGTATTTATTGAGGATGAAGATACTGTTGGGTATGCCGATGATGACTACCAATGGCGGGATGATACCGGTGAGCAACGTGATGTCGTAATTATTGAGCACCATAATGCCCAAACTACAGATAACGCCCAACAGCACTACAATGAGCGGGAAGATGACCGCATAGGCGGTGCGGAAGAAGATGATGAGGATAATGGCCGTAATGAGCAACGAAAGCCCGAGGAACAGCACGAACTCGTGGGAAACGAGGTCGCTGATGACGGTGCGGATATAAGGCTGGCCCGAAATGTGGACGGCAACGTGGTTATTGGCTTCGAACTGCTTAGCCTCTTTGAGTACGGAGCCGATAACCTGTGTACGCAGCTTGCTGTTGATGTATTGCGGATTGAGCGAAACCACCATCGAGGTGGCTTGTTTGTCGGCACTTAATATCAAGCCGCTGTAAAAAGGCAGCCCATACACCTGTTGTTTGATGCTGTCGGCAGCGTGTTGCGAAGCTACCGGCTGATTGATGAGCGGCGACAGGAAAAAACGGCGCTGCAAAGTGTCCTTATGTAATTTATAGATATTGGCTTGCGAAACAACGGCCGTTACGCCCTGTATCTTTTGCAGTCGGTTGCCTAACTGGTACCAGGCGTTGAAGAGGTCTTTTTGAAACAGGTTAGGTGTTTTTATGCCCAGGACGATGGCGGTACCGTCTTCGCCAAACATTTTTCGGAACTGGATGAACCGGATATAGGCGGAATCGGTAACGGGGAGTATTTTGCCGGCATTGTAGGCCAAATGCACCTTACTGGCCTTAAAACCCATAAAGCCGCAAAACAGCAGCACAACAACAAGGATGAGCAGTCGGCTTTTAAGAATGATGTCGGCAAGCTTTTTCCAAAACATGGGCAATGGTATTGTAATCAGAGGCCGTAAAACTACGAAATTTGCACAAACCCTAAATTTTTGAACGATATTGTGTCGAAATTTGGCCAACTATCCTATTACAATGATGAACAAACTGCTCAAAAGCTTTGGTTACGCGTTTAAAGGGTTTAGCTATGCGGCAAAAACCCAGCTTAACTTCCGCATCCATATGGCGGCGGGTGTTTTGGCTGTTGCCGCAGGCTACTACCTGCATTTAGACCGGGGCGAATGGCTTTGGATAAGTTTGGCTATTGCTTTGGTGCTAACGGCGGAGCTGCTGAATACCGGCATCGAAATACTGACGGACATAGTTTCGCCAGGATTTGATGAAAAGGCTGGACACGTGAAGGATGTAGCGGCAGCGGCTGTAACCGTTACCGCGTGCTTCGCCGTAGTGGTTGGGTTGGTTGTTTTTATACCAAAAATTATTGAGCTGTTTAAATAAGCCTTATGTTACACAAAACCCGGGGCATCGTTTTCAAGACCACCAATTATGGCGAAACCAGCGTAATTGTACAGGTATTTACCGAAAAATTTGGCCTGCAGTCGTATATCATCAACGGGGTAAAAAGGCCGAAGGCTAAAATAAGCCGCAATATGCTGCAACCTTTGTACCTGCTGGATATGGTGGTGTATCACAAAGCGGCCGGCAATATACAACGTGTTGCAGAATTGAAGAACGAGCCGCTTTTGCAAAGCATCCCTTACGATGTGATCAAAACCTCCATCGTGATGTTTTTGAACGAGGTGCTGTACAAAGCTGTAAAACACCAGGCTACCGACGAGAACCTGTTCGGCTTTATCTTCCACGCCATCGAATGGCTGGACCATCAGCAGGAGGGGTTGGCTAATTTCCACCTGTTGTTTTTGCTGAAGCTGACGCGTTATATGGGTTTTTACCCCGAAGTGAATATCGATACAAACGCCGATTTTTTCGACCTCAAGGAGGGTGTGTTTAAGCATTACAAGCCGGAACATACTTTGTACCTGTCGCCACCGCATACCGAAGGTTTTAACCGCCTGTTGCAGTATTCATTCGAAGATTTGCCGCAGTTGAAGATGAGCAATGATGAGCGCAGATACTTGCTCGGCAAGTTGTTGGAATATTACGCACTGCACATCGAAAGCTTTGGCGATGTGCATTCGCATGAGATATTGGAAGAGGTTTTGGGATAGGCTGATGGCCTTTCATTGTTATAGCTGCACAACAACCTATATTTGTTTAGATTTGAATACATGGCAAGCATTTTTTTAGTTGAGGACGAGGAACGTGTGGCGGCTTTTATACAAAAGGCGCTGGAAGAGAATGGCCACAAAGTTGATTTGAGCAGGGATGGTGCCGACGCTGTGAAGCAGTTTGCCACAAAGCCTTTCGATTTGATTATGTTGGATGTCATGCTGCCCCATTTGAGTGGTGTGGAGGTTTGCCGGCATATCCGTCAAAAAAACAAGGAGATACCCATCCTGATGTTAACGGCATTGGATAGTATTGACGACAAGGTAAATGGCCTGAATACCGGCGCCGACGATTATATGGTAAAGCCCTTTCACTTTAAGGAACTGCTTGCCCGCATCGACGCGCTGCTGAGGCGCAAAGCTGTTGATACCAACAGCACGCTCACCTTGGGAGAGATTACATTAGATACTTACAGCAATACAGTCGAGCGGTCGGGGCATAAAATAACCTTGACCACTAAAGAATATGCCTTGTTGGAGTTGTTGATGCGCAACCACGGCAAAATACTGAACCGGCAAACCATAGCTCAAAAAGTATGGGGTATTGAGTTTGATACAGGCACCAACGTAGTTGATGTGTATATGAACTACCTGCGTAATAAAGTGGAGAAAGGGTTCACCAATAAATACATACATACCGTGGTGGGCAAAGGTTATATGTTTAAAACAGAACAGGCTTAACGTGAAAATAAGGAACAGGCTTTCGTTGTATTTCGCGTTGTTGGGTTCAGGCGTATTGCTGGTGGTACTGGCATCTATATACCTGTCCTTTTACTCCTTTGTACGCAATGATTTTTTCGTCAGGTTAAACGAACGCGCTAACGTTGCCGCACAGCTTTACCTGAAAGCCGATGAAATTACAGCCGATTCGCTCAGCCGTGTGCGCGAAAGATATCTGAAAAGCTTACCCGGCGAAGTAGTGCGCTTTTATGATAGCCG
The DNA here is from genome assembly GCF_903893715.1 of uncultured Mucilaginibacter sp. Lineage (GTDB taxonomy): Bacteria > Bacteroidota > Bacteroidia > Sphingobacteriales > Sphingobacteriaceae > Mucilaginibacter. Next base: position 15,571 of record NZ_CAITNG010000030.1, read on the forward strand.
CAACAGTGCTGCCTTTATCAGGGACGACCAACAATACTGGGACTACAAAACCATTGACGCTGTAAGAAAACGAAAGTATCTGCAGTATACCGACGGCGATCACCAGGTAGTAGGTATCTATTATAAAGACAATCAAGGGAACTTTGTGATATTGGTTTCGGCGAGCGATTTTGAAGGCATCCGGAGGCTTGACCTGATGCTCAATACCATGATCGTGGTTTTTTTTATAGTTGGCGCCATCCTATATTTTGTGAGCCGGTTATTAGCTAAAGAGGCACTCTCGCCCTTAAATAACGTGGTAAGCCAAATGCAACTGATAAAAGCTACCAACCTTAACCTGCGTGTTGACGAGGGTAACGGCAAGGACGAGATAAGCGAACTTGCCCGAAACTTTAACCGTTTGCTGGCCCATCTTGAAAATGCCTTCGAACTACAAAAAACCTATGTAAGCAATGCATCACACGAGTTACGGACGCCCATTACCAGCATTATAGGAGAGGTAGAATTGGCATTGAGTAAAGAACGTGAGGCAAATGAACATAAAAAGACATTACAACTGGTGTTGGAAGAATCGGAAAGATTGAGGGACACCATAACCGGTTTGATGGAGTTAGCCCAGGTTGATATGGACTATACCAGTGCCGAGTTGACACCCGTACGCATGGACGAACTGCTATGGGATGTACATGAGTTTTGGACGAATAAGCTCGGCTCGGGCCCCTTTAAAGTAAATATTAAGCATTTGCCCGAAAACGAGGCCTTATTGTCGGTTTGGGCAAACAGGCAACTGTTGTTTATTGCCTTCAATAATTTGATAGGCAATGCTTTTAAGTTTTCAGACCAACAAGCAGTTACGTGTAACTTTTATGCCGACGAGTATTTGATACAAATACAGGTTATTGATACAGGGATAGGGATTCCGAGAGAAGACATTGAAAAGGTATCGGGCTCATTTTACCGTAGCCATAACGCCCGCGATTATGCCGGTACCGGCATAGGTCTTTTTGTGACCCAAAAAATCATCCAGTTGTTCAATGGCACCATGAGCATAACATCTGAAGAGGGTTCTGGAACCACTATTACCACAGAATTTTTACACAACAATTAGTAATTCTAATCCGGTTCTAATCCGGATCATTGCATCGTAGTTTAATTTTGCCAATCAAAATTAAGACTATGCGGTTAAAATTCGCCCCGATTTTCATCTCTATACTGTGCTTTGCATGTTTGTTTAAAGCAAATGCGCAAACTACCGATACACTCAGTTTAACCATACAGCAGGCCGAAGACCGGTTTCTGAAAAACAACCTGTCGCTCATCATCCAAAAATATAACATTGATAATGCCAACGCCCAGATCATTACCGCCCGTTTGTTCAACAACCCCGATTTTAGTTTTTCGAACGGTGTTTTTGCCACGCAGGTGCCCAATGCTTTAAGCGAACAGTCCATCGGTTTATCGCAGCTATTTACCACTGCCGGCAAACGGAATAAAAATATCCTGTTGGCTAAAATAGGCGTTCAGCAAGCCCAATACCAGTTCTTTGATTTGCTGCGTACCTTAAAATATAGCCTGCGCAGCGATTTTTACTCCATCTATTTCGCGCAGCAATCGGCCGCCGTTTATAATCAGGAGATAACGTCGCTTACTACAACATTGAAAGTGTTCAGGGAGCAATATGCCAAAGGCAACGTAGCCCAAAAAGAAGTAATCAGGTTACAATCACAACTGTATTCATTACAATCGGAATACAACAGTTTGCTAGTTGGGATAGACTCAACCCAAAGCGAATTTAAGCTGCTCATTAAGGCCACACCCGCAACCTATGTTAAACCGGTTTACAGTTACGATCTGGGCAGCAAAACTTTAGTTGCATCAACACCTTATCAAAAACTGCTCGATTCTGCTTATACAAATCGTTACGACCTGCGTTTGGCCAAAAGCGTGCTCGATTATAACGACCTTAACCTAAAACTGCAAAAAGCTACCGCTGTACCTGATGTGTCGGTTTCGCTGAACTATGACAAATTAGGCTCATATGGTAACAACTTTATTGGCGCGGGCCTCGAGTTTAACCTGCCGTTTTTTAACCGTAATCAAGGTGCAATAAAGCAGGCTTACATTGCCATAGACCAGGGTAAAACCCAATTGCAAAACCAGCAAAACCAGGTTGAAAGCGATGTGGCGACTGCTTATAAAGGTGCATTGCGCCTCGAAAACCTGTATAACAGCTTTGACCCCCAGTTTAAAGCCGATTTTACCCATCTGATTCAGGAAGTTGGCAAAAACTATGAGAAGCGGAACATTAGCCTGTTGGAGTTTTTAGACTTTTACGACTCGTACAAAACCAACACCTTGCAACTAAACACAATCGAGCTTAACCGTGTTACCTCGCTCGAACAATTGAACTTTGTTACCGGCACACCTTTTTTTAACCGATAGATACTAAACCCATGCATAAACGTCAATTACTTAACAAAACCATTTTCGCAGCCGCTATATGTTTCGCGGCTATGGCCATACAAAGCTGTACACACAAACCTGATAACGCCGATCAAAAAGATGCCAAGTTTGAAGTGACCGACACTCTACTGAAAAGCCTACTCATTGATACAGTGCAACAGGCCGATGCGCTTTCGCAAATTACGTTGAGCGGTAAAATTACCGCCGATGACGATAAAATGGTAAAGATATACCCGATGGTGAGCGGTGTTGCCGAAGATGTGCATGTGCAGTTGGGCGATGTGGTACAAAAAGGGCAGCTATTGGCTACCATGAAGAGTGCCGAAGAAGCAGGCTTTGCCAAAGATGCGATATCGTCGCAAGCCGACCTGAAAAATACCAAGCGTGCCTTGCAGGTAACGCAAGACCTATACAAAAGTGGCCTAGCATCACAAAAAGACCTGGAATCTTCTCAGGGCGATTATGACAAGGCCGTAGCCGAAGATAAACGTGCCAATGCGGTAATGGGCATCAATAAAAGCAACGCTAATTTGGGCTATGAATTGAAAGCACCCATCGGCGGCTTTGTGGTGGAGAAGAACATCACCAGCAATACCCAAATACGTGCCGATAACGGACAAAACCTGTTTACCATTGCTAATTTGTCTACCGTTTGGGCATTGGTCAACATTTATGAATCTGATATAGCCAATATTCATCAGGGCGATAATGTTAAGGTAACTACCATATCCTATCCCGATAAGGTATTTGACGGCAAAATAGACAAGGTATACGATATGCTCGACCCTGACAATAAGGTGATGCACGCCCGGATAGTTATAAACAACCCCGGCAATATGCTGAAACCCGAAATGTTTGCCACCATACAGATTAAAGCGCACAGCGGCGAAAACCTGCCGGTCATCAACACCCGTTCGTTGGTTTTTGATAACGACAAGAATTATGTTTTAGTGGTGGACGGGCCGGCACATGTAAGGATACAACCGGTGGAAATAGCCAAAAAATTTGAAGACAGGGCATACATTAGTAAAGGGCTTAAAGCAGGCGATAGGGTTGTGGCATCGCGCCAGGTTTTCCTTTACGAATCGTTAAAAGACTAAGTTTTATCCTGCAAACCGAAAGCGAACCATGAACCGATTTATAAAGTCAATACTATCCTTTTCGTTAAAGAATAAGTTCTTCATATTCTTTGTTACTGCATTGTTGGCAGTTGCCGGATACATCAGTTTTAAAAACATCAGTATTGATGCCTTTCCCGATGTTACCAATACATCCGTAACCATCATATCGCAATGGCCCGGCCGTAGCGCCGAAGAGGTGGAGAAATTTGTTACCCGCCCTATCGAAATAGCCATGAACCCTACCGAAAGGAAAACCAGCATACGTTCATCGTCGCTGTTCGGGCTGTCGGTAGTAAAGATCACGTTTGATGACGATGTGGACTATGCCTTTGCTCGCTTACAGGTAAACAACCACATAGGCGATGCCGATCTGCCTGATGGCGTACAGCCAGGCATTGAGCCACCTTACGGCCCAACCGGCGAGATATATCGCTATACCCTAACCAGTAACCATAAATCGGCGCGGGAGCTGAAGACCATACAAGATTGGGTAGTTGACCGCCAGATACGCGAAGTACCCGGTATTGCCGACCTGAACAGTTTTGGTGGCGAGGTAAAAACCTACCAAATTACCATCAATCCCGAAAAAGCCTTACAATACAACGTTACCCCGCTGGAGCTGTTCGACGCCGTATCCAAAAGCAACATCAACGTAGGTGGCGATGTGATTGAACAAAGCGGCCAGGCATACGTTGTTCGCGGGATTGGCTTGTTGAACGATATCGGCGAGATTAAGAACATTATCGTAAACAACATCAACGGTACACCTATTTTCGTGAGCAACATCGCCGAAGTAACCGAATCCGCACTGCCGCGTTTGGGGCAAGTTGGCCGCGACCGTGACCCCGACGTAATTGAGGGCATTGTGGTGATGCGCAAGGGCGAAAACCCAAGCGTGGTTATCAAAGCGCTCAAGGAAAAAATAAAGTACCTCAATACCTCGGTTTTGCCCGATGACGTACAGATCAAAACCTTTTACGACCGCGACGACCTGGTAACTTTTGCCACGCATACCGTGCTCCATAACATGTTCGAAGGTATCATCTTCGTAACAGTTATCGTATTCTTGTTTATGGCCGATTGGCGTACTACGCTTATCGTATCGCTCATTATACCACTCGCCTTATTGTTCGCCTTCATCTGTTTAAAGATGAAAGGCATGGCAGCCAACCTGCTTTCTATGGGCGCTATCGACTTTGGTATCATTATCGATGGTGCCGTCGTCATGGTCGAGGGGATATTCGTCGTGCTCGACCATCGCGCTAAGCAGGTGGGCATGGAAAAATTCAACAAGCTAAGCAAACTGGGCATGATTAAACAAGCCTGTTTGGTAAACGGTAAAGGCATATTCTTTGCCAAGCTTATCATCATCACCGGCTTGCTGCCCATCTTCAGTTTCGAGAAAGTGGAAGGCAAAATGTTCTCGCCATTGGCTTGGACACTCGGCTTCGCTTTGTTGGGCGCCTTATTGCTTACCTTCACTTTTGTGCCCGTAATGGCCAGCGTATTGCTCAACAAGAACGTCCGCGAAAAGCACAACGTGTTTGTTGACTTTGTTACCGGCAATGCCCTCAAGTTTTACTCCTGGTGTTTCAGGTTGCGAAAAATCGTGCTGCCCACAGCATTGATAGCCCTCGCCGTTAGCTTATACTGCTTCAAGTTTTTGGGTACCGAGTTTTTGCCCGAGTTGAACGAAGGCGCCATCTATGTACGTGCAACAGGCCCGCTAAGCATCTCCTTAGGCGAGTCGGTAAAGCTGGCCAACGAGATGCGCAAGATCTTCCTCAGCTTCGATGAAGTCAAACAGGTCATATCGCAAACAGGCCGGCCAAACGATGGTACCGATGCTACCGGTTTCTACAACATCGAGTTCCATGTGGATATTTACCCGCAGGAGGAGTGGAAGCGCAAAGAAACCAAAGAACAATTGATAGAGCGCATGCAGGACAAGCTAAAAGGCTATCCCGGTATCGACCTTAACTTCTCCCAACCCATATCCGATAACGTGGAAGAAGCCGTTTCGGGCGTAAAAGGCTCTATCGTCGTAAAACTCTTCGGCGACGACTTCAAGTATGTCGAGAGCGAGGAAGAGAAGATATTCAAGATACTGCAAGGGGTTAATGGTATAACCGATTTGGGTATCCTGCGCAACTTAGGCCAGCCCGAACTGCAGATCAACCTCGACCAGGGTAAAATGGCGCTCTATGGCGTAACCACGGCCGATGCCAATGCAGTTATCGAAATGGCCATTGGCGGTAAAGCAGCCACTCAAATCTACGAAGGCGAGCGCAAGTTCGACCTGCGTATACGTTACCCCGAGGATTTCAGGAACAATGACCAATCCATTGGCGACTTACGCGTACCTACCTTGCGCGGTACCAAAGTGCCCCTGCGCGAAATTGCCACCATCAAAAAGCTGATAGGCCCGAGCATGATCTATCGCGATAAGCACATGCGCTACGGTGCCATCAAGTTCTCCATCCGCGGCCGCGATATGGGCAGTACCATTGCCGAAGCCCAGGAAAAAATAAACGCGCAGATCAAGCTCCCTAAAGACTACTTTATGGAGTGGGCCGGCGATTTTGAGAACCAGCAACGGGCAACCGCGCGTTTGGCACAAGTGGTGCCCATCAGCTTGCTCATCATCTTCTTTATCCTGTTCATCCTGTTCGGTAACTTCCGCGATTCGCTTTTGGTGCTCAATAACGTGCCCTTTGCCATTATGGGCGGTATATTGGCCTTGCTCATCACCAACGTCAACTTCAATATCTCGGCGGGTATCGGGTTCATCGCCTTGTTCGGTATTTGTGTACAAAACGGCGTTATACTCATTACCAAGTTCAAAAGCAACATGATCGAGTTGAAACACCACCCCATGGGCCGCACCTTTGCCGATGCGCTCAAAGATGGTATTGCCGATCGTATGCGCCCCGTTATCATGACGGCCATGATGGCCGCCATCGGTTTGTTGCCTGCCGCCATGTCAACCAGTATCGGCTCCGAGGCTTCAAAACCTTTGGCCATTGTGGTGATAGGTGGTTTGATAACCAATACCATATTCAACCTCTTTGTGTTCCCGATAGTGTTCCATTGGGCATATCGCAAAAGGGTAGAAAGCGGGGTCATGATCAGGTAGTTTTGCCTCAGGTTTAAACTATATGGGTTGCTGATTGTCATATCTTAAACTAACTAATAAGTACCTTAAAATGAAAACGACACTAAAGACCTTTATAATCCTTATCGGGATATCACTGTCGGCAGTTGCTGCCGGCTATGCACAAGTTAGCGTAGGTGTAGGCATCAGCATTTCGGCGCATATTGCCCCGCCTGCCATCCCTGTTTATACACAACCGCCATGCCCTGCCGATGGCTTTTTATGGACACCCGGCTATTGGGCCTATGGCGACGACGGTTACTACTGGGTACCCGGCGTTTGGGTTCGCCCGCCGCATTTCGGCCTTCTATGGACCCCCGGTTATTGGGGTTATGAAGGCGGCATATACGGCTTTCATGCCGGCTATTGGGGCCGTCACATCGGCTTTTACGGCGGTGTAAACTACGGCTTTGGCTACGGCGGCGTCGGCTTTATCGGCGGCGGCTGGCAAGGCAACGTGTTCCGCTATAATACCGCCGTGGTCAACGTAAATACCACGGTAGTGCGCAACGTCTATGTCGACCGCACCGTCATCAACAATGTAACGGTGAACAATCGCGTAAGCTATAACGGCCCCGGCGGCGTAACAGCCCAGCCACGCCCCGAAGAACGTATGGCCATGAACGAGCAGCACATGCAGCCTACACAGCAGCAGTTTGCCCACCAAACCATGGCCGCCCACGATCCTAACCAAAGGTTTTCGGCAAACAACGGCCGTCCTGCCACCACAGCCATGAACCGCGTAAACGGCCGCGCTTTTAACCAGCAAGGCCGCATCGCTCAGGGCGTATCATCGGGACACCTAACACCCGGCGAAACCGGCCATCTGGAGAACCGTGAGGCCAACATTAACCACGAAGTGCATGCCGACCGGCAGGCCAACGGGGGTTCGCTTACACCCCAGGAACGCCGGCAGGTAAACAGGCAGCAAAACAACGTGAGCAACAGTATTTATCAGGACAAGCATAACAACAACAATGCCCCTCGTCCGCAACCACAACAGCGCCCGCAACCGCAACAACGTGGCGAAGGTGGTGGTGGCCACGAACGCAGGCCATAACCGATAGTCCAATACACGCCGGCATTTGCTCATCAGCAGGTGCCGGCTTTTTTTATGCCCCAACCCCGCGCTCCTTGGCAACACCTTGCTACCTATATGGGTATTTATGGGTGTTTGGAAAAACTCATCTTCCTTTTACGCTATGCGCTGCGCTCTCTGCGCTTTGCGTCCCGATAGCTATCGGGACTCATGGGTATTTATGGGTATACAACATCTTCCATCCCGATAGCTATCGGGATACATCTTCCGCCTTCCATCATACGCCTCTTTGGCCAGAAACCACAAAGCCCGGCCCGTGCTATTCCCCTCTTGAGAGTAATAGCCCATCATATGACAGATGGCATTAAACTTCTATTGAGAAGCAAGTCAAAATTTGATTTATTATCTCTGTGATTGTATTTAAAAGTAAACTCGTTTAAATAGGATTGAAGATGCTTGATGGA
>NZ_CAITNG010000031.1 GCF_903893715.1 uncultured Mucilaginibacter sp.
ACTTTGATTGTTACTGCCGGCTTTGCCTTTAGCGTAAACGCACAGGGTTTAAAACAACAGCCAAAACTGTTTAATGCCGATACTTTGCATAACGCCGATTCATCGTTGCTTTCGCATTACCTAAAGCACAACCCCAATCTTTTTAAGGCGCAACCAATGGATACCGTTACTGCAAATATCGATAGGTTAGTGGTTTATAGCACGATGCCGGTAGCCCACATTGGCCAAAGTGCAGACCGTATGCCGGTAGACCACCTTAGCAGCAGCGATAAAATGCCCGTTAAAAAAGTAGAAGTGCAGCGCCCTTTTAATAAGCTGACCCCATAAATTTTTCCGGATAATCTTAATTCCTCCTTTGGGCTTACTTCGGCCCGTAGATAGCTATGGGTATAATCATCTCCTCCAACGATATGCCGCCGTGCTGGAAAGTCTCGTTATAAAAGTTTACAAAGTGGTTGTAGTTGTTGGGGTACACAAAGTAATTATCAACCTTGGCAAATACAAAACTTGAGCTTAAGTGCAGCTTTGGCAGCATGGCATCGTGCGGGTTGCGGATGTGGAATACCTCTTTTGCATTAAAGTTGAGGTTTTTACCTTGTTTGTAGCGCAGGTTGGTATTGGTGTTGCGGTCGCCGACAATTTTACTTGGGTTGCCCACTTTTATGGTACCATGGTCGGTGGTAATGATGACTTTTACCTGTTTGGTGCTCAAAAACTTTAACAAGTCGAACAGGGGTGAATGCTCAAACCACGACAGGGTTAAAGAGCGGTAAGCAGCATCGTCGCTGGCCAGTTCGCGTATCATCTGCATATCGGTACGGGCGTGCGACAACATATCGACAAAGTTGTATACCACTACGTTTAAATCGTTGCCCATCAGGTTGCTTACGCTTTCGTTTAGGGCGCGACCTTCGTCAATGTTCAGTATTTTGGTGTATGAGTGTTTGCACTCTTTTCGCCAAACGCGTTTTAGCTGATCGGTTAAAAAATTCGATTCAAATAAATTCTTTCCGCCTTCGTCCTCATCGTTCTGCCACATTTCGGGGTAGCGTTTTTCCATATCGAGCGGCATCAGTCCGGAGAATATGGCATTACGGGCATACTGTGTAGCCGTAGGTAAAATACTGAAGTAGGTGTCCTCTTCCTCCAGACGGAAATATTCGGATATGATGGGGTTGATAATCCTGAACTGGTCGTATCTTAAATTATCTATCAAAATAAAAAAGACGGGCGTTTTGCTTTCCAATTGCGGGAAAACCACCTTTTTGAACAGGCCAGGCGACAAGGTTGGCGCATTGTCGGGGTTTTTTACCCAATTGAGGTAGTTCTTCTCTATAAATTTTGAGAATTGTACGTTGGCTTCGGCCTTTTGCATGGTTAATATCTCGTGCATGCCGGCATCTTCCAGTTTCTCCAGTTCAAGTTCCCAGTATATCAGTTTTTTGTATACGTCCACCCATTCCTGGTAGCTCAGGTTTTCGTTCAGGGTCATCCCCAGGGTCTTGAAATCCTGCTGATAGGCCATGGTGGTTTTTTCGGTAACCAGGCGCTTGTTTTCGGTAAACTTTTTAATGGTGAGCAATACCTGTTTAGGGTTTACCGGTTTGATGAGGTAATCATCTATTTTCGATCCGATGGCATCTTCCATCAGGTATTCTTCTTCGTTTTTGGTAATGAGCACCACCGGCACATCGGCATTGATGTTTTTTATTTGGGCAAGCGTTTCCAAACCGGTTAGCCCGGGCATATTCTCGTCTAAGAAAACAAGGTCGATATATTCGTTTTTAAACACGTCTACTGCGTCGTTGCCGTTAGTTACGGTTTTAACGATGTAGCCCTTTTCCTTTAAAAAAAGTATATGCGGTTTTAGCAGGTCAATTTCATCGTCGGCCCATAAAATGGTGGTCTCTTGCATGTTTTTCGTTCTATTGCTATTTAACCCGTAAACTTAGCTTTTGTTATAAACAAAAGTGGGCATTAACATAAATTAACTAAAATAAAACAGCAAACATGTAGTATAATTTAACATTTTTGTATCATTATAGATAAATTGAATAAAAAGAAAATTATAAACGACCCCGTTTACGGTTTTATCAGTATTCCATCGGAACTGATATTCGACCTGATAACGCATCCGTATTTTCAGCGCCTTCGGTACATCAAACAATTGGGCATGACACACCTGGTTTATCCCGGTGCGTTGCACACACGCTTTCACCATGCTTTAGGTGCCATGCACCTGATGGGCATGGCTATTGAAACCCTGAAAAGCAAGGGCCATCATATTACAACACAGGAAGAGGAAGCGGTAACTATAGCCATATTATTGCACGATATAGGCCACGGCCCTTTCTCGCACGCGTTGGAGCAAACCATTGTGGAGGGTATTTCGCACGAGGATATCTCGTCGTTGTTTATGGATAGGCTGAACGATGAGTTTGACGGCCGGCTGAATATGGCCATCGATATTTTTAAGGACACCTATCCGAAAAAGTTTTTGCATCAACTGGTATCGAGCCAACTGGATATGGACCGTATGGATTACCTGATGCGCGACAGTTTTTTTACCGGCGTATCGGAAGGGGTCATCAGTTTCGACCGCATCATCAAGATGTTGAATATTAAAGATGACCAAATCGTTGTTGAAGAAAAAGGCATCTATTCTATCGAGAAGTTTTTGGTGGCGCGGCGTTTAATGTATTGGCAGGTATATCTGCACAAAACCGTCATCGCGGCGGAACAATTATTGGCCAAAATTTTAGAACGGGCACGCGAGTTGGCGTTAAACGGTGAGGAATTGTTTGCTACGCCCGCTTTAAGTTACTTTTTGAACAATAATATCAATATAAAGACATTTATACATAGCAAGCCTGATTTGGATACCTTTGCAAGTCTTGATGATACAGACATTCTGTCGGCCATTAAAGTTTGGTGCGGGCATGATGACTTTATCTTATCGATGCTTTGCAAGAACCTGATCAACCGGAATTTGTACAGGGTGGAAATCAGTAATGAGGCGCCATCGGCCGAAAGGGTGAACGAACTGGTTTTGCATGCGATGGATAAGTACGGTGTAAATGAAGATGAAGCCTCGTATTTTGTATTTACCGACAGCATAACCAACAAGGCCTATAAAGTGGGCGATGGCAGTATAAAAATACTGATGAAAGACGGAAGTGTGAAAGATATTACCCTGGCAAGCGACCATTCCAATTTGGAGCCGTTGGCCAAAACCGTAAAAAAATATATATTATGCTATATAAAGGGCTTGTAGAGGGTTGTAATAGCACCGGGATTATTATAATTTGCTGCTTTAATTTTAACGTTTAAATTTGTCCGATGCAATTCACCGCGCAGGAAATAAGTTTGATGCTTGAAGGTACCGTTGACGGTGACCCAAATGTGTCGGTTAACCAATTAGCTAAGATCGAGGAAGCCGCTTCGGGGTCCTTGTCATTTTTGGCAAACCCAAAGTATGAACAGTTTTTGTATACCACCAATGCTTCGGTGGTGATCATCAATAAAGATCTGGTTTTAAATGAGCCGGTTTTAACAACGTTGGTCCGTGTTGAGAATGCCTATAGCGCGTTTACGGTACTGCTCGAAAAATACAATACCATCAAAATGAATAAAAGCGGCATTGAATCGCCGAGTTTTATCCATCCCACCGCAAAAATCGGCAAAAACGCGTACATCGGTGCATTTGCATACATAGGCCCCAATGTGGTTATTGGCGATGACTGCAAGATATTCCCGAACACGTATATTGCCGATGACGTGATTATTGGCAATGGCGTTACCTTATATGCCGGTGTAAAAATTTCTTTCGATTGCCATATCGGCAACAACGTTATCATCCACTCGGGTGCGGTTATTGGCGGCGATGGATTCGGGTTTGCGCCGAAACCGGATGGTACTTACACCAAAGTAAGCCAGATTGGCAATGTGATATTGGAAGACAATGTTGAGGTTGGTGCGAATACCACCATCGACAGGGCAACGTTGGGCTCGACTATCATCCGTAAAGGAGTGAAATTAGACAACCTGATACAAATAGCCCATAATGTTGAAATTGGCTCGGATACGGTTGTCGCTGCGCAAACCGGCATATCGGGCAGTGCTAAAATTGGCGAAAACTGCATTATTGGCGGGCAGGTGGGTATTGTTGGCCACATTAACGTAGCCAAAGGGTCGCAGATACAGGCAAAATCGGGCATCAGCCGCTCGATAGATGAAGAGGGCAAAAAATGGGCGGGTGCGCCGGCGACCTATTACCAGGACCATATGCGTAGCCAGGTGGTATTGAACCGTTTGCCCGACCTGGAAAAGAAAATAGAAGAATTGGAAAGAACAATTGCCGCGCTGAAAAACGAGGCAAAATAAATAATTGCAACACAGCCGATCACGAATAGTATGAACGCAAAGCAAAGAACCATCATGTCGGAGGTTACTGTTTCAGGTACCGGTTTACACACCGGCGAACCTGTAACGATGACCTTCAGGCCTGCAGCCGAAAACCATGGTTACAAATTCAGAAGGATAGACCTGGAAGGGTCGCCGGTAATTGACGCCGATGTGGACAATGTTACCGATACTTCGCGGGGTACCACCATTACCCAGAACGGGGCAAGCGTAAGCACCATCGAACACGTTTTGGCTGCACTGGTGGGCCTCGAAATAGACAACGTGCTGATAGACCTTGACGGGCCTGAAACACCTATTATGGACGGCAGTTCTATTTTATTTGTGGATGCCATTTTAGAGTCGGGAATAATGGACCAGGCCGCCGACCGGGAGTATTACCATATTACCGATAACATACACTACTCGGAGCCCGACCGCAAGGTGGAAATGGTGGCCATGCCGTTGGACGATTACCGCTTTACCTGCATGGTGGATTATAATTCGCCGGTGTTGGGCAGCCAGCATGCCAGTATATCGACGATATCTGAATTTAAAAAAGAAATAGCTTCGAGCCGCACTTTTTGCTTTTTACATGAGCTGGAAATGCTGTTAAAGCACGACCTGATAAAAGGCGGGGATTTGAACAATGCCATTGTGGTAGTTGATAAACACGTAAGCCCCGGCGAACTGGACCATTTGGCCAAGTTGTTTAACCGCAAAGATATTGATGTTGCCCCGCAAGGCATTTTGAACAATATTGAGCTTCGCCACCAAAACGAACCGGCCCGCCATAAACTATTGGATATGATAGGCGATTTGGCTTTGGTTGGTGTGCCTATCAAGGGCCATATTATGGCAGCGCGCCCCGGCCATGCGGCCAACGTGGCTTTTGCCAAAAAAATAAAGGCTATTATCAAAAAAGAACGCAGCCGCAAGCATTTTAAAGTTTACGACCCTAATGCCACCCCGGTTTACGATACCGTTCAAATTATGAACATGCTGCCGCACCGCTGGCCGTTTTTGATGGTGGACAAAATACTCGAACTATCCAAAACACATGTGGTTGGACTGAAGAATGTAACCATGAACGAGGATTTGTTTATGGGCCATTTTCCGGGCTCACCGATTTTCCCGGGGGTATTACAAATTGAAGCCATGGTACAAACAGGCGGTATTTTGGTATTGAACACCGTTCCCGATCCGGAGAATTATTTGACGTTGTTCCTTAAAATAGAAAATGCCCGCTTTAAAAGTAAAGTGGTGCCGGGTGATACCCTGATATTTTATTGTAACTTGCTGCAACCTATCCGCCGTGGCATTGCGCAAATGCGGGGCGTGGGCATGGTAGGCGAACGTATTGTTGTTGAAGCCGAATTAATGGCACAAATTGTAAAAGTAAAAGGTTTAGAAGCATGATCCAACCATTAGCATACATACATCCACAGGCGAAAATTGCCGGCAATGTGGTTATCGAACCATTTGTAACCATCGACAAGGATGTTGTTATTGGCGAAGGTACCTGGATTGGCCCCAATGTGGTCATTATGAACGGTGCCCGCATCGGTAAAAACTGCAGGATATTTTCGGGCTCGGTTATTTCGGGTATACCGCAGGACCTGAAGTTTGCCGGCGAAGACACTACTGTTGAAATTGGCGACAACACCACCATCCGCGAATGCGTAACCATTAACCGCGGCACAAAAGACCGCTGGAAAACCGTTATCGGCAGTAACTGCCTTATTATGGCTTATTGCCACGTAGCGCACGATTGCGTGGTGGGTAACAACTGCATCTTCTCGAACAATACCACCCTGGCCGGCCACGTTACCATTGGCGACTATGTGGTGCTGGCGGGTATGGTGGCCATACACCAGTTTTGCCACGTAGGTTCGCATGCTTTTGTTACCGGTGGTTCGCTGGTGCGGAAGGATGTGCCGCCGTATGTGAAGGCCGCGCGCGAGCCGCTATCGTATGTAGGCATCAACTCTGTGGGTTTGCGCCGCAGGGGCTACTCGTCCGACCAGATAAACGAGATACAGGATATTTACCGTACTATTTTTGTGAAGAAACACAACTTTAGCAACGCCCTTGATATTATTGAAGCCGAACGCCAGCCCACCGAGATACGCGACGAGATACTGGATTTTATCCGCAACTCCAATCGTGGGATTATGAAGGGGTTTGGTAATCAGTAGATTTTAGTTCATGGTTCATAGTTGATAGTTCATAGTAACCCATCGCTTCATTCCATGAACCATGAACCATGAACCATGAACTTCAGTATTTCCCTCCAAAACATTGGCCGACGTTTTAACCGCGAATGGATATTCAGGGGGATAGACTACACTTTCGAAAACAATCAATCGTATGCCATATTGGGGCCTAACGGGTCGGGGAAGTCGACTTTGTTGCAGGTATTGAACGGGAGCCTGGCGCCATCTGAGGGGACCTTGGGTTATGCTTACAACGGCTCGGTTGTGGAGGTTGAATCGGCGTATCTGCATTTAAGTTTGGCCGCGCCTTACCTGGAGCTGATAGAGGATTTTACGCTCGAAGAAATGGTGGAGTTCCATTTCAAATTCAAAAAACACATCGCGGGTTTTGATACTGATGCGGTGATAGACCTTTTGGGTTTGCAAAGCAGCAGGCATAAGCTCATCAAATACTTTTCGTCGGGCATGAAACAGCGCACCAAACTGGCTTTGGCTTTTTGCGCCGATACCCCCATGTTGATGCTGGACGAACCGACCTCGAACCTGGACGTACAGGGTGTGGACTGGTACCTGAGCCTCATCAAAACCTATACGGCCAACCGGCTGAGCATCATCTGCTCGAACCAGCCGAACGAATATGCCTTTTGCGATAAGGTTTTGAACATTGCCGATTATAAATAGTTGGGCTATGGCCGCTATTTGCAATTTGTAAGTTTGGAAGCAAGTGTATAAGTTTGCGGTTCAATTTTTTTAAGCGTATTTTATGGCTAAAGCGTCAGATATTAAAAATGGAAGTGTACTTCGCTTTAACGGCGAATTGGTACAGGTAGAGGAGTTTTTGCACCGCACACCGGGTAACCTGCGTGCTTTTTATCAGGCGCGTATGCGCAACATCAAAAGCGGTAAACTGGTTGAATACCGTTTCCGTACGGATGAAGAGGTGGACATTGCCCGTGTTGAAACCAACGATTACCAATACCTGTACGACGAAGGCGACTCGCTTGTAGTAATGGACAATAGCACTTACGACCAGTTTTCGGTACCAAAATCACTGTTTGGCAATGCGGTGCGCTTTTTGAAAGAAGGCAGCAATGTAATTGTGGCCTTGGAAAGCGGCGAGGCCATTATGGGCACCGTGCCTAACTCGGCCGAATTGTTTATTACCTACACCGAGCCCGCCGTAAAAGGCGATACCTCCAGCGGTGCCATGAAAAATGCGACCGTTGAAACCGGTGCCGAAATTAAAGTGCCCTTGTTTGTAAACATTGGCGATAAAGTAAAAGTTGATACCACAAGCGGTGCTTATGTGGAGCGTGTGAAAGCGTAAGATGCCCGATAGTATATAGAAGTAAAGCTCGTTATGGGCTTTTTTTGTTTGGGGTGTCGCCAATCAGTCTTTAATTCTAAACTTTGGCGAGCTGGTGGGTCAGAATAAACTTACCTTATATACATGCTAATATTTTTAGTATATTTACGAGGGATAAAATAAGATGATTGGATAATTATTCTCAACAGTTTATATAGTTACTCACAATTGATGTTTACTTAAATTATTTATTGATAACATCGTATATTATCGTTCTATTAATTCGTTGAATCTTTAATGCAGATTAATAGTTGTTATTTTGTAACCTAACTATGGCAGCGGCAGAACAAATAAAAAGTTTAATTAAATCATTTGGCGAAGGTGATGATAGCCGTTTTTACGCTACCGCTATGCAAATTGCAGCGACGGAAGCAAAAAAGGGGCATATCGCGCTGGCAGATGAATTAAAGAAATTAATCGATAACGCCAAATCGGGTAAAAGTAAATTTCACGGCATTATCAGAAATATGCCGGTTAACGCTGCTCAAAAGGAACTTTCTGACCTTCTTGAACTTGTGCAACCAGAGATTAAGCTAAAACAAATGGTTTTGGCTCCTGAAATCACAAAAGCGATAAAACGAATACTTCAAGAACAAAATAAACTGGAGTTGATCAAGCAACATAATTTACAACCCAGAAAAAAATTGCTATTTACAGGGCCTCCGGGATGTGGAAAAACCATGTCGGCAAAAGCACTAGCTAGCGAATTGGCTATTCCTTTATTTATTATACGACTAGACGGATTGATTAGTCGTTATATGGGTGAATCAATTGCAAAACTTCGATTGATTTTCGACGCAATGAAGCAATTTAGAGCTGTGTATCTATTTGATGAATTTGATAGCATAGGGACGACGAGAACGAATGGTAATGAGGTAGGCGAAATTAAGCGCGTATTAAATAGTTTCCTTTTACAAATTGAAAAAGATGATTCTAACAGTCTTATCATTGCAGCCACAAATCTTCCGGAATTTCTTGACAACGCTCTGTTTAGAAGATTTGATGATATAATTGTTTATAGATTACCGGAATCAACCGAAATTCGTCATTTATACGAAAACAGATTAAAAGAATTAAAATTACATCAAAACTTCGATTTGAATGTTATCACCCGGGAATCAATGGGTTTAAGCTATTCAGATATATCAAGGATATGTGAAGACTTAGCGAAGGATGTCTTAGTTTATGGAGAAGAAGAGGTTTCACAAGATATCTTCATTGAAAATATCAGACAACGAAAGAAGCCTTTTTAAACCTATGATATGCCTGAATTTTACAGAGACCACATCCTTTTAAACGAAAATACCCTAACTCTACCTTATACTTCGATAAATCAAGGTCGTAGCAACGTTGTTCCACGGACAAACATAGATCGAATCGAACAAGGTAATAAGGTAAGAACAGAATTCAACGCCGCGGTTGAAGCCTTTACTTTGGATGCTCCAATTGAGGATTTTGTTTATATTGTCTTTAAGTCAGTCCCTGGTTTTTTTCTTGACCTTGACAAGTTCGATAAAGGTAATTTTCGTTTGGCATCCTACCGAAAAATTAACCAAGACCCCGGAGATGAAACGTACGAGGCTACTGTGTATTTAAACAGAAAGGCTATAGCACAATTCCTAACAAAAATTGAACAGTATATTGCTATTGATACGGCAGGCGGTAATCCCAGGCATAAATCCTTATTAGCTAATTTGGATGAAATTAGGGTAGCAACGCTCGAAAGTTTTTGGCAGGAACCCGAACTGCCTTTTCCAGATATTCAAGATAGTACTTGGTGGGAAATATGGCTAAGCCGCGATTTAGATAGATCAGTAGAGGATCAACTTACTCCAATATTTAAATTATTAGAAACGGCCGATATTCAGGTTGGAAGTAACAGATGGCTGGCTTTTCCTGACAATTTAGTTTTTTTGGTTCGGGGTACATCGGAGCAATTAGGGGCCACGTTGCTATATACGGATCGTTTAGCTGAATTGCGCAAACCCCGTGAAACAGCGGAATATTTCACTTATTTGGATAAACCAGAGCAAGGAGCCTGGATAGCTGATTTACTAGGTCGGCTGGAATTAAACAATTTAGGAAGTAATGTTACCATTTGCTTATTGGATACAGGAGTAAATATTAACCATCCACTTTTAAATAACATTATCCCCCAAAATCACCTTGATGCTATTGAGCCCCATTGGGATAGGTCGGATACCCATTTACAGGGACATGGTACGCCTATGGCAGGTCTTGCGATTTATGGAGATTTGTCTGATGTTTTTCCATATAATCTCCCCGTCAGAATATTTCATCATTTTGAAAGTATTAAAATTATAGAGCGTAACCAACCCAATAACCCTGAATTGTATGGTGCAATAACCCAAGAAGCAGTTGGACGCGCAGAAATCATAAATCCCGAGTTTAAAAGAATTGTCTGCATGGCTATAACTTCAGCGGATTTAGTCCATTTAGGTCAGCCTTCATCATGGTCAGCCGCTATTGACCAGTTAAGTTTCGGTGATGTTAACCAACTTAATCAATCAACCTTGTTTTTTATTTCCGGGGGTAATTTACCATTAATGGAAAGAATTAATTTTCCAATAGCGAATGATGGTGCTTCTATCGAAGATCCAGCACAATCATTCAATGCGATTACAGTAGGAGCATATACACTTAAGGATCAAATAGATTTACAACAGTTTCCCAATGCTTTAGTCATTGCTCAACATGGCGAAATGGCACCTTCAAATACTACTTCTATGCCGTGGTTACAAGAGTGGCCGAGAAAACCTGATATCGTTATGGAGGGTGGAAATCATGGTATTTATAACGGTTCACTAATCGACCCGGATTCTTTGCAATTGTTATCAACAGGAAAGGGTGGGTTGGGTAGACCATGGTTTACTGCATTTGGCGATACAAGTGCAGCTACTGCCTTAGCAAGCAAATTTGCCGCAGAATTGTATTATTTCTATCCAGCTTATTGGCCAGAAACAATTAGAGCATTGATAATACATTCAGCTGACTGGACACCTGCAATGTTAGGCGGACACCAGTTAAATGAATTAACTCCTCATCAAAAACTCAAATTAATTGCTACTGTCGGTTATGGTGTCCCAAGTTTCTCAAAAGCAAGATACAGCGCGAGCAACTCACTTTCGTTAATTATTCAAAGAACACTTAAGCCATACAAATTTGATGATGGCAGAGTCAAAACAGACGAATTCCATATACTTAGTTTACCATGGCCGGTCGAGGCCTTGCAGGAAATGCTTAACACCGAAGTTCAACTTAAAGTAACACTTTCTTATTTTATTGAACCTAATCCTGGTAATAAACAGTATGAAATGGCGGCAAGCTACCGTTCGCATGGTCTTCGATTTAAAATGATTGATACCTATGAAAGTGATGAGGCTTTCGCTGCAAGAATTAGCAGGGAATCAAGAAACGAAGAGTATTTGCCTGAAGGAGGTGAACATTGGATATTAGGTAATCAAATTAGGGACAAAGGTTCCGTTCACAAGGATATTTGGCACTCTACTGCTGCTGACTTAGCTACAAGAAGTAAAATCGCCGTGTATTCTGTTGGCGGCTGGTGGAAAAACCGGAAAGCCTTAGAAAGGTTTGATTTTACAATCCGTTACAGTTTAATTGTAACAATTGATACTCCTGACAATGGAATTGATATTTATACACCCGTTCTAATAAGTATTCCTATTGAACTGCAATAAATACAAATTTCGTTAGTCCGGGTTTTTCATCTAGAATAAAAAAAGTAGAAGATTCGTAAACTGCAATCTGACTCCCCCCCACCGGACGAAGGTTGCACCTTCGTCCTAAAATATGTTAAGCTCTGCCTGTCGGCAGACTGGTTTCAGCTTAACTACGCAAGCAGAATGCTTGCAACATTGTAGCACGAAGTTACGCTGCGCTAAACTTCGATCACGACTCGAATTTGACTCACCCCGACTGCGCTACGCTGGCCGACCCTCTCTTCCGCGTGCGGGAAAGAGGGTGAAAAGAAGCTCTTGGGGTGGCTGCGGTTGTTGGTGATAACACCCAACAACGGCAGCGGGGGCATAGTTTATAGCGATGGGTTTGAAACCCATCGCTATGGAGGTGCCGACGGTGGGCGTTGTAAACGCACAACCATGTTAAGCACTCGTTGCAAACGAGCGCAAGAAATGCAGGTATTTTTTGGATATGAGGTCAAATTTTCGTACATTGTAGAGTTTTGAGCAAGGAACAATGATGAGAGCACAGGGCGAAATGAAAGTTGAAATATTTCTTACTTTTTCCCCCCTATGCTCAATGATTGAATGATTGATTGACTGAATGATTGAATGGAAAAAAGGTTAAATATTTCCTACAATTTCCCCCCTGCGGGAAGAGTTGCAGTTGCAGTGGCGAGTGGCAGGAATGGGGAAGGGTTGAAAAGTTCTTACAATTTCCCCCCTGGGCAGTCATTGGTCATTGGGTCATTGCATGGCGGGTTATCTATCGCGTGGAATGCTGAAACAAGTTCAGCATGACTTGGTTTTTTTTCTTACTTTTTCCCCCCTGTTGTGGGTCATTGGGTCATTAAGTCATTGCATGGCGGTTGAAAGGAATGAGGATAATAAAATGTTTGAAAAGTTCTTACTTTTTCCCCCCTTGGCAGTCATTGGTCATGGGGTCATCCCGATAGCTATCGGGAAGTCATTGTATGGCGGGTTACTTAGCATGTGGGGTGCCGAAACAAGTTCGGCATGACTTGGTTTTTTTTCTTACTTTTTCCCCCCTGGGGTGGTTCATTGGTTCAATTGTTCATCCCGATAGCTATCGGGAGTTTATTGGTGATGAAGGATGGCTAATATTTCCTACTTTTACCCCCCACGAGGGTGGTAATTGATATGATTACATCGACAAAGCAACAACTACGTAAACAATACCTGGCCAGGCGGCTTGGGCTTTTGGCGGATGAGTATGCGCGGTTGAACGGGCTGTTGCTGGCCGGGTTTAAGGGGCTGGACCTGCGGGGCGTGGGGTGTATCCATATTTACCTGCCCATGCTGCAGCGTTTGGAGCCGGATACCAGACTGATGATTGATTGGTTGAAGGGACATCATCCCCATATTAAAAGGGTGTTCCCCAAAACCGACTTAGCCAGCCTGCGGATGGATGCCTATGCGGATGACGGGGCGCTTGAATTGGAAGAGAACTCGCTGGGCATTTTGGAGCCCGTGGCGGGTAATTTGGTTGACGTTGGGGATATTGATATGGTGATTGTCCCCTTGCTGGCCTTTGACAAAAAGGGTTACCGGGTGGGTTATGGCAAGGGCTTTTATGATCGGTTTATGGCGCAATGCAAGCCGGGGACGCGGTTTGTGGGCCTGTCGTTTTTTGAGCCGGTGGAGGCCATAGCCGATATTGACGGGTATGATATTCCATTGCATCTATGCATTACGCCCGAAAAGGTGTGGGTGTTTTAGTTGGCGCTGGCCAGTTCAACATTGTCGAGCTGTTTTGAGAACCATGCGTTCCATTTGTCCTGGTTCAGCACGTTAGTCATGTGGTTGGTACTGGCTTCGTAGTCGCTGTTGAGCTTTTGGTACTTGGCCTGCACCTGGTTAAACAGGTAAGCAATCTCGTTATGGTAGTTGGCGGTATAACGGTGGTGGGTTAAAACGGTGTAGGCTTCGCATTTAAGCAGCTAGGCGATGTTGTAATGGCCCTGTTCGTGGCGGAGTATCTGCTGCAGCTGTTCGCGGCTGTTAACCTGGTCGAGCCGGATGTACGACTTGTCGTTATCCATGGTGAGCTGCACGTAAAAGCGGATGTCGTAGTTATCGGCTTTGTGGATGACCTCGTAGGTATAGTCGACGTGGCAATTGGTATAGGCAATATCGCCGTTATATTGAGGCGCGTTGCCCCCGAAATCGGCAGCAGCCAAACGATGGTAAGATTGCGCCCCGGCAAAAACCGGAGCGGCTGTCAACAAAAGTACCAATAGCCATCGCGTTGTCTTATTTTCCATCTATGCTGTGTTGTCAACACGATAGACTAAACGATTATCCGTTGGTTTATTGTATGCCCCTAAATAGAATTTGGTGTTAAGATTTAGCGCTGCCGTCGGTTTGCTGGCCCAATACGTTGAGGGCCATCATTTCCTTCATGGTTTTCTGCATGTTCTCGCCCGAACCGTCCAGGAATATGACATTGCCCTTGGAGTTTTCGGAGAAGTGCTTGATGGCTTCCGTCCACATGGTAAACAGGATGACCGAGGTATCCATATTGGCTTCCTGCATTTCTTTCGCGGCAACGGTCATACCTTTGGCCACTTCCTCGCGGAACAACGCGATACCTTGTCCGCGGAGTTGGGCAGCCTGGCGCTCGGCTTCGGCGGCTATCTTGATGGCATTACCTTCGGCTTCGGCGGCCTTTGTTTTGGTGATAAGGAGGGCCTGGCCTTCGTTTTCGGCAGCAGCTTTGAGGTTATTGGATGCCACTACCTGGCTCATGGATTTCATAATGACATCATCGAAGGTGATGTCGTTCAGTTGTAAGTCTTGCAGGTGGTAGCCCCAGCTTTCCAATATCTGGTCTATCTGCCCTTTAACGTGCTCTACAATGTCGCGTCTTAAAATCAGTACATCGGCCTGCTTTTTTGTGGCCACAAAGGCACGGATGGAACCTTCAACGGTGCGTACAAGGGCCTGCATAAGGTTGCGTTCGTCGATAAATTTGAAGGCTACGTTCTTGATGCTTTCTTCCTGCTGGTCGAGCACCGAATAGAGCAGCATGGCTTTAAAATAAACGTTGGCCTGATCGATAGTTACGGCCTGGAACTCCAGCTCCACCGAACGGTTCTGGATGGAAATACGCGTATAGATGGACTCGATGAAGGGTATCTTAAAATTTAACCCCGGAAACAGCAGGCGGCTGTATTTCCCGAAAACCGTAACAACGGCGATAGTGCCTTGCTGCACCGACACGAAGGCGGTAAAAACAAGGACGAGGATAATGAACACAATGACGGCCAATATGGGTAGTGCTTCCATGGTTTTGTTGAATTAGTGAACGAATATATAGAAAGGTTTTCAATACTGGTTGGCTTTTTGATAGGATAATATCAACTTAACACAACCAGGATTATGAACTTGAAAAGAACCTTTGGCGCGATACTGACTGTACTGGGAATTGCGGGCCTAATATACACCGGCATCAGCATTATTCAACATAGCGGACAATATACCACGCTTATTGTGGTGGGTATTATAGCCGTGTTGTTCTTCTTCTCAGGCATTAGCCTGGTAAGGACGACGAAGGATGAGGTATAGCAACAGGTACAAACAAAAATCCTCCGGTAATGCCGAGGGATTCGATATCTTGCAATAAGGTTTTTTACTTCATTGGTACTTCTTCCAACTTATCGTCGGCAGCCGATTCTTTTTCCAGTTCCTTTTTAAAGGAATCCAACACACGGCCACCGCGGTAAAAATAATGGGCGTAGTATTCGTCATCAAGGCTCGAAACCTTTACACCACTTGCCGAAGCATGCGCAAATTTGTTGTTGCCCAAATAAATACCCACATGCGATATCCTGGTGGTGTGTATCTTAAAGAAAACCAAGTCGCCTTCTTTCAGTTCGTCCTTTTTAACGGGGCTAACCATGCTAAAAATGTCGCGGGAGTTGCGGCGTATATCTAAATTGAATACTTTACTGTACAATTCCTTTGTAAAAGCAGAACAGTCGATTCCTTTGTGCGAGTTTCCACCGAAACGATATGGAGTACCTACCCAGTCATACACAAATTGGAACAACTTAACATTAGAGGTTGTAGACAACGCTACGCCCATAATTTGCGAGAAATAATCTTTTATAAGACTTTTGTCCTCGTCGGCAGGTTTTTCTGTCGGGGTGTTTGGTACGGCTTTTGTTTGTGCTTGCACTGTAGTTAAAACACTAACAAACAAGAGGGTAACAATTAATACTTTCTTCATCTAAAACTTTGTTTGTTGTGAGGGGTGCAACAAATTACTTATTTAATTGATAGCATTGCAATTATTTGCAGTGTATCCCTATGTATACACTATTTCCGCTATCAAGCTTCGAAGATAGTTTTAAAAATCGCTTTTCCAAAAATTATTTAATAAAATGTAAACAATGTTTCCAGTTTTTCGCTTTTTACGCGGATATAATTAGATTTGCGCATCATTTTAAAAACGTTTGTAGCACATGGCGATTGCGATTACTAAAGACACCTACCTGCATTGGTACGAATCAATGCTTCTAATGCGAAAATTCGAAGAGAAAGCAGGTCAATTATACGGACAACAGAAGATAAGGGGCTTTTGCCACTTGTATATCGGCCAGGAAGCCGTTTTGGCCGGAGCATCCTCTGTTTTAAGGCACGATGACAGCCTGATAACCGCTTATCGCGACCACGCGCATGCCCTGGTGAAAGGCACATCGCCAAACGCGGTAATGGCCGAACTGTATGGCAAAGCTACCGGCTGCTCAAAAGGCAAAGGCGGTTCAATGCACATGTTCGATAAAGAGAACCACTTTTATGGTGGACACGGTATAGTAGGCGGCCAGGTACCTATGGGTGCAGGCATTGCTTTTGCCAACCAATACAGCGGCCGCGACAACGTGAACGTTGCCTATATGGGCGATGGTGCCGTGCGTCAGGGCGCGTTGACTGAAACCTTTAA
Organism: uncultured Mucilaginibacter sp.; assembly: GCF_903893715.1. Classification (GTDB taxonomy): domain Bacteria; phylum Bacteroidota; class Bacteroidia; order Sphingobacteriales; family Sphingobacteriaceae; genus Mucilaginibacter. The sequence continues at coordinate 16,669 of NZ_CAITNG010000031.1, forward strand.
CATGGCTTCGTTGTGGAAACTACCTGTTATCTTCATCTGCGAAAACAATGGTTATGCTATGGGTACTTCGGTTGCCCGGACCACTATACAACCCGACATCTACAAATTAGGTCTGCCTTACGATATCCCTTCATCGGCTGTTGATGGTATGGACCCTGTTGCTGTACACAACGCCATGGATGAAGCCGTTGACCGCGCCCGTCGTGGCGATGGCCCGACATTCCTCGAAATGCGCACCTACAGGTACAAAGGGCACTCCATGTCTGACCCTCAAAAATACCGCACCAAAGAAGAGGTAGAAAGCTATAAAGCCAAAGACCCTATCGAAACCGTTAAGGCAGCCATTTTAAAAGAAGGCTATGCCGACGAAAAATGGATCGAAGAGATAGATGAAAAGGTAAAGCACATTGTCGAAGAATCGGTAAAGTTCGCAGAAGAATCGCCTTGGCCCGAAGCATCCGAGCTGTACACCGATGTGTACGTTCAAAAGGATTACCCCTATATCAGAGACTAATACTATTTACTAAAACAATATACAAGCTATGGCTGAAGTAGTTAAAATGCCAAAAATGAGCGATACCATGACCGAAGGGGTATTAGCTAAATGGCATAAAAAGGTGGGCGACAAGATAAAATCGGGCGATGTGATGGCCGAGATTGAAACGGATAAAGCCACAATGGACTTTGAGTCTTTCCAGGACGGTACCCTGTTATATATCGGCGTCGAAGAAGGCAAAGCCGTTCCGGTTGATACCGTGATAGCTGTTTTAGGTAAAGAGGGCGAAGATTATAAAGCCGCTTTAGCCGCAGAAGCTCCTGCCGCTCCCAAAGAAGACGCTAAGCCAGCCGCTGATAAAGCTGCCCCGGCACCTGTGGCAGAAAAACCAGCCGCCCCCGCCGCCCCAAAAGTCGACCTGTCCAAAATACCTGCTACCGTAATACGCATGCCCGCCCTGAGCGATACCATGACCGAAGGCATCATTGAGAAATGGAATTTCAAGGTTGGCGATAAAGTAAAGAGCGATGACTCGCTGGCCGATGTTGCTACCGACAAAGCCACTATGGAAGTTGTTGGTTACGAAGCCGGCACCTTATTATACATTGGCGTTGAAGAAGGTAAAGCCGCACCTGTGAATGGCATCATCGCTATAGTAGGTAAAGAAGGCACCGACATTACCCCATTATTACAGGACGCCGCTGCACCTGCCGCCGCTACAGCCGCCCCTGCCGAAGCGCCTGCTGCTGCTGAGACTGCGCCTGCCGCTGCTACTGCCACTAACGAAGATGACAGCCGCGTAAAAGCATCGCCTTTGGCACGCAAAATAGCCAAAGACAAAGGCATCAACCTTACCGCTGTAAAAGGTAGTGCCGAAGGTGGCCGCATCGTTAAAAAAGACGTGGAAGCTTACACACCATCATCTGCTCCGGCAGTTGCTGCACCTGCCGCTGCTGCTGCAACTCCGCTACCCGTGTTTACCGGCACCGAAAAATATACCGAGAAACCGGTTTCGCAAATGCGCAAGGTTATTGCCAAGCGCCTTTCCGAAAGCTTGTTCACCGCGCCGCACTTCTATGTTACCATGTCTATCGATATGGATCAGGCAATCGATGCGCGCAACAAGATCAACGCCTACGCCCCAAGCAAAGTGTCGTTTAACGACATGGTGCTCAAAGCAACTGCCATAGCCCTCAAATCGCACCCGGTGATCAACTCATCATGGTTGGGCGATAAAATTCGTTACAACGAACATGTGAACATCGGTGTTGCTGTAGCCATCGAAGATGGCCTGTTGGTTCCCGTTGTGCGTTTTGCCGATGGCAAATCCTTAAGCCACATCAGCGCCGAAGTAAAAGACTTCGCTGCTAAGGCCAAAGCCAAAAAACTGCAACCATCCGATTGGGAAGGTTCAACCTTTACCATATCCAACCTGGGCATGTTTGGTGTCGACGAGTTTACCGCCATCATCAACCCGCCCGATTCATGTATCCTGGCCGTTAGCGGTATCCAATCAGTTCCCGTTGTTAAAAACGGCGCTGTAGTACCGGGCAATATCATGAAGCTCACCCTCAGCTGCGATCATCGCACCGTTGATGGCGCTTCAGCTGCCGCGTTCTTAAATACCCTGAAAGCTTTATTAGAAGAACCTGTTAGGTTGCTGTTCTAATTTTAAAAGCCTATAAAACAAAAAAGCGGCCCGATTGATTGTGCCGCTTTTTTTTATATTTAATGGTGCTTTACACCATATAATTCCATCCATAAGTATCTTCTACAACACCGTAACGTATATCGTTAAGGGTTTTCAATACTTTATTGCTAAACTCACGTTGCGATGGCTCGCTCAGGGTATACAAGTGCCCTTCATGCTCAATCTGGCCAATGGGCGCTATAGTAGCCGCGGTTCCGGCACCAAAAGCATCATCCAGCGTACCGTTTTTGGCAGCTTCCAATACTTCGGCCACGCTCACACGGCGTTCTTCAATTTCGTAGCCCCAATCGCGCGCCAGGGTCAATACCGTATCGCGGGTAACGCCTTTTAAAATAGTATCGCGCGTCGATGGCGTAATCAGTTTACCGTTTATCATAAACATCACGTTCGCAGCACCCAACTCCTCAACATAGGCATGGTCGCGGCTATCGGTCCAAATCAACTGGTCGTAACCTTGTTGTATGGCCATTTTTAATGGCAGCATGGCGCCACCATAATTTCCGGCAGCTTTAGCGTAGCCAAAACCACCTTCGGTAGCGCGCGAAAATTCGGTTTCTATCTTCACCTTTACCGGCTTGGTAAAGTATGGGCCAACCGGACCTGTAATCACCATATACTTATACGTTTTTGATGGCGTAACGCCCAAATAAGGGTCGGTAGCAAACATAAAGGGGCGTATGTACAATGTATGGCCTGCTTTGGTAGGTATCCAGTCGCTGTCAACATCAACCAGAGCGGCTATGCTGTGCGTAAAAATATCTTCGGGCAACGTTGGCATGCACAAACGCTCGGCCGATTTATTAAAACGCTCCGCATTTTTGTACGGACGGAAAACCGACACCTTGCCATCCACATGTTTGTAGGCTTTTAAACCTTCAAAAAACGATTGGCCGTAATGCAGCGCCGATATGGCCGGGCTCATCATAATATCGCCATAAGGCACAATCTGAAAATTCTTCCACTCGCCGTCTGCGTAATCCGCAATAAACATGTGGTCAGAAAACGTGTGGCCAAAAGGCAAATTATCAAAATCCGTTTGCGCCAAACGCGAGTTTTGATTCCGGGTGATGCTGATGTCGAGTGTCTCTGTCATAACCTTTAGAGATTAATGTATACGCACAAAATTACGATTAATTGTCAAAAAAAATAGCCGTACAGCCACGCAATCAGCATTTTGTGTCCGACTAATATCATATTTGGTATGTTTTTACCGTTGAAACGTTTTACGCTTATCTTTGCTATATGATAAAAAAGATGATGATTTGCGGCTTAGCTATGGTTTACCTCGCGGTAAGCACCGGCTTTACTGTAAATTTTCATTACTGTTTCGGGCAATTGTCTTCTACCTCCCTTGGTGCGCCCACATCCTGCGCCAACGGCAAAATGAAGTTGAAACGCCCTTGCTGCAAAACCACGCATATTACCATATCTGTTAAAGAAAAACATCTTTCGGGCACAAGCAATACGCTATTGCCGCTATTTGCAGCATTATTGCCTGTTGTTCAATACCACGAACAAACTCGTTTTACCGCTATAGCGGATATAGCCAAAAGCAACTCCAACAAGGCCCCGCCTGAGGGTTCGCTAATCCACTTGTACCTTTCGTTCCGCAACTTCCGTATCTGATTTCTTCTTCATCCTCAGACCATAATTGTTTTGCCTCATGGGCAGACCGCATCTGTTTATCAAAAATTTATTTATACTGAAATGAAAAAAATCACCTTGTTTTTTGCCCTTGTCGCGATGTTCGCGCAAGCGAAAGCCCAATTTATAAAAGCCGAGCTCGAAGTAAGCGGCTTAACTTGTTCCATGTGTTCGCTGTCCACACAAAAATCGTTGAACACACTCGATTTTATCGGCCAGATAAAACCCGACCTCAATAAAAACATCTTTTACATCACCTTTAGAGCGGATAAAGCTGTTAGCCTCGATGCCCTTAAGCAAAAGGTTCAAGCTGCCGGTTTTTCGGTCAGTAAGCTTATCGCGATATATGATTTTAAAACCACACAAGATAACGCGTCGTTTCAGTACAATGGCGACACCTACCAATTCACCGTCTTGCCGGGCAAACCTTTGAGCGGTGAAATCAGGCTACAGGTGCTTGATAAGGACTTTGTTCCAACATCAACCTTTAAAAAACTGGGCGCTCAAATAAAAGATGCTTCCTACGCCACCGGCGGCACTAACGACAAAAAACAACGCGTATATCATATTTCACTTTCGTGATGAAAGCCGGTTGGAAACACCTGCTTTGCCTCGCAGCCATGCTATGGGGCAAAGCTTACGCGCAGGAACTGTACGTAAACACCGAGCCGGCCAGTAACATGGCAGCCAAGGCCATCGGCATCAGGCTCAATAATGAGTTTGAGCCTTTACAGGATAATCGCACAGGCTACCGCTTAAGCCCCGAGGTCATGTTCGGTTTCTCAAAAAACCTGATGGTGCATGTTAACCTCTACGCCTCGTCCATTTACCAACCCTCGTTCAACTTTGAAGGGGCAAGCGTATATGCCAAATACCGTTTCCTGGCGCTCGACCAGCCGCAATCGCATTTCCGCGTAGCGGGCTTCGGCCGTGCATCGCTCATCAACGATCCGGTAACATTTAACATGATCAACCTGCAGGGCGACAACTCGGGCTACCTTGGCGGCTTGGTTGTTACCCAATTACTGCACAAACTGGCGCTTTCGGCAACAAGCAATGTTAGCCATAGTCTGGACAATATCTCAAACCCCATAGCTCCCGGCATTGGCCGCAACCAGTTGGATTATACCTTTTCGGCTGGGTATTTATTGTTGCCCAAAACCTATACCGACTATAAGCAAACCAATCTGAACTTGTATGTAGAGTTATTAGGTAAAAACAGTCTGGACGGCAAAGGCAGCCTCATGGATATCGCCCCCGCCGTCCAGTTCATATTCAACAGCACCACCCGTTTGGACCTGAGTTACGAAACCCAATTGAGCGGTAATTTGAGCCGCCCGTCGAATACAATTTATTTAATAAGATTGGAACACAATTTATTCAATGCCTTTTAATGTCGCCAGGTATTCATCCCTGCCGATTATCTTCGCGCCAAGCGAGGCCAGGTCGTCGGTAGGGAGTTGGCAATCTATTAAATCATAACCCCCCGTTTGGCAAAGCGCTATAAGCGCCTGTTTCGATGCATTGCTTGCTTTACTGAACATGCTTTCGCCGCAAAACACCTTTCCTATCGGGATGCCATACAGGCCGCCCACCAATTCGTCGCCCAGCCAAACCTCGACCGACCGTGCATTGCCCAAGCGATGCAGGTTGATATACGCCTCTTGCATATCCCCGGTTATCCAGGTGCCATCCTGTCCCTCGCGCGGCATGGCGGCACAGGCCCGTATCACCCCCGCAAAATCATTATCAAAAGTTATTTTGAATTTGCCCGAACGCATCAACTGCCGCATGCTTTTCGAAATACGTAATTCATCCGGGTAAAGCACAAAGCGCTCATGCGGCGCAAACCAAAGGATGGGCTCATCCTCGCTATACCAGGGAAATATCCCGTTTTCATAAGCCAGCATCAACCGCTCCGCCGATAGGTCGCCGCCAAGGGCCAACAAACCATCCTCCTCGGCCAATACCGGGTCCGGGAACATCAACCGTTCATCAAGCCTGAAGATCATCTTTTTTTTATTTCCTCATTAAACCTTTATAAAACGTGTTAGTCTATAAATCAACATTCATCTCATAAGAAAAGGCAGCCATGGGGATGGCTTCATCCTACACTGCCTGATGTTAGTATTTTAGTTTAATTTGGCGAGGTTGCGGCTGGTTACCGCAACCTCATTTTTTTGCCCTTACGTCAAAAAAATATTCCCCTTTACCGGCGGGATGATTTTGTTTTCGAGTGCTTTATCAAACAACAATTGTATCGCTTTTCGGCCTTCTTCGCCTAAATCAACGGAGTATTTGTTTACATACAAGTCAATATGTTTGTACATCACATCTTCGCTCATTTCCTGCGAATGTTCGCGAATAAACTCTAGGCCCGATTTTGGGTTGGCAAAAGCATACTCCACCGATTTGCGCAAAACCCGGTTCACTTTGAGCTGTACATCCAATGGGAGTTTACGGTTTATCACAATGCCCCCCAGCGGAATAGCGCAGCCGGTTTGTTTTTCCCAGTAGTCGCCCAGGTCTATAATTTTATGCAGCCCTTTCTCTTGGTAGGTAAATCGGTTTTCATGGATGATAAGGCCGATGTCTATCCGGTTTTCCAGCAAAGCGTTCTCGATATCCGAAAAAACAAGCTCCGTTTTGTTCTTTGCTTCGGGGAAAGCCAGGCCTAACAAAAAATTGGCTGTAGTATATTTTCCGGGGATACCTATATTGTACTTCATTGAGTCCGACTGCAAATCCGAAATTGAAATTTCGAAATTCGAAATTAAAAGTGGCCCCACTCCAAAACCCAATGCGCTGCCCGCATCTAACAACACATATTTATCGGTAACATAAGCAAAAGCATGGTAGCTCAGCTTGGTAATATCCAATACGCCCTTCATCGCTTTTTGGTTCAGGGTTTCCACATCATCAAAAAATACTTCAAAATCCAATCCTTCCGTGTCTATCTTGTGATGGATAAGCGCGTCGAAAATAAAGGTATCGTTTGGGCAGGGCGAAAAACCGAGGGTGAGTTTCATAGTATTTGATTACACTTTGCCGGATATCAATCCTTCCAGCAAGGTTATCGCAAAGTTATTCAGATTTTTGATGGCCAGCCCTATCTGCCAGTTATCCCGGTTACGTTTTTCTACGTAATTTGACACGGCCCTGATTTGTATCGAAGGAAGTCCAGCTTTTTTGCAGGCATAAAAAAACGCCGCGCCCTCCATACTCTCCAGTTGCGGCTTTAGCCTGTTTATTATTTTATTGATTGACTCTTCGTTGCCATGTACCGTATTCACTGTAATGCCGTTTACCTTTCGTAAACCGGTATCCAGTTTTGATGAAGAGGTATACCGGCTTTCACCAAAGCCCATTTTCGTTATCGGGAGAAAATCCAGATCATCCTCCGCACCCAATTCCGATAGCTCGTCCTGGGTAACTTCAACAACCTCGCCTAACGTAATATCGCGGTTAAAACCGCCCGCAATGCCCAGATTAATGGCCAAATCACATTTTTTTACCTGTAAATGACCGCCCAAGGCATAGGCCGTAGCCACCATGCCCACGCCTGTAATCAATACATCAAAGGGCTTTATCGGGTTAAAATGCCGGGTTAAAGGTTCAATTTCCGCTTCGGTTGCGGCTACAACAAGTATTTGCATGGCCATTGGGGCACTAATATAAAACTATTAGCCGTTTTTTGTTTTATATATTTGCAGCAGCAATATCATGATGATTTACATTACACGAAAAGAGCATTTTAACGCGGCCCACAAAATGTACCGCGACGAATGGAGCCCCGAGAAAAACGCGGAGGTTTTTGGCAAATGCGCCAACCCCAACTGGCACGGACATAATTACAACCTGTTTGTAACCGTAAAAGGCGAAATAACCTATGCCACAGGTTACCTTATCGACCTGAAAGATCTGAAGGTGATTATAAACGATTACGTTATCGAAAAGCTCGACCATAAAAACATTAATTTGGATGTGCCCTTTATGAAGGGTAAGATGGCCTCAACAGAGTTGCTGTGTATCGAGATTTTTAACCAGTTAAAAGCCCCGATTGAAGCAAACGAGGGTGTGTTTTTGCACTCCGTTAAGTTATACGAAACCGAAAACAACAGCGCTGAGTATTTTGGCGGATAAGTAAATCTATGAGCAACCATAACCACGACATTGACGATGATGAATTGGACGGTTATATAAAAATAGACCGTTATAACGCCGAACTTATTGAAAACATTTCGGGCCATTACCACGAGGTGTTAAAAAACCTGGGCGAAGACCCGGAGCGCGAGGGCTTGCTCAAAACACCCGAGCGGGTGGCAAAATCCTTGCTGTACTTAACCCACGGGTACGACTTGAACCCCGAAGAACTGTTACGCTCGGCCATGTTCACCGAAGAATACAGCCAGATGGTGGTGGTAAAGGATATTGAGGTGTACTCGATGTGTGAGCACCACATGATTCCGTTTTTTGGCAAGGCTCACGTGGCCTACATACCCAACGGGCATGTGGTTGGCCTAAGCAAAATACCCCGTGTGGTTGATGCGTTTGCCCGCCGCCTGCAGGTGCAGGAGCGCCTCACCAACCAAATACGCGATTGTATACAAGAAACCTTAAAGCCAATGGGCGTTGCCGTAGTAATAGAGTGCCGCCACCTGTGCATGAGCATGCGCGGTGTCCAAAAACAAAACTCGGTAACTACTACATCAGCCTTTACAGGCGCGTTTTTGTTGGAGAAAACACGGGCAGAGTTTTTGCAGCTGATATCATCAAAGTTGAGTTAACCTCCCGACCCAACTAAAAGGGGGGAGAATAGGAATTTTAATACGCAATAGCTTAGTAACTGAATAACCAATAAATTAGTAACCAACTAACCAAAACCCAAATTGAAAGCATACGTATTCCCCGGACAAGGCGCCCAGTTTATCGGCATGGGTAAAGACCTTTATGAGCAATCGGCCCAAGCTAAAGAACTGTTTGAACAAGCCAACGAAATTTTAGGTTTCCGTATAACCGACATCATGTTTACCGGTACTGATGATGAGCTGAAACAAACCAACGTTACCCAACCCGCTATCTTTTTGCATTCGGTAATATTGGCCAAAGCTATGGGCCATGCCTATCAACCCGAAATGACTGCAGGCCATTCGCTGGGCGAATTTTCGGCACTGGTTGCTGCCAACGCATTATCTTTTCAGGATGGTTTGCGTTTGGTAGCCGCGCGCGCCAACGCCATGCAAAAAGCATGCGAGGTACAACCATCAACCATGGCTGCTATTTTAGGCCTGGATGATTTTACAGTTGAAGATATTTGCAAACGCGTAAGCGACATTGTGGTACCCGCCAACTACAATTGCCCGGGCCAATTGGTTATATCCGGCACTATTGCCGGGGTCGATCATGCCTGCGAACTGCTATTGGCTGCCGGTGCCAAACGCGCATTAAAGCTGAATGTTGGCGGTGCATTCCACTCGCCATTAATGGAATTGGCTCGTGTTGAACTGGAGACTGCCATTTTAGCTACCGAAATAAAAAGCCCCGTTTGCCCCGTTTATCAAAATATTGACGCAAAACCCTATACCGATCCCGAAAGCATAAAAGCCAATCTGGTTTCGCAATTAACAGGCCCCGTACGCTGGACACAAACCATGCAACGCATGCTGCAGGATGGCGCCACCTCGTTTACCGAAGTTGGACCCGGCAACGTATTGCAAGGACTTGTAAAAAAAGTGGACCGTGCCGTTGTTACGGCAAGTGCCGCAATATAAATTTTTCGCAGGCCAAACACTGTCTGCTTTTATTTGTATTTTGACTGTACATTATAAAAATATACAATTTGGACGCTGCCGTTAAAATCCGTTGGTTACTCGGGCTTATTTGTTTAAGTCTTTTTTTAACGGCTATTATAGCAAAGCAAACCTACGGACCAGCAAACAATCTGGAGAGCAGTGCCAAAACCCTCGAAGACCACCTACACGAAAAAGAAACACGCGTACACCGTTTCCTTGACGATAAGGCTGAGTTTTTTAAATTAAAAACGCTGATAACGATGAGCAATATGCTTTAAAGCTCGTCGCCATTGCCCACGAAGAAAAAATATACATCGCGACCTACCAAAAAGACAGCCTGATTTTTTGGAGCGGCGTAAGAGTATTGCCCGACAATATCAACAACGTAAAAAACGGGAGTTCGTTTATCCAGGACGCCAACGGCTATTATGAAGAAATCAGAAAAACGGAAGGGGCCTTCTCCGTGGTTTTTTTCATCCCCGTTAAAAACCAGTACTCATATCAAAACACCTACCTGCAAAACGTATTTTCGCCCGACCTGCTGCAAGACGACAATATTGATATAGCCGATTTTACCGACCACAATACCTACAGCATACATACTATTGATAACCATTACCTCTTTACCGTAAAACTAAAACCCAACGACTGGAACCATACCTTCCAATACATCCAGTTAATGTTATGGCTGTCGGGTTTGTTGTTGATGTGCGTGCTGGTAAACAACCTGGCCAATTATATTAACCGCAAGGGCCATATCCTTATGTCTTTTAGCGTTGTTGGCGGCTTTATAGCTGCAGTAAGGTTTATGGGCCTGTATTACCACTGGCCCGATATCTACTCCGAAATCGACCTGTTTAAACCCGGTTTTTATCATTTAAACTGGCTGTTCCCGAATGAAGGTGATTTTATGATCAATACTATCTTACTCACATGGCTTGCGCTTTATGTTTACCAAAGCCGCGATAAGATAATTGGTTATGTGAAAAGTCGGTCGCGCAGTTTCATCGTTTGTGTTGCCTGTGTTGTTTTCCTTGTTATTGTTTCAAGGCTGCTGTTGGTACTTGCCCAAAGTCAGGTTTTAAATTCAACCATCAATTTCGACGTCAATAATGTGCTCAACCTGAGCGCGCTGAGTGTAGTTGGCATTATTGCGCTGTGTTTGTTTTTCTTTTCATTTGTTTTGCTAACTGAAACCTGCATTGCCATTGGTTCAAAACTGAATATAAGCCATCGCAACAAATTTTATGTACTGATGGCCGTTGTTTTGCTTGCTACCATACCCGATGTTTTGCAAAAGGATTATTCGTGCTTTTACCTGTTATGGTCTTTAATCATTATTATACGCGGTTGGTCTGTTTTTTACGGCAATGGCAAGTTTACCCCGGTTGTGTATATCGGTATCATCATCGTGTGCTCTACCTTATCATCTATTAAGCTGTACAATTTCGAAAATATCAAAGAAAAAGAAACGCGGAAGCAGTTGGTAAAACAACTTGAAACCGATGATGACCCCGATGCCGAGGCCCTTTTTAAAGAGGTAGAAGACCGTGTGTTAAAAGACAATTCGCTGGTCGCATTTTTTAAAAATCCCTCCGGCAGTACCGTTTATCTTCAAAACAGGTTCAAAAAACTATATTTCAACGGTTATCTCACCAAATTCGACCTCTCGACGTACGAGTACAATCTCCATGACGAACCCTTGTCGGGCAACAACACCGACCCGTTGAACGAGTTTAAATACATGGTGGAAATGAGCGGCACCAAAGTAATTCCGACTCGTTATTTTTATAAAGACAATAACTCGTTTGGCTCGCGCGAATACTTTGCCATCGTCCCCATCACATCAAAAGGCGAACAAATCGGTACCGTTGTTTTCTACCTTAAATCCAAATCCACAAAAAACGAAGAGCTTTTCCCCGAATTGTTGGTGGAGGGTAACGCCGATAACGCTGACAACCTGAAGGAATATTCATATGCTTATTATCTGGACGGGAAGCTCATCAACCAAAACGGCAAATATGTTTACAGCTTAGTCAATTCAGAGTTTGAGGGCAAACCCGGTCAATATATTTATAAAAACACAAGTGATAATGTGGCCAATAACAGCGATACCGGTTATTCGCATTTGATTTACCAACCCGGCGAACGAAAAATAATTGTTGTAAGCAAAGAAGATGACAAATTGTTTACCGGCCTAACTTCACTTACGTTCTTCTTCCTTGTTTTTGCCATATTCAATTTGTTGGTGTTGGGCGTTGGCCAGCTTTGGGAAAACATTAGGCACTTTAAACGGCCAAAATGGGGGTTTTGGTACAATTTTGACAAGGTGCTATACCAAACCCGCATACAATTGTCGATGGTTTTTGCGGTAGTTATAACCCTCATCATCATCGGCGTACTCACTTTTTTCTCGGTTAGGGCTCAATATATCAATCAGCAGGACGATGAGATACGCGACAAAATTACGCGCATTGCTTTGGCTTTTGAAAAAGCGGGGTTTGATAAAACCCTCAACGACAACGATGAAAATACCTTATTGGCCTTTAATTCCTTCGCCGACACCTACTCGTCAGACCTCACATTGTTCAATATCGATGGCAAAGAAATATTGACCACCCAGCCCAAGCTGTATGAAGCGGGCTTGATTGAACCGCGCATGAACGCAAAGGCCTTTATATATCTGGCCCGCTTAAAAAAGTCGGGGTTTATAAATCCGGAACTTATTGGTTTGCTCGACTATAAATCGGCTTATGCACCGGTGCGCAATTCAAAAAAGGAAGTTACCGGATTTTTACAGCTGCCCTATTTTTCGAACCAAAACCAATATAAAGAACATATCGGCGCATTTTTAAATACCATGATCAATGTATACGCTTTGGTATTTGTGGCCATTGGTCTGTTCGCCATCGCTGTTGCAAGGCAAATAACTACCCCTTTAACCATTATACAACAAAGCCTGAGCAAAACTATTTACGGCCGCAAAAACGAACCCATAGAATGGCACCATAACGATGAATTTGGCTCGCTGATCAAAGAATACAATAACATGATAGCCGCGTTAGAGGATAGCGCGAGCAAACTTGCCCAAAGCGAACGCGAACATGCCTGGCGCGAAATGGCCAAACAAGTGGCACACGAGATAAAAAACCCGTTGACTCCCTTAAAGCTTGGCTTGCAGTTGCTCGAAAAAGCATGGAAAGATAAAGACCCCCGGTTTGACCAAAAATTTGAACGCTTTAGCAAATCATTTGTTGAGCAGATTGACAGCTTATCCCGCATAGCCTCCGAGTTCTCCAATTTTGCCAAAATGCCAGAAACACATATCGAGCGCATCGATATTTTTGAGCTGCTGACGCAAGCTGTTACCATTTTTAAACAAGCAGACGGCCTCGAGATTGTTTACACGCAGCCAACAAGGGCATTGTATATAATGGCCGATCGCGACCAGATATTGCGCTGCTTTAATAACCTGTTGAAAAATGCTACAGAAGCCATTCCGGCTGAGAGGGTCGGTATCATCGAGATTACTTATACCGTTAAACCGGGCGAAGTATTTATCCAAATTAAAGATAACGGTAACGGTATACCGGAAGCGCTGCGCGAAAGGATATTTGTGCCCAACTTTACCACCAAAAGCTCGGGCACAGGTTTGGGACTTGCATTGGTAAAAAATGCCATTACTTATGCCGGAGGTACCATATCTTTTGATACGGAAATTGGGAAAGGCACAACGTTCTACATCAGCTTTCCCGAAGTATCGCAGCCAACCGGCCATAACCTTCACTAAACATCCGCCCTTTTTTTATTTAAGCGTTACGCTCGATTTCCCCATGGTATACCCGTCCGAATAAAGCAATACGGTATAGGTGCCTTTTTGGAAATGGTTAGGGTTGATCCAGTCGATCGTAAAGCCACTGCCGTCATCTTTAAAATCCACCGGTGCTTTATAGGTGTATTGCAGGTCCTGCCCGTCAACCTGAAACGTAGCTGATTCTGGTGCTGTAATAAGGTTACCCGTTGGGTCTATCACCCGAACAAAAATATCGTGCAGGCGTTTTTCGGCCAAGGGGTTGCTGGCAACGGTAAATTCTATCTTAAATTTCTTAACTACCGCAGCACGGTTATTGTCCGATTCTTTGCCATTGTCCTTTACTTTAAAGGATTTGATGTTCATGGTACCCATTTTCAGAGCAGCACCCATTTGTACTTTGGTCGAAAGGTCCTCGTTTTGTTTTTGCAGGTTAGTTGCTTTTTCTTTAACTGTGTTCAGGTTGCTGCTTACCACGTTCAGGTTCGATTTTAAAGTATCCCTTTCTGTGGTCAGGTCTTGGTTTTGCTTTTTTAGTTCTTCAATATCGGCAGTGTATTTGGTAACAAAGTAGCGCAGCTGTTTAACGTCCTCCTGAGCCTTGTTCAATTCGGCTAAGGTCAGTTTCCCTTTGTCCAACTGAATCCTCAGTTCCCTTATCTTAGTTTTCAGAGAATCGTTTTTCGCCTGCATTTCGGCCGACAATTTAGCTTTGCCGGTATTTACCTGCTCAATTTGCAGTTCCAGACTGTCCAATTCCGATTGGAGCCTTGTTTTCTGATCGCTCTGTACGCTAACTGTCCGATCCGTCTGATTTTTCTTTATAAGCAGATAAACGTCGGTGCCCACAAGGGCTAAAATAACAACGATCAAAAAATAAATTACATTCGAGTTTTTTTGGGGTGCCTTGGTTTCCATAGTATGTGTTTAGTTTGGTATGGCGTTACAAATACTGGTTATTAACATGCCGACATAATAATTATGCCAACTTTTTACAATTGTGCCCTAAGATATTGTTTTTTTGACTTGTAAAGCGCAAAAAAACATCAAAACAAGTTACAACATTCATTTAGAACTATTTTCAACATTCCTTATTTCCGCTGAGGCTGAACTGTGTTTAACATACATAAAGTTAAAAAAGGTGCCTTTTGTTTTAATAAAAGCACAGATGTTAGTATGTTTAAAACTGGATGGTCAATAATAATCGGCCTTCTTATCTGTTTAATATCTTTGCAAGCAAATTACGCCAATGCTGTTACCTGTGAGATATTTCTTCCTCTTCGTGTTGTTTTTTTTGCAGATTTGCATTGTTTCGGCGCAAGTGCCAAGCGAGCCGAAACGTGAGTTCAGGGCGGTTTGGCTGGCTACAGTTGGCAATATCGACTGGCCCGCCAAGCCACTCGCCCCATCCGACACTCAGAAAAAGGAATTGACGGATATCATCGAATTTCATCATCAATCGGGCATCAACGCCGTTTTTTTTCAGATAAGGCCTGCCGCCGATGCGTTTTATGCCAAAAGCCGTGAGCCCTGGTCGCAATGGTTGACCGGCAAACAAGGACAAGCCCCAAGCCCCTTGTTCGACCCACTTGAAGTGGCCATAAAAGAAGCCCATAAACGCGGCATGGAGCTACATGCCTGGTTTAACCCTTATCGCGCAACGTTGAGCGCTAATGAAACCAATCTTAGCCCAACGCATATTACACGTTTAAAACCTGAATGGTTCTTGACTTATGGCGGGACAAAATTGTTTAACCCCGGCCTGCCTGAGGTGCGCGAATACATTGTACAAGTAGTTTTGAACGTGGTTGATAATTACGACATTGACGGTGTGCACATGGACGATTATTTTTATCCGTACCAAATAGCGGGTCAAAAAATAAAGGACAGCGCTACTTTTGCCAAATACAACAATGGTTTTACCGATATTGAAGACTGGCGCCGCAACAATGTGGACCTGCTCATTAAAACGCTGACGGATAGCATACATAAACATAAACCCTTTATGAAATTTGGTATCAGCCCGTTCGGGATATGGAAAAACAGTTACCGCGACCCGGAAGGCTCTGATACGCACGGCGGCGATTCATATTACGAGCTTTATGCCGATACCCGCAAATGGGTTAAAAACGGCTGGGTGGATTATATCAACCCTCAATTATACTGGCCGATAGGCTATGGCGCTGCTGATTATGCTAAATTATTAAACTGGTGGAGCTTAAACACGTACGACAGGCATTTGTACATTGGCCACGGCGCTTATCGGGTAAACGAGATCCGTAACGCCGGCTTTAAACAACCCGGGCAGATTCCCGAACAAATAAAACTGCTGCGCAAAAACCCACGGGTGCAGGGCAGTGTGTTTTTCAGTTCAAAATCCCTTATTAACAACCCGTTAGGTGTAAACGATTCGCTGAGCGATAATTATTATAAATACCCGGCACTGCCGCCGCAAATGCTCTGGCTCGATTCTATAGCCCCTAACCGTCCGCAGGAATTAGGCTACAAAGTTCAAAAACGTTCCATTATACTTATCTGGAAGGCGCCGCTGCCCTCAAAAGACAAAGATCCGGTATATGGTTACGTGGTTTACCGGTTTGAAGGCGATGAAAAAGTAGCACTGGATGACCCAAAAAACATCCTGCACATACAATACGATACCACGCCATATTTTGAGGATGCCACCATCGAGCGGGCCAAAAATTATAAATATGTGGTTACTGCCATCGACAGGCTAAAGAACGAAAGTTATCCATCAAACGTACTGGCAATTAGTACACAGTAGTTATTATCCTTTACCCAAACCCAAAAAGCCTTTTTTCTTTTTCTTCGTCGTATCCTGCGCTGCTTTTGCTTTGTCTATCGAGTCTTGCTTTGCTTTGGCTTTCTTTTTAAAGAAGCCCTTTAACAAAAAGTTGCTTTGAGCGGCTTTCAAGTCCTGATTTAAAGTCCCGGTACTTGTTCTTACAGAGCTCATGGTACTTTTAGCCTCATTTACGGTACTTTTCATGTCTTTGGCCATCTTATCGTTGTTTAGCAGACGGCCAATACTGCCTTTGCCGTTATTGATTTTGTTGACAATTTGTGAAAGGTCGCCCGTCAAATTGGCTGCATTATCAATAATAACCGTGGCCCGGGCTATCAGTTTATCGGTATCAAACGGTGGTACCGTGCCCAGCTGCTGCCCGTTTTGGGCTACCTGTTGCGATGTAATGCCTCCCGGCGAAATATTGATCAGCTTGTCGCCGATAAAGCCATCGCTGCCGACCGCCAATCGGGCATCGGTTTTTATAAACTTTTGGTATTTGGTGTTCAATATGATGCTCACCTTGGCGGTCGAGTCGGTGATGAGCTCGATATCGTCAACAACGCCTACGTTTATGCCTGCCAGCCGCACATTGTTGCCTACTTGCAGGCCACCAACATTTTTAAACATGCCGCTTAAACGGTAGGTCGAACTGAACAGGTTTTTTTGGCTACCTATCAAAAATATAGCGATAAACAGGATAACTATCCCCGTAAGGGTAAATATTCCTATCTTAAATTTTTGTGCAATGGTGGTTTTCATACTTCTTTACTTAAAAAATGATCTTACTATCTTTTTATCTGAGCTTTCCAGCTCCTTATAACTTCCTTCGGCTATAAATTCGCCGTTATCCAAAACCAAAATGCGGTCGGCAGTAATCCGTGCGCACTCCATGTCGTGGGTGATGATAATGGACGATGTTTTATATTTTTTCTGCATCTGCATAATGAGTTCGCTTATTTCGCGCGATGTTATCGGGTCAAGCCCTGTGGTCGGCTCATCGTACAACATAATTTCGGGCTTTACAATTAACGTACGTGCTAAACCAACACGTTTGCGCATACCACCCGACAAATCGGACGGCATTTTGTCTATCGCGTCCTTCAAGCCTACGGCTTCCAGTACTTCGTCTACGTTTTTATCCAGTTCGTCTTGTTCGCGCATCCTTAACACCCGTGTAAGTGGAAATTCCAGGTTCTCGCGCACGCTCATCGAATCGTACAGCGCCCCGCTTTGAAACAAAAAGCCTATCCGGGTGCGTAGTTCTTTTAGTTCGGTTTCATTTTTTTCGGAAACCTCGTCGCCAAATACTTTAACCGAACCTTCATCCTGTGTCAACATACCCACAATACATTTTATCGCTACCGATTTTCCCTGACCCGAACGGCCTAAAATCACAAGATTTTCGCCCCGTTTCAGTTTAAGGTTTACTCGCTTAAGCACGATTTTTTCGCCGAAGCCCAGGCGCACGTCTTCCATATCAACAACTATTTCATTGCTTTTAGGTTCTATTTCTTTTTTTATCCGTTCCATATCAATAAAAAAGTATCTGGCTAAGCTGCACCGCAACCACGTCTAAAAAAAATATCCATAATGATGCGTTTACTACTGCCGAATTGGCGGCAATCCCCACGCTCTCGGTACCCTTGTTTGAGTTGAACCCCTTGTAGCAGCCAATAAAACCAATGGCAAAGCCAAAAAATATGGTTTTAGTAAAAGCGGGCAACAAATCGGAAAAACTGATGGCTTTAAGGCATTTGTTAAAATAAAGCATCCAGCTCATGTGGTCGGATATGTTGACCGCCAAAAAGCTGCCGAACAGGCCAATGGCATCGCCCAACAGGGTAAGCAGCGGTATCATTAGCGTTGTGGCCAATATGCGGGTAACCACCAGGTACTGCATGGGGTTAGCGCCCGATACCTCCATGGCGTCGATTTGCTCGGTAACTTTCATGCTGCCCAACTCGGCACCAATGCCCGACGATATTTTACCTGCGCATATCAGCGCGGTAATAACCGGCCCTATTTCGCGGATAATGGAAACGCTCACCATAAGAGGCAGCATACTGTTTGCTCCAAATTTTACCAGCGTTGGCCGCGATTGTAAGGTCAACACCACACCCATAATAAAGGAAGTAATACCCACCAGCGTAAACGAGCGGTAACCAATTTGGTAACATTGGCGCACAAACTCGTTCCATTCAAATCCGCCCGTAAATACATTCCTGAAAAAGGCCCCGAGAAAATTTACCTGTTCCCCCGATTCTTCCACCCATTTTTTCCAGCCGCTAACTTCCTGTTCTGCCATATTGTACTTGTTGTGAACAGGTATAACAAACAAAAGGGCAATTGTTTTGCAATTGCCCTTTTGTGATTTTTTTAACGTGGTGATTCTTCCTGTTACATCGGTATCTCTATAATCAATACTTGTGTTTTATCGTTTGTGCTGATGCTGAATTTATCTGTATCATAAATGCCCAAAGCATCCCTTTTGTTCAATGTGGTACCATCAATGGTTACGGCGCCATCTATCACGAACACATAAGCGCCATTTCCAGGGGTTTTTATGGTATAATCCACCTGCTTGCCTGCATCAAACTGCCCTATGGTAAAGCGCGCATCCTGGTTTATCCATAAGGCGTCGCCTGTTTTTTCAGGTGCGATGAGCGTATTCAATTGGTTGTATTTTAAAGCGTCGATAAAGCTTTTTTGGTCATAGCGTGGTTCAATGTCGTTTTCTTTGGGGAAAACCCATATCTGCAACAGGTTAACCGTCTCTTTGTCGGATGGGTTATACTCTGAATGTCGGATGCCTGTTCCGGCCGACATTACCTGTACTTCGCCTGCGTGGATAATCCCTTTATTGCCCATGCTGTCGGCATGTTCCAGTTGCCCGGATAGGATAATGGTGATGATTTCCATATTGTCGTGCCCATGCATACCAAAACCTTTGGATGGCGATACATAGTCATCGTTCAATACCCTTAAAGCACCGAAATTCATCTTTTCGGGGTCGTACCAGCTGCTAAAGCTAAATGAATGCCATGTGTTTAACCATCCTAAATCATTGTGCCCGCGTTTGTCAGCGGGGTGTAATACTTTTTTCATGATTGTTTCTCCATTTAATTACATGTTACAACACGCAATTTTTATGCCGGGGTGTTTGTTCCGTTGCTTTTTTATAATTTTTATGATTTTAGATGACAATATATCCGGATTTTAGAGGTCTTCCGACTATCTGTCGCTAAAAAACCTACCTGCTTAGTTTCCTTATCTGGTTTGCCAGGTCGGTTACATAGATATTCCCCTGAGCATCTTTGGCTACTTGTTGCGGTGTTGAGAACGTGGCCACGTTGCCAAACCCATTGGCTACACCGGTGCTACCGGTTCCGGCAAACGAAGTTACCACAGCACCCGGGGTAATTGTCCTGACCAAATTGTTTGCACTGTCGGCCACGTACAGATTACCGTCGCTATTAACAATAAGCCCGTCCGGGTCGGCAAATGAGGCATTAATACCCATTCCGTTCAAAATGCCGGGGTTGCCTGTTCCGGCAAGCGTACTTACCATACCCGCCGGGGTTATTTTGCGGATGGAACAGTTGTAAATATCTGCTACGTACAAATTGCCGGCTGCATCAAAGGCCAGGCCGCCAACCCCATTAAAGCTGGCCGACAGTGCCGGGCCATCATTTCTGTCGAACGCGCCGGAACCTGCAAATGTGCTCACTATTCCGGCTTTGCTTATTTTTCGTATCACATTATTTCCATAATCGGATACAAAAATATTGCCCGCGCCATCGATCACCATATTACCCGGGATAAAAAATGTGGCTGCAGACACAGGTCCGTTAGACAGACCGGGTTGTGCACTTCCCGCAAAGGTGCTCACCACACCCGCCGGGGTTATTTTTCTGATTTGATTTCCGTCGGTAACGTATAAATTTCCGGCGGCATCAATCACGATACATTCCGGCTGATTAAAAGTGGCCGATGTGCCCGGCCCATTGTCCGACCCACTCACCCCAGTTCCGGCAAAAGTGCTCACTATCCCGCTGGTACTGATTTTACGAATCTTATTATTGCCCGAGTCGACCACGTACATATTCCCCGCGGCATCGAAAACCATGCCCAACGGCGAGTAAAATGTGGCAGTACTTACCGGCCCGTCTGCTGCACCTTTCATCCCCGTACCGGCAAAGGAACTTACAATCACGTTCTTGTCGCCGCTTTGCCCGTCGTACGGCGCTTTATTGCAGGCCGCAAACACACCACAAAGCAATATCGCTGCAAAGGCACAAATTTTATATAAACTACTCTTTTTCAATTGATTGGCTTAAATTTAGCTGCGATTGGCTGATTGGTATACCCAAATATAAGTATTCCCGTTTATATTCAGTATCATAACAAAACCACCAGCACAACTGTTTTATCGGCTATAATTTATATTTCCGTACTTTTACAGCGAATTTGGGCGTTATATCCCATTATATAAAAGCATCATTGTGAGTACATATATATCAGCTGAAGGCCTTGGCCACTCTTTTCATGATACCTGGTTGTTCCGTCAGTTAACCTTTGGTATTAACCGCGGCCGCAGGGTTGCATTGGTTGGTGCCAATGGCGCCGGTAAATCAACCTTATTAAAACTGTTATCGGGCCAACTGGCACCAATGGAAGGCAAGGTTGTACGCAGTAAAGAGCTAAAGCTGGGCTATTTAGAGCAAGACCCTCAATTTGTTAAAGGAGCAACCATCAGCGATTTTATTTTTGCTTCGGATAATGTGCAGCAGCAGCTTATCCGTCGGTACGAAGAGTTATTGGAAGATGATCCCGAAAACTATGCCGAGATAGAGCGTGTTACCGAAGAAATAAGCAATAACGACGCCTGGGAATACGAACACAACATCAAAACAATATTGGGCCGCCTCGATATCCACCATCTGGAGCAAAAAATAGAGACACTTTCGGGTGGGCAAAAAAAACGTTTAGCCTTGGCGCAGCTGCTTATCGCGAACCCGGAAATTTATGTTTTAGATGAGCCCACCAACCATTTGGACATTGATACCATAGAATGGTTGGAGAGTTTATTGACTGAAGGCAACAAAACCATCCTGCTGGTAACGCACGATAGGTACTTCCTCGATAATGTATGTAACGAAATTATTGAGATAGAGCGCGGCAAAATATTCAACTATAATGGTAACTATGGTTACTATTTGGAGAAAAAAGCCGAGCGCGAGGCGACCGACGTGGCACAGTTTCACAAAAACTCACAATTGTTAAAAAAGGAATTGGATTGGATGCGCCGCCAGCCACAGGCGCGGGGTACTAAATCACAATCGCGCATTAATTCGTTTTACGAGTTGGAAGAAAAGACAAAGAATGCCGGTCCGCTGGAAAAAGTGGAATTGACCATGAAGGCTGCACGTCAGGGCAACAAAATTATGGAGATAAACCATTTGGCCAAAGGTTTTAATGGTGCCAAACTGATAGACAACTTTAGCTATACCTTTAAAAAGGGCGACAGGATAGGCCTTGCCGGCAAGAATGGTAGTGGTAAATCCACCTTCCTCAATATGATAACCGGGGCTTTACAGCCCGACAGCGGCAAAATAGATAAAGGTGAAACCACGGTGATGGGTTACTTTCACCAGGGCGGTATTGTTTTTAAAGAAACCGACCGGGTAATTGATGTAGTGAAGAACGTTGCTGAATATATTTTAATGGCCGACGGCAAAACCATTACCGCATCCAGCCTGCTTACGCAGTTTTTGTTCCCCCCTGCAAAACAACATGGTTTTATATCGAAACTAAGCGGTGGCGAAAAGAAACGCCTGCAATTGATGCACATCCTGATGAAAAATCCTAATTTTTTGATTTTGGATGAGCCGACCAACGATTTGGATATAGATACCCTGAATGTATTGGAAGATTTTTTGACAAATTATCCCGGCGTTTTGGTTTTGGTTACACACGACAGGTATCTGTTAGACAAGCTAACCGACCAGCTTTTTATTTTAGAAGGCAATGGGGTTACCAAAATATATAATGGCAATTATTCGGATTACAGGATAGAGCTGGACGAAATGAAGGCCGAAGCCAAGCGCCAAAGCAAAATTGAAGCGGCCAAGCCTGTGGTAAAAGCGCCCGAACCAAAGAAAAGCAAGCTGAACTTTAAGGACCAGCAAGAGCTGCAACAACTGGATAAAGACATTGCAAAGATTGAACTGGAAATAAAAGAGAATACCAAACTGCTTAATTCGGGAATAACCGACCATAACGAATTGGGTTATTTGGCCGAGCAAATTGAAAAACTAAATGGCATGCTCGATGATAAAACAAGCCGTTGGTTGCAATTAACCGAATTGAGTGAAGCATGAGCTTGGCTGACATCATAGCTTCGACCGGTGTTTTGATACTATTGGCGGCTTTCTTTTTGAATTTGTTTGGCAGGATAGCGAGTAACAACAAGTTCTATATCTTATCAAATATAATTGGCGCCGGGCTTTGTTGCCTGTCGTCGTGCATGATCCGGTTTTATCCGTTTGTAGTATTGGAAGCCATTTGGGCGGGTGTTGCTATAGTGTCATTGTTTAAGCATGTTCCACGTGGAACATCAAACGACTGAGTTTATTAATTAGTTTTGCAATGTTCCACGTGGAACATTGCCATATAAGATGTTTAACAAGTATAATGTTATTGTAGTGGGTGCCGGCCATGCCGGATGTGAGGCTGCTGCCGCCGCGGCCAACCTCGGCTCAAGCGTGCTTTTGATTACCATGAACATGGAAACCATAGCGCAAATGAGCTGCAACCCCGCTATGGGCGGCGTAGCCAAAGGCCAAATTGTACGGGAAATAGATGCATTAGGTGGCTATTCGGGTATCATATCCGACAAAACAAGCATCCAATTCCGCATGCTGAACCGCTCAAAAGGCCCTGCCATGTGGAGCCCGCGCACACAAAACGACAGGAAACGATTCTCGGAAGAATGGCGTTTGGCTTTAGAAAGAACGCCAAACGTTGATTTCTGGCAGGAGATGGTATCCTCGCTTATCATCAAAAATGGAAAAGTTTGCGGTGTTAAAACCTCATTAGGGATAGAGATAGAATCGGATGCTGTGGTGTTGACCAACGGCACATTCCTTAACGGCGTCATCCATATTGGCGAAAAACGCATGGGCGGCGGGCGTGCAGCCGAGCGGGCAGCTACCGGAATTACCGAACAATTAATAGAACTGGGTTTTGAAGCAGGGCGCATGAAAACAGGCACACCTCCTCGTGTGGATGGTCGCTCGCTAAACTATTCCCTAATGGAAGAGCAATGGGGCGACGAAGAACGCGGCCGTTTCTCGTACACCGATGTAAAACTGGCCGAAGAACAACGTTGCTGCTGGATAACCTATACCAACAGTAATGTACACGAAACCCTGAAAGAAGGCTTTGAGCGTTCGCCGATGTTTACCGGGCGCATCAAAGGACTTGGGCCGAGGTATTGTCCATCCATAGAAGATAAGATAAACCGTTTTGCCGAACGCGAGCGCCACCAGATATTTGTTGAACCCGAAGGCTGGAACACCTGCGAGATATATGTCAATGGTTTCTCCACCTCCTTACCCGAGGATGTACAATACAAAGCTTTGGTACAAATACCCGGTTTTGAAAATGCCAAAATGTTCCGCCCGGGTTATGCAATAGAATACGACTATTTCCCACCTATCCAATTGGGCTTGACTTTAGAGACAAAGCTCATATCGAACCTGTTTTTTGCCGGGCAGATCAACGGAACAACCGGTTATGAAGAAGCTGCTTCACAAGGATTGATAGCGGGCATCAATGCACACCAAAAGGTACACGACAAACACGAGCTCATTATGAAACGCTCGGAATCGTATATCGGAGTGTTGATTGACGATTTGGTCACCAAGGGCACTGAAGAACCATATAGGATGTTTACCTCGCGCGCCGAACATCGCTTGCTGCTTCGACAGGATAATGCAGATATCAGGCTAAGCCCGATTGGACATCAACTGGGCCTCATCAACGATGAGCGATTGGACAAAGTAAACAAGAAGATTAAAGACTCGGATGATATCGTAGCATTCACCCGCACCAAGTCGATACAAATGGGCGAGGTAAATTCGTTGCTCGAAGACCTGGGCACAAGCCCGGTTAGCCAGGCTGTAAAACTGTTTGCCTTGCTCGGCCGGCCACAGGTTGGTTTTGACGATTTGCGAAAAGCTGATGAAACATTGAACGACTTACTATCGAACTATAATAAAGAAACTATAGAGCAGGCCGAAATCAAAATAAAATACGAAAGCTATTTTGAGAAAGAAATGGATATTGTGGAGCGCATGAAAAAAATGGAAGACAAGGAAATCAATCCGGAGTTCAACTATCATCAACTCGGCTCGCTCTCGAAAGAAGCACGTGAAAAGCTGATGCGCATCAAACCGCGGACACTCGGGCAGGCGTCGCGTATTTCGGGCGTATCGCCATCGGATATTTCAGTTTTGATGATACATGTAAGCCGATAGCGATATAATTACTTAATTATCAATTAATTATAAAATATCGTTTATACCGGAAGATTTTAAAAAAGTAAGTATAATCTTCATAAAAAGTTAAAAATCGATTATAACGCTTAAAAATGACCTTAAATAAAAAGCCGCCGTTTTTGTTTCAATTTTTCATGGTTTTAATTGCCTTTTTGGCGCTAAACGGCTGCGCGAACATACAAAGGCCGCAAGGCGGGCCCCGCGACCGCACCCCGCCAAAATTATTGAAGGCAACTCCAGAAAATCCCACGCGAAATTTTTCGGCCAAAATTATCCAGCTCGACTTTGATGAATATTTCAGGCTGAACAATCAGTACACCGAAATTACCATTACGCCCAACATCGAAAAATTCCCGGAGATATACACCCGTTCCAAAAGTTTGTTCATTAAGTTCAACCCGAAAGACACGCTCGCAAAAAACACCACTTATGTCATCAATTTCGGGAAAGCCATCGCTGATATGAACGAAGGCAACGTACTGAAAAACTTTACCTATGTTTTTTCGACAGGGCCAAAAATCGATTCGCTCAGCATAAGCGGCAACGTCATCAACACACTTACCCAGGTAAAAGAAAAAGATGTAACCGTTTTGCTTTTTCCGTTAAAACAGGACTCGGCCATGTTCGGCAAAAAGAAGCCGGCCGTTTATACCACAACAGATACCTCCGGCAATTTTAAACTGGGCAACCTTCGACCCGGAGATTATACCCTTTACGCTTTAAAGGAAACGACCGTCAATAAAATTTATGACAACGAAGACGAATTGATTGCTTTCCTTAAAAGTCCTGTACACCTTACTAAGGACACGGCAAATATACATTTGAACCTCTTTAAGCAAATACCCGCCAAACTGCGACCCATCGACCGCCGGATAGACGATGACGGCAAGCTGTTCTTTACCTTTAACAAAAGCATACCAACTATCGGTGTAAAAATACTGGATCCAACTTTGGATGCCATTAAACAGGTAAATTTTAACAAAACATCCGACACTACCACCATCTACCTGACCAGCATGGCCTTCGATTCCGTAAAGGTTTCGTTCTTAAGTAACGGTAAGCCGCTTGACACACTTACTTTGAGGAGACGGAAAAACGACACCTACAAGCATGTACTGCAATTAGGGTATAATGTTGGTTCGGATGAACGCCTGAAACCGGGGGCCGATTTAAACGTTTTTACCAGTTACCCCGTTACCTCGGTAGACCCTACCCGTGTTATTTTAATGGAAGACAGCATTGACGTTAGTAGCGACTTAAAACTTAGCAAAAACCCCGAAAACCCAAAAGCATTTAGTGTTAAATACCCATGGAAAGATGACAAGAATTATTCCATCAGTTTCAATGTGGGTACGTTTACAGATATCTATGGGAATAGGAATTTGCTATCGAACAAAAAATTCCATCTGGACAAGCCCGAAAATTATGGAGAACTGAACTTACGGGTTGTTTTGCCCGATACAGGAAAAACCTATGTCGTCCAGTTGCTTAGTTCTGATAATGTAACGGTACTTCAAAGCAACGTGGTTACCAAAACGGGTATCGTGTCGTACAAAAACTTCCCGACTACGAAATACAGGGTGCGCGTAATATACGATACCAACAAAAATGGCAAGTGGGACACAGGAAATCTCAAAACCAAAACGTACCCTGAGAATATTTGGTACTATAGTAAACCCTTTACCATTAGGCCAAACTTTGATGATAACGAAGACTTAACTGTACCAAAAGAACCTACTCCTTAAACCAGCTTGAATACATAATGTAGTTATTAGGAAGACGCTTTAACAGCTCACGCTGCTCATCGGTAATGGGCTTTATTTTTTTGGCAGGCATGCCGGCATAGAGGTAACCCGATTCGCAAACAGTATTCTCTAACACAACAGCACCGGCCGCTATAATTACAAATTCCTGTACATCGGCATGATCCATTACAATAGCGCCCATGCCTACCAACACATGGTCATGCAGCGTACAGCCGTGCACCAGGGCGTTATGGCCGATAGACACATTATTACCTATATTGGTGGCCGCACGCAGGTAGGTAGCGTGTATCACTGCGCCATCCTGTATATTGGAGTTGTTACCTATCTTGATATAATTAACATCGCCGCGGATGACGGCATTGAACCAAACGGAACAATTATCGCCCATTGTCACATCGCCAACAATGGTGGCATTATCGGCAATATAACAGTCAGCACCCCATGTGGGCATTTTATCTTTAACCGGCAATATCAAGGGTGGCATATTGTAAAATTTTTTCTAATTTAGCATTTATAAGCGGGAATAGCTCAGCTGGTAGAGCATCAGTTTCCCAAACTGAAGGCCGCGGGTTCGAATCCCGTTTCCCGCTCTTTATTATCTCAAAACCGTATCCTCCACAACTTCCAAATGGTTTGGGTAGTCGGTGGTATAATGGAGACCACGGCTCTCTTTACGCAACATCGCCGATTTGATAACAATGTACGATACCTGTATCAAATTGCGCAACTCGCACAGTTTAACCGACAGTTTTGTTTTCTTGTAAAAATCTTCTGTTTCTTCGTATAGCAGCCCCATCCTTCGCATGGCCCTTTCCAAACGGAAATCGGACCGAACTATGCCCACATAATCGCTCATCACTTTTTGCATTTCGCGGATATTGTGCGTAACCAGGATGTCCTCGTTAGAGAGCTGCACTCCTTTTTCATCCCAGTCGGGTATATTTTCCGGTATTATATTCTGTCCAAATTTTATGATGGCATCTTCATATATCCGGTGCGCAAAAACCAATGCCTCCAGTAATGAGTTAGAAGCCAAACGATTGGCACCATGCAATCCAGTTGATGATGTCTCGCCACAAGCATACAAACGCAATATGGATGATTTACCGCGTTCGTCAACCATTACCCCACCACACATATAATGGCAGGCAGGCGCAACTGGTATCATATCCTTGGTCATATCAATACCAATTTCCAAACACTTGGCATAAATATTAGGGAAATGGGCTAAAATATCGTTTTTACTTCGGTGTCGTATATCAAGATAAACAAACTCCTCGCCCGACCGTTTCATTTCATTATCTATTGCCCGGGCAACAATATCACGAGGAGCTAACGAACCACGTGCATCATACTCCCGCATAAATTCATCACCATTCCTCCTTTTTAGTATCCCGCCAAAACCGCGAACAGCTTCTGATATCAAAAAAGAAGGGTACTCTCCCGGATTATACAAAGCTGTGGGATGGAATTGGATAAACTCCATATTTCTCACTTTACCCTTGGCGCGATACACCATGGCCACACCATCGCCGGTTGCTATAGTTGGGTTAGTTGTAATAGAATAAATATGCCCGGCACCACCCGAAGCCATTACTGTTACTTTCGATAATATCTTTTCAACCGTACTGGTTTCGGTATTGAAGGCATAAATACCATAACAAGTGATATCGGGCGATGATTTATCTACAAATTCTCCTAAATGATGTTGGGTTATTAAATCCACAGCAAAATAGTGGGTCAGTATTTCAATATTAGGATCCAGGTGAATCTGTTCTAATAAAGCACGTTCAATTTCAAAACCGGTGATATCCTTATAATGCAGTACCCGAAATTCGGAATGGCCGCCTTCTTTTGCCAGGTCAAAAAGTCCTTGGTTCGTCTTATCAAAGTTGGTACCATAGTCAATAATCTCCTGAATACGCTCCGGACCCTCTTTAACAACTATACTCACCACGTTTTTGTCGCACAAGCCATCACCCGCTATTAGGGTGTCTTTTATATGCTTCTCAAACGAATCTTCTTTTTTATCCACAACCACTGCAACACCGCCTTGTGCATATTTTGTGTTCGATTCGTCCTCGTTCGATTTGGTAACTATCAGTACTTTACCATGTTTAGCTGCTTTTAACGCAAAGCTTAAACCGGCAATACCCGAACCTATCACCAAAAAATCAACATCCCTGTTCATGTTTTATCAATAAAATGTAGAAAAAATTATCGGCTGTTAATAAGCCGCTATAAAGATGTTAATTTTGCGTGTGTAAAAAATCAACAAATAAAAAAATAGTTAACAACTGACAATTCTATCCCAAAATATCAAAACTTGTCATCAAATTGTCAGCCAAGTTCCTGTGGTAATCCACATTTAAACCCCTCACAAACTTTTAACAATTCACTTGGTGAAAAGTTATTTTGAAAAATAAATGTTACAGTAAATCAATCACATAAAGTAAAAATTAAATGAATTTAATGTTAACAAATTACTACAAACTTTTTTTATGCATGCATACCATACTACTTTTGCACATTACCAACACCCTAATAAGCAATAGCTTTCTTTTATATAAAAAGTAATTGTAATTATTAAAACGTGAAGAATGGATACATTTGATGAAATAAAACCAAAAGGATTTGTGGACGAAGAAATAGACCCGCGGCTGGATTTGTTTGCCGAGATAGACCGTTTAAAAAAAGAGAAAAATGCTGTTATTCTGGCTCATTATTATCAGGATGGCGATATACAGGACATTGCCGATTATATTGGCGATAGTTTGGGTTTATCGCAGCAAGCTGCAAAAACCGAAGCTGATATCATTGTTTTTGCGGGCGTCCATTTTATGGCCGAAACAGCCAAAATACTATCGCCAACAAAGAAAGTTTTATTACCGGACTTGAAAGCAGGATGCTCATTGGCCGATAGCTGCCCGCCGCATTTGTTTAAAAAATTTAAAGAGCAATACCCTGACCATTTGGTGATTACTTATGTAAACTGTACAGCCGAGTTGAAAGCGATGAGCGATATAGTTTGCACTTCGAGTAATGCGGTTCAAATAGTGGAGAGTTTACCAAAAGAGCAGAAAATAATTTTCGGACCTGATAAAAACCTGGGGGCTTATGTCGCTAAAAAAACCGGTCGCGATTTAGTTTTATGGAATGGAGCCTGTATGGTGCATGAAATATTTTCCCGTGAAAAGATTACCAAACTGAAGGAGCGCTACCCGAAAGCTAAATTGCTGGCACACCCTGAATGTGAAGATGTGATTTTGGAAATGGCCGATTACATAGGTTCGACAACGGGTTTGTTAAAATACAGTTCGAAAAATGAAGCGACGGAATTTATAGTAGCAACAGAATCGGGCATATTGCACCAAATGCAAAAAGAAAACCCGGGCAAAACATTTATACCGGCACCACCCAATAACAATTGCGCCTGTAACGATTGTCCGCATATGAAACTAAATACACTCGAAAAATTATACCTGTGTATGAAAAACGAAAGTCCGGAAATATTTGTTCCACAGGATATTATTGTAAAAGCGGTAAAGCCGATAGAAAGAATGCTACAGATATCGGCCCAGTTGGGCCTGTGATTTCACCGATTTAAAAGAAGTTATTTCACTGATTTAAAGATAGTTTGACCAAAAGTAATCGGTGTAATCATCACAAAAATCAGTGAAATCAAAAAAATAAAAATATGTTCGACAATAAAGGAAAAACAGAAATAGCGCAATTAGGTGAATTTGGTTTGATAGACCTTTTGACCAAAAGTATTACCCTTACCCAACCCAGTACCATAAAAGGCGCCGGCGATGACGCGGCAGTTTTGGATTTTAAAGATAAAAAAGTACTGGTAAGCACTGATATGTTGCTGGAAGGTATACATTTTGATTTGGCTTATACTCCATTAAAGCATTTGGGCTATAAAGCCATACAGGTTAACCTGAGCGATATTTACGCCATGAATGGTACGGCAAGCCAGGTTACCGTTTCCTTAGGATTTTCGAGCAAATTTCCATTAGAAGCCGTTGAAGAATTGTACAGCGGGATGTTATTGGCCTGCGATAAATATGAAATTGATCTGGTTGGCGGCGATACTACTTCATCAAAACAAGGATTGGTAATCAGCGTTACCAGCTTGGGTTATGCCGATGAAAACGATATTGTTTACCGTAATACAGCTATAGAAGGCGACCTGATTTGTGTATCGGGCGACCTAGGTGGAGCTTATATGGGTCTGCAATTATTGGAACGCGAGAAGTTGATTTTCTTGGAAAACCCCAACATCCAACCGGATTTGGAAGGGAAAGATTATATCGTTGAACGACAATTAAAACCGGAAGCGAGAAAAGATATATTAAACTTATTGAAAGATTTGAAAGTTAAACCGAGCGCCATGATCGATATTTCGGATGGTTTGGCCTCAGAAATTCTGCATATTTGTAAGCAAAGCAATAAGGGTTGTAATTTATACGAAGAAAAAATACCCATCGACCCGATGACGTATGATACCGCCCGAGAGTTTAACCTCGACCCAACGGTTTGCGCACTGAGTGGCGGCGAGGATTATGAGCTGTTATTTACCGTTAAACAAGCCGACTATGACAAGATAAAGCACAATGCCGACATCAGTATCATCGGGCATATTACCGAAGCCGCAGCAGGCTGCAACCTGGTTTCAAAAGCGGGCGTGGTACATGAGTTGAAGGCCCAGGGCTGGAATGCTTTTAAGGGCGAATAAGCGTTAATTTTCTTTTCAGAAAACACCCATATTTACCCATACTTTTATTTTTTATGGAGGTAATAATATGCCGAATTATTTTAACTAAGTTTATTGCAAAACTATAAGCCATGAAAAAGCTATTTATTCCACTTGTCCTTTTTTCTTTCACATTTACAGCACTAAAGGCACAAAAAGAATTGCTTTTTAAAATGCAGTATTTACCTAAACATGGTTATGCACTCTTAATGAAAATGGATATGAACATGGAAATGAATATTTCCGGTGATTCGACCATTATGAATAGTTTGAAAAAAAGCGGACAAAAGATGCCAATGATTATGCAGATGCAAAGCAATTCAAAAATGGATGTTCAAACCAGCGCTGCAACATCAGTTAATGAGGTTCCTATGGTGATGAACATTGCACAATTATCCGCAAAAATGACCATGAATGGGCAAGAAAGCAATTTACCGATACCGAATAGTGGCATACAGAAGATGTACGGAAAGTTTACCAAAGATGGTAAAATGAGCCTTGACTCAATTAGTGGCATAAAACTGACGGATAGTGTGAAGGAAGCAACTATGAAAATGATAAAAAATATGCAGGGTAATATTGTTTTCCCCGATAAAGCCATGAAAGTAGGCGACACATTTGTGCAGGATATTCCAATGGATATCCCGATAGCCGGCATGTCGGCCAAAATGTTGTCGAAAACAACCTACAAATTAATAGCCGTTGAAAGCAGCAAAGCATATTTTGATGTGAAGATGGAATTGACCATGGATATGACCGGAAAAGCGATGACTATGGACATGACAGGCGGAGGCGACGGTAAAATGATATTCGATACGGCAATAGGATACCCCACAACTGTTCAAAACAATATGAAAGTTATTTATTCATTTGCTATGCCGCAAGCAAAAAACATGAAAATGAATGGAAAAATGAATATGTTGATGGATATGCAAACAACCGTTGCCGCCAACTAATTTTCATCTTCATTTAAATATTTCTGGTCTATCTGTTTATCAGCTTTAGCGCCAAGATTTTTGATTTTATCGGCAGTACCAATCAAATTACCCCGGCCGGTGGTCAATTTGTTGATGGCTTTATCGTAATTTTCCTGGCTGTTTTTAATGCCCTTGCCAATCCCCTCCAAGTCGCCGATAAAACCGGCAAACTTATCGTACATTTCACCGCTAAGGCGGGCAATTTCGAGCACGTTGCGGTTCTGGCGCTCCTGCTTCCAAATGCTGGCGATGGTGCGCAGCGTGGCCAACAGGGTGGACGGGCTTACAATAACCACACGTTTTTCCCAGGCATAATTGAAGAGTTCGGCATCCAATTGTACAGCTATGCTAAACGATGACTCGATGGGCACAAACAGCAGCACAAAATCGGGAGAGCTGATCTGGTACAGGTCTTGATAGCGCTTGGAAGAGAGCGAGGAAATATGGTTGCGCAGCGATTCGATGTGCGCCTTGGCAAACAGTTTACGCTCTTCTTCCGTTTCGCAGTTTACCAAACGCTCGTATGCCACAAGGGATACTTTTGAGTCGACGATCAGGTGCTTGCCATCGGGCAGGTCAATGATGACATCCGGAAAAAATCGGGCGCCTTCGGCGCCATTTAAGCTGGTCTGGATGCGGTATTCCCGCTCGCGCACCAGGCCCGAACCTTCCAATACACGCTCTAAAATTACTTCGCCCCAATTACCTTGTTTCTTGCTGTCGCCCTTCAGGGCTTTGGTTAGGTTATGCGCCTCGTCGCTTATCTGTTTGTTCAGGTCCATTAGCTGGGTAATCACGCCCTTCAACACATTGCGCTCTTCGGCTTCGGTTTTGTATACTTTGTCAACTTTGTCCTCGAAGTCTTTCAGCTTTTCTTTAAAGGGATTGAGAATAACATCCATACTGCTGCGGTTATGCTCCGTAAACTTTTGCGATTTTTCGTCGAGCAGTTTATTGGCGAGATTCTCAAATTCATGCTTAAATTTTTCGTGCACCTGTTGCAGGTAAACATCCTGCTCGGCCAGGCGTTCGCGTTGCGCTTTCAGGGCCTCATGCGCCTGCGCGCTGATGTTCTTTTCGGCCATCAGTTCGCGGTTAAGCCGCGCTATGCCTTCTTCCAGGCGCAGGCGCTCTTTTTGTAGCTGCAGGGCAATATTGTCGCGCTCGGCTGTGAGGGATATGGCCCTTTCTTCGGCCCGGGCAAGTTGAATGTTCAACTCGC
This sequence comes from uncultured Mucilaginibacter sp., assembly GCF_903893715.1. GTDB lineage: Bacteria > Bacteroidota > Bacteroidia > Sphingobacteriales > Sphingobacteriaceae > Mucilaginibacter. Next base: position 50,217 of record NZ_CAITNG010000031.1, read on the forward strand.
CGGACGCAGAACCTCCCGCAGGTTTCTTCATAAAAAAAATAACCGCCACAATAAGGATTACTACCGATACGCTTAAAATAACGACATCCATTTTGATAAAAATTTTAGCAAAACAAATGTAGGTGTTTTAGCAATAACTAAGAGTTTTTCTAAAAGGAACGATTGAATAATGTTTTGATGATAAAACCGTTTTAAGTATATTTGTTTACAGACAGTTATGTACAGACAAATTTTAACACCGGATAAAGAAAATCATAGCATTGAATTGCCGGAGGATTTGTATGGAAAAAAAATCGAGGTAATTGCTTTTGAAATAAACGAAATGCAACCATCAAATACCGGAGTGAAAAACTTTTTGGATGACATAGAACCCATCCCTGATTTCCCCGGGATCGAAAAAATACGTGAAAATGGCTGGCCCGAAAAATGGTAATCCTTGATTCCTGCATTCTTATCGAAATTCAGCGGGGCAACCCAACAATAATCAATAAAGTTTACGAATTTGAACAGGCCGACCTGCACATAACACCTGTTATCGTAGCCGAATTTTACCGGGGAGCTCGAAGCAAACAAGAGTTTTTGCAATGCCAAAAGTTGGTAAGCAAGTTTACTATTCTCTCATTAAACCATAATGTTACTTTGGTTTTTGATGATTTATTTATGAAATATTCTTTAAGCCATCGACCAGCGGTTCCCGATATGTTGATCGCTGCTGCAGCAATATTCTATAACGCCTCAGTTTATACATTAAACACCAAAGATTTTTTATTTATCGAAGGCCTTGAGCTCCTATCGTAGCCTCTACTGCACCTTTTCCACCCTCAAGCCAACATCGCTCACCTCATGCAAAGGATTATCGCGCATGTTTTGTTCTATTTCGAAGTGGTAAACGCCCTTGGCTGGGAATTTATAATGCGTGCGTGAAGGTATCTGGTAGTTGTACAAATTTCCTGAACCATCGCCCAGCCATTCGCCATCGGGGTTGGCCAAAGTATATTCCTGGCGTATGGTTTTGGTCTTTTTATCAGGACCGGTTTGATGTATCAACACAAACAGGTTGGCATACTTATAATCGGCCGTAATTCGTAAATTGAAGTAGATGTTATAAAAAGCCGAGGCGTCGTCAATCTTTACGTCAAACTTCATCCTGTCGGCATACGACCAGTTTTGATTGGACATTTCGATATTTTTGTCGATAACAGTATTGGGGTCATTCCCCATGCAGCCATCAACAAGTAGTATCGTACCTGCCCAAACTAAAACCATAAGGCATTTTATCACTCTTTTCATTATTCGGTTTTTGGCGTATTGCTCCCGTTGGGGTTATTCCTGTTCCTGTTTTTATTACGGTTTTTGTTCCGTCGTTTGTTGGGGTTTGCCGCAGGTGCCGTTGCCACACCGCCTGCCGCTTTTGCGGCATCGATAGGTACGCCTTTTGGCATATTGAGTTGGCCCTCCCTACGTTGTTGAGGTTGCTGGTTGCCCTGACGGTTATCGGGGTTGCGGCTTTTACTCTTGTTGTTCCTGTTTTTATTGCGATTGCGCTCGTCGAGGCGGGTAAGGCTGTCTTGCCCAACCACGTTTTCATAGTCGAGCACTTTGGCCGCTTTAGTTTCAGGCTCGCGCATTTCGCCTAAGTCGGCAGGAATTATCCCCTCTTTGTTCTGTTTTTGTATTTCTTTTACGCGGTCAATTTCAACAGGCACCCAGTTATCGTCTTTAGGATAGCTAAACCACATCAATTTTTTAAAGATGTCGGTTTTCTGCAGGCGGGCATCGCCTTTTTCGGTCTTGAGGTAGTTTACATTATCCGGAATGTGTTTCAGCGCATCCATGTAAGTATCCAACTCGTAGTTGAGGCAGCACTTTAGCTTGCCGCATTGGCCGGCAAGTTTTAAGGTGTTTAAACTCAGGTTTTGGTAACGGGCCGCCGAAGTGGAAACCGTTTTAAAATCAGTAAGCCAGGTGGAGCAGCACAGCTCGCGACCGCATGAGCCGATGCCGCCTAAACGGCTGGCTTCCTGGCGCATCCCTATCTGCCGCATCTCGATACGTATCCTGAAAGCCTCGGCCATTTTTTTGATCAGCTCGCGAAAATCGACGCGGCCTTCGGCCGTATAATAAAATGTGGCCTTGGTTTTATCGCCCTGATAATCCACGTCGCTTATCTTCATTTGCAAACCCAAATCTAGCGCAAGCGTGCGCGATTTGTGCATGGCTTCCCACTCCAAATCTTTAGCGGCTTTCCACTTGTCAACATCGGCAGGGGTAGCTTTGCGGTATATTTTTTTGGCTATGTCGGCTTCGTTAACATGGCGCTTTACCAATTGCATGCGCACCAGTTCGCCGGTTATGGATACGTGGCCAACATCAAAGCCACCGGTAGTGGTTTCAACAGCAACCAGTTCGCCCAGTTCCAGGTAAAGGTTATCGGTATTGAGGTAAAATTCCTTTCTCGATCCTTTGAATTTTACTTCAACAACGTTAAAAGGCTTATAATTTGTTGGCTTATCCATGTTGGCAAGCCAATCGTAAACATCCAGTTTACTGCATCCGTTGGTGAGGCACGAGCCATTACTTTTGCAGCCTGCAGGCGCACATCCGCCTGTTGAGCAACTTCCACATCCCATAATTAGTTCGGTATATATTGATTCCCTTGCGGGATTATTTTAAAATTTAACACACTTACAAGCTGTAAAGATACATCTAAAAATAAAATTTTCGGGTTTGCATTTCTTTCCACATGATAATGAGCCTTTTCGAGGATATTCCCAATGGCTTCGGCCATTGGCAAACTCATCACTTTTGTCATTTTTTGGGCCGTGTCCAGCTCGTCGGCAGGCAGATGTACCAGGTTGCTTGCACCGGCCAGTATCATACAACATTCGCGGATATAGCTGATGCCGTACCGCATAAAATTCTTTTGGTTTTCGCGGCCTATCTTGGCCAATTCATCAACAAAGGAAAGGATATCGCTGCCTTTTTTGTTGGCGTAGCACATGCGCAGCCAGTTCACAAACATATCATGAAAGCTGTTTTCGTTTTCGCCAAGCATGGCCAAAGCTTCGGTTAAATTGCCGCTGCTCAAAAAAGCAATTTCGGTCGCCGCGTGCTCGGTTTGGTTATGTTCGGCAATCAGGTATTCTTTTATTACCTCGTCTTTCAACCGTGGTATTTTCACCAATTGCGTGCGCGATAAAATGGTGTTCAATATCTGGTCCTGGTTTTGGGCCACCAGCAGGAACAGGGTGTTGGGCTGCGGCTCTTCAATAATTTTTAAAAGGGCGTTGCCTTCTTTGTCCAAATATTCGGGCAACCAAAGGATCAATATTTTGTATGGCGACTCAAAGGGTTTAAAGCCCAGCTTTTTGATGATTTGGTGGCACTCGGCAATGTTGATGTTGGCCTGTTTGTTTTCGGCCTGCAGATAGCTGCGCCAAATATCGAGGCTCAGGTATAGGTTGGCCAAAAATGCGTCGCGCCATTCTTCAATATAGTTTAATGCCGTTTCGTCGCTTTTTTTTGCGAAGAAGGGATATGAAAAATGCAGGTCGGGATGTACCAGCTTTTGATATTTACGACAGGATGAACACACCCCGCAGGAATCATTTTCCTGTTTATCCTCGCACGAAACATATTGGGCATAAGCCACGGCCAACGCCAGGCTGCCGGACCCTTCGGGGCCTAAAAACAATTGTGCATGGCTCACCCTGTTCTCTTTAACGGTGTTAACGAGGCGTTGTTTGATTTCCTGCTGGCCTATAATGGTGCTAAACTGCATTTGGTGCAAAATAGCGAAATTGTATTGCGATTGGCGTATAGCGTACTGAGATTTTTTAATTATGACAAAAAACGAACGCCGAAGAGCAACATTCAGCTACATTTGTAAATGGCGCAATACGCAAATCGCATTACGCAATACGCTCCGATGAGGATTATGGCTTTTGATTATGGTACCAAACGCATCGGCATTGCCGTTACTGACCCTTTACAGATCATTGCCAACGGACTGGATACCATACACCCGAAAGATATTGTAGACTATCTGAAAAAATACATCGCCACCAACCCGGTTGAACGTTTTGTGGTGGGCGAACCCAAACAAATGGACGGCACCGAGTCGCAATCGGCGCAGCATGTGCGGGGCTTTGTAACCATCCTGAAAAAGA
>NZ_CAITNG010000032.1 GCF_903893715.1 uncultured Mucilaginibacter sp.
CTGATCCCGACACCTGCCCAGCTTTCGTTGGCCAAGCAAGTATCGCCTTTGTTCAATGTTCATAAAAATGAACCGCCCACATTGATTATGCATGGTCTTGATGACAAGATTATTTTGCCCGTATACTCAATATCCTTCCGCGACAGTATGTTAAAGGCAGGTAATCGTTGTGATTTAGAACTGCTACCTCAAACCCGGCATGCATTTATACTGCCTAATTATACGGCAACCGAACAGATCGTAGTTAACGTTATTTGCAAAGTGGATATGTTTTTAACATCATTAGGGTATTTTAATGGCCCTCCTTTATTGAGGACAGGTAAAGAGATTGCGTGGTTACCAAAAGGGAGTAAGCATTAAGTATGAACGCTTGCTCCCTTCTTTTTAATTAGGCTTTCGATAGCCTCATATAAAGGTTGTTACTTGTATGTATTTGTTGTCTGATACAAATGTTTCACTTCTTCCGCGTTTAAAAGCCTGTCAAAAACTTTTAGTTCCGATAAATAAGCACCGTGATCAACAAAAAAGTCGAGTGCATCCGTACTGATATCTTTTGTGCCTGGGCCGGTCGCCACTTTTTCACCGTTAAGGTACAGGCTCATTTCTTTTTCATCAGCGGAGAGCAATGCAAACGACCAGGTATTCGGCTCGATTTTCCCTCCTGCTAAATGGCCCGGCGACGCCATTAATCTTCCGTTATCCATACTGCAGGAAAACGTTTTATAGCCCTTTCCAAATGCATTATAGCCATCTTTTCCGAATAATTTGCCAGTCATTTCGCTGGTTTTGAACCATATGGCTACGCTAAGCGCATTTTCGCGCATGGTGATATGGTGTAATTTCAAACCCGCATGGTTCCCTCCTCTGGACACATTGACATCGACATTTGAAGCTTTATCGGTAGCCGAGGCGAGCATGGCAAGTACCTTGCGCGTTGATTCATTGATTGATATATCATAAGGTGCAAGCCACACTTGATAAAATGGTGTTTGGTAATAAGGCCCGGGTTTGCCGTCCCATCTTGTAAAATCAGTACTACCCAACAACCCGAGATTTGGAACGCTAACCAGTTGAAAATCCATGGTTACCGGTGCAGTAATCATTCGGCCATTCAGGAACGCTGCGGCACACAGTTTCTTACTTTGGTCGATGTTTAGCGGTTCGATATATTTTAGGGAAGTGATTTCGGGTATTTTTCCATCCAATGTATATCTGATATCCGCATTGATATTTTCCGGTAAGCCGAGTGTTACTTTTACCGGTTTATATATTTCGAAAGGGCTTTGTTTTATATTGTTACCATCACATGCGACGCTTACCAACGTGTTTCTGAATATATTCTCACCATTCAATGGCAGCATTTGCCCATCCGGCAAAAGCACGTCGGCAAACCCTTTTCCCGGGCCAAAGCGAAACGAGATGCGATGCCATCCCTCTTTTAACGCAATTTGGCCGGTTGGATTGCGACCATATACACCGCGTTGGACCACAAATTCACCGTCTACCTTTAATTGATTTTGACATGTTGCCTGAAGCGAGCCAAGGTTGCCATTGTCGCCAATCCGCCCCGGTAATTTGAAAGTGTATATGCCCGGCGAAGAAGCATGGAAGTATCCGTTATAGCACCTCACGGTATTGCGGCTGTCTGTAAGTTCTATCGTTTTTGTTCTTTCTGTGTGGAAGGGTGTTGCGTACTCGATATCTAAAAAATCGCTGTCGCGTCTTTTGCCGGTGCGGTCATAAACGGCCAAATCAAATCCGGGTTCCAACATGAAATCGGTTTTTAAAGCCTCGTGCCACACCAATTTTGGCGTTTTAGTGATACTTAAATTCCCTGCCGGTTCGAATGTAAGCTCCTTTTCATCTATATTTTGCTTAGCCCCCCCATTAATTTGGTAATGCATTTCAAAAGGCATCGGTTCTAGACTGTTAATATTCCAGAATAGCGGATCGCAGATCACGAGCTCAATTTTATGCCATCCTTTATCTAAAGATGCTTCGCCATATCGGTGGGCTTGCTGTTGGTGGAAAACGCCGGTGTTTTCAATGGCAGTTTGCGATCCGATATCGAAGGTTACGGGCCCACATGAGTTGAGGTCAAATTTATATACGCCCCTTTCTTTTGCCCAAAATAGGCCGGTGAATTTATAAAAGCCCTTGCATTGCTCCGTCAATGGATGGGTTGGTGTTACCTGGGGTAATGCAAATCCGGACACATTGGTGGTCAATATTTCTTTTTCCTTTTTCAGGTCAGGGATCATTACCCTGTTGGCATCAAAAAAGCCCTTGTTATTATATAATTTCGTGTTTTTTTCAAAAACTTGAACCAATAAGCCGGTATTGGCGTTCGATAACGGTCTTTTTAGGCCGGTTTCGGCAGTTCTTACAACAAAGTGCGCTGTAAGCGTTTCGCTACGAGAGGGGCCTTGCAGCCAGGTAGGGTCGAATACTTTGGCCTTTAAATTACAGGTTTTGTTGATGGCAATGGGCGCATCGTATATAGGCGAAGTTTGGTCTGGCTCGGAGCCATCCAGCGTGTACCTGATCAATGCCGGCGCAAGCGCGTGTGCAAATTGAACTTTTTCCACAGTGTCGATCAAAAAAGTTGGGATATTATTTTCATAACGCGTATACCTCAGGTCATTACTATCAAATTTATCGCCACGCACTATTAAAACGGGGCGTGCGGGAGCTGTTTTGCTTTTCAATACCTCGATGCC
>NZ_CAITNG010000033.1 GCF_903893715.1 uncultured Mucilaginibacter sp.
CCCGAACAGAGGTATATGCTGATAGCATCCTTTCGTGGAGAAAAAGCCGCTAATGGCATATCGCCTTCATGGCCACTATCATATTGGTAATGATAGGTACCAAAACCAATAATGCTTGGCCCCCACATTTTAGGTTCAAGGCCGGTAACTTCCTTGCACATCGCGATCATACGGTAGCTATCGGCCCGTTTTTTCTCATCGGGTATCTCATTGATAAAGTCATCAACGCTTACTTCGGTTTCGTTGGTTTTATTTTTTGCCATGCTGATGGAATTGTAACCTAAATATAGCTAAAATATCAAAAAACAAAAAAGCCATCCGTTGAATAATGGATGGCTTTTCATTGGTACAGGGAAAACTATAAGTTGTTGATCGTTTCCTGCTCTTTTAACGCAGCGATATTGTTTTTAGCACTAAACGTGTCGGTTTGCCCGGCAAAGTATTCTAAAATGCTCTTTACAGCGTCCAGGTTATCAGCCACGCGCTGGTGCATATCGGGCAGGTCTTTCTCCAGACGCTTATCGCCGAGGTCCATATTATCTACTTCAATTTTAGCCAGCTTTTGTATCAAAGCCGTTTGGCTGTTCTTTAAATCCTCCAACTCGTGGACAATTTTCTCCATCAAATCAAATTTCCTGATCTTATCCATCTTGTTCGTTTTTATAAGGGTTAAACTTATGATATGGCAACAATGGACGGATAAGATTGTTTTGTTTATACCGCAAACAATTGCCCTATATCCTTAAATGCCTTAAACTCCAGTGCGTTTCCACAAGGATCCAAAAAGAACATGGTGGCCTGCTCGCCGGGTTTGCCTTTAAAACGGATGCCCGGTTCTATCACAAATTTGATGTTGTGCTTCTCCAACTTGGCTTCCAGTTCGTGCCAGGCATCCCATTCCAACACCACACCATAGTGGGGGATAGGTACATCATGCCCGTCGACTGGATTATGGTGCAGTTGTGGCGCATCGGCCAGTTTGGGTTTGTAATGGATCACCAATTGATGCCCGTATAGGTTAAAATCGGTCCAGAGGGTGTCGCAGCGGCCTTCAGGGCAGTCCAGTACCTCGCGGTAAAATTTGCGGGCTGCTTCCAGGTCGTAAACCGGTATGGCGATGTGGAAAGGTTGTATATTGCTCATATAGTATGTTGTTATAAATAGCTAAGGGTGGTGTGCAGCAGTTGCTGCTAACGCTTCCCCCAATATGAAAAGGAAGTACGCGATGAGTGCTAATGAGATCAAAAAATAGAACACACATTCGAGTGTTGTTATCCTCTTAGATATCCGCAAAAACACCGAATTTATAGTGATCATAAACAAATAGAACGTTCCCGTAACAGCAAGCATCTTTGTCCAGTTTTCCTGGTAACCAAATAGCGCCCTAATAATAGAAAACTGTGCTATAAGTAACAGGCTAAACATTAGTTGCAAAAACCTATACCAGCCCGAATTAAAAAAAACCTCTCGTTTAACAGTTGAATTTTGGTATTGGAAACCAAAACAAAATGCCAGTGGTGTTAATATTAGGTAGGGTATATACTCCATTGATGATTGGTTTACGTTGCAAAATTTATAACCTTTTCCTCATCAATTAATACCCCGGTATAGCGATGTGGAAGGGTTGTATATTATTCATTTTATTGTTTTTATGTTATTTTAGTTAAAAATAAATGCTACTTTGGTCTATCTAAACTAAACTTATGACAGGTATTTTTACGTTCATGGACAACTCGCCATATTTGCTGCTTTTATTATGGCCACTGTTTCTATTGGTACTATTACTTACTACACTCATTCTTATTTATGTTTGGGTAACCCGGTTTTTGAGACTAAAAAAAGAGCAAAATGACTTGCTTCGCGAGTTTATCAATAAATGGGATAAAAAACAGTCATAACTTTTTCTTCATACAAATACTATCATCAGTCCCCGCGTATTGCCCGTAGTTTTCAATGTGCCAATACCCTGCTTTGGCGTACAAAGCCACTGCCTCCGGCTGGTTAAGCCCGGTTTGCAGGATGGTATGGCTGTAGCCCGATTCTTTCGCCCGCTTTTCAAGTTCCGCTGATATAGCGGCGGCAATCCCTTTGCCCCTAAACCCCGGTTTTACAAACATCCGCTTAACTTCGGTAGTCGCGGCTTCATATTCTTTGATGGCGCCGCAGCCTGCAGGTACATCATCCGCGTAAGCTACAACCACCTGTTTTATCTGTGCCAGACTGTTAAACTGCCCGAAAAACTCTTGTTGCGCACCGTAACGCTCATCCAGTTCCTTATCGAGCAGGGCTACTAACGCTTTGAAATCGGGACTATCCGAACCGCTGCGAACCAGTTTTAAATCCATACCCTAAAATATCGCTATTTTTCAAAATTTCTCATAAAATATGCACATATTTGGACTATAACCTAAATCATCATGATGCGCTTTATACCAACCTTTTTTACCCGCCTTTGCGCCCTGTTTTTAATTGCCGCTGCGTTACATAGCTGCGCGCCCGATAAAAACGGCATCTACATCAACGATAAAATCAGCAGCGGCAAACGCGACAAATTTAAAGCACTTACCGACCAATTGTTTGCTGCCGCCAAAAGCAATGACGAGCCAACTATTGAAGGCTTGTTATCGCGCGAAATGTTGGCCGACCCCAAATACAAGCGCACCTTCGAGATGATGTACAACGAGAGTAAAGCCGGTAAGTATACCATACTCGATCAATATTATATAAAAACCAAAGCATCCGATACCAGCTACACACTGCGTCCGCCTGACAGTCTTTATAAACTACCCATAAGCGCCTCGACCCGCGAAACCTACGTGGCACTCATGGTGCTTGAACAAGGCGGCGATAAATGGTTGGCCACAGCGGTTTACGGCAATTACGACTATGGCTGGAGACTGGGCGAATTACATTTTGACCACTATGCCATTAATGGTAAAACCGCGCCCGAACTATATGCCCTTGCCAAAGCCGATTACAACAAAGGCTTCCTGGTGGATGCCATGAACAATCTTGAATACGCTACCAAATGCCTGCGCCCTGCCGAAACCTGGCAGTACAAACAGGAAGACGATATTGCCAAATTCTACGGTGAGGTATCGACCGATGCTTACAATAAGTATAACTTCCCGATTATTATACCCGCTCCGGGCAGCCCGGCCATCTTTAGGATAATGACCCAAACTATGCCGGGCGGCGGCTATGCGCCGACCATTAAGTACCTCACCAAGATTGACGTAAGGGACACTGTGGCGCTCAAAAAAGAGTTCGAAGGTGTAAAAAAAGTCATCGGTAAGCTATTTCCGGGTATCGATCAGGATAAAAAGTGCATCATCTTTTCGGCCTATAACAAGCGCCCCGAAGGTAACTCGAACCCGCTTTCGTATGATATGGTAGATGTGTTGAAGTAATGTGCAAATGTGCGTATTTCCTAATGTGCAAATCACAGGTCTCAAAGCGACAATGCACCAATGACCAATGAACCAATGAACCAATAAGCTTTCCTGCATGGATTCGAACCACGACCGACAGAGCCAGAATCTGCCGTGCTACCGTTACACCACAGGAAAATGATGTACTAAATTAGGTATTTTTCAAGATAAGTCATTTAATCATTGCGTCATTTAGTCATTGGACGGTGGGGGAGGTAAAAGTAGGATATTTTTTTCTGTTGACTCTTGACTCTTGACTCTAAAAGGGGGGGGGGTAAAAGTAGGATATTTCAAAGAACCATTTCTTTCCCTGCTACTCTTAACTGCCACTGCCACTAAAAAGAATGGGGGGTAAAAGTGAGATATTTCAAAGAACCATTTCCCCCCTGCTACTGTCTGCTGCCACTGCCACTCCAAAAAAGGGGGGGGGGGATTTTGTAAGAATAATTTTAACATTCCAACTTTACAACCTTTCAACAAAACAAAAACACAATATAGCGAAAATTTTTGAGATATGGAAAAGAAATTAGCTTACACCGACCATATCCTGAACAATTAAAAACTCACAAATACATTAATTAGTTAATATTAGGCTTACAATATCTTCTTTATTTTTATATAAACAATTATTAGCCTTATTGATATGTTTATTATTCCCGAAAAAAGTTTAGTGTATCCTTTCGTGTTGCTTTTTATCGTTTTAAGTGCTTGTAAAAAACCTGCACAAAGCGATATAGTTTCCATCAACTACGCTATTACCCCCGGCTCGGTGCCTTATGTGCAGGCATCGGGTGTGTATATATCGGGTACTGTGCCACTGCACGATAGTATTGCTGCTGCCAATGTTTGGCTAAATGGGTCTATGTTTAGTTTGCCGACTGTAAGTGGAGACACGCATGGCATTACGTTTCAAGGCAAAGATGTGTACGTAACCGGGCTATCCCAAAATAAGCCTGTATATTGGAAGAACAGTGTAATATCAGCGCCTTTTGAAGTGCCTGCAAATTACTCTGTAAATGTTTTCGGCATAGCGGTTTCAGGGAATGATGTATATGTTTCAGGGACCATTTTTTCCATTAGTGCAGGTAGTATGGCCGTATATTGGAAAAATGGCACTATCAATTATTTAAGTACGAACGGCCAGCAACCATTACTTGGAACAGGAGCCAACGGTATAGTCATTTCGGGTTCGGATGTATATATATGCGGAGAATTTGATTTTAATGCTGTGTACTGGAAAAATGGGGCGATGGCTACATTAACTACAGGTACAGATATTGGTATCGCGGTATCAGGCAGTGATGTTTATGTTTTGGGCGTTGAACAGGCAAATGCCCAACACCAGTACGACTTGCCTGTATATTGGAAAAATGGTGTACCTGTTTACTTAACGGGCTTTGCGACTGTTAGCAGCATTGCAGTACAGGGTACGGACGTGTATGTCGCCGGAAACATATTTAGTACCACCAATATACATACCGTAGCAGGATATGCTAAAAATGGCATCATTACAAATCTTAACACTGGTTTCGATGGGTCGTTTGCAAATGCAATATGTGTAAATAATGGTAATGTATACGTAGCCGGATTAGGTTATAACGGCACCTCGCCAACATTAGGCGTCTATTGGACAAACGGCGCCAATCCGGTCATTTTATCGAGCCAACGCGCTTTTATAAGTGGTATTGTATATGTTCCATAAAACGCAAACAGGGCACTGATACATCAGCACCCTGTCCACAAACTATTTAAAACACTTGTAAATTATACAGAAAAACTCTCGCCGCAACCGCAGGTACGCGTGGCGTTGGGGTTATGGAAGTTAAAACCTTTGCCGTTCAGGCCGTCGCTAAAATCAAGCTCGGTGCCTGCCAGGTAAAGGAACGATTTCATATCCAAACAAAAACGAACGCCTTTGTCCTCGAAAAACTGGTCGCCCTTTTTTTCTTCGTTATCAAAATCGAGGTTGTATGATAAGCCCGAGCAACCGCCGCCCTGTACAGATACCCGCAGGAAATAGGACGAATCCATCCCTGCCTCATCCATCAGCTGGCCTATTTTGCTTTTTGCTTTATCGGTTATTGTTACCATGTTTGTAATGCGTATTGCGATATTCGTATTGCGATAAACACGCGCAGTACGAACATCAATTTGTTATTACTGTTTAGACGACCCTAAGCTTATTAAGTTTAAGTCTAAATAGTTACTCGTAAAAAAGAGATTTGGTTATCGCAATACGCAATACTCAAATCTCAATACTATTAGTGGTGCACCTTGTCGCTTACCAACGCTTCCATACCGTTTTTAACGCGGTAATCGTTAATGGCAGCTTTAATGGCGTCCTCGGCCAAAACCGAGCAGTGGATTTTTACCGGTGGCAAGGCCAGTTCTTCCACAATATCCATGTTGTCAATCTTCATGGCATCGTCGATGCTTTTGCCTTTTAACCACTCCGTTGCTAACGACGATGACGCGATAGCGCTGCCGCAGCCAAAGGTTTTAAATTTTGCGTCGGTGATGACGTTGTTTTCGTCAACCTCAATTTGCAAACGCATTACGTCGCCGCACTCCGGTGCGCCAACAAGCCCTGTGCCTACGCTGTTCTTACTTTTATCCAAAGTACCAACGTTGCGGGGGTGGGTGTAATGATCAATTACTTTATCTGAATAAGCCATTTTTTTAAGTATTTAGTTTAAAGTCTTAAGTAAAAAGTCTTTAAACGGTGCAATATTTTTATTTTTAGTTATCTATTAAATTTCAAAAAACACTTCTGACTTCGGACTACCGACTTCAGACTTCTTCCCTTAATGTTCCGCCCACTCGATCGAATCCAGATCGATGCCTTCTTTAAACATTTCCCATAAAGGGGACAGGTCGCGCAGGTGGGTCACCGCTTTTTTGGTCACCTCGATGGCGTAATCTACCTCCTCTTCGGTGGTAAACCTGCCTAAACCGAAACGGATGGAAGAGTGTGCCAAATCGTCCGACAAGCCTAAACTCTTCAATACGTATGATGGCTCCAAAGATGCCGAAGTACAAGCCGAACCCGAAGATACCGCCAAATCTTTCATCGCCATCATCAAGCCTTCACCCTCTACGTATTTGAACGATATATTGGCAACATGCGGCAAACGGTGTGCCACATTTCCGTTTACATAACTTTCTTCCAGTTGGGTTAACGATGCTTCCAGTTTATCGCGCAAAGCAGATAAACGTTTGGCTTCGCTTTCCATTTCCTGTAGGCAAATTTCGCAGGCTTTACCAAAACCAACAATGCCCGGTACGTTTAAGGTACCCGAACGCATACCACGCTCATGGCCGCCACCGTCCATTTGGGCGGTAACTTTAACCCTCGGGTTTTTACGGCGAACGTATAACGCGCCTACACCTTTGGGTCCGTACATTTTATGCGCGGTCATGGCCAAAATATCTATGCCGTCTTTTATAACGTCAACAGGTACTTTACCAACGGCCTGTGTGGCGTCTGTCATAAACAGGGCACCAAATTTATGGGCTATGGCTGCAATTTCTTTAACAGGTTGTATCACGCCGATTTCGTTGTTGCCATACATTACGCAAACCAAAATGGTTTCGCTGGTCATGTGTTGCTCCAACAGGGCAAGGTCAAGTAAACCATCGCTTTGTACCGGCAGGTAGGTTACGCGGGCACCTAATTTTTCGAGGTGTTTACAGGTATCCAACACCGCTTTATGTTCGGTAGTGCAAGTAATGATGTGGTTACCTTTTTCCTGGTACATTTCAAAAACGCCTTTTATACCCAGGTTATCGCTTTCTGTAGCGCCCGAAGTGAAGATGATTTCCTTTTCGCTGGCGCCAATCAGTTTGGCAACCTGCTCGCGGGCATAATCAACGGCTTCTTCGGCTACCCAGCCAAAAGGGTGGTTACGGCTTGCGGCATTACCAAACTTGTTGGTAAAGTAAGGCAGCATAGCGTCCAACACCCTCGGATCCATTGGGGTAGTGGCATTATTGTCTAAATATATCGGCAGATTCATTGCTTAATTAGATTAAGTTTAAATAACGCTTCAAATATAAGGAATTGTTTTATTTAAAATCATTATAAACAGTGAAGAAAAATGCAGTAGGCAGTCATTATTTTGCAATATTTGGATAATGAACAAGATTGAACACATAGGCATTGCCGTGCGCGACATGGCCGCCGCCACCGACATATACGAGCGCCTGCTCAATACCAAAGTATATAAAACCGAAAGTGTGGCCAGCGAGTACGTTAACACGGTTTTTATGCAGACCGGCCCTAATAAAATAGAGCTCTTGGAAGCCACCAGCCCCGACAGCCCCATTGCTAAATTCATCGAAAAGAGGGGCGAAGGCATCCACCATATCGCCTTCGATGTAACCGACATCCGCGCCGAAATGGCCCGCCTCAAGGCCGAAGGTTTTACCTTATTGAACGAAGAACCCAAGAAAGGCGCCGATAATAAACTGGTCTGCTTTGTACATCCGAAGGGGGTGAATGGGGTGCTGATTGAGTTATGCCAGGAGATTGGATAGGTTTTATTTCGAATTTCTGATGTGGGATTTCGGATTTATTTTAAACCAAAATATATGATTCACTCTCGTCAGCAGGTAAGTTTCGGCTAAAAGCTGGATGAACAGGCAGGGCAGGAGCGCGGGGAGAGGGCATAGCAATTTTTTCCTGAAGCGTAGGCCAGGTGCGCGAACGCGGAAAAAGGTTGCAGCCCGTGGTTCATCCGGCTTGTGCGGTAGGGCAAGTGCGGCAAAGAAACATTCCTGCTGACAAGCATTTTTGTTTCTTTTGATGCCTCAAAAGAAAAATCACACCACCACCACATCCTCAAAATACTTTTCAAATATCCCTTTAGCACGTTCCTTTTCATCATACGTAGGTATAGGTGTACCAATTAAGGGGTAAATCAAACCCATTGCCTCCCATTTGTGTATACCCAACTGGTGATAGGGGATAATCTGCACTTTTTCAACGGTTTTATAGTTGCCAAAATGCTGCGCCCATTGTTCCAGGTATTCGGGTTGGTCTGTCCAGCCGGGTACCAGCACATAACGTAACCACATGGGTTTGCCGGTGCTTTCGCGATAGGCGGCCAGTTGCAGCGTAGTTTTGTTGCTTTGTTTGGTCAGTTTTTGGTGCCATTCATCGTCGATGTGTTTTACATCGAGCAGCAGCAGGTCGGTATGGTTCAGTAGTTCGTGCACGTCGGGCGTGTTGAGTTTCCCGTTCGAGTCGAGGCAGGTATGTATGCCCTGTTCTTTCAGCTTTTTAAAAAACGTGGTCAGTTTACTGCGCTGCAGCAAGGGCTCGCCGCCCGATACGGTTACGCCGCCGCTATCGCCAAAATAGCCTTTTTGGCGTACGGCACGTTTTACCAGTTCATCAATCTCCACCAATATGCCACCTTTAACATCCAACGAGTCGGGGTTGTGGCAATACAAACACCTAAACTGGCAGCCCTGCACAAACACCACCATGCGTATGCCGGGGCCATCGTGTGTGCCAAAGGTTTCCAACGAGTGAATGCGTAAATGGTCAGGGTCATTTACGTTGAGATGAGCAGCTTCAATATCCTGTAAAGGCAAGTACATGGTTTATAATTAAAAAAGGGCCGGACTTTATTAAAGCAAATCCGGCCCCCAAATTAACACAAAAATTCAGTTTACATACTTTCGTGGAAAGTACGGTTGATTACTTCCAACTGATGCTCGCGCGATAGCCTTACAAAGTTAACGGCATAGCCCGATACCCTGATGGTCAATTGCGGGTACAACTCGGGGTGCTCATAAGCATCAACCAGCGTAGCACGGTCAAGCACGTTTACGTTCAGGTGGTGCGCGCCTTGGTTAAAGTAACCATCAAAGGTGTGCACCAGGTTATCTACCTGCTCGGTACGTGTATCGCCCAGCGATTTTGGCACCACCGAAAAGGTGTTGGATATGCCATCTTGCGCGTCGCAATATTTCAATTTTGCAACCGAGTTTAAGGATGCAATGGCGCCACTGCAGTCGCGACCGTGCATTGGGTTGGCACCAGGTGCAAACGGTTCGCCGGCTTTACGCCCGTCGGGAGTGGCGCCGGTATTGGTACCGTACATTACGTTGGATGTGATGGTTAGCAACGACAGGGTAGGAGTTGCATTTTTGTAGGCCATGTGTTTACGCAGCTCGGTAACAAAAATATGGGTAACCTCTTTTGCAATTTCATCCACACGATCGTCGTCGTTACCAAACTGAGGATATTCGCCTTCAATTTTAAAGTCAACGGTAAGGCCCTTTTCATTACGTATAGGGGTTACTTTGGCATATTTTATGGCCGATAAAGAGTCGGCAATAATAGATATACCGGCAGCACCATAAGCAATGTCAATATGCGGGTCGGTATCAACCAATGCCATTTGCGCACGTTCGTAATAGTATTTATCGTGCATGTAATGGATAATGAACATGGCTTTGGCATACACACGGGCCAGTTCGCTCAGGGTGCGGCTGAACACATCTACCACCAGGTCGTAATCCAATGCACCTTCAGGCAGTTCCGGTATATTTTTTATTACCTGTGTTCCATCCAACTCTTCGCGGCCGCCATTCAAGGCAATCAGCAATGCTTTTGGCAGATTGGCACGTGCGCCAAAGTGTTGTATGGATTTACCTATTTTTTGGTAGGATACGCAGCAAGCAATACCATAATCGTCCGATCCGCGGTTTTCGCGCATCAGGTCGTCGTTTTCGTATTGTAGCGATGAAGTATCGATAGATACCTGCGCGCAGAATTTTTTGAAGCCTTCGGGCAATTTTTCAGACCAAAGTATGGTCAGGTTTGGTTCGGGCGATGCACCCAGATTGTACAGTGTTTGCAAAAACCTGAACGAAGTGCGGGTAACCTTAGTACGTCCGTCGTGCAGAATACCGCCTATGGCTTCGGTAACCCAGGTAGGGTCGCCGCCAAATATTTCATCGTACGATGCAGGGCGCAAATGCCTAATCAGGCGCAGTTTCATAACAAACTGGTCTATCAATTCCTGTGCGCCTTCTTCGTTAAGCAATCCGCATTCAATATCGCGTTGAATATAAATATCTAAAAAGGCCGAAACATTGCCTAAGCTCATGGCAGCGCCATCCTGCTCTTTCACAGCGCTCAGGTATGCAAAGTATACCCATTGTACAGCTTCGGTTGCATTTTGGGCAGGTTTGGTGATGTCAAAACCATAAGTGGCTGCCATAGTGGCCATATCCTTTAATGCACCTATCTGTGCAGTTATTTCTTCGCGCAGGCGCACTTTGTGTTCGGTCATTTCGCCGGCTACATCTGCAAGGTCAGTTTTTTTGAACTGTATAAGCTGGTTGGTGCCATAAAGGGCCAAACGCCTGTAATCGCCGATGATACGGCCACGGGCGTAGTTATCGGGCAGGCCGGTAAGTACGTGTTTTGAACGGAAAGCCCTTATTTCGGCATCGTAAGCGTTAAACACGCCTTCGTTATGGTTTTTGGCGTAGTTAAATATATCGTGCACGCGGGGCGATATTTTGAGGCCGCGTTCGTTAAGGGCGCTTTCTACCAGTTTTATGCCGCCAAAAGGTTTCATGGAGCGTTTCAGCAACATGTCGGTTTGCAAACCGGCTATTACTTCGTTTTTACGGTCGATATAGCCCGGGCCGAATGCGGTGATGGACGAGATAGTTTCAGTATCGACAGCCAGCACGCCGTTGTTTGCACGCTCTTTGGCCAGAGCCGCCGCGCAGGCCTCCCAAAGCTTTTTTGTTTTTGCCGATGGCCCCTGTAAAAAGGACGCGTCGCCGGTATAAGGGATAATGTTTTTTACAACAAAATCGTAAACGTTAAGGTGGTTTGTCCACTCGCCTGTTTCAAAGTTTGACAGTGTTTCTGCGGTTTTCATGTGTTTTGGTATTAATTTGTTACACCAAAGTTACTCTGGTCGCAAATGCCCAAACGTGCGCTAAATCACTAATAAAACTATTAGTATATTGAAAATTTTAACAGTTGTAATCTTGATAAATTAACAGATTGTTAATTATGTCCATGTTTTATTGATTTTTTGTTAATATAATGTGGCGTTTTTTTTATCGGGTTTTGTAAAAAGTGATAAATACCATGGTTTTGGCAGGATTAATTGGGGGTGAAAAAGCGGGAAAAAGGAATATATATTTCGGATTTCGAATATCCGATTTCGGATTTGTCTTTATCTTTAAATGATGATTTTACTGAACATGCCTGAATTATTTGGAATTGGTTTAGAGGTGTATATAATCCTTTTGGTACTGGGCACACCAATGTTTTTCTTTTGGCGATGGTTGTTCAAGCATATCAAACCTGGGTCAAAAAGGCTTTTATTAACCTGTTTCGCTACCATTATTGGTTCACCAATTATATACCTATTGTTTATCGCGGCTTTTATATTTTGTAGCGAGTATTATCCAAATCGCGATTTCGACAAGAAACAATGGTTGGCCGATAGCACCAGGCGGTATGAATATTCAAAGGATATCATTAGCAGTAAAATGCTTATTGGTAAAACACAGCAGCAGGTAAAACAAATTTTGGGTGATAGCGGAAACAAGGATAGCGAGGTAACCTGGTACTATGAATTAGGATATAGGCCGCAAATTACCGGTATTGATCCTGATTATTTAGAAATTGATTTTAAATACGGTAGAGCGACCGAGATAGTACAGCATTTCAAATAGGATTTCACTAAACCATTCCTACACCATATCCGAAATCGAAAATCCGACATCCGAAATCAAAAACATTTCTCAATTAATTTTTACTAAATAAAAAATAACACTATATTTGCGCCTCTTTTGAAAGGAAAGATATTACAATGAAGAAAGACCTGCACCCGAAAAATTACAGATTGGTTATATTTAAAGACTTGTCTAACGACTACGCTTTTATGACTAAATCTTGCATCGATACCAAAGAAACCATTAAATGGGAAGACGGTAACGAATATCCATTGATCAAATTGGAAATTTCGCATACTTCGCACCCGTTCTATACCGGTAAAATGAAACTGGTGGATACCGCCGGCCGTATCGATAAATTTAAGAACCGTTACAACCGCTAATCGGTTTCTAAAAAATAATATTTTAAAGTCCCGGCCTTGCTTCGGGACTTTTTTTATTTTTGTGCAATGGCGATCATCCTGTTCGACGATAAAGCGCACCAAACGCTTTTACCCTTAACCTTTACCCGCCCCGTTGCCGATATGCGCATAGGGATACTCACCATTGCCGAAAAATGGGCCAAACACTTTAACCTCGAACATTCATTTCATACGCAGGAATACCTACAAGGCAAGTTCCCGCTCGTGATAGAGGAACGTAATCTGTTTATCAATGGTTCGGTTTGCCCGGATGAAGAGTTGTTGGAAGCCATTGTGAAGCTCCATGGTTCGGAAGTTTTGGTAAAAGGCGGGCTTTTTATCGCCGTAAAGCTGAACGAAAGCGACGCTAAAGAGTTTAACGTCGCCGATTTTTCCAAATACAAACCCATCGATTATCACGGTACTTTTATATCGATAAAATACCCCGAAGATATTTTCAAACACAATCCGGTCGAAATCCGCAAGGACTATAAACTCCTGACCGAAGGCCGTACCAGCACCAATATCAGTTCCACCAACACCATTATGGGCGATGATATCTTTGTGGAAGAAGGCGCAGAGGCGGAGTGTTCCATTTTCAATACCAAAATAGGCCCTATATACTTAGGCAAAAACTCGCAGGTATGGGAGGGGAGCGCCATACGCGGTTCGTTCGCGTTGTGCAATGATTCGCAGGTGAAAATGGGCTCCAAAATATACAGCGGCACTACTATTGGCCCTTTTTGCCGTATTGGCGGCGAGGTGAACAACTCGGTGCTGTGGGGTTATTC
This sequence comes from uncultured Mucilaginibacter sp., assembly GCF_903893715.1. Taxonomy (GTDB): domain Bacteria; phylum Bacteroidota; class Bacteroidia; order Sphingobacteriales; family Sphingobacteriaceae; genus Mucilaginibacter. The sequence continues at coordinate 13,342 of NZ_CAITNG010000033.1, forward strand.
ATCCAAAGGACACGAGGGCTATTTGGGCAATTCGGTATTGGGCGAGTGGTGCAATATTGGCGCCGATACCAATAACTCCAACCTGAAGAACAACTATACCGAAGTAAAACTGTGGGACTATACCACGCAGCACTTTCGCCCCACAGGTATGCAATTTTGCGGTTTGATTATGGCCGACCATGCCAAATGCGGCATCAATACCATGTTTAACACCGGCACGGTGGTAGGCGTGGGCGCCAATGTTTTTGGTGGGGGATACCCGCCTAACTTTATCCCCGATTTTGGATGGGGCGGCAAAAACCATATGGAGCTTTATCGTTTAGACAAGATGATGGATACCGCTCAGCGCGTATTCGACAGGCGCGACGGCCGGGTATTCGACGACAACGAAAAAGCCATCCTGACCAAAGTATTCGAACTAACACAACCATACAGAAGATTTTAATAATACATCATGAGACAAAAAATTGTAGCCGGCAACTGGAAAATGAACCTCGACCTTAACGAAGGTATCACCTTATTTAACGAAGTTGCGGCCTTTATTGCGCAGGATATTACCGGCAGCCAGCAAGCCATTGTTTGCAGTCCGTACATACATTTAAGTGCTTTAACCGCTTTGGCAAAAGGCAATACCAAACTATCGGTGGGGGCGCAAAACGCGCACCAGGCAGAATCGGGCGCTTATACCGGCGAGATTTCGGCCAAGATGCTCACTTCGGTTGGTGTTACTTACGTGATATTGGGCCACTCGGAGCGCCGCCAGTATTTTGGCGAAACCAACGAACTGCTGGCCAAAAAAACCGATACCGTATTAAAACACGGTTTAAAACCCATCTTCTGCATCGGCGAAACCTTGCAGGAGCGCGAAAGCGGTGTGTATTTCGATATCATCAAACAACAACTGGTTGAGGCGGTGTTCCATTTGGAGGCATCTGAGTTCAGTAAACTGGTGATAGCTTACGAACCGGTTTGGGCCATAGGTACAGGCGTAACTGCGAGTGCCGAGCAGGCGCAGGAGATACATGCTTTCATTCGCAAAGAAATTGCCGCGAAATACGGCCAGGCTGTTGCCGATGGTATCAGCATCCTGTATGGCGGAAGCTGCAACCCTAAAAACGCCCCCGAACTGTTCGCAAAACCCGATATCGACGGTGGCCTCATCGGCGGTGCATCGCTAAAGGCAAGGGATTTTGTGGATATATTGAAAGTGTTTAATTGATTGCGTATTGAGATGTGCGTATTGCGTATAGCGATAAAGGTCCAAAAATAGGGACGAATGGGTGAAGAAAATCAAATTTGGATATGTTTAGCTCATGTTTCAGCAAATCAAGATACTGAAAGTGTTTTGAAATCGGGCAAAGGAGCTTATGTTAATGTTTAAGGTTATGCTATCAACCCCCTTGATTTCGAGATTCAAATCAAGAATGCTTTAGATGAAATGGGATTGATCCTGTTGTCAATTGAAGATGAAGAGCCGTTTTCTGTGAGGATTAGTGAGTGGGAAGTTAACGATATGATATTAGAAAAAGCTAAACAAGTTGAACAAACTAAGAATATTCGATTTACAACGTTCCACACCTACTCAGAATAATTAAATCGCAATACGCAATACGCCCATCGCAATACTCAAAATGAACTACTATTCCCTCACTTTCACCACCCACCCAACTGAAGCTTACCAGCAGGACCTGCTCATCAACGCCCTGGCGGAGTTTGGTTTTGATACTTTTGAGGATACAGATAAGGGCTTTGTAGCCTATATTCCCGAAGAGGGTTTTTACACCGAGGAGTTGGACGAAGTATTGGAGCCATACGCGGCAATGTTCGCTTTTTCGTACGAGGCGGCACTTATCCCCCAAAAAAACTGGAACGAAGTATGGGAAAGCAATTTTGAACCCATTGAGGTGTTGAACAAGGTTTTTGTGCGCGCCACCTTTCACCAGCCAAAACCTGCGTCTGCATACGAAATTGTAATAGACCCGAAAATGGCTTTTGGCACGGGCCACCACCAAACCACTGCCATGATGATGGAATGGATGCTGGAAACAAACTATGTTGACAAAACCGTTTTGGATATGGGTTGCGGTACGGGCATCCTCGCCATACTGGCCTCAAAAATGGGAGCGAAGCAGGTTACCGCTATCGATTATGACGAAGTTTGTTATGACAGCACAATCGAAAACGCGCAATTGAATAACATCAATAATATCATCCCGCTATGCGGTTCGAAGGAAGCCATACCTGATGAAGTTTACGACATCATTCTCGCCAACATCAACCGCAATATCCTGCTCGACCAAATGGCCCGCTACACCGAAGTATTAAAACCCGGCGGCGAAATTTACTTCAGTGGCTTTTACGAATCGCCCGACCTGGGCATCATCACCGCCGAAGCCAAGCGGCTTGGCCTCACCTATATAGCCCACAAAAAAGATAAAGAATGGGTGTCGGCTAAGTTTAAGTACTAAAAAACGTAAGTTTAAACATTGTTTTTATTCAACATCGTTTAATGTTTTAAACATTAGTTATAGTTTATAACTAATTTTATTTGTAAAATAGATTTTCTTTGTAACTTAGGTTTTTCTTTATAACTAATAAACTTAAATGAGGTTTTATACCCTGTATGGATATAAAAGAATTTTTAATGTTTAAAGGTACTTTTACCAGAAAAGATAAAGAGAACTGCCAGATTGAAAAACACTTACAACAGATAAAAAATTATTGATATTATATGGTCTGATTGGTATATGCCAAACAGGTCGAAAAATTTTTACAAGAAACTTAACGAGAATGCTATTTTTAATTAAAAAAAATATCCTAACTTTATAAGTTAATTACAAAGCCCTAATCCTTAATTAATTAAATAAATGAAAACACTCGGTAAAAAGATCAGGCTCCTCCGCCATCAACGCGGCTGGAGCCAGGAAGACGTCGCAAAACGCTTAGACATTTCTATCCCCGCATTCTCAAAAATTGAAACAGGCATTACCGATATCAACCTATCGCGCCTTGAACAAATCTCTATTTTGTTCGAAATGTCCGTAGTGCAGCTATTGACATTTAACGACCTTGAACAGGAAAACAAATACAACTCGGAGCTTGACACGATGACCAAAAAGTTAAGCGACCGTGAAACAGAAGTGATTGACCTTCAGAAAAAAGTAATCGAACTTTACGAAGAACTCAGGCTTAATAAAGCTACCGCATAATATACAGCCCCCGATTTATCGGGGGCTTTTTTGTACCTAAAATATTTTCTTCATCGTTAAATGCCGCTTGCCAAATGTGGCGCCGGTAGCCTCGTGTATGGCCAGCATCTTATCATTAAAATCGCCCACCCATGACAGCTCGAGCTCAAAATATTTTTTTAGCGGGTAGGTGTATTCTTTCAGCTTGATAAACATAGCCGACTCGAGACCGTGTTTTTGAAATTTCTCTTTAGTACCCATTACAATGGCCCGCATGCGCGATACACCTTTCCATCGGTAGTATAAAAACTTCAGTTTGCCTATCAGGTCAAGTTTGCCGTTCAATGGTTTTATCATCTGGTTAGCATCGGGCAGTATGATGACGAAGGATGCCGGCTCGTTGTTTACATAAGCAAACCATATCAGATTTTCGTCCATAATGGCTTGCATTTGTTTAAAGCTTTCCATAATGGTTTCGCGATTTATGGGCGCGAAGTTTTCAAAGTTTTTCCAGGCGTCGTTGTATATCTCCATAAAATCGGCGGCATACTGGTCAATCTTTTTTGCCTCCAGATGCCTGAACTCGTAACCCGGTTTTTTGGCTACCCAATTGGCTATCTTATCAAACCTTTCGGGGAAGGGGTTGTACACCTGCAGATGATTGGTGATCTGCTCATACTCTGTTTTAAAACCATATTCCTCAAAAAAAGCTTTGTAATAAGGTGGATTATAGTTCATGCCATAACTGGGATGGGTAAAACCCTCCACCAGTAAGCCCCAAAATTTATCATTCTCGCCAAAGTTGATGGGGCCTTCCATGGCTTTCATACCTTTTGCTGCCAGCCAGTTTTTGGCTGTGTCCATTAACAAAAAGGCAGCTTCTTTATTATCAATGCATTCAAAAAAGCCCATGCCCCCAGTTGGCAGTTCGGTTTTATAAGCTTTTTCTTCGTTAATAAAAGCTGCTAAACGACCAATCAGTTTATTGTTGGCATCGCGCAGTACCCAGCGGGTTATTTGCCCATGCTTGTGAAAGTTGTTCTTTGCGGGGTCAAAAACCGCTTCAATATCATTATCGAGCGGGCAAACCCATACGGTGTCGTTTTTGTAGATGATGCGTGCGGCATCCAAAAATGCTTTTTTGTCGGCTTTGCCGTGTACTTCGTTAATGGTCATGTGGGGTGGTATGGTTATAAAAAAAGCATCCTGCCTAAGCCGGATGCTTATGATATCTTATCTAAAAACAAGGTAAACCGATTAAAAGTCTTCCTCTTCTTCCAATCCGTCGAGGTGGTCAAAGGCAGCCAGGTCATCCATGGGCGCGTCAAAGTCATCCTCATCGTCATCGTCAACAAACCTGCTTTTTGGTTTAGCTGCTGCCGGTGTCAGGGATTTTTTTGCATCGCCTGCCTTTTTTGTCGCACTTTTCTTTTTTACCGGTTTCCTGGGAGTTTCCATCGAAAATAGATTAGCGTTATTGTTGAGTTTATCTAAGTTTAAATTTACTAAGAAATTAGAATATCAAAGTCTTTTTTTGAGACAAATTTTTATCTCTTGGTTCTTCAAAAATAAAGAAAATCAAAATTGTTATAAAAAGGTATTTAAAAAAATTATTCCTGCTGCTCGCCAATGTCCGATCCGGCCGATATAAGTTCTTTTAATTGAGGTAATTGGTTGATGCTGTTGATGCCAAAATAATCCATAAAAAATGGGCTGGTGGCATATAAAATGGGTTTTCCAACGGTTTCGGCCTTGCCGGTTATCACAATTAATTCCTTTTCGAGCAGCTTTTGTACCGAGTAATCGCAGTTTACGCCGCGTATTTGTTCAATATCCAGTTTGGTTACCGGTTGCTGGTAGGCGATAATAGCCAGTGTTTCCAACGCGGCCTGGCTCAACTTTTTCTTGGAGCGTTGCAGCTGTAACTGCTTAATTACGGTATGGTATTCGGGTTTGGTTAAAAACTGATACCCATTGCTAATGTTGACCAGTTGCATGGCAAAGCCCGGTGCATCGTATTTTTGTTTGATATTTTGGATGGCTGTTAACACTTCGGCCTCACTAAAATCCTGCTCAAAGCTTAGTTGCAGACAATACATGATTTCTTCGGCCCTGATGCTGTTCTCAGATGCGAATATTAATGCTTCGATATATAATTCGGGGCTTTCCATGCGTTAATAGGCACAAATATATATTTTTTGCTCCTACCATGTACATTTATGTTGGCGGCCGGGAAATTAGGCCACAATGTGGTTGGGAATGAGTAAAATACACCACGTTGGCCATGTAATTATTTCTACATAAACGATAAAAAAATTTAACCAATGGTATAATCAGGACTTTTTGAGGGTATTTTAGCTTGGCACGGGGTTTGAATTACCATCTTCAATCCATACAAAGGATTGTTTTTCATAGGTAGATGTTGGGTCGGAAACTGCGAGAGTAACCGACCCTTCTTTTTTGCCTTAATAATTGATTACCTGCTCTTCTATCTGTACAGGTAGCTCACGCCATTCATATTTCTGGGTGCGCATTTGCGGCTCAAAACCTGCTTCGCGAATGGAATCCTGTATGCCTTTTGCGGTGAATCGGTGAGGTGCACCTGCAGCCGATACCACGTTTTCTTCTATCATGATGGAGCCAAAATCATTTGCTCCGGCGTGTAAACATATCTGTGCCACTGCTTTACCAACGGTTAACCACGATGCCTGTATATTTTTAACGTTTGGCAGCATAATACGGCTTAAGGCTATCATACGGATGTACTCGTCGCCACTTACGTTGTTGGTAATACCGCGCACTTTGCGTAACAAGGTCCCATCGTCCTGAAATGGCCATGGGATAAAGGCGATAAAGCCATAATGCCCTTCGGGTTTTTCGGCCTGCACTTCGCGTAACCAAACCAGATGCTCAAAGCGCTCTTCGATGGTTTCCACATGCCCAAACATCATGGTAGCCGATGTTGGCAAATTCAATTGGTGTGCCGCGCGCATTACATCCAGCCATTCTTTGCCACCGCATTTTCCTTTTGATATCAGTCGGCGAACACGGTCGTTCAATATTTCGGCACCGGCGCCGGGCAATGAATCTAATCCTGCCTCTTTCAAGGCCCTTAACACATCAATATGGCTCATGCCTTCCAGTTTAGCCACGTGGGCTATTTCGGGCGGACCGAGCGAGTGTAGTTTTAGGGTAGGGTAGAGTTCCTTTAGTTGTTTAAACAGGTCGGCATAAAACTTCAGGCCCAAATCGGGGTGGTGGCCGCCCTGCAGCAACAACTGGTCCCCGCCATAGCGGAAAGTTTCTTCTATTTTTTGTTTGTAGGTTTCGATATCGGTAATGTAGCTATCCTCGTGCCCTGGCCGACGAAAAAAGTTGCAAAACTTGCAATTAGCTATACAAACATTAGTGGTATTTACATTACGGTCAATCTGCCAGGTTACCTTGCCATGCGGCACCTGTATTTTGCGCAGCTCGTTGGCTACGTACATCAACTCGGTGGTTGGGGCGTGTTCGTATAAAAATACACCTTCTTCAATACTCAAAAACTCGAAGTTGAGGGCGCGCTGTAACAGGTCGGCAGTATTCATGCCGTAAAGATACTGACTTTGTAAGTCAAAAGTTATAAGTCGAAAGTCAAAATATGAAGTCAGCTGTCGGAGGTCAGATGTCAGAAAACTATTTAAGATGATCAGAGCTCCGACGTCAGATTTCTGAATTCCGTCTTCCTATTCCTCCAACACCGACAAAATATTCCCCGCAGGGTCTTTAAACCAGGCGATTTTAGGCCCATGGGGGTTGTGCGCTATGCCTTTTTCATCCTGCTTAAATGGCTCGCCGTATAGCTCAAATTTAACGCCCTTTTGCACCAGGTCGTTTACCGTCTTATCAATATCGTCAACCGGGAAATTGAGCACGGTAAATGTAGCCGCACTGTGTTGCTCACCTTTTGGGTAAACAATAATGGGGCTGGAGTCCTGGATATTCAATTTAAGCATCCCCATAGTTTCCGATACATCCAAGCCTAACACGCCCTGATAAAATGCTTTCGCTTTTTGTATATCATCAACGGAATAGCCGCTGAAAGCTTTACTGTCTTTTAGCATATCCATAAATTTAGTTTTTAATAGTTTCGCTTAAGCGGATATCCTGCCGCCGTAAACCTCTTCGAAAGCTAACAAGCATTCGGTCTGAATGTTTTCAGGTAGCTCGGAGTGTTTCCAGAAATTAAAGCGCACGTACTCGCCGTCTTCTTCCCTAAAGGTGTGGTTGCCAATAGAATCGTAGTCCTGGAAATCGAATATGGCGGGGCGTTTTTTAAACCAGTCGAGGTGGCGTTGTTCTATTTCCCAAAGTTTTTGTGTGAATTGACCTTTCAGGTCGAAAGCGCCATTGATTGTCGCTGTATAGGAAGTGCTCATATTGGGTAAATGTTTAATATTTTCCTGATATACGGTAACCAATGCAAATAGGATGCCGCTTTTTACGAGATTAGGTTTTTAATGTTGCCTTGTTATTAACATAACATGAAATATTTTAGATTTGAGCAACCAATAAAAAAATAACCCCAAATAGTATGAAAAAATTTACCCAACGTGAGTTGATGCTGGTAGCCATTACCGCCCTCATTATGTGCATCCCGATAGCAATTATAGCACACCGCACGGCCCCTGCAATGCTGCCATCAACAGCATTTGACTATACGACTATAAAAGTTACCAAAACATCGGTAGGCGAGAAGCGACAGTTTTGCGATAACCCCACCAAAACGCTGGGCCAGTTGGAGATACACGAAACCAGTTTGAATCCGGGCGAAATTGCCCACCCGCCGCATCAGCACCCCGAAGAGGAACTGACCATTGTACGCCAGGGTACAGTTGAGGTGCTGGTAAATGGCGAGCTAAAGCGTGTAGGCCCAGGCTCGGTCATCTTCCAATCCTCAAACGATCTGCATAACCTCAAAAATGTGGGTACTGACGTGGCCATATACCATGCGATAAAATGGAGGAGCCCCCTAACCCCCTGAAGGGGGAACGGAAAAGGGATTTTGTATAGTTACCAAAACTTCCAAAAAGGTTTTTTTTGTGTTTGGTTTTGTGCAATTGATAATTTCTTATCAAAAACTTCTTTGATAAGAAAGTAATTTTCCCATGTGTCTTCGACATGATATACTGATGGGCGATTTACAACTAAAACATTTATATAATCATTTATATACTCTTCATTAGTATTATAATAATGCATCCCGAACCGGTTTCCTTTCTCGTTAATATCCTCAATGGTAAGAACTCCATCGCAACACGTTTCAAATACCTGCGGCCCTGTTAATTCGCGTTTTTTGAATTTTGCAATTTCTTCAGGGTTATCTTCAATAAATTGTTCGCTGACTAAGTCATTATCAATCATACAACCTAAGAAAAAGCCAGTATGTACATAGCCCTGAAATTCATCTAATTCTTGGGGGAAATCACCTTGAAAATGCCACTTCGCTTTATCATAGACTTGCATGTTGTTTTCAAGGCTTTCAACAAATGTTGTTTTTTGATACCCTTCTTTTAACTTTTCATTTACAAGTTTTTCAGATTCGGTTTTGGCCAATGCCTCAGAGTCGAATCGTCGCGATAATGTATTTAGCCAGTTGTAAAATACACCATCGGTGATACTTACTATATTTCCATCAAGAACAACTCTATAGTGATGTGTTTGGGTGTTTTCAATCTTTATCAGATAATTTGTCATATAGAAAAATGATAAGTCGTCTTATATGTTAAATATAAAAAAACTATTTGAAAAAAGTTGAAAACGCCTTTGTATGGGTTCATTAGCTATCAAACTATCAGTTCCCCCTTTAGGGGGTTAGGGGGCAGCAAACTGTTTCGCCAAAGCCGTTATAGTTTTCGGCGCTAATGTGTTATCGCCGCTTTGCACCACTATCCTGTACCTGAACGTTACCGACTGGCCCTTGGTTAAATGCAGATCGGGTTTGGTTTTGGCTTTGGTGAAGGCCTTTTCGCCCAATGGGTTGGCGGCAAACAGGCCGTAGCCGCGGGCGTGCCAAAAGGTAGGGTAGTTAAAGTTTTTCGGATGGTCGATAATGGCGATGCTGATGGAATCGGTACCCATTTTACCGTAAACTTTGCACCAGGTGCCGCGTGTGCTCCAGGCATCGTCGCCTTTTTTGCCTTCGCTGGTTAAATATGTACCGTTCGGTATTTTATCGCTTCCGGGGGCTACAATGGTAACATTGCCTTTGTCATCGGTAAACTTTTGCGGCTGATTGGAAGGTATTTGCAACTCGTGCGCCAAGCGCAGGCCCATCAAACCATCTTTGGCATCGTTAAACGTAACGTCGGTATTGGCGGTAAGCGTGGTTACACGGTCGATAATGCGCTCATGTGCCGTCCCGCTAAAAGTGAATGTGGTTTTTTCGTCCAATAGTTTATCGTTGGCCTGGTTTACCCAGTTGGCGTGGAAAGTGAGTTTGCCTTTAGTGCCGCTCAACATGCTTAAAACGTGGTCAGTTTTTACCCAGCCGTATTGGCTCTTTTTCTCTTTTGCAATGGCGTAGCTGTTGTTCCAAAAATCCAAACCGTTTACATTCTCATAATTGAACCAAATGCCGATATGATGAGGATGGTCGGTCGGGTCGCCTGGCCTGGGGTCGAGCGGGAAGCCGCGTGTTACCACCGTTCCGTTAGGGGCATGTACCGGGTAAAGGAAGGGTTTTTCTAAACTGTCGGGGTAATTAAAGCTGGTAAAAGGCTTGCCGCCAATTAAAATGTCAACCTTGTTTTGTTTAGGGACTTTGACAACTTTAACTAACTCTGCTTTTTGCGCTGAGGCGGATAATATTGACCCTGATAGGAGGGTGGCAATAATGATTTTGTGTTTCATGTTATTGTTAAAAAAAATGTCATTTCGAGCGAGCGCAGCGACGAGAAACCTTTACGAACAAATGCATTCACGACGGATTTGTCGCTCGCTTACCTATCCGACGGCCTATCGCTCTCAGAAGTTTTCTCCCTACGGTCGAAATGACATTGTTTGTTATCTGTTTCTTTTTAATATTTAAACGGTTTACCGCCCGCCATTACTTCCTGCGTTGCTTCATCAAAAGTAACTTTTTGGCCGGTATGTACAGCGGCATTCGCCATAATGGTGGCGATGGAGTGGCTGTAGCCCGCTTCAACAGGCGCATGCGGTGTTTTTCGACTGCGCACACATTCCATCCAGTTGCGCACGTGGTTGCTTGTTAAAATATCGCCGCCGGTATTGGCCGATGCCACCACTTTTTCGGCATTGGATAGCGAAACCTCGGGCAATAAATTGGCGTGCATGCCCATAGCCGAGGCCAGTTTTTCGGTAAGCCCGCCTTTGGGTGAAACTTTGTTGGTTACCAAATTGAGCTCACCGCCGTTGGAATAATATATTTCGGATGGGTTTTCATCGCCATTGTTCATTCGCGAAGCGAAAGTTACCTGGAAACCCGTCGACGGGTCGTTTACCGGGCCATAATCAAACACGGCGGTAATGGTATCCCAGTTTTTGCGGCCATCTTTCCATTGGTAAATGCCGCCATTGGCTACCACACTGCGCGGGTGCTGCAGGCCGCTGAACCAGTGTACGGTGTCGATCTGGTGGCTCATCCATTGTCCGGGCAAACCGGAAGAATAGGGCCAAAACAGGCGGAACTCCAAATATTTTCTTGGATCGAAGGTATCATGAGGGCGGTTCAGCAAAAAGCGTTTCCAGTCGGTATCTTCTTCTTTCAGTACATTCAATAACTCGGGACGGCGCCAGCGGCCGGGCTGGTTTACGTTCCAGGTGAGCTCCACCATCGTCATCGGGCCAAATTTGCCCGAATTGATAAAATCATAAGCAGCCTGATAATTTGTGCCGCTGCGGCGTTGCGAACCTATCTGTACGATCCTGTCGGACGCTTTAATGGTTTTCAAGGCCATTCGGTTATCTTCCATCGTTTCGGCAAAGGGTTTTTCGCAATACACATCGCAACCGGCCCTAACGGCTTCGGCGGCGTGTATGGCATGCTGAAAATCGGCGGTGCTTACAAAAACGGCATCTACCAGTTTCTTGTCATACATTTCCTCGTTGTTGCGGCAGGCGGTAACATCGTGCCCCATTTTTTCTTTCCATGTGGCCGAGCCTTGCTCGCGGCGCATTTTCCAAATATCGGACACGGCGGTTACTTCAAAATTGAGTTCCTTGCAATGGTTCATAAAGGCGGGGATATGAGAGCTGCGGTGCCTGTCGGAAAAGCCGACCACACCTACGCGCACACGGTCGTTAGCGCCAATAATACGTTTATAACTACTGGCGCTCCAGCTTACTTTGCTGGCCAAAACACCGGCGCCAACCAGTGCCGATTGCTGAAGAAAAACTCGACGGGAATTGTTCATATTGCTTTATAATTATTTAAGTTCTTTGATTTTTATACTGCGAAAGGATACCTGATTGCCATGGTCCTGCAAAAGGATATGCCCTTCTTTTGCCTCGCCAAAGCCCGGCCATATTTTAAATTTGCTTATCGCGACAGAATCGCGGAAAGCTTGTGAGCCACGCACGTATTCCAATACCTTCACACCGTTTAAATAATGGGAAACATGGTTATCGGGCGTTACCACAATACGGCCCTGATTCCAGGCACCAACCGGGCGGATGAAGCGTTTTTGCTTTTGCGCGGGTATCAAATCGTACAATGATGCCAAGGTGCGGTTACCAAAACGGCCCAGTTTGGCATCGGGGTGCAATACATCATCAAGCACCTGGTATTCCAGGCCAATGGCCGAGCCGGTGGTCTTTTCATTCAGGGTGACAAAGTACTTTACCCCACTGTTTGCGCCAGGTGTTATCTTAAACTCGAAGGACAAATCGAACGCGCTGAATAGTTTATTGGTAACAATATCGCCGCCGTTTTGGGCTTCTTTTCCTTCGGATGATAATACGGTTATCTTACCGCTATCCACCACCCAACCTTTGGCGGGGAAATGGTCGACCGCGGCGCTGCGCCAGCCATCGTGGGTTTTGCCATCGAACAGTAGTTTCCAGCCATGCAGTTTTTCATAAGGGGTTAAGTAGTTTGGCACGTTGTTCACCACATAAATATCGGCAGGGAAGGTACCGGGGCCAATGGCACCAGTCTTAAGGATGATGTTTTTAAAACACACCTTTTTGCCTTCCGCTTCCTTGCTTTGTATGGCATGTACCTGTAAGCCGATAAAGCCTTTGCTGTCAACGGTATCCACCACATAAGCCACGGGGATGCCGTTTACCCAGGTTTTCATTTCGTTGCCCTTGCACCATACCCTCATGTGGTTGTATACGCCCACTTTAAAAATAGGCTTAGCTTCTGCATGTAAATCTAATGGGTAAAGCCATTCGCGTCGGCCTTCATCGTATATTCCACCTGTCCATGCACGTGCCGAAGGGTCAATCTCCACCTGACGGCCATAAACCCGGTTTTCGTGGCCGGGGGTATTAAAATGACTGCGTGTTTGTATGCCCGAGTTACTTGCCGGGCTTTCTACCAGTACATCCAGGTCGAGTACAAAATCGCTGTATTGTTTATCTGTGACTAAAAAAGTGTTGCCGCTGTTGGGCACGGCGGTGCCTACAATGGCACCGTTTTCCACGGTAAACTCGGCAGTGCCGGCTACGCGTTTCCAACCTTTAAGGGTTTTGCCGTCGAACAGTTTTTCGGTTTTAAGTATAGATTGCGCATGCAAACCGCTGGCCGAAATAAAGATTACGGACATAGCAGCAGAACAGGCTACTGAAATCAGTTTTTTCATGAAGAGGGTTATAACGGGTTTATGGATTTAAAGGTAGCAGAATTATTAAAGAAAACAGGCGCGATGTTTAAATTTTTGAAATAGCGTTTTTGTTTTCGGCTTTTTAGCTTACCTTTGCCGACCAACAAAAACGCGGAAGTGGCGTAATTGGTAGCCGCACCAGACTTAGGATCTGGCGCCGCGAGGCGTGGGGGTTCGAGTCCCTTCTTCCGCACAGGCCCTAAAAAGGCACTATTTATAACAGAAACCCGCTTTTTAACTAAAGTGGGTTTTTTTATTTTATACAAAAGATCACAAATTTGTGTTGTTTTATACTATAAACTTCCACTAATATTCCACGGTATCCTGCTACTTTTTTTCTTACCAACGGCACGGTTACCAATACCTTCCCTGCTTTTTATTGGAAAGTGATAAAGTATGGCCACACTATAGAATGTTACTGGACGCCAAATTTGGCTACGGAAACTCAATCGGTTTTACCTAAGCGGGTGGTTGCCTATCAGCAATTAACCATCAATCTGGGTTTTGATCCGATGAAAGCACTAAACTAACATCGGGTATATTTAGTTTGAGGGCGTTAATTCTGGGCACTTAATACATCGGCTACCCTTTCTTTATGTGGTTTGCTTATTGTCGCTGTGAAACACTGGTTTTTCTATCAGATTCGGTACTCCTAAAGGTATGAAGTTTGTTTGTTATAAATTAGCAACACACTTATTTACATATCGACAAAGCAGAGTGGAAAGTTCGTTTCCAGGCTGTACATCGCGGTTACATCTGCCGCAAAAAATGCATTAATTATTTATTTCCAATAAATAGATTGGTCCAAACTTCCCAAACTAAAGATACCGGGGCATCTAATATTCGGGATAGGAGCAATTCGCGGTCATTCGTTTCCATTTATTTCAACAGGTTCAATATTGTAATCTCTAATATCATTATTTTATCTGGAAATTTATTACTTTAGCAACGAATTGGTTATGAATACAACCAATATAATAATACCTCCTGATTAAACTATTTTTTAAACCCTGAATGTTGAAAGTAAGATTTTTACTTTTTGTGATATTGCTATTTGCAACAGCCAAGCTGTTTGCTCAAAGCGGTAGCGTTGGTTGGGTAAAAGGTAGGTTGGTTGATGAAGAATCGGGTAAGCTAATACCCTATGCAAAATTAGCCCTTGTTGATCAGGATAATGAGGGCATTGTTATCAAAGCAACCCAAACCAATACGCTTGGTGAGTTTGAGTTTAAAAATGTGCCCCTAGGCTACTATAGCCTTATCATTACCCATGTAGGATTTGATAAGGCGATTGTGGCTGATGTAGAACCGGATGCCGATAACCCTGTTTTTAACACTGGTACCATCAGGCTAAAAAAGCGTACCGCCATAATGCGCGAAGTTATCATTACCGATAAAAAACGAGTAGTGACTTTTGATGCAGACCAGATAACGTACAACATGGCGCAAAGTTTGCTGGCCGTTGGCAGCAACGCCACAGATGTATTGAACAATGTTCCGCTGGTAAGCATGGGTATTGATGGTGTACCAACTATAGCCGGTAAACGAAATACCCGGATATTTATTGACGGTGAGCCATCGGATTATATGACGGCAAATATTACCGACCTGTTGGATGTGTTGCCATCTGATGCGATTGATAAGATAGAGGTATTGCTAAATCCTCCGGCAAAATATTCATCGGACGGGGATGGTATTATCAATATCATCCTGAAAAAAGATCATAAGTTCGGTTTAAATGGCGTAACGTCGGTTAGTGCAGGCACGCTCGGTAATTTTAGCGGTAACGGCTATCTGTCAAACAAGCAAAAAAAGCTGTTATTTACAAGTAGCTATGGCTTTGCTGATAACCCGGTTACGTATAACAGCAGCAATACCCAACGTTTTTTTAGTGACACCGGTTTTTATCGAAACCAATATATCAATAGCCATTCGATAGGTTTTGGGCATAACCTCAGCGAGATGCTTAGCTGGACGATAGATAGCACCCGGACCCTTAAATTATCATCCAATTATAACTTTAACCGGAATATCGGGCAATCGCTCGGCGATTACCGCTTTCTAAATTATAAGCAAATACAAAGCTCGGCAAACACCCAGACCGGCAATAACTATAGCCATACCTTTAACTACAATATCAATTTGGGCTATCGCTGGAAAATAAAACGAAGCCGGGGGCAGCTTGATGCGAGTTTTGCCCTGAACGGAAGCACAAGCCCTGTGAGCCGTTTTATGATGGTAAATTATCAAAATGCGGCAGGGCAGCCCATTGCCAACCGTTTGCCGTTTGAACAAACCTACAGCTTAATTAACTCCTATAGCGGTATGCAGGCCAAAGCCGATTATGAGCAGCCCATCCGCAATACAAAAAGTGCCATCGCTTATGGTATATCAGCAGATGTTCGTACCAATAACAACAACCAGGATGTGGAGAACATTAACATCAAAACCAATGTATATACCAGGGTTGCAAGCCAAAGCAATATATTTAACTACCAGCAAGGTATTTACGCCTGTTATGGCAGTGGAGTAATCCGTACTAATCACGGATGGATGTTTAGGGGCGAAGCCCGGGCCGAAATAGCTTACGTTAATTACACTTTGCAGGTGGTAAACCAGCCTGCTGCAAAAACACAGTTTATCAATCCGTATCTACATATTTTCCCCAACGCCTCTATCACTAAGCGGGTACGCAATCTTTATACCATCGGGTTGAGTTACAGCGGACATACCGCCCGGCCAAATAATGTAGCGCTTAACCCGTCAGTAGCCTCGCCCGACTCGAATAATGTTACTTTCCGTAACCTCAATATCACGCCATCGTACACCCAACAGGCAGATCTTAGTTTCAGTACAGCTAATGAAAAATGGTCGTTTTATACTCGCATCGGCTACAGCTATACCAATAACATGATTGAACGTATTATTAGTGTCGACAGACCCGGCCGCGCGCAGTACCAGTATGATAATTTGGGCCCCAGTACATATAATACCATAACCATTTACGGCGATTATCGCCCGGCGCATCATATCATTATTAATGGCGGTTCAACTATTGGCCAGGTATTTTATCAACCAAGCGCTTACTTAGCCAACAGCCATACAGCCTACAGCCATTATTACAAACTGGGCCTGCAATTAACATTGCCGTATGCCATAGCTTTTGATGGCAACTTTAATTACACTACACTTTCATTTGCCCAGAGTTACACTAACGGCCCGGCAACTAACAGTTTTGCATTGCGCAAGTCGTTTTATCATAATAAAATGCTGGTACGTTTTGTGGCTACCAATCTGTTTGGGCAAAGCAATACCGATGCCACTGTACTTGGGACCAACTTTGCATGGCAAAATTTAGGCGTGGTTGATACCCGTAACTTTGCTGTATCCTTCAGTTATAATTTTTTGAGTACGGGCAGTAAGGCCAAATAAAAGATAGATAGTTCTTTAGATGCTTATTGTAAAAGAGGAGCGCTTTATAATAACAAAAAACCCTCCGATTTTTCGAAGGGTTTTTTGTTTGGTATCGCTTGTTGTCGGGATGGCAGGATGATTAATCCTTTCCGCAAATAACTATATATCAATAAATTGATGGAGACTTTTTAGAACTACTCACTGTTTTACTCACATACTTTTTAACAGTGATTGACACAAATTTAACGATCTGTTTTCAGTTATGCAACAACAATTTAGTTTAGATACCTTGAATAGGCTTATATCCATTTTAAATCACTTCTCTAAATCTGTTATGTCTTTTGGTTTTTAGGCTATTAAAATTCAGAGCTAACTATTCTTTAATGTTAATATGCACCATTTTAGTAAGTAATAAAGATACCTAAGTCCAAAAAGTAAAAATAAGAGTATAACGAAAGATTGATAGCCGAAGTACTTCTGTTCGTATTGTTCTAATTTTGATTCATTGAGAGTTTTTAATTTATTACTCAAATTGTCCAAATTACTTTTTATTGCGATTGATTTTTTGTGATTTAAAGAATCGTTAGGAGAAATTGATTTCTCAATGATAAAATTGTTGAGTTTTTGAGGAGTAGAGAAGCCAATATTTTTAAAGTGTTCAGTTAACCCCTCTTTCTTCCATTTTCCATTCCACCGTGCATTCACACTATCTATTTTACCGAAAACGTTAGCCTTAACCGTATAATCCCATAAATTCTCTTCGTTGTTTATGATTTTATTTGACAAATCGAAATTCATTTCTCTGCTCATGTTTTCGAAGTACCATACATGATTTCTTTGTTTATAATCAAAAATATAATTTAATCTGTCTGATTGTCTTTGTACACTATTTCTATGTTTATCTAAATTTTTTATTTGTAAATCCTTAAAGAAATTGTAACCAAAGGTTCCTAAAAAGCACAAAAGGCTAATACAAATAGCGGACAGTAGGATTAGTATTTCTCTCGCAATAAATTTCTTCATGTGATTTTTAGGGATTAAGGTTTATTTTGGTTGCCGTGGTTCCATTTTGATATACAATTGATAAATATTTCTTGACTTCGATTGGTATCGCTTTAGTCGGGATGGCAGGATTCGAACCTGCGGCCTCCACATCCCAAATGTGGCGTGGTTGTCTTTTAGTTGGTTGATTATCATTTCTTTATGTGGTTTGCTTATTGTCGCTGTGAAACAACTGTGAAACATTGGATTTTTTTATCTGATTCGGTCTTCTAAAGGTATACATTTAGTTCGTTAGTTGTTGCTATTAATATGAAACCTGTAGGCGGGGATAAGTTATAGAGAGATGTTCGCATTATCGCTTATTTGCAATTCGCGATTTGCGAATTGAGAATTAAGTGTTATGTTTGTATATGAAAGCACATAGTGGAATGAGACCGCATGATCTTGTAGTACTGCTCAAGATACTTTCTTTGGAAGATGGGTGGCTCAATAAAGACCTTGCTCAAAGCTTAGAGATTAGTCCTTCCGAAATCAGCGAATCACTAAACCGATCTATGATCGCTAAGTTAATCAGCCCGGATAAGAAGAAAGTATTTAAAAATGCACTTTTTAGCTTTATTGCGCATGGGTTAAGTTATGTATTCCCGGTAGAACCTGGGCCAATTGTGAGAGGTATCCCTACCGCACATAGCGCCCCAATACTCAAAAACCACTTCGTATCAAATGATGTGTATGTATGGCCTTCGCAAAAGGGTACAGCAAAAGGTCAAGCGATTACACCGTTATACCCAAATCAAGTATCAGCCGTTCAGAATGATGAAAAGCTGTACGATATGTTGGCTTTGGTTGATACAATACGTGTCGGCAGAGTAAGGGAAAGCGATAAAGCATTGGAATTATTAAAAAGTTTATTCGATTTAGAACATGCATGATAACCTAATCCGGATAAAAGCTGTTAATCAGGTACTTCAAGGGCTGGAACAGGAGTTCGTTTTCGTAGGTGGAGCAACTGTGTCACTATATGCAACAAACCCGTCTATTGCATCCGAAGTACGTCCGACAGATGATATTGATGTAATTGTAGAAATAGCAACATACCACGGTTTTGCAGCATTGGAAGAAAAATTGGTCAGCCTCGGGTTTAGGAACGATATTGCCTCCGGTGTTTTATGCCGCTATCAAATACAAGGGATAATAGTTGATATTATGCCAACAGAGCCGGATGCCATAGGCTTTAGTAACAAATGGTATCCCGAGGGGTTTGCGCAAGCGATTGACCACGACCTGGACCAACAAACAACTATTCGCATATTTTCATTACCGTATTTTATCGCTTCAAAATGGGAGGCGTTCAAAGGCAGAGGCAAAAACGACTACCGTACCAGCAAAGATTTTGAGGATATGGTGTATGTTTGGGAAAACGTCGATGACCTTGTAGCACAATTGCAAAATGCACCGGAACAACTAAAGGCATATCTTCATGACGAGTTCGTAAAGGTCATCTACAAGGATGATTTCGAAGAAGGCTTATATGCGCACCTCACGGGTGGATATGGTGGGATAGACGCTAATTATATCCGTGTTAGTCTTGAGGCTGGTTTGAATATTAGTAAATAAATTATTAAATATTTATAAAATACTATATTAGTTGGATTCTTTCAATAAATTTACCTTGACGCTTTGATGATTGTCTATGTTAACACATTGTCTACCCACGTATTCATGAAAAACTAAGCCGAAAATAATCGAAAACAGTTTTACGTCCGCCGTAACGGCAGTACTGTAGAGCTTGAGGCCGAGGAAATGGTGAATGATGTAAAACAGAAGTGGAAGTAATCTTTATTTATTTCATCGATCTAAACCTTTTTAATTTTATTTAATGAGTGATGTAAAATATTATTGTGTGGGTTTCTCCTGGGGAGGTAATTCAGAAAGCCAGCTTCCCCGTTTTGTTGAAAAGGGAATATGGGAAAACGGGTTTGATGATAAATACCTTCAAAAAGTAAATAGCATACCTGTTGGTTCAAAATTGGCGGCAAAAACGACGTACACTCGTAAGAAGGATGGAAAAAATATTTCTGTATTAGAAGTCCACACCATCGGTACTGTAACCGCAAATCCTCGCGACGGACGACTTCTAAAAGTTGATTGGGACAAGAACTTTAAAAACTTTAAGCTCGATGGGCGTGGTGCATATAGGTCGACCATAAGTCAAGTTAACCATCGTGAAAACATTGAATTTATTTTTGGTGGGAAAAAGACGAGTGGTGCCTTACCGGGTTTTAAGGAAGAAGATATCTATGATGAAAAACAACTAAACCAAATTTTATACGGGCCTCCAGGATCAGGTAAAACATACCACACTATTAATAAAGCAGTCTCTATAATTGATCGTATAAAAGAAACATCTTTAGTTCATTACTACGCCGGTAGAGAAAGTTTGAAGGAACGATTTGATGAGTTACTTATTGACGACTGGGATAATCTATTTGGTCAAGTAGCATTTGTAACATTTCATCAATCATTTAACTATGAGGATTTTATAGAAGGTTTAAAACCAGTGCTGGACAATGTTGATTTAAAATACGAAAACTCTGCAGGTGTGTTTAAACGGATAGTTGAATTAGCTACAGATAATTGGCTTGACGTGGATAATGGGGACAAAACCCAGTTACCTTTTGACGAGGCATTTTTAAAGTTTAAGGATGCATGGGAAGAAAATCAAGTCATGCCGATTAAAATGAAAACCGATGGGAAAGAATTTACCATCATCGGTTTTACTAAGTATTCGATATTGTTTAAAAAGTCGAATGGAAATACAGATCACACTCTTAGTATTAAAACCCTCCGTGCTTTTTATTACAATAGAAGAGATAGAATGAAGAGCGGCCTCGGTATTTATTATCCTGGTGTTTTATCAAAACTAAATGAATATTCGGTTGCAAGTGGTGGCGTTGAAAAAGATGAAAAGAATTATGTTCTGATAATTGACGAAATAAATCGTGGTAACGTTTCCCAGATATTTGGCGAGCTGATCACACTTATTGAAAGTGATAAAAGGATGGGGGAACGCGAAGCCTTAGAGGTTGTTTTGCCTTACTCTAAAGAGAAGTTTTCGGTACCACCTAACCTGTATATCATTGGCACAATGAATACAGCAGACCGAAGCGTTGAGGCTTTAGATACTGCACTACGTAGGCGCTTTAGTTTTACCGAGATGCCATCAATACCCGAATTGGTTTCTCCGCAGCAAATGGTTTGGCGCTTATGGTGGGATTACCCAGAATTAGATTGGAAAGACGAACCATTCTTATCAAAAGAACAGTCGTTGTATGAATTGTTAGGAGCAAATGATTTAAAAAGTATGTCTAACGATGAAAAACAAAGACTGTGGGATAATGAAATGGTAGATAAATTGGCAAACAGTTCAATATTTAACGATCTGGGGTTTTCAGGTTTGAACTTAGCTTCGATTTTGACCAAAATAAATACCCGGTTAGAAAAACTACTGTCATCAGATCATACTATTGGGCATTCTTACTTTATGTCGGTTTATAGTTTAAATGATTTGATGGATGTTTTTTATAATAAAATCATCCCGTTATTGCAGGAATATTTTTATGGTGATTTTAGTCGGATAGGGTTAGTACTTGGAAAAGGGTTTATCCGAGCTAAATCAATGACCAATACTGATTTTGCTAACTGGGATTTTGATCAGGATACAGTGCCGGAGAAGGATGTATTTGAAATACTTGACCACCGGTTGAATACGCCGTTTAATATAGGTGCTAATGGGAAAGAAGAGATAATCAATTTTGAAGAGGCATTGAACTTATTACTCAACAACAAAGTTGAAAAAACAGTCTGAAAATACGATCACTGTTTTTGAGCATGAAGCCGTCCGTCTTTCGGATACAGGCGAATGTAAAATAACACCCACTCAACTAACAGCTTTACAAAAGTTCGGTAGTACTGGTGATGTACCGTATTTCACATTGCTATACAATGGAATTAAGTTTTGTGAGTACGTAGGGGTTTTACAGGTTGGTAATTTAACCATAGAGGTGCTGCCCAAAGTGGACCGTGGAAGCGATGATAAGAACCAATGGAAAAAGATACTTATTGATATGCTCAGAAAGGTGGGTACGTTTGATGTATCTGCCAGTAGCGAAACCAGCCTTAAGATCAAAAACAACAGTATCCTTGATATCTATATCGAATCATTCCTCGTTCAGGTTGAAAGGTTGGTTCACCAGGGTTTAATTAAAAAGTACCGTAAGCAGGAAGATAACTGCACCGCTCTAAAGGGTAAGCTTGTTTTTGCAAAACACATCTCCAAAAATATCATCCACAAAGAGCGATTTTTTGTTAAATATACGGTTTACGATCAGCTACATGTTTTAAACCAAATACTCTTTAAAACACTTAACCTTATCAGGGTTATTAATACCAATTCAAATTTACAAAGCAGGGTGTAAATCGTCAGCTGAAAGTGGACCGATAGGGTGCTAAGCTTGTGGAGTGTTTCCAAAGATTAATTAACTTTAAGACAATGGAAACCAAGAAGAAACAAACAGCAGAAAACTATATCAAAGAGATTCGCAGTAAGA
>NZ_CAITNG010000034.1 GCF_903893715.1 uncultured Mucilaginibacter sp.
ATATTTCGTGCGCTCGCTAATTACTTTATCAAAGGCCTGCTCATTGTGGCACCCATAGGTATAGCCGGCTTCCTCATTTATTGGGCGGTAACCACGGTGGACAATGCACTTAACGTAAGCAGCTTTTTCATCATCGACCCCAAGACGGGTAAGCACATGTATATCCCCGGTTTGGGTATTTTGACTGTTGTGGTATTTTTATTGCTGGCAGGCGTCATCGTAACTAATGTAATTACCGCACCGATAAAACAATGGGCCAATCGCTGGATAAACCGCCTGCCATTGTTCAAATTTCTGCACAGTTCTATAAAAGACCTTACAGAGGCCTTCGTAGGCGATGAGAAAAAATTTAATGAACCCGTTTTGGTGGAAGTGAATGAATTTGGGCTGATGAAAATTGGTTTTATTACACAAAAAGATTTGACGGCAATCGGTTTACCCGGCCATGTTTCGGTATACCTGCCGGCATCCTATTCTATTTCGGGCATAGTAGTTATTGTTTCCGCTGACAAGGTAAAACCGATAGAGAGTAAAAGCGCTGCCGATATGATGAAATTTGCCATATCGGGTGGGGTGAGCGGTATATAGTATGAAAAGCGCGTCAGACATAATTATTCGAGATGCCACTGAGCAGGACTTGCCTGCCATCCTCGACATCTATAACGAAGTTATCCTCAACACCACGTCCGTTTACAGTGAACAGCCACACACGCTGCAAATGCGTAAAACCTGGTTCAACGAACGCAAAGCGGCCAACTTTCCGGTCATCGTAGCGGAGCAAAACGGAACAATCATAGGCTTTGCCAGTTACGGGTATTTCCGTGTATGGCCCTGTTACCGTTTTACGGTGGAGCATTCGGTTTATATCCACAGCGGTTACCGGGGCAGGGGCGTCAGCAAAATTTTGTTACAAGCCATCATCGCCCACGCCAAAAACGCCGGGTTGCACGCCCTTATAGCAGGCATCGACCGCGAAAACGACATCAGCCTAAAACTACACCAATCCTTCGGCTTTGTGCAGGTGGCGCACTTTAAAGAAGTCGGTTTTAAATTTAACCGCTGGTTGGATCTGATATTTATGGAGTTGTTGTTGGAGTAAATGTCAACAAGCCGTATAATACTCTTCCTTCTCTGTAGTATGTATTTTGATTACACCCGATAAGGCCAGATTAACCACAATCTGCTGCGCACCCTTGCGGCTTATT
The DNA here is from genome assembly GCF_903893715.1 of uncultured Mucilaginibacter sp. GTDB lineage: Bacteria > Bacteroidota > Bacteroidia > Sphingobacteriales > Sphingobacteriaceae > Mucilaginibacter. The sequence goes on from NZ_CAITNG010000034.1 coordinate 1,206, forward strand.
TTAAGCAGTTCGCAGTATTCTTTGATGTTGATGCGCGAGTTGTTTTCCAGATAGCGTAATAAGGCCTGTTCCTTTGATGAATAAGCGATCATCACACCCTCGTTTTGTTGAGAGCGTTTCAGCACATCCACCACGATCTTGCTTGCCAAAACACTTTTATCTTTTATGCGGATGTATACCCACCATTTACCGTCTTCAGCAAGGGCGTAATGAGGTTTTTCCTGTCCGGGCGGTACGTCCACCACCAGCACCAGTTTATCGTCAACGTAAACCTCTTCAAAGGTCGGCTCAAGGGCCGGGCGGATATACAAATGTGCGGCCCTGGTAATCATATACCGTTCCTCGTCTTCCGATTTTACACCCTTTATCGTACCATCATCATAAACACCGATCAGCAGCTTGCCGCCTTTGTTGTTGGCAAAAGCAACCATGGTGCGCGCTATTTTTTCGCAGCTGGTAATGGTCTTCTTAAAATCGAGCGATACACCTTCACCCTCTAAAATCAATCGCTTAATATTCATTGTATAAACTATTCCTGCCCTTCGGGCACAGGGTAAGGTGTAAAAATATCCATCCATCTATCCGGCTTGGCCAATGGCCCAAACCCGAATTGTTTATAAAGTCCGTGCGCATCGGCCGTAGCCAACACCCACCGGCGCAGGCCTTGTACCTCGGGATGACTCATAATGGTCTGCATCAGCCATTTTGATAGTCCCTGACTGCGATAAGCATCCAATATAAACACATCAGCAAGATAAGCAAAAGTTGCCTTATCCGTAATCAGCCTTGCAAAACCTATTTGCTTTTTATCGTGATAAACGCCAAAACACAACGAGTTATCAATAGCGCGCAATAACTTTTCTTTGGTTATGCCCTTTGCCCAATACGAATCTTCATTTAAGTACCGGTAAACATTATCAAAATCAAGTAAGCTATTGTCCGTTGAGATGAAGAAACCCTTTTTTATAAAAACTTCATCATTCATTATTACTTTGTTCATTGCTCATTTGTTCATTAGTCATCGGTATTGGTTGCCGGTCGGTTCAAACAAATGAACTAATGACCAGTGAACCAATGAACGAATCAATACGCCACCGTTTTATTCTCGCCGGTATATAAATTCCTGATATAAACCTCGTTGATGATGGATACGCAATGCACACCCTCATTATCATACATTTCAACAGGGTAGGCCTTTACAAATTTGCCGACCGTGTTCAACACATTCTCGGCCTCCTTGATTTCTTCTTCGGTAATATTGATCTTAAAATAAAGGTTGTTGCGCCCGGGTTTCAAATACTGTATTTGTGCCGATTTTAGCCAAACCCGTACCGTGTACCCGCGCCGGTGCAATATCTGGTGAAAACAAATGGCATAAAAAGGGTCTGCAGCCGAAAATATGGTACCGCCAAATATCGAATTGTTTAGGTTTTTGTTAAAAATACTTTTGGTAATCTTTACCCTTACTCCTGTAAACCCTTTATCAAAACCCTGCACCCAAATGCGCTGCACAAGCAGCGGCGGGTAAAAACGCATGGCCCACTTTAACACTTTTTCTGAAACTACCATCAACCATAAATATCCGAATTTTTTTAATGTGCAAATGCGAAAATGTGCAGATGTGCAAATTGTTTTTCAACAAAATGGTGCATTTGCACATTTACTCCTATGCCTATTTGCACATCAGAAATTTATGTCCCAAACCATCACTTCCTTATCATCGCTAACGGATAGTAATTTCGTCCCTTCATCATACCATCCCAATTTATTGATCGACAATCGATGTGTCGGAAACCCTTTTTCGCGACTGATAATTTTATACAGTTTAAAATCATCCGAACCCCATATTTTGATGCTTTTGTCCATGCTGGCGGTAGCAAAATAAGGTTCGGTGGGGTGGAAGGCGATATGGTTAACGGCAAACAGGTGCGCCGGGATATTTTTGATCTCGGTATAAGTAAGGCTGTCCCATATCTTTACCTGCGCGTCGCGGGAGCCGGAAGCTAAATAACTGCCATCGGGCGCGTATGCTAATGAGAATACAGCCATGGTATGCCCTTCGAGCACTTTAACTAAATTATAATCTTCCAGGTCGTATATCCTGATGGTGTTATCGCGACAACCGAAAGCTACCTGTTTTTCGTTGGGCGAAACGGCGATACAACGAACTGTATCGTGCGATACTTTGATGGTATGCAGTAATGATAGCGTTTCTAAACTCCATACAGACACCGTGCCGTCTTCTGACGCTATCAATAGCTCTTTCTTGCTCTGTACCGATTTAATATCAAATACAGGCGCCTTATGCGTTCTGAGTGGTGCTATGAGTTGCTGCTTGATGAAATCGAACACCAAAACCTCGCCGCTACGTAAACCGGTAAACAATAAGGGATAACCAACCGGACCGTGAACCGCATAGATTGAGGTTGGTACCGGGAACATCACCTTGATAAACGAATTGTCTTTCAGGCCCCATTCCACCAAACCCTTATCGTTACCGCCGGTAAACAATATACCCGGTTTCTGCGAAAGCTCCAGCGTAAAGATAGGGTTGGTGTGCCCGGTAAGTTCAGCTATTTTTTCGACGGTCATTCTTTTGGTTCATAGTTGATGGTTCATAGATCATAGCAAAAAATGCTAAATCATAAACCGCAGTTTTCTCACCATGAACCATGAACTATGATCCATGAACGAACAATTACTTGTGCCTCGATTCCAAATTTTTCGCGATAACCTCCAGGCTCAAATTCTTCTCACGCAGTAAAACCAACAGGTGAAAAACCAGGTCCGAGGCTTCGTTGATGAGGTCGGTTTCAGTTTCAGCCAGGGCGGCTATCACCGTCTCTACACCTTCTTCACCAACCTTCTGCGCTATCTTGTTCAGTCCCTTTTTTCGTAGTTTATTCACATAAGAATCAGCTGACGGATTGTCATATCTTTCATTTATAACGTTCTGTAGCTCAAATATAAAATTTTGGTTATATGAAGTATTAAAGCAGCTACGCGCACCAGTATGGCAGGTTGGGCCATCAGCCTTCACTTTGATCAGGATGGTATCATTATCACAGTCAAGAGCTATGCTTTTTACATGCAAAAAATTATTGCTGGTTTCGCCTTTTGTCCACAAACGGTTTTTGGTGCGGGAAAAAAAAGTAACGATATTTTCGGCGACAGTTTTGTCGTAGGCCTCCTTGTTCATATAGCCCAGCATCAGTACCTCGAGCGTCTGCTCATCCTGTATCACTACCGGAACCAAGCCATTTGTTTTATCAAAATCGATATTCATCCTATATAATTTAAGCCGAAACTAATTTAGCAACGGTACGTACTTCGATGCCTTTGTTTTTTAATATTTCTTTCAAATCGGGTATCAATATCTCGCCGTAATGAAACACCGATGCCGCCAAAGCCGCGTCCACATTGGCCTGCTCAAACACATCCACAAAGTGCTGCACATTACCCGCGCCACCCGAAGCGATAACCGGTATATGCACCGCGTCATTTATTGTTTTCAGGAAAGTGCAATCAAAACCTGCCTTCGTGCCGTCGTGGTCCATCGAAGTGAGCAGTATTTCGCCCGCGCCACGACTTTCCGCCTCGAGTATCCAATCAAAAGTCTCTTTTTCTGTCGGGATACGGCCACCGTTCAGGTAAACTATGTTTTTACCATCATTATGCCTTGTATCCACAGCTACCACCACGAACTGTACCCCAAATGCTGCTGCCAGTTCATCAATTAAGCCCGGTGTGCGCACCGCAGCCGAGTTAATGGATATTTTATCCGCCCCGGCATTCAAAAGCGCGTCGGCATCGGCTATCGAGTTGATACCGCCGCCTATAGTAAAAGGGATATTGATATTACGTGCTACGGCTTTAACCAACTCAACCATGGTCTTCCTACGTTCGTGTGTAGCGGTTATATCCAAAAACACCAATTCATCGGCCCCTTGTTGCGAGTATTGCCAGGCAAGCTCAACAGGGTCGCCGGCATCGCGCAGGTCAACAAAGTTGACGCCCTTAACGGTGCGGCCATCTTTAACATCTAAACAGGGAATGATTCTTTTAGCTAACATAAATTTACCATCACGTCATTGCGAGGCACGAAGCAACCTCTGCGCGATAGGTCTCGGATATGCTTGATCGAATAGCATGTGTAGAGATTGCTTCGCTACCGCTCGCAAGGACGGTTTATATAGAGATGAGGCTCTCCAAATTCCAATTCTTAATTTCTTCTATCGTAATATGACCTTCGTAAATAGCTTTACCCACTACACAAGCCTCTACTTTAATTTTGCTCAAAGCTTCAATATCCGCCATCGAACTTACACCACCCGAAGCGATTAACTTAATGAAAGGTGAATGGTCCAACAGTTTTTCGTACAGCTCTATACCCGCGCCGCCAAGTTTGCCATCTTTGTTGATATCGGTACACAAAAAACGATAAAAACCGAGGCTTAAACAGCGGCTCACATAATCCATCAGCTTTATTGGTGAACTTTCCATCCAGCCTGAGTATTTTATCACCTCGTCCAACACGTCGATGGCGACAACGACATGGTCGGAGCATTGATTGCTGCCGCACATTTCCTTACTCAAATCATCCAAAAAAGTCGGATTAGTAATGGCCTGTGTGCCTACAATTACCCGGTGGATACCGGCATCTATCAGTTCGCGTACTTTTTCAATGCTACGAACGCCGCCGCCATATTGCACTTTCATATCGGTTTTACGAACAATGTCGAACAACCATTGCTGATTGCTGAAATCGTTTTTAGCACCGTTCAGGTCAATAACGTGGATGAACTGTGTGCCTTGCGACTGGTATCGTTCAATCATTTCGTCTAAGGTAACATCATAGCTGGTTACCTGCTCGTAATCGCCTTCGCGCAGTCTAACAACCTTTTTGTCCAGGATATCTATAGCGGGGATAATATACATAATCGTCTTTTTTAAAGGTTCGCAAAGTTAGTTAAAAGTTGTTCACCAAATGCACCCGATTTTTCGGGGTGGAATTGTACACCATAAAAGTTGTCTTTTACGATGGATGCAGAAAACTTCAGGCTATAATCTGTTGATGCTAAGGTATATGCATCGTTGTATTCAATATAGTACGAGTGTACAAAATAAAAGTGCGCGCCTTGCGGGATGCCTTTAAATAGAGGGCTGTCCTCATCGGGATAAACACGGTTCCAGCCGGTATGGGGTACTTTATATTCGGCACTATCGGCAAAGCGCAGTGTTTTTACCGGGATAATATCCAACAGGTTGGAGTCGCCCTCTTCGGAATAGGCTGTTATCAATTGCATCCCTACACAAATACCCAGGGTAGGTTTTTGCAACGCCTTTATTTTAGGAACAAGCCCGGTGTCGACAAGTTTAGCCATAGCCGCGCCTGCATGGCCCACACCAGGGATGATGTAACGGTCATAAGCTTCAAAATCTGCCTCAGTATGTATCATGCCGTAGCTAATTCCCAACCTCTCTAAAGCCGAAGTAAGCGAAAAAATATTGCCTGCGCCGTAGTAAACTATACCTATCATATTTTAGAATCAAGAATCGAGAATCAAGATGCAAGACATCTTTATCTCAATCCAATACATAATTTCAAGAGTCTTGATTCTTGCATCTTGACTCTTGATTCTGTTTTACAGTACTCCTTTTGTACTCGGCAATACCATGTTATTCACATCCCTGCGTACCGCCATCTTGATGGCTTTGGCAAAAGCCTTAAATATCGCCTCAATTTTATGGTGTTCGTTTGTGCCTTCGGCCTTGATGTTGAGGTTGCATTTAGCTGCATCAGAGAACGACTTGAAGAAATGGTAAAACATTTCAGTAGGCATTTCACCGATCTTTTCACGTTTAAACGCCGCATCCCAAACCAACCAGTTACGGCCACCGAAGTCAATGGCCACTTGTGCCAGGCAATCGTCCATCGGCAAACAAAAGCCGTAGCGCTCAATGCCGCGTTTGTCGCCTAAAACGGTTGCGAATGCTTCGCCTAAAGCAATACCGGTATCTTCAATAGTATGGTGCTCGTCAATATGCAGGTCGCCGTTGGCGATGATTTCCAGGTCGATGCTGCCGTGGCGCGCTATCTGGTCCAGCATGTGGTCAAAAAAGTGCAGACCGGTCATTACTTTTGCATCACCTTTCCCATCGAGATTAATTTTGATGAGGATATCGGTCTCTTTGGTTTCCCTGCGGTGTTCGGTAACACGCTCGCCGAGTTTTAAAAACTCATATATCTTGCTCCAGTCAGATGTATCCAGCGCCAAAACTTCTTTCACTTCGGCTTGCTGCTCTTCGGTAAACTCAGCTGCTCCCAAATTGGTATTGTTATGGATGCGAATGGCTTTTGCGCCCAAATTTTTAGCCAGCAATACGTCGTTCAACCGGTCGCCAATGGTAAATGAGTGTGCGAGGTCGTAAACATCCTTGTCAAAGTATTTGGTCAATAGTGCTGTTCCCGGTTTACGGGTAGGGGCGTTATCCTTCGCAAAAGTGCGGTCGATGATATAGTCCGAGAACACTACACCCTCATTTTTTAAAGTTTGGATGACGAAATTCTGTACCGGCCAAAACGTATCCTCCGGGTAAACCGCCGTGCCCAAGCCATCCTGGTTGGTTACCATCACCAGCTCAAAATCAAATTCCTTGGCGATTTTCGGCAGGTATTGCAGCATGCCGGGGTAAAACTCCAGCTTAGCGAAAGAGTCGATCTGCTCATCCACCGGCTCGGTGATCAGCGTACCATCGCGGTCAATAAAAAGTATGCGTTTCAGTTTGTTCATTTAGCGTGGCTAAAATATTAATAATCATTCATATATGCCTCATGTCAGGCCAGTGCGATAGGCTCCCCTCTTGAGAGTAATAGCCCATCATATGACAGATGGCATTAAACTTCTATTGAGAAGCAAGTCAAAATTTGATTTATTATCTCTGTGATTGTATTTAAAAGTAAACTCGTTTAAATAGGATTGAAGATGCTTGA
>NZ_CAITNG010000035.1 GCF_903893715.1 uncultured Mucilaginibacter sp.
GCTTACCTCTTGGGTAAAAGCCGCACTGGGCCGGGTTTGCCCGTGCTCCGCTTCAAAAGCAATATCTTCAGCCGTTTCCGTCCGGTCAACCTCGGGCAAGGGCTTCCATTTCGCTTTGTAAAAACCCGTGTGCTTGCAAAGTTTATCAAGCGCTGCCATTTTATTGTGCAGTTTTATTTTGACCAGCTCACCAAAAATATGCCCGTCCTGGTAGCACATATCCGCCCGTTGGTAATAGCTTACCGCCGCTTTTTCCTCGTCCGTCAACTGGTGCATCTTCTTCGGCAGCCCGTAATCGTCATAGTAATTACCCATATTACAAAAGGCAATTTTCATCAGTTCGCGTAGCAGCATATCATGCGTCAGTTCCGCCCGCGCCGCGCTCCGGCTCATCGCCGCCTTCAAATACGCCTGTATCTTGGGCACATGCAGCAAGTCGCCCTTCAAGGCTGTGTTCTCGCTATACCCCGCCGCCACTGCGGCCCGGTACGCGTTAAAACTCAATAAATACTCCTCACAAAATTTTTGTTGTTTAAACGATAGTTCCTCTAAAATTGCCATAATGTTATGTTGTTGGTTTGAAATGAACGAAATAAAAAAGACATTAAATGTCCCCTAGGGACTACCTGTTTGTAGAAACAAATTAATAGTAACAATGCCCCGTATGGGGCTGCCCAACTTGCCCCCAGCTGCGTAAGGGCAACCGAAAATCCAAATTCCATGCAATATACGAAGAATAATTTATTATTACAAAAATTACCAAAGTGATATATCTGAATTCGGCAACATCTTTGCCAAATCAGGAAAAAAGCATTCCGGAATAACCCGCTTTGCAATTACATCAAAAACCAAAAACAGTGCTTACGTATATTTGAAGCCTGTTTTTATCGCTTTGGCGCGACAGGGCATCCTTTTTGCCTTGCTATGGTTAAACACGAAGAAATGATAGTAGATAGCAAAGTATATAAGTTAAACCAACGTGAAGACACCGTTGGTTTTTTAAGCGAAGAAGAATGTGCCCGGCTCAACATAGCCGATGCCAACCCCCGCATCCGGATGGGCTTTGTTGACAAGCGCATCCCCTTTATAGTATTGGCCGATGGTGGTGTGATTGCCGATACCAACGCCAATAACCCCAAAACCATTGCCGATAATTTTAAGGAGAGTATAGCTGCCGAAAACCTGTACTACGGCGCCGGCTTTATCGATGTGCACCACGGCAACCGCACCCTCGTGTTTCGCCACATGGCAAGCGCCCTGTTTTCGCGCAAATGGCATGTGATTGACGTAGCCGGCGAATTGCAGGCCGAGCTGGACCTTTATTATCCCGGCTACCGGGTGAGGGGCTTTTAATTTAACAATGTCAAAAACCCGCACCCGGCGCTCGATTGCAACGAGCGCTTAACATGGCTGAGCGCTTGCAACGCCGCACCCTGCGCTCGTTTGCAACGAGCGCTTAAATTGACAGGGCGTTTGCAACGCTTAGTCAAAAAAAAACCGCAGGCACAGGCTTGCGGTTTCAACAAAAAGATGTAAAACAATGCCATCATGGCGCAGTTACTTTGCGGTTTCGACTTTCGCGGCAGGTTTTTTAACAACCTTTTTTGCAGCAGGTGTGGCTACGGCGGTGTTGGTAACAGTTTCTTTTGTAGCGGGTGCTTCTGCGGCTTTTGGCGTTACAGTTTTTACAGGCGCCTTTACAGCTTTAACCGCAATATTTTCCTTGCGCGCAGGTGCAGCAGCCGGTTTTATCAGCTTGGCTAATTTTTTTGCCAACTTTGCCGATTCCTTTACAACCTGTTTTTCAATTTTTACAGCTTCGGTACCCAACTCGCTAACGGTTTTTAAAATAGCGTCAACTAAGCTGGCTTTAATGCTTTCGGTAGCAACCTTTTTTGCTGCCTTTTTTTGTATTTTATCTTCTTTCTTTTTCATACTTACTGATTATCAGCGCAAAACTAAGTTAAATCAATGTATTTTTAATGTTATATTTATGTTAATTATTAGCGTCGCTGTTAATATAAGGATACCAAAAAAACATATAAATTGTTTTACCAGCCTCAATAATTAATCATAGGATACGCTACCGCAAGGGTCGCATTTATGACCTATTGCACCACAAATGCCCCGCCGACTGCCGGATTACCTGTTTTGTAGAAAATAACGACCATTACTTTTTGCTCCTAAGAACTACCCTATAACCATCTGTATATTAATCATTCTTGCCGCCCTCCAAATGCGCTATCGTTTTCTTAGCCGCCGCAAGCCTTATCTGCTTGTTCTTTTCCGTAAGTACGTGCGCTATCCAATGCTCTAATTTATGGTGCAGCGGCACTAACAGAGCACCAATGCCTATCAGTATCAACAACATCAACGGCGGCGACTCATGCGTCAACCGCGCAAGGTAGGGGTGAATCAACAGGTTGATAAACTCAAATACCGCCAACAACACCACCACATTGAAGTATTTAATGAAATTCTCTTTTACAATAATGGTACGGCTTAGCGCGAAAAACAAAATGAGGAAGGTCAATATCGCCACGGCCAGCCCAGCAAATTGCAGGTTATGCCTCCGCTCTTCCTCAGCTTTTTGCTCCGTATTGGCCAGTTCTATTTGCCGCAGTTTTTCATCAAAACCCAGGCTTTGGTACTGGTTCAACCTTTGCTGGCTCGTTACCGAGTCTTTAGCGGCTTTAGCCAAGATAATGTAATGGTACGCGCTGTCGGTCACCCCCCTTTTTTGATAAAGCCCGCTCAGGTAGCTTCCTTTAAAATCAACGTCAGCTGTAAATTTGCCCTGGTCGTAGCTTATCGCGAAGGCTTTGCGTGCGTAATACAAGGCCGAATCCGCTTTTTGTTGCCGATCATATAATTCTGACATGCCCTGGTAGCAGTCACTGATTCCCGGTGTATATATCCTTCCTTGTTTAAAGGATGATAAACTACTTCTAAAACATTCCAGTGCGAGGTTAAGCTCGCCCGTTTTCAAATAGATATGTCCCATCAATAATAAAGGTCGGGCTGGTTTGCCCGATCTGAATCTCTTTTCCATGGCATATCCCTTTTGCGCGTAAACCATTGCCGAATCATATTGTGCCAGGATCAAATAAAATCTTCCGATCCATGTAAGGGTTACTGATGATAATAATTTTTGATTTATCCGTTCGAATATTTTTAATGCCTGAAAATCGTAGTCAATGGCACGGTGTTGATCGCCTTCGTCTGAGTAAACCAATGCCAGGTTACCGAGGTTTCTTGCAGTTCCTTCAGGATTGTCGATCTTTTCATTGATCCTGAGGGCTTGCAAAAAACACTCCATCGCTTTAGGGCTATTACCAGTAGGGTTATAGGCAGCACCGATCCTGTTTAAACTATTGGCCTCACCCTTACTAAAATGGATACGGTTGGCCAGCGATAAAGCCTCAAACCCCAGTTTTATAGCGGTGTCGGGCTTGGCAGGTTGAAACAAGAAGGCAAGGTCGCACAGTAAATTAACCCTCGCCGTATCACGCTTTTCCTTTTTTAATAAGGCTTTAAGGCTGTCAATAACGCGGCTTTGCGCGCGGCTTTCGCCGATGACAAACAAAACAGCAAGGAGTAATAATATCGTTTTTTTCATAAGCTTAATGGTTTTCCCCGCCCTCCAAACGCGCAATAGTTTTCTTCGCCGCCGCCAAACGTATCTGTTTGTTCTTCTCCGTAAGCACATGCGCTATCCAATGCTCCAATTTATGGTGCAGTGGCACCAGCAAAGCGCCAATGCCTATCAAAATCAACAACATCAGCGGTGGCGAATCATTGGTCAACCGGGCTAGGTAGGGGTGTATCAGCAGGTTAATAAACTCAAATACCGCCAGTAACACCACCACATTAAAGTATTTAATGAAATTCTCTTTTACGATAATGGTTCTGCTTAGCGCGAAAAACAAAATCAGGAAGCTCAATATCGCCACGGCCAGCCCTGCGAATTGCAGGTTGCGTTTCCGCTCTTCTTCGGCCTTTTGCTCCGTATTGGCCAGTTCTATCTGTCGTAGTTTTTCATCAAAACCCAGGCTTTGGAACTGGTTAAATCTTTGTTGGCTGGTTACCGAATCTTTTGCTGTTTTAGCCAACTTGAGGTAAAAATAGGCACTGTCTGCTTTTTCCTTTTTTTCATAAAGCCCGCTAAGGTAGGTCCCAACGTTATCGATGCTATTTGTATATCTATTGAGGCTGTAGGAAATTGCGAAAGCTTTGTTTGCATAATATAAGGCCGAATCCGCACGCCCCTCCTTATCATATAGGTTGGATAAGCCCAAGTAACTCGCGCCAACGCCAGACACAAATCTGGCTCGTTTATATTGTTTTATGCTGCCGCGAAAGCAGTCGAGGGCGAGGCTCGTTTCACCTGTCCTCAAATATACCTTACCCATCAATAGTAAAGCGGAACTCACGTCGTTCGAATTGGATTTTTTCCATCGCGCATACGCCTTTTGCGCGTATACCATCGCCGAGTCATCTTGCGCCATGGCAAAATAATAACCACCTATCAAACTAAAAGTTGTTGTTAATGCGGATTTTTCGTTGATCTGTTGAAATATCTTCACTGTCTGGCTGAGATATTCGATAGCAAGCTGATAATTACCCATATTGGCGTAAACAACCCCTAGGTTACCCAGGTTTCGTGCCTTGCCATCAAGGTTGTTTATCTTTTCGTTTATCCTCAGGGCCTGTAAAAGCAACTCCATGGCCTTGGGGCTATTGCCTGCGTTAATGTATGCAAGGCCTATCCTGTTCAAACTGGCGGCAACACCTTTGTCAAAATGTATCTTTTGCGCAAGCGTTAAGGCATCCATGCCTAATCGCATCGTCGAATCTGGCTTATAACCTACGTACTCCATACTCAGCGCGTTTAAGAGCGTTACCTTGCCCGTATCGCGCTTTTCCTTTTTTAATAAAGTTTTAATGCTGTCAATATTATGCGTTTGCGCGCGGCTTTCGCCGATGACAAACAAAACAGCAAGGAGTAATAATATCGTTTTTTTCATAAGCTTAATGGTTTTCCCCGCCCTCCAAACGCGCAATAGTTTTCTTCGCAGCCGCCAGCCGTATCTGTTTGTTCTTTTCCGTCAGCACATGGCTTATCCATTGTTCCAGTTGATGATGCAGGGGCACTAACAAAGACCCGATACCTATCAATATCATCAGCATCACCAAAGGCGAATCGTTGGTTACTTTGGCCAGATAGGGGTGTATCAGTAAATTGATAAACTCAAAAACGGCCAGCAAC
>NZ_CAITNG010000036.1 GCF_903893715.1 uncultured Mucilaginibacter sp.
AAGTATTTGTACACCAATCCTTTGAGTGTTTCGGATGACTTGCCTTTTCAGCAACGCTGGTCGAAGGATAGGGTAGGGTACATCGGCTACTCGGATTGCTGTCCGCCCAACGTGGTACGCACTATTGCCGAGCTGAGCAATTATGTGTACAGCCTGTCGGAAAAGGGCCTTTACTTTAACCTTTATGGTGGGAACAATCTGTCGACCACTTTAAAGAATGGCAAAGCGATAAAAATTGCAGAGCAAACCGATTACCCCTGGAACGGGGATATCAGGTTTACGGTAAACCAAGCACCTGAATCTGCTTTTTCGATGTTTTTTAGGATACCGGGATGGTGTACAGACGCTAAACTGACCGTGAACGGCAAACCCACATCCATAAAATTAATACCCGGCGAATATGCCGAATTGAACGCCCAATGGAAAGCCGGCGACAAGATAGAACTGAATTTAGCCATGCCCGTAACCATGGTGGAGGCCAACCCGCTGGTAGAAGAAACGCGTAACCAAATAGCCGTAAAGCGAGGCCCGGTAGTGTATTGTATCGAGTCTGCAGGGATACCGAAGGACGCGAAGGTGCTGGATCTGTCACTTTCATCGCATATCGACCTAAAACCCGAGAAGATAGTTATAGACCATAGTAATTTGGTTGGCTTATCAGGTACGGCGAGCATGCAAAATACGATTTGGAAGAACCGGTTGTACCAAACAGTTCCCGCAAAGGATGCTGGTACAGTAAACATTCAATTGATACCTTATTTTGCCTGGGGCAACCGCGGGCATGTAGAGATGGAAACCTGGATACCGGTGAGCAGGTAGGTATGCTACAAAAAAAAGATAATGAACAAGCCAATGGTTGATGATTAGCTCAATCATAAATGGCGCTATTTACATAGCGGTTAAAAAATGATATGCATACTGTAATCAATAATTGTATTTTTGCGCCCAAATACATCTATATGGCCCGCAAAAGTTACCTATTCACCTTTTTTTTAACCATCATATTTTCGACAGGTTTCGCGCAACAGCAGTCGGGCAGTACCGATCCGGGCAAACCTAATACATTAGATATCCATTTTAACGGTTTTGCTTTTTTAGACGATCATGAATATGATGCGCTAATCCCCTTGCGCAAGACCATATCGGGTACACGTACCGCCATCGACCTTGGTTTAAACGTTGATAGCCTGAACCATTTTGTTGTAGGTACAAACGCCCTGCACGAGTTTGGAGCCATACCCTATTTTTTAACACTGGACCCGGTTGCCTATTATAGCCGTACCGAAAAAAACTGGTTGTTCAATGCAGGTGAGTTCCCGAGACAGGACTTGTTGACCCAGTACCCACGAGCTTTATTGAACGATACGATGATGTATTACCGGCCCAATGTTCAGGGCTTGTTGCTGCGCAATACCAATAAGTTTGGTTACGAAACCGGCTGGATAGATTGGATAAGCCGCCAAACCCCAACCCAACGCAACCAATTTATGGCCGGGCAGTTAGGTACAACCATCCCAAATCCGGGGCATGCTTTTTATATTTCGCATTATTTTTTATTTGAACACAACGCCGGTTCAAAAAGCGATACCGCTGCCGATATACAAGACAGCGGCGGCGGCCAGCTACGATTAGGGCTGGATTATAGCCACAAAACAATATTTGATTCATTGAAAATCGAAGCAGGCGAGATGTTGACAGGGCACCGTACGCGTTCGCAATATCAGTTTGTGTTTTCGCACGGGTTTGTGGCAAGCCTGTTTTTAAGCTATAAGTGTTTCGCATTGTTTGATGAGTTTTATAAAGGCGACCCTAATTACCTCACCTACGCCGATCCTTTTTATTCGAAACCCATCTATAACCGTGTGGATCTAATCTATACCCCTTTTGTTGGCAAACACTTAAAAGGACAATTTATTTTAGGCCTGCACCAATCGCCGGCACGTTTAACCGACAGCCAACCAGCCTTTAGAGTAGTTTATGATTTTGGCCGGAAAGTACTGGCGCGGTTTAGTGATTTTTAATGAAAGGTTAAACGAAAACCTGCGCCTGTTCAATAATTGTTGTCGTAATTGCATTTAAAATGTCGAAAGAGATTTCGGCCATTCGGTTCCCGTGGCTGTCAAGTAGCGGATTGACCTCGGCAATTTCAAGCCCGATTACCTTTCCTGACTTTATGATCCCATTGATCAATTTAATGATCTCGAATTGATCGAAGCCCTTACCAACAGGAGTGCCTGTGCCGTCGGAAACCAGGTCGCAATCCAAACTGTCCACATCGAGTGAGATATAGATTAAGTCGCAACCAGTCAATCTTTTCAGGCTTTCCTTTACACAGACATCCAATCCGCGTAAGCGCGCTTCACTAACGGAATAGTTTTTTATCCCCAGGGATGCAATGGCTATATCTTCCGCTTCCTCGGTGTCGCGAACGCCAAAATAAATCAAATGTTGAGCTTCCAGTTTAGGTTTATCTGTGCCGACAGCTTTCATCTGATCCCAAAAATGCAAGGTATCGCCATCTACAGGGTTGATCGAAGCATCCCGGTTATCGTATCCTAAAGCAGCGGCCAGGGGCATACCGTGTACATTTCCCGATGGCGAGGTATAGGGCGAATGCAGGTCGGCATGCGCATCGAACCATATAACACCTAATTGCAAATTAGGGAAAGCAGCTTTGATGCCGCTGATGGTTCCGAGTGCCGATGAGTGGTCGCCCGAAAATACCAAAGGCAGGTACCCTGTCTGCAGGTTGCGGCAAACTGACTCGGCAACGCGGGTACATTGCTCGTAAACCTTTTCAATTCTTTTGGCAAAGGTGTTTCGGTCCTTCTGGTATATAGTTTCGTTATGTGTAACCAAGTCTTCAAAAGGGAATTTATTGAAATAATCGTTCCCTTTATTAATGGCCGCTATCTCGATGGCATCCACACCCATGTCCGACCCGCGTGTTCCGGCGCCTATGTCTGAACGGTTTTTGATGAGTTTGATGGCACGCTTCATAGCTTTTGGGCGTATTCTTTTAACGATTTGTGGATGATTTCCAATGATTCGTTGATTTGCTCTTTTGAGATTGCCAGGGGTGGGGCCAGCCGGATCTTGTTACCATGTGTAGGTTTGGTTAGCAGCCCGTTTTCAGCAAATTTAAGGCAAAGCCGCCAGGCCATGTCCGACGTTTCGGGGCAGTCGATCACAATCGCGTTTAGCAAGCCTTTTCCCCTAACTGTTGTAATGATTCCAGTCTCCGCTGCAATTTCCCTTAGTCCATCGCGGAACAATGCGCCCATTTTTTGCGCGTTGCCCGAAAGGTCTTCGTCTATAGCAACTTGTAGTGCCTCCAGGGCGACAGCACAGGCCAGAGGATTGCCTCCAAAGGTCGATCCGTGTTCGCCAGGCAGTATGGTCAGCATTACCTCGTCGTTTGCCAGAACAGCCGAGACTGGCATTACCCCGCCCGAAAGCGCTTTCCCTAAGATGAGGACATCAGGTTGGTGGGCGGGTGCTGTTATATCATAACTGCACAAAAAATTGCCGGTGCGTGCAATGCCGGTTTGTATCTCGTCGGCGATATACAACACGTTGTATTTTTTGCACAAGGCGCTTACCCCTGCAAGGTAATTTGCATCGGGTACAATAACGCCCGCCTCGCCTTGTATGGGTTCGACTATAAAGCCGGCAATATATGGGTCGGCTTCCAGTATTGTTTCCAAAGCATGTAAATCATTATAGGGTATATGGACAAACCCGGGAACAAATGGCCCGAATCCTGATTTGGCAGTATCATCGGTAGAAGCAGAGATGACCGAGATGGTGCGGCCGTGGAAGTTTTCGTTAGCAAATATAATCGTTGCCTTATTTTCGGGTATCCCTTTTACTTTATAGGCCCATTTACGGCAAAGTTTGAGCGCGCTTTCCACGGCTTCGACGCCGGAGTTCATTAACAGTACTTTATCAAACCCAAAAAGTTTACTCATCATGGCTTCCAGCTCGCCCAATTTATTGTTGTAAAAGGCACGCGAGGTGAGGGTAAGCTTTTCGGCCTGTGTTTTTAGGGCCCCGATGATGCGTGGGTGGCAATGCCCCTGGTTTACCGCAGAGTAAGCGGACAAAAAATCAAAATAGCGTTTCCCTTTGATATCCCAAAGGAAAACACCTTTCCCTTTTTCGAGAACAACAGGAAGCGGATGATAGTTGTGTGCACCATACCTCTGCTCGCGTTCCATAAAAGTGGTTTCCGAATCTGTTTCAAGAAAATTCATAATTTTTGGTTTTGCAGTACAATAATAAGAAAATTTAATTTTTATACCTATTTTTAAATTAAAATTTAATATATTGGTAACATTAAAAATTAAATTTGACTTTTATTAATTAATTGCAATGGATACACTTGATACAATTGACCTCGAAATATTAAAACAGCTGGATGATGACGGCCGCATGGCCTATTCTACTATCGCGTCTACGCTCGGCGTATCGAACACGATGATACACCAACGGATTGCCCGCCTTACCGAACAGGGGATACTGGTGGGTATTAAGCCTGTGTTGAATGAAAAGAAGATTGGTTACGACTGGGCCGCTTTTACAGGGATAACCCTGGAACGGGATCAGGATTCGTACCGCATTATAGAAGAATTGAAAAAGATACCCGAGATTACCGAGTGTTACTTTATTACGGGAGGCTATACGCTTTATTTAAAGATTGTAGCGCGGGACCATGAACACATGCGCAAGATTTTATATGATAAGATCGACACGATACAAGGCATAGCCAAAACAAACTCTATTATTGAATTGGGATGTGCGTTTAAACGAAATGTGATTTCCTGAATCTTGTCTTGGTTTTCAAAGCGTTTGGTTTTTCCACAATAAGGCTATTTTTCAACAAGCGTTATCTTAATTTCCAGTAAACGCAGGGATAACATTGCAGGGGTATTTTTGGGAAAGCTGAATTTTTATGAAGAACTTGATATTGACTTTGTTAGCCGTTACGCTTTGCTCGTCACTGTTGGCGCAGCCGCTCAAAACCCAAAATGTTGTTATCGTTACCATAGACGGCCTGCGCTGGCAGGAGGTTTTTCGTGGTGCGGATTCGGCACTTGTTGATTCAAAGTACACGAGCGACAAGGATGCTGTGCAAAAGCAATTCTGGTCGGCTACAACTGCGGAGCGGAGGAAATTGCTGTTCCCTTTTATATGGTCGACAATGGTGCAGAACGGGCAGGTGTATGGCAACAGGGATGCCGGCAATAAAAGCGAGGTGGCCAACAAGTACTTTTTTTCGTATCCCGGATATAACGAGCTTTTTACCGACTTTCCCGACCCCCGCATCAATAGCAATGGCCCTTTGGATAACCCAAACGAAAATGTATTGGAGTATATCAATAAACAAAAAGAATTTAACGATAAAGTTGCCGTATTTGCATCCTGGGAAAGGTTTCCGCAGATATTGAATGTGAAACGATCGGGATTGATGGTAAATGCCGGTTTTATGGACCTGAAACTGCCTGTGATGAGCGAGCATTTGCAATACCTGAACGAACTGCAGCATAAAGCCCCCACCTATTTAGGCGATTCGACAAGGATAGATTTTCTGACCTTTGAGTTTGCCAAAGAGTATTTAAAACAGTACCAGCCCCGTGTGTTGTATATGGCATTTGATGAAACGGATGAAATGGCGCATGCCGGGTATTATAAATTTTACCTCGACCGCGCGCACCAGGAAGACGGTTTTATAAAAGAAATATGGGAGTACCTGCAAAGCAACCCTGCGTATAAAGATAAGACGACACTTATAGTAACCTGCGACCACGGCAGGGGTGATGAACCTTTGGCAAGCTGGTGCAACCATGGTTTATTTATCGCGCCGCACTCAGAGCAAACCTGGTTAGCTGTGATGGGACCGGATACCCCTTCGATGGGTGAAATGAAAGCGGGTGGCATCGTTTATCAAAAGCAAATGGCGCAAACCATAGCCAAATTATTGGGTCTCGACTTTAAAGCCGCTGCAGGGCACGAGGTTGCCGATGCAATTGATAATGTTATCGGCCTGCAAAGGGTTGTAGCTTCAAAGTAAGGTCTTATTCTTACTTTGTAATTGGCAGGGCATCCAACACACTTTTTACCATGCCGTCCATCGCCTTACTGTCAATCCATCGGGCTACAACAACCAATTCGTGTTCCGGGTCGCAATAAATCATGTTCGTTCCGTTGCCGATGTGTACCCAGGCTTTTTCGGGGGCTGATGGCATTAGTTTTTTACCGGTGTTTAAAAACCAGTTCATGTAACCGTATTCTGGGTTGGCGGCTGTGGGTGTTAAAGCCTGGTCGACCCATTTGCGGCTGATGAGTTGCTTGCCGTTCCAGTTACCATAATGCATGGTCAATAGGCCGAAACGGGCCATATCGTAAGCGTTGATGAACATGCCCCCACCCCAATGCCCGCCTCCGCTAACGGATTGCACAGGTTGCCCGTCGAGTACGATCCACGAGTTGGTATAACCATTCCAGCGCCAGGTGTTGGAGGCGCCGATGGGGTCCATAATTTGTTCTTTTAATACCTGCGGCAAAGGCCTGCGCCAAACGCTTGTCGCGGCAAGCGCCAAAGCATTTACCCGTACATCGTTATACTTCCATACGGTGCCGGGTGCGTTGCGTTTGCGTGTTTGCCATTGGCTCATATCGCCTTCGGGGCGGTCGGCCCAGTCGGGTTTGCCCCAAAGCGTGCCTTCCCAATCGCTGGTTTGGCGCAGCATTACTTCCCAGGTGAGGGTGCGGTCGTGCTCGGTATCAAAAGGGTATATCAGGTCGGGAGTGCCGGTGCTGCCGGGATGATAAAGTTCGATAGGAGGAACGTATTTGGATACCGTGTCCATTGTGCTGCCGATGAGTCCTTTGTCAACAGCCAAACCGATAACGGTGGACAAAAAGCTTTTGGTTACGCTATGCGTCATATCGACGCGCGATGGGTCGCCCCATTCGGCAACGATATAACCTTTGTAGATGATGAGCCCGGTTGGCGCGCCACGGTCTTTTAAAGGGCCAATGGGCTGACTGAAAGGTTCTTTACCGAAGCCTTGAAACTGGGCCGCTACCGCCTCGCGGGGTGCTTTTACCTCGTGGGCTATGGCAAAATCGATGGCTTGTTTAACGGCTTTTTCATCGAGGCCGAGTTTGGCAGGTGCCTGTTGCTGCCACGAGCCTACAGGTGGAAAGTAATCGACAGGTTTTGCCGTTTTCTGGGCATAAGCCGACAAAAAAAGGCATAGAACAGCTATAAATAGTAAGGGCTTTTTCATGAAAACAAGATAAGCAGAAAAAGTATTAAACAAACGCTATTTATAATCAGCAATGAAAACATAATTACCTGAGCCAACTTCCACCTCTACGTACCCGTTCTCTGTTTTCAGGATGTGGATGTCTTTATCATCGCTTAGTTTTTGGCTGCCTTCCATTACCGTAGCGGCATCCCCGGCAGGGATAAATATATTGGCTTTGGTGTTTGGCGGGATGCTTACTTTCAACTGTAGTTTACCATCGGCAATACTCCATGCCGAACTTGCCATACCATAATAAGTTTGCAATTGTGCGGAAACATTGGTGAGGCTCCCGCCGATATGCGGCATTACACGTATGTGTTTGTAGCCGGTGCCGTCTTCATATGTATCGAGGCCTGCAGCTACGCGGTACATCCAGTCGCCAATGGCGCCGTACGCGTAGTGATTGTACGAATTCATGGTCGGGGTTTCGAGCGAACCATCAGGTCTGATACCATCCCATCGCTCCCAAATGGTAGTAGCGCCCATTTTTACAGGGTATAGCCATGACGGGTAGGTATCTTGCAATAGTAAACGATAGGCAACATCGGTGCGGCCAAAACGGCTTAATACATGGCAAAGATAAGGTGTTCCCAAAAAGCCTGTGGTTAAGTGGTTGCGGTAGCGGACAATATTGTCAACCAAACGATCGACGGCTTGCGGACGCAGCTTTTCGGGCAGCATATCGAATTGCAGGGCCAGCACGTAGGCCGTTTGCGAGTCGGATAGTAGGGAACCGTTAGGCGTAACGTATTCGTTCAAAAAGGCGGCTTTTATTTTACCTAACATGGTGGTGTAATAAGCCACATCATCGGGTTTACCCAAAACTTTTGCCGCGTTAATAACCAATTGGGTTGAGTAGGCCCAAAAGCACTGGGCAATAAGGTATTTGCTGGTAATGGCCGATGAGCCGTCGTTATCGTCATTCACGCTGTAAAATAACCAATCGCCGAAGTGCGGGCCGGTGTTCCATAGGTCGTTTTTGCTTTTTAGCTGCATATAACCAACCCATTTTTTCATGCTGGTGTATTGGTCGGCAAGGATCTTTTTGTCGCCATAAGCTAAATACATATTCCAGGGAATGATGGTACTTACATCGGCCCAGCCGGTAGCGCCTTCGCCCCCTACGTTTGATAATGCGGGAATTACAAAAGGCATGCTGCCGTTATCCCCCTGGTCGGCGGCAACGTCTTTTAGCCATTTAGCAAAAAAATTGTCTACGTTCATATTAAATGAGGCGGTGCGCGAGAACACTTGCGCGTCGCCGGTCCAGCCGAGGCGTTCATCACGTTGGGGGCAGTCGGTAGGTACATCCAAAAAGTTGCCCTTTTGGCCCCATTGAATGTTGTGCTGCAACTGGTTTAACAATGCGTTTGAGGTGCTGAAACTCCCGGTAGGTTTCATATCCGAATACAAAGCCACAGCCGTAAAGTCTTCGGGTTTTAGCTCTTCGCTGTTGCCTTCCACCTTAATAAAACGAAAGCCCTGCCAGGTAAAATGTGGCGAAAAAACTTCCGGGCCATCGCCTTTCAGGATGTAGACGTCCTGCTCTTTGGCACCGCGCAGGTTATCGGTATAAAAGTTGCCTGCTTTATCTAATATTTCGGCGTGCGATATGGTGATACGCTCGCCGGGCTTTCCGTTGAGTTTTGCCTGCACCCATCCCACCACATTCTGACCAAAGTCGATCACCTGTTCGCCTTTTGGTGTTTTAAATATCCGCACGGCTTTAAATGTTTCGTGTTTTTTTACAGGCTCGTTTATGGTGGCAATGAGGTTAGTCAAAGGAAAGTTTTGTACGGTTACGCCGCCCCAATTGCTATCATTGTAAATGGGAAGCGTCCAACCTGTTTTTTCGAGACGGGCATCATAGGTTTCGCCGTTATAAATTTCGGAATAAAGGATAGGGCCGGTGGCAGCCTTCCACGTGTCGTCGGTAGCAATAACTGCTGTACTACCATCCTTATAGGTAATATTTACCTGTAGCAACAAGGAAATATCCTTACCATAATGATCGCGGGAGTTGTTCCATGCCAGTACACCACGGTACCATCCATTGCCCAAAGTGGCACCTATGGTGTTGTTTCCATTTTTTAATAACGAGGTAACATCGTACACCTGGTATTGCAGTCGTTTATTGTAGCTTGTCCAGCCCGGGGTGAGCACGGCATCGCCGATACGTTGACCGTTAATTTCGGCTTCATATAAACCGTGAGCGGTGATATAAGCTACTGCCGAACGTATTTTTTTTGCGGATGTAAATGTTTTACGGAACAGCGGACTGGCGCGATAAATATCCTCGTTATAGGCGGGGCTTATCCATTGTGCTTTCCAATCGGTGGCAGCCAGCATACCCATTTGCCAAAACGCGGGGGCGCTCCATAGGGAGGGTTTACCCGAATTATCCCAAACGCGTACCTGCCAATAGTAACGCTTGCCCGATGACAGTGGCGCGCCTTTATAAAATACATGCACCGATGAATCGGAATTGACCTTGCCGGTTTCCCAGACCAAAGCTTTGCCTTTAAGCAGGGAGGGCTCTTTTTCGCTTACGCGGATTTCATAAGCCGTTTGCATTACGTTACGGGCATCCGACAGGAGTTGCCAGCTCAAGCCGGGCTGTTTTGCATCAATGCCGAGCGGATCGGGCCTGTTTTCGCATAATAGGGCAGCCACTTTTGTTTGTGAGTAAGATGACAAAGTGCCCAATAGAAATATGAGGCTTAATACGTAACGAACTTTCATATAAATCAGCTAAAAACTATGGATATAACGACCATAGAAACAGGTTATTTTGGTAATGCAATGTAACAATTACACTTAATTTAATGTAGCTTTTTTTTGGAGTTGTTTGTGCCGGCTCGACAATGTATTTTAATACGGGTTTTATAGGATAAATATTTTATATTTGGTTTTACAACCTTATCTCAAAACCCAACCTAAACTAATGAAAAAATCACTATTAATCATTTTTTTGATTATTGCAGGCTTTAGTGGCTCGTATGCGGACAGTATACCCGCTAAAACGTTTAAGTCAGATACAAACGTTAAGATAACTAACCAGGTGGCGCCAACTGCACCTATGGTTACAACCACAGGTGTTACACCCGTTTCGCAAAGCACGATGACAAATACAGTTCCTTGCCAACCTGCCAGCGATATACATAAGGCCGTTGGCTGGATACTTATAGCTTCGATGATTATATTTTTTCTGGTTATTGCTGTAAGATCTAATTTGCTGCGGGTATCGATTGTTAACCCCATCGCTTTTATAACTGCCGCGCAGGCGACTGCTCAATATAAAAACCAACACGATATCAATAAGATTCCGAAACCTTTTAGTTTGGCCAGGAGCCAGCTTGGCGTATGGACTTTGGCCATAGGCTGCTCCTATGTTTACCTCGAACTTTGTAAATACGTGCCTACACAGGAATTGCCTTTTGATAGTACATTACTGGCTTTGATGGGTATCAGTGCCGGTACTGCAGCCATCAGCAATGTGATTGACAATAATACCACGCTTGAGCAACAGGGTTTACAAGGCCCTTCAGCGGGTTTTTTCGCGGATATATTGTCTGATCAAAACGGTATAAATATCCATCGGTTTCAGAATGTGATATGGACGGTGATCGCCGTTGTTTTATACTTAGGCCAGATACCACACCTTACCTGTGGCGAATTGCCCGTGCTCGACAATACATTGATTGCCCTTACAGGTATCAGCAGTGCAACTTACCTCGGCTTAAAGGTTAATGAAAACAAACCACCCGCTTTACCGCCAACACCTGCCACCGAAGCTGACCTGCCACCTGCCAACCCTGTACCTACAGTGCCGACCCAGCCTGTAGTTCCGCCTGTGCAACCCGCCGTAACGCCACCGCCGGCTTCGCCAGGGGCATAAAATAGCATGGAAAATATTCAACCCGCCCTTTACGAAATTTAAAAAGGGCGGGGATGAATATTTAATGTAGTTTATTAGTATAATGGCTTGTTTAGAGCCAAAAGGCGGGTTTGCTACTACTACTAATACTACCAGTGTTTTTTTGCTCAAGCAATTTAACTGTTTTAATTTAAAAATGACGGGTTTATACATGCAACTACTGGTTTATCCAACCAAAACTTTGTGATATCACAGTCGCTTTGTTTTGCTGCAAGTAAGCTATAAAAGATTTGGCTACGGGCGAAAATTTTTTGCCCTTGAGCCATATTAGCCGCCATTGAGAGCGAATAGGGAATCCCGGCACAGGTATGATTTCGAGCTCGCCATTCGCAATTTCATTCCGTATGCCAATAACAGGCATAACAGAATAGCCCATCCCGGCGATAACTGCTTGCTTAACGGCTTCATTTGATGTGAGTTCAATTTTCTTTTTTACGATGATGTTGCCGGCATCTAAAAAATTTTCCATTATCATACGAGTTGCTGAGCCAACTTCGCGGTATATTAAAGGGATATTGGCCAAATCGCTTGCGTTTTGGGGCTTATGCCCAACGTGATAATTGGCGTTTCCGATGAGGAATAGTTTGTTTTCCAAGAGTAATTCTTCTTCAACACTAAGCTTATTAGGCAAGATAGACACAAGGCCGAAATCAACATCGTTATATTCCAAGCTTTTAATAACCGTATCTCTGTTAGTTACATCCATTGTTATGTCAATATCTGGATGCTCGTTTAAAAAACCTGAAAGGAAATAAGGCATCACATACTTACCGGTAGATACCACTGCAATTTTTAAACGGCCGGCCAAAATTCCCTTAAAGGCCGCCGTTTTTTGGTTGATGGTTTCAAATTGTTCCAATATACCGCTGGCTATTGCGGCTATTTCATAACCAAATTCGGTGATGTATAGCTGACGGCCTATTAATTCGGTAAGCGGAATATCAAAGTTGTCCTGAAAGTTTTTGAGTTGGATAGATACGCCGGGCTGCGTTAAAAAAAGCTGATTAGCAGCTTTGGTGATACTTTTTAATTGTACCACTTTGGTAAATACCTGCAATTGGTGTAAAGTGTAATTCATAAAAAATGTTTATGTTAATCATCAAAAATATAAATATAAATTAATGAATTGAGCTTTTTATGTTTGCCGAAACAAAATAAAAAAAGCATGAAGAAAATAACTGTTGCAAAGGGAGATGGCATTGGCCCGGAAATTATGGATGCCACGTTGAAGATTATTTTAGCCGCCGGCGCTCAAATTGAAGTGGAAGAAATTATGGTTGGCGAGCAGATTTACTTATCGGGTAACACATCGGGTATAGCAAAAGAATCGTGGGAGAGTATTCGAAACAATAAAGTTTTTTTAAAAGCACCTATTACAACCCCGCAGGGTGGTGGTTATAAAAGCTTAAATGTTACCACCCGCAAAATGTTGGGTTTGTATGCCAATGTGAGGCCCTGCACCAGTTTGCATCCCTTTGTTAAAACTAAACACCCTGACCTCGACCTGGTAATTATACGTGAAAACGAAGAAGACCTTTACGCAGGTATTGAGCACCAACAAACTGATGAGGTGGTGCAATGCTTGAAATTAATTAGCCGCCCGGGTTGCGAAAAGATTATACGTTACGCGTTTGAATATGCAAAAAGTTACGGACGAAAAAAAGTTACCTGCTTTTCAAAAGACAACATTATGAAACAAACTGATGGATTGTTCCATTCGGTTTTTGATGAGATAGGGGAGCAATATCCGGATATTGAAAAGGAACATTGGATTGTGGATATAGGCGCGGCGAAAATGGCCGACACACCGGAGGTTTTTGATGTGATTGTAACGCTTAATTTATATGGCGATGTGCTATCGGATGTTGCCGCGCAAATTGCGGGTTCGGTAGGGCTAGCAGGTTCGGCAAATATTGGTGAAGAGTGCGCCATGTTTGAAGCGATACATGGCTCGGCACCAAGAAGAGCGGGACAAAATATGGCAAACCCATCTGGTTTGTTGCAAGGCGCTATTTTAATGCTTAACCATATAGGGCAAGCAGATGTAGCCGAACGCGTGCACAATGCCTGGTTAAAAACACTGGAAGACGGCGTACATACCTACGATATTTACAAAGAGGGTGTAAGTACAGAAAAAGTGGGCACCAGCGAATTTGCCGATGCGGTAATAGCACGACTGGGCCAAGAGCCAACCATTTTGAAGCCGATAAAATATTCGCTAAAGCAGCCTTTAGTGTTACCAAAGTACCAACGCAAAGCAGCAGCTAAAAAAGTACTGAACGGTGTAGATATGTTTGTACATTGGCCCGGTACAGATGCTGACGAACTGGGTGAGAAAATGAAGGAGCTTGCTACTACTAATTTGTCGCTCAATATGATATCAAATAGGGGTATCAAGGTGTGGCCTCAAGGTTTTAAAGAAACTTTTTGCACCGATCATTGGCGCTGCAGGTTTTTGACAAAAGGAGAAGCTGAGCCATCAAAAGAGGAAATACTGCAATTATTGAATTTAGCCCTGCAAAACCAACTGGATGTAATAAAAACAGAAAACCTTTACCTGTTTGACGGGAAAGCGGCATACTCTTTAGGACAGGGACAATAACGGACAAAAGCGAATGGAAATAAAGCTTATTAAAGGAAATTTTGATGCCTTGGAGGCAAAAGAATTGATAACCAGTTTGGTACATATAAAAATTAAGTACCTGGAAAATAAGATAAAGCTGATTGAAGGCCACAGTGAAGAAGATATGAAAATGCGCGAAAAGCGAATTATTGAACTGCAAAACGAACTGAAAAAGTTAAACGAACTTATCAGGTTTCAACAAAAGCAGGTTGAGGTTAACGCTCATATAGAAGTATCACTGGTTTAAAAACATAACGCAACGGAGCGGTGCGGTTTGAACTTGCCGCTCCGTAAATTTAAAAACCAATACCACAAAAAACGCTGAAGCAGTTTATGAAAAGCAGTGAAAAATTTAAATTAATGGACGGCGTTTTCCAGACGGAGGATGCAAAATCACTAATTGTTAGTTTATATAATGATAAGATATTTTATCATAGCAAAAAACTATTGCAAGCCCGTGAAACGAACCGGGGCGATGTAAAAGGTATTGAAGAGAGGATTGCCGAACTGGAAGCGGCACAAGCGGCTGTTGTTAAGCTTTTGTCCGCAGATGAGGGGCGGGACAAGCTGGTTGAATTAAAAGCTGATATTATGGTCAGCATGCTTGAATAGGCAGCTGTCGGCAGATTAGTCTGTTATTAAGCCTTTACAGGGTTCACATACCATGTACGAGCTTTATAGTTAAAAAAAGCCCGTGGCAGGTGCCACGGGCTTTTTTTTAATTCCTTATAAAATTTTACTGCCCGCCAAAACGAGGGGCTTTGAAAGTGAATTCTTTTGGTGGCTCTGCGCCTAAAAGGTTTTTTACAAAGTAATCCCAGCGGCGGCGCATCATGTAAGTGGAGTATTGGCCATAGCCGTGCGGGCTGTTGGGAAATATGACAAGGTCGTAATCCTTGTTGGCGCGCTCGAGGGCTTCAACTACCAGCAGTGTGTTTTGCGGCGGTACGTTATCGTCCATTAAACCATGGGCAAGCATTAGTTTGCCTTTGAGGTTTTTGGCTAGGTTTTGATTGGCCTGCGCATCATAGTTGGAGTTGGTAACCAAACCGTCATAACGTTCGCCCCAGTTGTCTTCGTAGTTGCGATTTTCGTGGTTGCCCGATTCGGCGATGCCTACTTTAAAGAAATCCGGATAGCGGAACATGGCACCTGCAGTAGCGAAACCGCCACCCGAGTGGCCCCAGATGCCAACACGGTCAATATCCATATAGCTGTATTTAGCGGCAAGTTGCTGTATGCCTGTTACCTGGTCGGCCAAAGTATTGTCGGCCATATTGCCGTAGCTCATATCGTGGAAGCTTTTTGAGCGCAGCGGATTGCTGGTGCCTTCAATCTCGACTACGATAAAGCCTAATTCGGCGAGGGCGTTATTATCGCCTTTTGCTGCCGAGAAAGCCCAGCTGCCTACGCTACCGCCTTGCGGACCGGGGTAGATATAATCGATAATAGGGTATTTTTTGGTTGGGTCTAAGTTTTTAGGTACCCACATTAAGCCGTAGATATCGGTTTTGCCATCATGTGCTTTTACAGAGAATGGCATAACGGGTTTCCAGCCTGCGGCTGTTAATTTGCTGATATCGGTTTTCTCCAGCTCTATAATCTGTTTGCCCTTCATATCCCGCACGACTGTTACCGGCGGAACATCGGGTTTTTGATAGGTATCGATAACAAAGTTGCCCATTGGCGATAAGGCGGCTGTGTGCGTGCCGGGGCCCGGGGTAAGGTCGACAAAGCCTTTTCCATCAAAGCCTATTTTGCAAAACCGGGAGAAGTATGGGTTTTCGGGGTCGAGGTTATTGGCGGTGAAGTAGATGACGCGGTTCTTCTCGTCAACCTTTACCACGTTGGTTACTACAAATTCGCCTTTGGTAACCTGGTTCTTTAATTTCCCGGTAAGGGCATCGTACAGGTACAAATGACCCCAATTATCGCGTTCGGAGAACCAAAGGATTTCGTTGGTTTTGCTGAGATAGCGCCAGTTCACAGCATCCCAGCCGGACTCAAATTGCGTTGGCACGGTTTCTTCAAATATCTCGGTAACGGCACCTGTTTGGGCATCGGCTACACGCACTTTTTCTTGTTTGTGGTCGCGGTTGGTGGATGCGAAAACCAGTTTGGTGGCATCGTCGCTCCAATACACATCGGCCCAGCCTAAACCACCTTTGATGTCATCGCTTAGTGTTGAACGGTGTGGATCGGGAGGTATTTGTAATTTGATAACTTTTCGTACGGCTACATCAATGATGACGCGGGTGAGCATTGGTATTTCGGTATCGCCGGGTAGGGGGTATTTCCATTCTTTAAGAACAGGCGCACCTACTTTTGTGCTTACCAGATACATATTGTTCACCTTACGCTCATCCTGTTGAAAGGTGGCTATCTTCTTCGAGTCGGGCGACCATACCAATATGGCCCTGTCGGTTTTGGCCCAGCCGGCATTGTCGGTGGCATAGCCATCATCTTTTACGCCATCAGTAGTGAGGGCTGTGGACTGATTGCTGGCTACATCGCGTACCCAAAGATTATAATCTTTTATATAAGCTGCTTTTTTGCCATCGGGCGAAAGTACTTCGTTGGGGTTGCCGCCACCACCACGTAAACCGCCTGCACGACGGCCACGGGCACCTGCTATCATCACCACTTTTACGGTGGTGGTATCGGGTACTACCTGGTTTGTTTTGGTATCGAAACGGTACTGTTTACTATCCACCTGGAAGATAACACCTTTGCCATCGGCAGAAAAACTGATGGATTGGAAGGGTAGGTTAGCCGCATCGTAGGTTTTGCCTGTGGCTGTTGATAGGGCAGCAGCCAGTTTTTTATGGTCGAAAGCGGCACCGCGGGTACCTTTTGCCGGGTCGAACAGGATAAACTGGTTGCCTTCGGCAACGGATGTACGGTAATAAAAACGGTCGTCGGCCAGCCAGTTGGCACGTATGCCGGTGGTTTCAATCAATGGCTGAACGGAGGCAGCCATTGCGTTTTCGGCACGCTCGTAATCCTGTGTGGTTAAAACTTTACCTTGCTGGGCAATAGCAGCCCATGACAAAGCCATGGAAATAATGGTGAGTGAAGTTCTCTTCATTTGGGCAATGATAAAATGTGTGTCAGTTAAATGTTAGATTGAAGGTAGCAAATTATCAAATATCCAACTAATGTTAACGCAATTTGAGTGCATAAACATGCCGACAGCGGCTTATCTATCCATTTCTTTACAAAAACAAATATCGGTTTAGGCTTTTTTATCCATTTTTTCGAGCAGGGCGAGTATTTTGTCCAGCTTTTCGATTTCGATGGCGTTCAACCTTTTTTGTAGCTCTTCAATTTCTTGTTTGGCTTTTTTGTTGGTCTCAAAATCCTCATCGGCCTGGATACGGTCGCGGTCGCTTTGGCGGTTTTGGGCCATCATGATGATAGGTGCTGCATAAGCAGCCTGTGTTGAGAATACGAGGTTGAGAAGAATAAAGGGATAAACATCCCAGTGGAAGCTCCAGGCAACTATATTTAGCACCATCCATGCCAGTACTATAACTGATTGCCAGATGATGAAACGCCATGAGCCCATGCCGTTTGCTACCGAATCAGCTAAGCGCTGCCCGAAACTTGATGATTCCTTGTGTTTTTGATGCCAGGTTTTGTCTGTTGCCATATTTTTTGATTTAGATATGGCTAAATATAGAATAAATTTTAAAACCTGCTTTTAGCTTTTTTTAATGGTCCGGATAAATTCCGTTAAAGTTGGATATAAACCATTCGGATGTTTCCTTAACGAAACGCCCGAATGGGTTCACATATTTCTACGCCCGCTGCTTATTAGCTGGTGCAGGGATTTTATTTAAATGAAAATGCCATTGACAGGACGTCCGACACGAGGTCGGTAGTTTGTGAATAATGACCGTAGCGTATTTCCACATCGTGCAGGTTTTCCCAACCTAATACACCTTTTGGCGGCGCTATGCGAATACCGGCACCAAAAAAGCTACTGTTAAATTGCGAATAGGCATAGTTGCTGGTATAATACTGGTCGGTAAGCTTATGCACCTCGTAAGGCGCAAAATAGCGAGCGGCTGTTTGGTCGTAGTACCTGTAGAAAGGCGATATGGAAAAGAACGGCGTGAACTTATAAGCTATCTCAAAATTAGCTGTGTTCGACCTGGTACCCCAACTGTCGGTATAATACCGGTAGTAGGTACGTAATATGAGGTTGTCGCCAACAAAGTAATTGAGCCTGAAACCTAAAGGAAGTTTATAACGTGTTGAGGGTAGATTTTCGATGGTGTCTTTACCGGTATTGTAGTATACGCGGTGGAACGGCAGGCCAAGATATCCGTTCTGGCCCACGCCATCAATCAAAAACATAACCTGCATACGCGTAGTCAACATTTGCGAATAGGATATAGAACCCGTGTAGGTATTTCGACCAGCTGTGGGAATACTCGCTTTACTGCCTTTGCCGCTCGCGCTCGTGACGACCGTTGTGGTGGTTTTTGGGATAAATTCTGAAGGATAAATCAGTGTTACGTTATCCAGATATGCCTGTGCTTTAAAACTCAGCTCTCCGGTGTTGGCAAATATCTTTCTTGAAAAGTGCACATCGGCACCAATTGATTGATAGTTGTATTCGCTTGAAACATAGGCACCTACACCAAAGCTGCCGCTTTTACCTTCCTGGGTCCAATCTAAGGATGGATAAACACGTGTACCATTGGTTTTAGAGGCGCCTGTTTTTGAAACATAAGCCTGCGATGCCGATGTATGATAATCGAAGCCTAAACCTGCCGAAATCGTATTTTTCTTTTGGTTGTCGCCTGTCCATGTCAGTTTAAGGTCGAGGCCGTTTGACAGATCCATCACCTTTTCGGTACCTATACCACCGGTAACAGGGGAGTGGTCGCCGTTTTGGTTATAGTAGCTGGTTACAAAGTTAACCTCTTCCAGTCGCAAGGAACGGCTCTCGTAGTCGGTAGTATCAGCCGCCGAGTTGGAGTTAAAGTGATAAGGGTGTTTGCTGGCCGAATTATTATACGCCAGGTTTTGCGAATAGGCGCCCAAGCTGCATATCATGGCAAAGCTAACAATGGAAAGAAATACTTTTTTCATTCAGATTTGTTAAATGATGTTTAATTACAGCCGCAGCCGCCACCTGTTTTGCCCGCATTAGCGCCCGACGCCGCCTCACGGTACGATTGGAAATTCATTTCGTTTTTTTCCACCTTACGGTTACCTAAAGCCATTTCCGAGTCGTTAAGTCGGGCTTTTTGGTATTCCTTAATGTGTACGCAGGATGCAAGGCACGCTGTTACCATAACACACATGGTTAATTTGGCAAGTAATTTTATCATAAACAGTTTTGGGCTTTATACTTTAATCTGTATTTGTTAACAATAGCATAACCTGTGATAGTAACTATTGTGTTACAATTTTACCTTTTGATTATGAAAAGCAGATGAAACCTCGAACATAAATGTTTGAACATTAAAAA
The DNA here is from genome assembly GCF_903893715.1 of uncultured Mucilaginibacter sp. GTDB lineage: Bacteria > Bacteroidota > Bacteroidia > Sphingobacteriales > Sphingobacteriaceae > Mucilaginibacter. Next base: position 19,362 of record NZ_CAITNG010000036.1, read on the forward strand.
AGGCCGCTCTTTTTTGAGAACGGCCTTTTTAGTGGAGAGAAAAAGGTTTTTATGCCTCCAATAGCTCGTCGAGATTGTTGAGGCCCATAGTGAAGCCGCCTTCGAAACCCATTTGGATGAGTTTTTCAAAGTCGGCGTCGTTGTCGAATGTCAGCGTTACATCGACGAGGGTACCATTTGCCGTTGCTTTGAATATAACATGCCAGCGCATCAAGGGGGAGCTGCTGTCGGCAATGCCGTTCTCATCGCAAAACCGACAGTCGTGCGAAAAACTAACGCCGGGTTCAATTTCCTTAAAATCGGCGCGGCTCCAAAACTTTTCGCCTTCGGGGCCAGCCATATAGTAGAGCCAAAGGCCGCCCGGGCGGAAGTCCATTGTTTTGGTTACGGCTTTCCATGGTTTGGGTGCCCACCATTTGTCCAATAAAACAGGGTCGGTCCAAGCTTTCCAAACTTTTTCTATGGGGGCCTCAAAGTCACGCGTAACGTTTACTTTCCTGTTGGCGGTGTCTCTGGTAATTACTGTGTTATTTTTCATGATTGTTAGTTTAAAAGTCCTTTAATATATCATCTAATTGGTTAAAGCGATCGTCCCACAGTTTGCGGAAGGTTTCGAGCCATAGGTCTATTTCTTTCATTTTTTCGAGATTAATATGATAATGGATTTCGCGTCCGGTTTGTTTTTGTGTTACCACTTGGCATTCGGCCAGTATATGGATGTGCTTTGATACAGCTTGGCGGGTGGTATTAAAATGTTCGGCCATGGCATTGGGTGTCATGGCCTGCAGGGCCAGCAAGGCCAGGATGGCGCGGCGGGTAGGGTCGGCAATGGCTTGGAAGATGTCTCGTCTCATAATAATTAGCAACTGTTCGGTTGCAAATATAAATGCAATCGTTCGGTTGCGCAAATGTTTTTGAAAATAAATTTAAAAGTGAGCACGAAAGGGTCGTTTTTTTGGTTTTTAGCCTAATTATGTGTATATTGTATAGATTGGTCAGTAGTCAAAAGTGAGTAGTGAATTTGGAAAAATAAACCTTACTTTTTCCCCCTGGGTAATGATTGAATGATTGATTTACTGAATGATTGAATGAGAAAATACACTTTTAATAGGTCTTACTTTCCCCCCAACGGCCGGAGGCCTGGGAATATTTAGACACGAGGCTTAGCCTAGCGTCAGTAGTTTGGGTGCAAGATGGAAAAAATAAAAGGGAACGATTGCAAAGCCGTGAGTAGGCCAAGATATTTTTAAAGGTTTTTTGATAACACAGGAATTTGTATATTTTTAGAATCTCTATGGAAGCAAAAAACAATAAGAAGACCATCTGGGCATGGTGTATGTTCGATTGGGCCAACCAATCGTACAATATGGTAATTACGTCGACGATATTCCCGGCGTATTATGTGTATTATACCACTTACCATAATCCCAATAAGGATGTGGTAACCTTTTTTGGGCATAGTTTTGTGAATACGGTTATTCAAAATTATGTGCTGGGTGCATCATACCTACTGATTGTTTTGTTGTTGCCAATACTGACATCTATTGCCGATTATCGGGGCAACAAAAAACGCTACCTGCAATTTTTTACCTGGATGGGTGCTTTGTCGTGTTTGGGCCTGTTTTGGTTCAAGCCGGTTGCGCATGGTATTCCATCGCTCGAACTGCCGCTGATATTTTACGCGCTGGCCTGCGTAGGTTATTGCGGGGGCTTTGTTTTTTATAACTCCTACCTGCCCCAAATAGCTACCGACGATAAAATGGACAGCGTGAGTGCAAAGGGTTTTATATATGGTTATGTGGGCAGTTTGGTATCACAACTACTTTGTTTGATGGTGATACAAAACCCTGGCTGGTTTGGATTAAAAGAAGATGTACTGGTTGCCTTGCCCGAACGCCTTTCGTTTTTGCTAGTATGTTTATGGTGGCTTGGTTTTTCTATTATCCCTTTCAGATTACTTCCTAAAAGTGCTCCTGCTATAAAAAAGCAAAACTACAACGTAATTACCGGTGGATTCAAAGAACTGGGGCATGTTTTAAAACAGGTGCGCCAAATGCCTTTGCTAAAGCGTTTTTTGTCGTCGTTCTTCTTCTACTCGGTGGGAGTGCAAACCATTATGCTGGTAGCCGCTAATTTCGCTGCAAAAGAATTGAAGATGCCCGATGATACCCTTATCGAAATCATCCTTTCCATACAGGTTGTTGGTGTGATAGGCGCGTGGCTTACTTCTATCGTATCGGGTAAAATAGGGAATGTGAAAACACTGGTTGGTTTGGTAACCATATGGACGCTGATATGCCTTTCGGTTTACTTTGTTACCACCACGGCACAGTTTTTTGTGGCGGCAGCGGTAGTAGGCGCGGTAATGGGCGGTGTGCAGTCGCTATCACGTTCAACCTATTCAAAATACCTGCCGCCAAATATCCCGGATACGGCTTCGTTTTTTAGCTTTTATGATGTGACCGAAAAGTTTGCTATCGTGGTGGGCTTGTTCACATTTGGGGCCGTGGAATCGTTAACGGGCGAAATGCGGGACTCGGCATTGGCTTTGGATTGTTTTTTTGCCGTGGGATTGGTATTGATGATCGTATTAATGTTCGCTGAAAAGAAAAGCAAGGTGCATCTGGCAACGGCACCGTTGGGCGAATAGGTATCGTCGTGCAAATGATACATCGGTAGTTCATTGTGAATTGATATACATTTTGTAACTTACTCATCCTAAACCAAAACTGTTTGCTATGAAGAAATTGATCTTCCCCCTGCTCTTTTTATTCACAATGGTCCGTGCTATGGCACAGGATGCCGTCAGCTACCAAATGCCGCCAAAGGCTATGGCCGATTTGTTGTTGGCCAAACCAACGCCAGCTGTAAGTGTTGATTCGAAAGCTGAATGGATGCTGCTGAGCGAACGTAACGCCTATCCATCGGTTGCTGAATTGGCTGCGCCTGAAGTCCGTATTGCGGGCTTGCGCATCAACCCGCTCAACTATTCGTTAAGCCGCCAAACCTTTGTAAACAATGTTACCCTAAGGAATATAAAAACAGGCAAAACCTATCCTATACTCGGCTTGCCGGCACCTTTGTTTGCCAATGGCATAAGCTGGAGCCCCGATGAACATAAAATTGCCATCATCCAGGTTAATCAGCATACTGTTGATCTATATGTAATCAATGTCCTAAGCCATAAAGCCATGAAGGTGAACAAAACGCCTTTGAACACTGTTTTGGGCAACGGCATCGTTTGGGCCGACAATAGCACGTTGTTTTACCGTGTAGCCAGCAAGCCGGTGGGTATGATGCCTCAAAGGCCTTTAACACCAAAAGGGCCTACCGTGCAAGAGAACTTAGGCAAAGCGGCACCAAGCGCAACATTTGAAGACCTGATTAAAACCCCTTATGATGAGCAATTGTTTGAATTTTTCGGGACCTCGCAATTAGTTCAGAATAAAAACGGGATAGAAACGAAAATTGGCAAACCGGCTATTTATAATACCACTGTTTTATCGCCCGATAAAAAGTATATGATGGTGCGTAAGGTTAAAAAGCCTTTTTCGTACCTGGTTACCGATCGCGGTTTCCCTTCGGAAGTGAGTATTACCGACCTGACCGGTAAAACTGTGAAGGTACTGGCCGAACTGCCATCAACCGAAGGTACGCCATCGGGCTATGATAACGCGCAGGATGTTCCGCGCGATTTTGGCTGGAGGGAAGATGAGCCCGCAACGATAACCTGGGCACACCCATTGGATAGTGGTCTGATCAAAAAGAAGGTCGATTTTCACGACGCGTTTTACGCGTTAAGCGCCCCGTTTAACGGCGAGGCAAAGGAGTTGTTTAAAACCCAATACCGTTTGCGCAATGTAAGCTGGGGCAATAATACGTTTGCCATGGTAAATGAGGGCATGCGTTCGAAACAGGTGAACAGGACCGAGCGCTTTGACCCATCGACAGGTAAACTGGAAGTATTGTATGATCGCAGCCAAAACGACTCGTATAACAATCCCGGTATACCGGTACGGGCGCGCAACAAGTATGGCCGCGATGTGATCATCACCATTGATAACGGCACGAAGTTGTTGATGAACAATACCACGGGTGCATCAGCAAAGGGCGATATGCCCTTCCTGGCAAAATTTGATTTGGCTAACAAAACGAACGAAATCATCTGGCGTTGTAAGGAGGGGGAGTATGAAAGTGTATCGGATGTGATAGACCCGGACAAACTGGTTGTGCTGACACGCCGCGAAACGCAGACAGAGGTGCCAAATTATTACATCAGGGATATTGCGGCCAACACCGCTAAACAAATCACCAGCTTTGCCAACCCATACCCACAGCTGATTGGTGTTAGCAAAGAAAAGATACACTACAAACGCGCCGACGGCATTGACCTTACCGGCGACCTATATCTGCCGAAAGGGTATGATAAAGCAAAAGACGGCCCATTGCCCGTGCTGATATGGGCTTATCCGCGTGAGTATGAGAATGCCTCGGATGCGGCACAAACCCGCGGTTCACAATACCGCTTTACGTTGATTGGTGGCGGTAGTCCGGTGTTTTTTGTAACCCAGGGCTATGCTGTGTTAGATAATGCCGAAATGCCTATTGTTGCCAAAGAAGGCCAGAAACCCAATGATAGCTTTGTTGAGCAGCTACAGTTAAATGCCGAGGCGGCTATCAATAAATTGGCCGAGATGGGTGTGGGCGACCGCAACCGTATCGCCGTCGGCGGCCACAGTTACGGAGCTTTTATGACGGTCAATTTGTTGGCCCATACCAATCTTTTTAAGGCCGGTTTGGCCGAAAGCGGCGCCTATAACCGTACATTAACGCCATTTGGCTTTCAAAATGAGGACCGTACCTATTGGCAGGACCCGAAATTGTACTACGACATGAGCCCCTTCAGCTTTGCCGATAAGATAAAGACTCCGCTGTTGATGACGCATGGTGATATGGATGATAATTCGGGTACTTTCCCTATAAACAGCGAGCGTTTGTTTGCCGCTATTAAGGGCCTGGGCGGAACGGTAAGGTTTGTTTACCTGCCGTTTGAAGCACATGGCTATCGTGGCCGTGAGAACCTGCTGCACAAGTTGTGGGAGCAATATACCTGGATGGAAAAATATGTGAAGAATGCCGACCCGGTGAAGAGTGCAAATGCTATAACAAAATAACACGCGACCTTTGTTGCCTTTTTGGTGGTCTCTGGGGTTGATTTTTACCACGGAGACCACAAAGGATTACACAGAGAACGCCAAGGCCAAATGCAAACACGAGCCGAACCTTATTTTAAGATATACTCGCTGAGCGAAAGTGCTGTGACTATTGAATTTGGGAATGAGATTAGTGAAGATATATTGCAGCGGATAAGCAGCTTCAATAAGAGGCTTCTTGAACAGTCACTCCCGGGATTTTATTCCTCCGTTCCGGCTTATACCACTTTAAGTGTTTTTTTTGACCCCTCACAGGTTGCCGCATCAAATACCCTTACAGGTGCCGATTGCTTTGAAAAGGTTTCCCAATATTTAACAAGCTTGAAAGATAAGGTGCAGGATAGCTTAACTGTTGCTGCACCAATGATCACAATACCTGTTTGCTACGGGGGCGGGTTTGGGATGGACCTGGATGAAGTGGCGGAAATACATCAACTGACAGCGCAACAGGTAATCGACATCCATACCAAAAACGTTTATAAAGTTTATATGATTGGTTTTGTGCCCGGTTTTGCGTATATGGGTGGTATGTATGAACAGATCGCTACACCACGCAAAGCAACGCCACGCAAAACGATACCGGCAGGTTCGGTCGGGATAGCCGGAAAGCAAACCGGCATTTATCCGCTGGCAACACCCGGCGGATGGCAGATCATCGGGCGGACACCTTTAAAAATGTTCGATGCCGGGCGGGAACAACCATCCCTGTTAAAGGCCGGGGATAATGTGGTCTTTAAGGCCATCGGCAGCGAAGAATTTGAATATTTATCCCATTAATAACATGCGGATAAGTATCATTAAACCCGGCATAATGGCAACCATACAAGATATGGGGCGAAATGCCTATTTATCGCAGGCGGTGCCAATTTCGGGGGCTATGGATATGCTGTCGGCACGGATAGCCAATATATGTTTGGGTAACGATGACAATGCCGCCGTGATCGAGTTTACTTATGCCGGAGCGGAGTTCGGGGCCGCAACGGATGTGATGTTGTCGTACGCGGGCAGTGGTGCGGTACTTAAATGTGATGATAAGATATTACCTGCCGAACGGCCTGTTTTTATCCCGAAAGGAAGTAGCATAAAATTAATGAACGGGCAAGCAGGCAGCCGCACCTATGTTGCCGTAGCCGGTGGTTGGGATGTGCCCATGGTTTTGGGTAGCCGCGGCACTTACATCGCTGCAGGGATTGGCGGTGTGGATGGGCGGGCCTTGCTGCCCGGCGATATATTGAGTAGTTGTGTTGATATAAGTACAATATCGCAGCGTATTTTTAACAGCCTGCGAGTTGATGCCACTCACCACGCAGGCTGGAGCCTGCGGAGCGATACACTGCTACCTGATAACCGAAAGATGATCAGAGTGGTACCCGGTCCGGAGTTTACCTGGTTCGAAGGGAACTCACTGATCGATTTCCTGTCGACACCCTATACCCTAAGCTTACAAAGTAACCGGATGGGTTGCCATTTAGAGGGCGCTAAGATTGGCCATTTGGTAAAAAAGGAATTATTGTCGACCGCAGTAACGCCGGGTACCATACAAGTTACGGGTGGCGGCGGCATGATATTATTAATGGCCGATTGCCAGACTACGGGTGGTTATCCGCGTATAGCGCAGGTGGCGGCTGTTGATATGCCACTATGCGGGCAGTTAAAGCCGGGCGATAGCATCTATTTTACCGGCATAAGCAGGCGGGAAGCAGAAATGCTGTATATTGAACGTGAAAATAACCTTGATACACTTCGGCATGCGGTTAAGCATAAGTTTTTATAAGTTGAACCATGCAACAAATTGATCTGAATTGCGATATGGGTGAGGGTATGCCCGATGATGCCATTTTAATGGATTATATCACATCGGCAAACGTTGCTTGCGGTTTTCATGCCGGCGATGCTAATACGATGCAGCAAACGGTTAGGCTGGCTTTGCGAAAGGGCGTAGCGATTGGCGCGCATCCCGGTTTGCCTGACATACCGAATTTTGGTAGGAAGGAAATGGCTATTTCGACAAGCGAGGCTTATCAGATCACTATCGATCAAATACGTGCTTTGCATAGAATTGTAAAAAAAACAGGCGCTGAATTGCATCACGTAAAACCGCACGGAGCCTTGTATAATATGGCCGCAAGGGACGTGGGTTTGGCGAAAGCCATAGCGCAGGCGGTTTATGATGTTGATGCGGGATTGATATTATATGCCCTCGCTGGAAGTGAAATGGTAAAGGCTGCAAAAGAGCTAGGGCTTAAAACAGCCTCGGAAGTGTTTGCCGACCGTACTTATCAGGACGATGGGTCGCTGACACCGCGCTCGCAGAATAACGCTTTGATAACCGATGAACAAAAAGCTATAGACCAGGTATTGATGATGGTAAAGGGGCAACAGGTCATATCTGTCAACAATAAAATCATCCCGTTAAAAGCGGAAACGCTTTGCCTGCATGGCGATGGTGTACAAGCGGTCGATTTCGCCAGGCTGATCAATGCCAAACTCAAAGAGCAAAACATCGCTATAAAAGCCCCGCAGCATGGATAAAAAGTATAACTGGAGCGTACTGATAGGAGCCGCGTTTTTGATGGCCAGTTCGGCCATAGGGCCTGGTTTTTTGACACAGACCGCTGTTTTTACGGCACAATTGGGTGCAAGTTTTGGCTTTGTTATTTTGCTGTCGGTGGTGTTGGACGCTATCGCGCAACTCAACATCTGGCGTATTATCGCTGTTGCGGATAAACCCGCTCAGGATATTGCCAATCAGGTTTTGCCCGGCTTGGGGTATGTGATATCGTTCCTGGTGTTTTTAGGTGGCATGGCCTTTAATATTGGCAATATAGCCGGGGCCGGATTGGGTTTAAATGTGTTGTTGGGGGTGAGCGTGGGGCAGGGCGCGGTAATGAGCGCCATTATTGCCATTGGTATTTTTATCTATCGCGAGACGGGGAAGGCGATGGATGCTTTCGCTAAGACGATGGGCATGCTTAAAATACTATTGGCATTGTTTGTGGCCTGGATAAGTAAGCCACCATTGGTTGAGGCGGTGGTGAGATCGGTTAACCCGACCCATTTTAGCTTTACCGCGGTGTTGACTGTTGTTGGCGGCACGGTAGGCGGCTATATTACTTTCGCGGGGGCACACCGATTGCTGGATGCAGGACAAGGCGGGCAGCAAAACCTGCCTGCAATTAACAAAGGGGCATTAAGCGCTATCGGCCTGGCATCCATTATGCGGATACTGTTGTTTATAGCCGCATTGGGCGTAATTACCGCCGGTGCTAAATTGGACCCAACTAATCCGGCCGCGACGGTATTCCAGTTTGCAGGGGGCGCAGCAGGCTATAAAATATTTGGTTTGGTGATGTGGGCGGCGGGGACATCTTCGGTAGTGGGGTCGGCGTATACTTCGGTATCGTTCATCAAAACTTTTCACCCGCTGATATTGAAACTGAACAGGCAGGTCATTATCGTTTTTATCACCATATCCTGCATTATCTTTTTACTCATTGGCAAACCGGTTAAAATACTGATCGCTGTAGGTGCCATTAACGGGTTGATTTTGCCCCTGGCCTTAGGCATTATGCTCATCGCGGCATACCGCTCGAAAATCATCGCCAATTATAAACAACCCTTGTGGTTAACTATTGCAGGTGGGTTGGTTGTAAGTACCATGATTTGGATGAGTTGCGGAGCAATTATGCAGTTGGTAAAATAATATCAGGATGCGACAGGATGCAAATGAAGAATGTATGTGCGACATTTATATGCGATAAACCAAACAAGGCCTTTGCCAATTTTTAAATTATGAAAACAGTATTCAGCGGTTTGATGTTGCTGGTCATTTTGTGTGGCCAGGCATCAGCTCAACAGGGTCAGCAACAAAATAAAATTATAGAGAACAATGGCTTAAAGGGCAACCTGAACGTGCACGACCCTTGTATGATAAAAGCCGGGGATACTTACTACGTTTTTTATACCGGGTTGGGTATTAAAACATCGAAAGATATGGTTAACTGGACCAATGTGGGGCCGGTATTTGACCGCAGTGCAGCACCTTTATCCTGGTGGAACAACGATATTAAAGATAAGGTTGGCCTATGGGCACCTGATATCCACTATGCCGATGGTCAATACCATTTGTATTATTCGGTTTCAGCATGGATGAACTTTAATTCGAGCGTGGGCTATGCCACCAATGTAACTTTGGATAAGAGCAACCCTAATTATAAATGGGTTGACCACGGGCAGGTAATTGGGTATAAGAACGGTGGCGATGGCGTGAACTGCATAGACCCGAATGTTTTTACTAATAAGGACGGCAGGGAATGGATGATATACGGTTCGTACAAAGCGGGCTTGCGCCTGGTGGAGTTGGACCCCAAAACAGGGAAGCCTTTTTTTGATAAACCCGAATTATATACCATTACAACCAGCCTTGGCGAGGGGAGTTATATCATCAAAGGTCCCGAATATTACTATGTGTTTGCTTCGCGCGGAAAGTGCTGCTCGGGTATACAGAGTACTTATCAAATTGTGATGGGCCGGTCAAAATCGGTAATGGGGCCATATCTCACTAAAACCGGCGAGAGCTGGCTTGACAATAAATACTCGCTGTTTTTAGCAGGAAATTACGATGAGCCTGGGCGCGGGCATAACGGTTTTTTCGCGCAGGGCGATACCACCTATATTGTTTACCACGCCTATACGCGTTTGCAAAACGGGGCATCATTGTTAAATATTAAGCCCATGTATATGGATGCCGATGGATGGCCTACCATTGAACCTGCAAACAATAAATTGTTCCAAATGGCCGATTTTGAGAAGAAAGTGTTTATCGGGAAATAATTAGATGTTTAAACGTATAGTTTCATCTGAAAGTCATGCTATGATATTTGACTTTTTGACAACAAAGGTCTAAAGTCATGTGATTACTTTTGACGGCTCGTTGGTAAAAGCACGTTTTTAAAATCTGCTTGAACCGGTATTCCGTAAGAATAGTGTGATGAAGTACTTTGTTTTGACTCTTTTCCTTATTATTAGTTCGATTGCAGTTAACGGGCAAACTGTTATCAAAGGGAAGGTAACCGATGCCCGAACCAAACAGCCTATACAGTTTGTCAGCATAGCTTTTAACGGCAGCACCACGGGCACAACTACCGATGTTGATGGTAAATATACACTACGAACCAGTAAGCCTTATAACCAACTTAAGGTATCGTTTATCGGTTATAAACAAGTTATCCGAACAGTCAATCCGGGTTCAGCCCAAACGATAGATTTTCAACTGCAGGAGGAAGATAAAACCCTGAACGAGGTAACCATAAAAGCCGGAAAAAAGGAAAGATATACCAATAAAAACAATCCGGCGGTGGAGTTGATTCGGAAGGTAATCGAAAGCCGGGACAAAAACCGCGTGCAGGCTTATGACTATGCGGAATATGAAAAATACGAAAAACTACAATTTTCGCTGAGCAACATTTCGGGCTCCATATCAAACAACCGATTTTTAAGGAATTATAAGTTTTTGCTGGATAACCGCGACAGTGTTACCGTGCCTGGGAAGTCGCTGATGCCTATTTATTTGAACGAGAGACTAACTCAAAACTATTACCGCAAAAACCCGGAAACCAGTAAAGAAATTGTAGAAGGGGAGAAGAAAGTTGACCTCGGTAACCTGCTTGATGGGGATGGGTTTAACGATATGCTGAACCGTTTGTATTCGGAAGTAGATATTTATTCGAACAATATCTTCTTGATGACGAACCAGTTTTTAAGCCCTATAGCTAATGACGCTCCTGCTTTTTACAAGTACTTCATAACTGATACCGTTACCGACGGCAATACCAAACTGGTTGAACTGAGCTTCATCCCGCGTAGCGATGCAGATATGTTGTTTGAGGGTGAGTTGTATGTTACCCTTGATGGGAATTACGCGGTACAGAAAGCCAAACTGTCTATCAACCACAATATCAACCTGAATTGGGTGCGCGATATGTATGTGAACCAGGATTTTGAAAAGAATGAACAAGGGAAGTACAACCTGATAAAAACCGATGTGAAGGCCGATTTTGGTGTTACTAAAAACGGTAAAGCCGGGATATTTGGCGAACGGGTAATATCGTACCGAAACTATGTTATCAATAAACCCCGGCCCGACACGACTTATGAGGGACCGACCGAGGTGGTTCCTAATGGCAGCGATAACAAGAGTGAGCAATTTTGGACCATTAACCGGGGGCGGGACACGCTGACGAAGGCTGAGTCGCGGGTGTACAAGAATATTGATACGCTGCAAACTATCCCATCGTTCAGGCGTACGGTGGATATTGTCACGTTGTTGTTTGCGGGTTATAAATCGTTTGGTCCGTTTGAAGTGGGTCCGGCAAATACTTTTTACAGTTATAACCCTATTGAAGGCTTCCGCCTGCGTTTTGGTGGCCGCACCACGCCTGAACTGAACAAAAGGTATTATTTTGAAACTTACGCCGCTTACGGCTTTACCGATCGGCGCTGGAAGTATTTTTTGAGCGCCACCTATTCGCTCAACTTTAAAAGCATTTATAAATTCCCGCAGGATTATATCCGCGCAAGCGTTCAACAGGAAACCAAAATACCCGGTGCCGACTTGCAATTTGTACAGGAAGATAATGTGTTCCTATCATTTAAGCGGGGCGTAAACGATAAATATCTGTACAATAATTATTACCGTTTTGACTATGTGCATGAGTTGGAAAGCCATTTTTCGTACGAGTTGGGGTATAAATATTGGAAACAATCACCGGCAGGTTCATTGTATTTTTTAACCCAGGCAGACGGAGGTGGGTTAATAAACGCGCCAAATTTAACCACATCGGAGGTGTCGTTGAAATTGCGCTATGCTCCGAACGAAAAGTTTGTGCAGGGCAAAATTTACCGGTACTCCTTGCCAAATAAATACCCGGTGTTTCACCTTGATTTTACCGAAGGTATAAAGGGTTTGGCAGGTGGGCAGTACAATTATCAAAACGTACATGCGGGTGTAGAGAAGCGCGTTTACTTGTCGCAGTTTGGTTATACCGATGTATCCCTTGAGGGTGGATATATTTTCGGGCAGGCGCCGTTTCCCTTGCTTACCATCCACAAGGCAAACCAAACTTACTCATATCAACCCGACTCGTATAATCTGGTGAACTTTATGGAGTTTGTTAGCGACCATTACGCCAGTGTGAACATTGACCATTGCTTCAACGGGTTTTTCTTTAACAAGATACCCCTGTTTAAAAGGTTGAAATGGCGCGAATGTGTGACTTTTAAAGCTTTGTATGGTGGCGTACGCGATGAGAACAACCCTGCACTGCACCCCTCGCTCTTCCAGTTCCCGGTTGACCAGTACGGGCCAATTACCTATGCATTGGGCCGTACACCGTATACCGAGGGCAGTGTGGGCATCAGTAATATCTTTAAATTCTTCAGGGTAGACTTGGTGGAACGTTTTAATTATTTGGATAACCCAAATACGGTAAGATTTGGCATAAGGACTCGTGCAGTTTTTGATTTTTAATTACTTTTGCGCCAATAAAAAATGAAGTTTGCGTTTTACATATTTCTCCACCTTTTTTTAGGTCATTTAAATCACCATACAGCAAATGTGTATGCGTTAAAACCGGTGTTTGAAGATGGTGATACACTGTCGCGAAAGATAAAACCGAAGATAGCATTTCCGACACCCAATGTGCCAAAACTGTTTTATATACAACGCGACCCGAATACCAATACCATTATTTACGACCTTAATGTTGAGAAAAGCGGGCAATTAAACCCCGACGAACCTGTACATGTTTATTGGATAAAATATAATGAGCACGGACAAAAAGAGGAACTTAACTTTATTCAGCGTAAATTTGCGTACGGTGTAGTTGCGAAACCTGCCGGCAACGATAAATACGATGTGCGGATAGTGGCCTACAAAAAGTACCAAATGACGCTATCGAAATGGGCAAATGATAACAAATACCATGTTTTTGCCAATATTGATAAGCACGAGGTAATAGTGAACAGGATATTTTTGCGGATAGAAGGCGGTACGTTTTGGTTTCCAAATGTGGTGTATATTGAAGTAAAGGGTACCGATACGCAAAGCGGAAAAGAGTTAACAGAGCGTTTTAAGCCATAAAGATAAGATGAAGAAAAATTATGTTTCAAACTCGCCGGAGTCGACAAGGATGTTTAAGAGCGACTTATTGGAGGCTTTATCAAAAGTGCAGTTTTTTGTACCGCTCATTATTTATGTTCCTGTCATCATCTACTTATTGTACAAAGCCATTTTTACCGTGCAACTTGGCGCGGCTACCATTGCCTTGCTGATGATATCAGGCCTGTTTGTTTGGACCTTTGTTGAATACATTTTGCACCGTTTTGTTTTCCACTTTGTGCCGAAACAAAAATGGGCCTTGCGGTTGCATTTTATATTTCACGGCGTGCACCATGATTACCCTAACGACCTGAAACGTTTGGTATTGCCGCCATCGGCCAGTATTCCGTTGGCTACCGGTTTTTATTTTTTGTTTAACGCCTTGTTGCCGCAGTACTACGTGTATGCCTTCTTTCCGGCTTTTATAGGCGGGTATTTGGTGTACGATATGACGCATTATGCCATTCACCATTTCAACTTTAAATCGGGCTTGTGGAAAAGGATAAAACAACACCACATGTTGCACCACTATCAGGACCCTACGAAAGGTTATGGGGTAAGCTCGGATTTATGGGACAGGGTATTTGGCTCGCGTATCTTAAAATAGTGAGCACAAGCCATAAAACAAATTGATTTGCCGCACGTTAATTGCTGCAATGAAACACTTCTTTTTTATTGCGCTGGTTTTATCCGTAACTGTTCATGTTAGCGCGCAATCGTTAAAAAACATAAGCAACAGTGAGTTTAAGCAACAGTTTTTAGACCGCATCAACACCTTACGGCAAACCGGTTGCAATTGCGGCACTACCTATATGCACCCCGTAGGCCCGCTGGTTTGGAACGAGCAGTTGGCACAGGCAGCAAAAGAACATACGTTGGATATGGCGCGGCGCAATTATTTTAGCCACGACAGTCCGGACGGAAGGAGCCTGAAAGACAGGGCCCTAAATGCCGGATACAACTACAATGGCTACCAGAGCTTTGCTATTGGCGAGAATATTGCCCTCGGCCAGCAAAGTATTGACGAGGTGATGGACGGATGGATAAAAAGTGTGGGCCATTGTAAAAACCTGATGAATGCTGATTTTAAAGAAACAGGCATTTTTGAGTATAAAACTTATTGGGTACAGGATTTTGGCGGTAGGGTGCCGTTCAAAACCAGGAGTAATGCGAGAATTATTTACCAAAAATAAAACGGTTGAAGTAGTAAAACCGTAATTGGTATAAAGACATACAATGAAGAATATCCTAGCAACAACAATCTTGTTTATCAGCCTGAGCGCTACTGTGTCTGCGCAAAGCAAAAAACCTTTGGCCGTGGGCGATAAAGTGCCGCAATTTACCCTGACTAACCAAGACGGGAAAGTTTTTAACATAGCAGACGAGGTAGGCAAACATGCTCTGGTTATCTACTTTTATCCGAAGGACGAGAGTATGGTTTGCACCAAGGAAGCATGTGCTTTTCGCGATGCATTTGATGCTTATACCAAGGCTGGTGCTTTAGTAATAGGCATTAACGCCGGCACTGTTAAGAGCCATAAAGATTTTGCAACCAACCACAAACTGCCATTTATTTTGCTGAGCGATCCTGACAATAAAGTACTCAACCAGTTTGGTGTAAAAGGTTTTTTAGGAATGAGCGGCCGCGAAACTTTTGTTGTTGACCTAAGCGGGAAAATCGTGTATACATACGATTCGATGATGCATGGTGTGGAACATTCGGACAATGCGCTGGCTGCCGTTAAAGCCATCAAGAAGTAATATGTCTGCAAAAGCATAAAAAATATTTTCCAATCGGGATGCCTTTAATATCTTAGCCCAAAATACAAATTATGGCAACTAAATTGACAATTAACAATAACGGCTCGGTTAAAATTGATGGCGACGATTTTGAAATAGTAGATATGCAAGGCAATGCTTATGGCCTGCAGGGCAGAACGATTGTTTCGATTTGCCGCTGTGGCTTATCGCAAAACAAACCGTTTTGCGATGGCTCGCATAAGGGGCATTTTGAACACGAAGCTGTGGCTTTTGATTTGCCGCCCAAAAAGGTATAAATCCCTATATCAAACCATTTTCCTGATACCATTTCAGGGTTTCGGTAAGGCCTAGATGCAGGTTGTATTTCGGCAGGTAGCCCAGATCTGTTTTGGCATGTTCTATACTGCAGGCCCAGTTGGGCGCGGTAAGTTCGCCGAGCTTTTCGGGGTTGAGGGCAGGCGTATCTTTCCTGTTGGCATAAAGGTAGGCTAAAATGTTTGCCAATATCTTTACTAAGAATAGGGGCAGGTGTATTTTGACGGTCTTTTTGTGCAGGATGAATTTAGTCAGGTCGGCAAGCTCATAGCGGTCGTACGCGTTGCCGTCGCTGATGTTATAGGCGTTATGGGTTATGTTCGAAAATAACGCCTGTATGGTTACTGCGGCCAAATCCTTCACGTAAACAAAACTGAGTTGCTGGTCTATTTTGCCTATATAAGGCTCAATGCCCTGGCTTATTTTTTTTAGGAGGATGTAAATGTCCTTGTCGCGTGGGCCATACACTGCCGTTGGCCTTATCGTGATAAGCGGGAGGGATATGAGCAGCGCCAATTTCTGTTCAGCAAATGATTTGCTTTGTCCATACGCCGAAACCGGGGCATGCGGTTTGTTATCTTCAATGATTTCGCCCAATTGCGCGGGCCCTAAAGCCGCCAGGCTACTGATAAAGACAAACTTTTTTAATGGGATGTTGGCTTTTGTAGCTGCGAATGCAAGGTTATAGCTGTAATCAGCGTTAACCACGTTATAGGCTTCGGCGGTTTTGGCTTTGGTTGTACCTGCGGCATGGATGATGTAGGTATATTGTTTCTCCTCAAGTTCCTTTATCAGGGCGTCAAGGTTCTCAAAATCTAAGTAGACGTATCGAATGTTGAGCTGCTTGAGGTGCGCGATATTGCTACTTTGACGCACTGCAGCATATACCTCCAAATTATTTTTTAAAGCCGCCTCAATTAAATGAAAACCCACAAAGCCGCTGGCGCCTGTTATTAAAACCCGCTCCATTAGATGGCTTTTTCGTAAATGCGGTATTTTTTGTAGGGGTCGCCTTTGATGGCTTGAATGGCCTTATTTACCATGTCATTATTTTCCAGTGTCCACCCGGCTTCGGCGTGTAAAAAGCCTTTGGCTTTGTATTTTTTTATGATAGTACCATAGAGAACCGCCTCGATGCCCATTTTACGATAACCATCGATAACCCCGAGTGCATAGATACGGATGGATGTTATCTTTCGCTTGTTCATCAGCAGCTTGAAAATGCCTGTCGGGAATAAACGTCCCCGTTTTATGGTCTTGAATATTTCGTTGTAGTTAGGTAAAGCGAGTCCGAAGGCTACAATCTTCCCTTCGTGCTCGGCTACGAGCGCGAAGTCGGGGTCGAGTATGAGTTTAAGGTCTTTGGCTACGTAGTCAAACTCTTCGTTGTTCATCGGGACGAATCCGCTATTCTTGTCCCATGCTTTGTTGTACACCTCGCGCAATTTGGAGGCTTCGTTTTTAAAATCTTTCAGGTTTACCTTTCGGACGGTAACATTGCTGCGTTTTAAACGCTCCGTCAGGCTATCCAATAAGCGTACCGATTTATCATCATAGTTTTGGCCGTCCCAATGCCAGGCTATCAGGTCGATGTTTTTGGTGAAACCTGCTTTTTCCAACAGTTCGATGTAATAGGGCGCATTGTAGGTCATCATCAACACCGGCGGGCTATCGAAACCTTCTATCAATAAACCGCAGGGCTCGTTGGTAGAGAAGTTAACCGGGCCTATCATGGTATTAAGGCCGCGCTCTTTTAACCAGGTGGCGGCGGTATCGAATAACAGTTTAGCGGTTTCCCAATCGTTTATACAATCGAAGAAGCCAAAAAATCCGTCGTTCTTGTGGTTAAACTCGTTTGATGCATTGTTTTGTATGGCAGCAATACGACCGGTTACCTTATCACCATTGTACACCAAAAAGCATTGCAACGAATTATGTTTGTGGAAAGGGTGGATGGTGAGTAAGTCGCGCTGGGCGATGAACAACTCGGGCACATAGTTCGGGTCGTTTGCATACAGATGGTGTGGGAAATCAATAAAAGCACCAAGCTCTTTTTTTGATTGAACCGGAACAACTGTCATCATTACAATAATTTTGGAAGGTTTATATACTCCGTATGCAAATTATAAAAAATTATAACATGCATACGGAAAAATGTTTAGATACTCTCTTTTACCGAGATAACACCTAATTTTCTGAAGGTTTTGGACAGCTTGTCAACAGCTTCATCAATTTGGCTGAAGGTATGGGTAGCCATAAGCGAGCAACGTAGCAGCGAAGAATCGGACGGTACGGCAGGCGAAACCACCGGGTTTACAAAAACACCATCTTCCTGCAGCATATTGGTTGCCAGGAATGTTTTGTCGTTATCGCGCACGTATATCGGTAATATCGGGCTTTCAGTATTACCTATATCAAAGCCTTCTTCGCGCAACAAGGTAGTGGCGTAGCGGGTATTTTTCCACAGGTTTTCGATGTGGTGTGGTTCCGATTCGATGATATTCAAAGCTTCCAATACACTTGCTACTGATGCGGGCGTCATGCTGGCGCTGAATATCAAAGAACGGGCTTTGTGTTTGATGTATTCGATGGTATCCTTATCAGCAGCGATAAAACCACCCAATGAGGCGAAAGACTTACTGAAAGTACCCATGATAAGGTCGACATCGTCGTTCATATCAAAATGCGATGCCGTACCCGCGCCATTAACACCGATAACGCCGAGGCTGTGCGCATCATCAACCATGATATTGGCACCGAATTCCGTTGCTAATTGAGCCAATTCGGGCAGTTTTACAATATCGCCTTCCATGCTAAAAATACCATCTACCGCAATCAGCTTAACTGCATCTTCGGGGAGGTTTTTTAGTTTGGAACGCAGATCGTCCATATCGTTATGCGCGTATTTGATGACGCGCGAAAACGAAAGGCGGCTACCATCGATGATGGAAGCATGGTCGTACTCATCTAATATCAAATAATCGTTACGCCCGGTGATGCATGATAAAACACCTAAATTAACCTGAAAGCCTGTACTGAAAATCACTGCGGCCTCTTTGCCCACGTAACGGGCGAGACGGTTCTCCAATTCTACGTGGATATCGAGCGTGCCGTTCAAAAACCTTGAACCCGCGCACCCGGTACCGTATTTTTCAATTGCTTTTTTTGATGCTTCTTTTATCCTGGGGTGGCTTGTTAAACCTAAGTACGAGTTAGAACCAAACATTAATACGCGTTTGCCGTCGATCATTACTTCGGTATCCTGACCTGATTCTATCGGTCTGAAATAAGGATAAATGCCTTTTTCTTGTATTTGGATCGCTTCCTGAAATTGCGCGACCTTCTCATGTAATTTTTTACCCATCTATGTTTAACCTAAGTTGAATTGATGCAAAAGTACCACGAAAATAGTAAAACTATAGTACCGTGTCTTTATAATTTTTTAACATTGGCCGTAATGGCAACACAAACTGAATAGCAAATTACTGTTTTTTTATTAATAAAAGTAAAATTAAATCGTCTTTTTTACTTAATTATAACCATTCCAAATTTGAAAAGCATGATTCAAAGATGTTTTTTATTTGCGCTGTAACCATTGATGCAGAGTTACGGAATTTATACGAAAATAAAAGCCAAATATTGTTGTTAAGCCGATAAGTTAAGGAATTTGGTATGTTTTTTCATCTTTTTTTGTGAACTTGTAAAAGTTGAAAATAGGTGAGCTTCTATTTTTTAAGTGTTTTTTTGACGGTAAATGTTTTTGATATGGCAATTAAGCCCTAACTTGCACTACCAATATTAAACCTGCCGATATGACTAAAAATTTATTCCCGTTTAGGTGGAAAACCTGCATGGTATGCTGTGTGTTCTGCTGCAATATGCTGTTTGCTTTTTTAAGTAAAGGTCAAGCTCCCGAGAAAATAATAGGTGCAGATATATCGTGGTTGCCGCAGTTTGAGGATCAGGGAAAAAAGTATTACGAGAATGATAAAGCTACCGACGCGATACAGATACTGAAAGACAAGGGCTTTAATTATATCCGCCTTAGGATATTCAATAACCCCCGGGCGGACAGCGGCTACTCGAAAAAAGGGTATTGCGATTTGGAAAGTACCAAAAAGATGGCCTTGCGCATTAAAGCTGCTGGCATGGGTTTTTTGTTGGACTTTCACTACAGTGATAACTGGGCCGACCCGGGCAAACAGCATATCCCATCGGCATGGAAGAAATTGAGTTATAAGGTGCTTAAAGATTCGGTGAAAGCGTTTACCAAAATGGTGCTGAATCAGTTGAAAGAACAGGGCACTTCCCCGGATATGGTGCAGGTGGGTAATGAAATAAACCATGGTATGATGTGGCCGGTGGCCAATGTAACGCATTTGGATACTTTGGCAGGTGTTTTAAAGGCCGGTATAGCGGCGGTGAGAAGCGAAGATAAGAGCGCTAAAATTATGCTGCATATAGCCTGCGGTGGGCAGAACCAAGAATCTCGGTTCTTTTTGGATAATATGTTGTCGCGCGGGGTGAAATTTGATATCATCGGCGAAAGCTATTACCCGGAATGGCATGGCTCTATTGCCGACCTGAAAAGTAACCTGAACGATTTGGCACTGCGTTACAAACAGGATGTGATTGTGGTAGAATATTCCAAATTGAAATTGGATGTGAATGATGCCGCGTTTAATCTGGTAGGCAAAAACACCGTGGGTACTTTTATTTGGGAGCCACTGGGTTACCAGGAAGCGGTGTTTGATAAAACCGGGCACCCGAACGAATACCTAAACATATACCCGGTGATAAAGGCCAGATACGGGGTTAAATAATTGCGCGCAAAGTCGCTAAGACGCCAAGGAAATTTAGGATATGCTGAGTGGATTACGCGGCTTTGCAAGAAATACACTATATGAATAAAATACTTCTATGCCTATTGTTGGCTGTATTAATGTTTAAAGCATCGGCGCAAGTTGATAAACCGGGCATGTTGTTTAACAGCGGTTGGGAGTTTGTGAAGGATATTGATACGACGACATCGATTGATGTGCTGACATCGCACAAATCGTCCAATATAGCTTGGGAAAAAGTAACATTGCCCCATACCCCGCGGATAGAGCCTGTTATTAAAGTGAAAGAACAATGGCAGGGCACTTGTTACTACCGTAAGTATTTTACTTTGGACGCTAATAGTCCAAACTGGTATCGGGCTATACAGTTTGATGGTGCCATGAATGATGCCGATATATATTTAAACGGCAAGCATGTGTTAAAACACGTGGGTGGGTACTTACCTTTTACTGTAGACCTTCAGGCCAACGTAAAACAGGGGGAAAATTGCATATTGGTAAAGTTGGTTAACGTGGACAACCCTCACATCCCGCCAGGCAAACCTATTAAGGACCTCGATTTTAACTTTTATGGCGGGATTTACCGAAACGCATGGCTGATTGTAAAGAGTCCAATCCATATCAGCGACGCAGTGGCAGTTAACCATGAAGCAGGCGGCGGCGTGATGGTGCATTACGAGGACGTTAGCGCAGCATTGGCAAAGGTTTTGGTTAAGACAGAAGTGCAAAGTGATGTGAGAACCGAATCTTCTGTACAAGTACAGCTTACGTTATTGAGCGCGGATAATAAAAAAATAACGGAAACCAGGTCGGTATTGAAAAGGCTTGCAGACGCAGGATCGCCTGTTTTCGAGCAAAGCATGACAATAAAGTCGCCGATGCTTTGGTCGCCAATCCATCCTTATTTATACACGCTAAAAGTACAGGTTATTCAAAATAATAAGATAATTGATGAGCAGGTTCAGAAAATCGGCATCAAAACCTTCCGCTTTGAACCGGGTGGTTTTTATTTGAATGGTGAGAAATTGAATATTGTAGGCACCAACCGCCATCAGGAGTACCCGTACATCGGTTATGCTTTGAGTGATAACGCCCAGTACCGCGATGCCTGGAAAATTAAGGATGCCGGGTTGAACTTTGTTCGCTGTTCGCATTACCCGCCTTCGCCGGCGTTTTTGGATGCCTGTGATGAGCTGGGCATTTTGGTGATGGACGCCATACCGGGCTGGCAGTTTTTCGGCGATGAAACTTTTCAGCAGAACAGCTACCAGAATATCCGCGATATGATACACCGCGACCGTAACCATGCTTCCATCGTATTATGGGAAGCATCGTTGAATGAATCGGGCATGAGTAAGCCTTATATGACCGAAGCCAACCGCATAGTGCATGCCGAGTTGCCTTTTAAAGACGTGTTTTCGACAGGGTGGATCGATTTTGCTTATGATGTATCGAATCCCGCAAGGCAACACGCCAAAGCACCCGATTATTGGAAAAAGTACAGCAAGCCTAAGCCTTTATTGCTGGCCGAGTATGGCGATTGGGAATATTATGCCCAAAACGCCGGATTTAACCAAAAGGCTTATGAGGGTTTGAAAAAGGAAGAACGCAATTCGCGACAGCTACGTACAGATGGTGAAACCAGGATGCTGCAGCAGGCGCTCAACTTCCAGGAAGCGCATAACGATAACTTGAACGGCCCTGCTGTTGGAGACGCCTCGTGGGTGATGTTTGATTATAAACGCGGTTATGCAAGTGATATCGAATCGTCGGGCATGATGGATATCTACCGTTTGCCCAAGTTTGTATATTATTTTTATCAAAGTCAGTACAGGCCCAAGCCTGACGATAAGGGTTTTGGCAAGCCGATGGTATTTATCGCAAATTACTGGAACGACCCGGCTACAAAATCGGTAAAGGTTTACAGTAATTGCGATGAGGTGGAGTTGTTTTTGAATGGGAAATCGATTGGCAGGCAAAAGCCGGATAAGGACCAGTATTCGAATAATTTGCTGCATCCGCCATTTACGTTTGCGGTTAGCGAGTTTGAAAAAGGTAAGTTGGAGGCTGTGGGGTATATTGGTGGGGTGAAGAAGGCGGATGCTGTGAGGATGACGCCAGGGAAACCTTATGCGATAAAGTTGAGTGTAGATGATAGCGGGAAAGAGAGATTTTATGAGAATAGTAATGATGTTGTCTTTGTCTATGCGAGTGTGGTAGACCAAAATGGAACAATTATTCCTGATGCGAAAAATGAAGTGACTTTTTCAATAAATGGAGATGCGGATTTAGTAGGTGATAAGGTTGTAAAATGTGAAGCAGGCGTTGCAAGCATATTACTTAAAACCAAGAACAAGCCAGGTCATATAAAAGTATCTGAACAAAGCAATGGCTTAAATTCGACTGAACTGGTTTTCGATTACGTATTTGTCAGGTAGGTTTTTGTGGATATAGACTTTTGCATTAGCATAAATAATTCGAAATAAGCATGTCACCTACTCCTCATAGGCGGAGGGGCCTATTTCTTTTTTCTTGATAAAAAAGAAACAAAAAATCAAGTCGCAACGCTGCTGCCTTGCCCGCCCTGCCGGTTCTTCACGCTTTACCGTTACGCTATGCTCCACTCAGTAAAGCTAAACCGTCATTCCCGCCATACGCCCGCTCCGTTGCGACGAGGCCTGCGCTCTTTTTGGGGTTGTTATTTTTGCTTTTGGCCGAAGCTTCCCTGCTGACGGAATGGGGAAATTTGCCGCTTTTTTTGTATTTTTGTGTGTGAGCAAAGCGCATGGCGCGGGGCGCAAAGCGAGGGGGGAATTGCTTTAAATATTTCTTACTTTTTCCCCCTTTAAGTCATTTGTCATTGGGTCATCCCGATAGCTATCGGGAAATCATTGTTTTGATGACTGGCGAGAATGGATAATAGTTGTTTTAAATAATTCCTACTTTATCCCCCCCCCCCCCCCCCGG
>NZ_CAITNG010000037.1 GCF_903893715.1 uncultured Mucilaginibacter sp.
AAGGAAATGATGTATCTATCTTGATAAGAGGAAGAAATTCGATCAGTGCCAGTACAAGCCCATTAATTATCTGGGATGGCGTTTCATATGAAGGTGATATATCAGAACTTAATCCTAATGACGTGAGTTCTATAGAAATTTTAAAAGATGCGTCCGCTGCTGCAATATATGGCTCAAGAGGCTCTAATGGCGTAATTTTAATTACAAGTAAACAAGGCGTAAACGGTAAGCTCAATATAGGCTATGATGGGTCGTTTGGCATTCAATCCTTAACTAATAAGCCTAACCTATTAAATGGCGATCAATTTTATCAGTTTAAAACAACACGACTAAATTCTACCGGTGTTATCTCTGCCGGTGAGCAGGCCGTTTACAATGCCGGAGCCGGTGTTGACTGGTACTCGCTCGCTACTCAAAAAGGGCAGCGGTATCAAAACTCAATATCAGTTACGGGAGGATCGGATAAAATATCGTTTTACATGGGTGGGACGATACTTGATGTAAATGGAGTTGCCGTTAACGATCAATTTAAAAGATATTCATTGCGTCCTAACATCGAAGTTAAAGTAACACCCTGGTTAACCATCAATTCAAGTACGCAATTTTCATTGCAGAATAGCGACGGCTTGCCGGTAGAGTTTGATGACACCCGAAATACGGGTGGGGGCGCTAATTTTTTTAATCCGCTAACTACGCCTTTTAATTCTGACGGCAGTATTGCGATGTATGCTTACGCTGATAATCCATCAGCCAGAAACCCATTGTCTAATACACTGGTAAATAATGCAGATAATACTTATAGTATTTTTACAACCAATAGCGTAAAGGTTGATCTTCCGTTTATAAAAGGTTTGTCATACAAGCTTAACACCGGGGTAGAGTACGAAAGTAATATTCGTAAAACGTATTGGGGAAGAAATGTGGCATTAGGATATGAAAGTAATGGCTACGCGAGTGATTATAACTCAGTTTCCAGAAACTTTACATTAGAGAACATTTTAAATTACTCACGCGAGTTCGGTAAAAACTCGATCAATGTTACAGCACTATACAGCTGTCAAAGTAAAGATTTTGATAGCGATCAGCTCGATGGACAAGGCTTTCCAAACGATGTTTTAACTAATTATCAAATGAGTTCGGCAACCTTGTTAACGCCATCTTCCGTTAATTATACTCAAAATCAGTTATCGCAAATGCTTCGTATAAACTACGGTTATGACAGCAAATACCTATTGACGCTGACCGCAAGGAGGGATGGTTATTCAGGTTTTGGCTCTAATCATAAATACGGAATTTTCCCTTCAGCAGCTGTTGCCTGGAATATTGATCGAGAGGGCTTTATGCAGAATATGACAGCTGTGAGCAACTTAAAATTAAGAATGTCTTATGGCCTTAACGGTAACCAGGCGGTATCTTCATATAGTTCATTGGCTAAATTAACAAGTGCGCCTTATGTAACCGGCACAACAGTATTACAGGGCTACGTGCCCAGTAGTTTAGCTAATGAAGAGTTAGGATGGGAATCAACCCGTTCACTTTCCCTGGGATTGGATTTCGGGCTTTTAAAAGGCCGAATCCAGGGATCCATTGATATGTATTCAAGTCAAACTTCGGACCTTTTACTCTACAGAACAATTTCCTCTGTTCAAGGATTTACTACAATATTGCAAAATATTGGCAAAACAGCCAACCGCGGTATTGAGATCGGTATTACGTCAACAAATTTGAAAGTTAAAAATTTCAGTTGGTCAACCAGTTTAAACTTTTCGCATAACGAAAATAAGATCGTCGATCTGTATGGCAATGGGCTTGATGATGTAGGCAACAGCTGGTTTATAGGTAAGCCTATTAATGTAATCTACGGTTTGCAATATGCCGGAGTATTCAGGTCACAAGCTGAAATTGATGCTTCGGCTCAAAAAACAGCCAAACCTGGTTGGGTTGCCATTACTGATGTCAATGGCGATGGGGTAATTAATGCGAATGACCGCACCATACTTGGCAACCAAGACCCTAATTTTATATGGGGTATTACTAACACTTTTAAGTATAAAGACTTTAGTTTGATGGTGTTTTTTCAAGGAGTTAATGGGGTAACGAAAAGGGATCCTTTTGAAGACGATAACGTTTTCACTGACACCAGAAGAAATACTACACTAAAAGATTGGTGGTCGCCAACCAATGTTAACGGATCTCATTTTGCCAACGATGCAAATGCAAACCCACTGGGCGTTTTGTTTTATGAAAATGCAAGTTTTGCCAGATTGAAGGATATCTCGTTAGCTTATCAAATGCCTTCTGTGGTGACAAATAAACTAAAGCTCACTTCATTTAAAATATATTTTACCGGTCGAAATCTTGCTACTATAACTAAATATAAAGCACTTGATCCTGAATTGACAGATCAGTACGGGTTGCCATTACAAAAGGAATTTGTTTTAGGCTTAACCATCACTTTATAAACAACCAAAAAAGATAGTTATGAAATCAATAAAAAAAATTATAATTCTTTCTTTGTTGCTCACTGTATTTACAGGCTGTGATAAGAATTTTTTGACAGAAAAACCTTTGGCAGTTATTGCCCCTGATAATTTATATGTTAATAAAGCCGGATTCGAAGCTGGTTTATATGGGATATACAATTTGTGGCGTGCCGAAAGAAAAGGTATTAATGGTCCCACTAATGATATGGCTATTACAGCGGCCATGGTGGGCGTAGACAATGCTTATAGCTTGCGCCCGGCAGCCAATGCTCCTGAGCAGGTATTCAACGAGTTCGGCGTACAGCTCAATCCAAGTAATCCTTATATTGGGCGGTTATGGGCTTGGCTGTATCAAGTTGTTAATGCTGCTAATACGTTGGTCGACAGATCAAGTAATCCATCGATCGATTGGTCTGATACTGATAAGAAACAAATCGTGGGCGAAGCCAAATTACTGCGCGCCTGGGCATACAGGCACCTCACCTATTTATTCGGCGACGTTCCATTAAATCTGTCAGAATCCAAGGGAAGCACAATCCGAACTGATTGGGAAAGAACACCTGTTGCAACAATAAGGTTAGCCATGGAGAAAGATTTGCTTGATGCTGAAGCCGGCATGGCAGACCTGCCAGTTGTTGAAGGAAGGGCCAGTAAAGTAGTAGCATCACATTACCTTGCTGAACTTTATTTAACGATGGGGCAATATCAGAAGGCCGCCGATAAAGCGCAGTCCGTAATTTCAAACGGAAATTACAGTTTGATAACAGCCCGCTACGGTGTGAACGCGAGTTTACCGGGAACACCGTTTACTGACATGTTTTTGGATAAAAACTCAAACAGAAGTCAAGGCAATACCGAAGCCCTTTGGGTAATGCAAAATGAATACTTATCGCCAGGAGGAGACGCAAACATCATGAGAAGGTGGTGGGTGAACCGTTACAACGAAGTAAAGGCAGGCACAAAAACTCCGGTAACCTATTCCATTGATTATGGTGGCAGGGGATTGGGGAGATTTGCAGCAACTAAATTTGCTTTCTCGTTATATGGCCCCACCGACTATCGTGGTTCTGGTTTTGCATGGAGATTCGCTTATATGATGAATAATCCGGCATCATTACCAACTAACGCAAATGCAAATATAACCGCTACTTGTACTACTCCTGGATATACAACCGGTCCGGCCGGAGGACGAATAGGCGTTGATAGCGTAAGGTTGAGCATAGCTTGTAGTGAACCTGCTCCAAATGCAACTAATGCCTCATTTTGGCCAAGTATACGTAAGTGGGATTGGGCGCCATCAGACCCTGCTGACTTGCAAAATTCATCCAATTACAATGATGAGATATACCTGCGATTGGCAGAAACCTATTTATTATTGGCAGAAGCACAATTTAGATTGAACGATCTAAATAGTGCGGCGGCAACCATTAATGTGATCAGAAAAAGAGCAAACGCAACGCTGATAACACCCGCACAGGTTACACTAGATTTTATTTTGGATGAACGCTCAAGAGAATTGATAACGGAAGAACACAGGCGATACAGCTTATTGCGTACAGGCCGATGGTTCGCCAGAACTCAGCTGAATAATGTGTATGCAGGCGCCAAAATTGCCCTTAGGGACACATTGCTACCGATTCCGCAGAGCGTTATTGATGCTAATTTAACAAAATTAATGCCTCAAAACCCTGGTTATTAATCATCTTATTAAGCAATCAATATAGGAACATTTGTTCCTGTACTGATTGCTTAACTTTTATTTATTTACTTGTGAACAAAATAGTAATTATCTGGGCATTGGCTTGCCTTCCTTGTTGCGAAACCAAAGCGCAAACTAAAATATATCATGATTCTATCATGATCCAAACGCGGGAATGGAGTAGGGATAGTGAAAGAAAAATACAATATTCTGATTGGAGATCTTATGCGTCACATACTGTACAAATGCTGAATGATCTTAAACCTATCAGCATAGCAAAAGTCGATAAATATGGCGGAGATGTGACAGAAAGTTTAGTAGCAACCGGCTTTTTTAGGACAGAAAAAAGCGGAGGTCGCTGGATGGTGATCGACCCCGAAGGTCATCCGTTTGTGGTAGCGGCAATAAACGGACTAAGGCAAGGTAAATCGCCAAATAACGAAAAGGCTTTTAATCAAAAATATCCCGCAACCAATGATTGGATTGCGGCCTCTAAAAAACAGTTTGACGAGTTGGGTTTTAACTGCGCCGGTTCATGGTCAGATGTAGAGGCGATCATTCTGTATAATAAAACCGCCGCCAAACCACTGCCATATACTACGCAATTAAGTTTATTGGCAGGCTACAGTCAATCCGCAATTAAACTTTCGCCGCAGCGAAAGAACGCGTCTGTCTTATCATTTATTTTGGACACAGCGTTTGTAACGTATTGCGACAATAAGTGTAGGGAATTGTTTGCAGGTAAAAGCGATCCGAATTTATTAGGACATTTTTCAGATAATGAGATCGCATTTTTGCAAACCGAGTTTAAAAAGATCATTGAGACAGGCGATAAGACTGATCGGGGCTACTTGGCCGCTATGCAATGGATGCAGCGTAAAAATGTAACTATTGCAACTATTACCAAGGAGCAAAAAGAGGAATTTATTGGGTATATGGCAGGAATATATTACAAAACAGTTTCGGAAGCAATTAAAAAATACGATCCCAACCATTTATATATTGGTAGTCGCCTACATTCTTCGGCTAAAAATAACAAATACATGTTCAGCGCTTGTGAGCCATACATCGATATCATATCTATCAACTATTACGGGTATTGGCAGCCGCGCCAAAAAGATATGGACGATTGGTCGTCTTGGAGCAGCAAACCTTTTTTTATTACGGAGTTTTATACCAAAGGGCAAGACTCAGGCATGGGCAACATCTCTGGTGCCGGATGGCTGGTAAAAACACAAAAAGACAGAGGTATACATTATCAAAATTTTTGTTTACAGTTACTAAAAGCAAAAAACTGCGTTGGGTGGCATTGGTTTAGGTACCAGGACAATGACCCTGCTGACACTACCTCCGACCCTTCAAATAGCGACTCAAATAAAGGGCTTGTCAATACCACTTACAATCTGTACAGTGATCTGGCGGACCAAATGAAAATGCTCAATCAGAATAAGTATAGCCTGGTTAAGTATTTTAATAGCCTGAAGTAGATAAATTTTAATAATTAGACTAGCGAAAGCAATCTGCTAAAAAAACGACACGATATTTAAATGAACGATAAGAATAATTCACCCGTTATCACGCTAAGTCTTGTCTCACTAACAATGGGTGGATTAAGTATCGGCATGACTGAATTTTTGATGATGGGTGTGCTGCCAGATATTTCTCATTCGCTACAAGTCTCTATCCCACAGGCAGGCTATCTTATTTCAATATACGCGCTGGGCGTAGTTATAGGTGCGCCTTTAATGGCTGCTATTGCAGGAAATCATAAACCAAAACAGATGTTGATCGCATTAATGTTAATGGTTTTTGTATTTAACGGCATGTTTGCTGTTGCACCCGGTTATGGTTGGTTACTTGCTGCTCGTTTTTTGGCGGGGTTGCCACATGGCGCTTTTTTTGGTATTGGCGCGGTTGTGGCTACTAAATTGGCAAAACCGGGCCGCGAAGCCCGGTCGGTCGCGCTCATGTTCGCGGGACTAACAGTAGCCAACATTATCGGTGTGCCGTTAGGCACTTTCATTAGTCATAATTTTAGCTGGCGCTTTTCATTCGGACTGGTGGCTTTGTTTGCGCTAATGGCAATTGTGTCTATCAGATTTTGGATGCCGGATGTTAGGATGGAAAAACAGGGTAGCTTTGCGGCAAGTTTGGGCATATTTAAAAAGATAGACCTTTGGCTGGTTATTGCCATTTCGGCAATTGGTACAGGAGGTTTTTTTAGCTGGATTAGCTATATAGCACCTGTTGTTATTCATGTTTCAGGCTTTAGCAGCAGTTTGGTAGCCCTGGTTATGGTGATCATAGGGCTAGGTATGGCAGCTGGTAATTTTTTAGGTGGCCGTATGGCCGATAGGTTTGCACCTTTAAAGGCGATAGCAATCCTGTTACTATTGATGATAGTTGTTTTGCTGGGTTTTGTGGCTCTTATTCATTTTAAACTACCTACTATTTTTATGGCGTTTGTTGTAGGTGATGTTGGTTTTGAAGTAACGCTTCTAGGTTCGGTTCCACTTCCAAAATTGGGTGATCTTTACCGTTCGTGCGCTATTGGTTTCGCACTTTCTGGTACCAACTTATCTTATTTACCGGTTGAACTTATGGCTTGCGGCATACCTGTTGTTTCGAACTCCGGTCCACAAGTTGAGTGGTACTGTGAAGATGGCGTAAATAGCCTCGTTGTTCCGCCTTTTCCGACGCACATAGCTGATGCAATTTCCCGTCTAATATCAGATCCTTCTCTCAGGGCAGATTTGATTCAAGGCGGAATTCAGTCTTCATTAAGAAGTTCATGGGATTCAGAAGCTAGCAAAATTGAGAATTTCATTGAATCACAGCTTTAGGAAAGGGTATCGAAGATTCTAATAGTGAATCTTTTCGAATCTATTGTTTATTTCTTGAAGCATTTTACATCTTTCTGGATTAAGTATTTTAAACAAGTCTCACAACACCACTTGGTGTCGTCAGATGCACGGCAACAATTCCGTATTCACCATCATTTGTTGATGGGTCAACAAACTCAACATCTGCACCGTTTAATCCGCCAAGAATCTCTGTCTTAAACCAAGAATCAGATAGGTGATCAGTATCCGCAATCGTAATCTTCTCAATTGCAGCAACAGCTTTTCCATCTTGTGATGGGTGATCTGCGGTTAACCATTGAATGAAGAATGGAAGCTCGCGAGAGTCGGTGATTTCATTAACTCCGATTTGCTTCCACTTTAGATCGCTTCCATCTGGACGTGTGCGGTGACCTTCGATTGCGCTGCGTCCGAACTTCTCTTCAACCTGTGAAATATCCTCAGTTGCAAAAACCCAAGTGAGCCAACCGCCGCCTTCTTGTGCTTTATGTCCAGGATTGTCTTAGGGGCTACTGTGTTTGACGTAGAGCCACTATCCATCGGCGTGACCAGGTTTCCATGCCTAATCCATATTTTGATGACTTAACATGAGTTTTCTAGTCAATCCATGACTGTCCAGTTTGCAGAAAATTG
>NZ_CAITNG010000038.1 GCF_903893715.1 uncultured Mucilaginibacter sp.
CGATATCGTTATCGATGGCGATGTGAAGGCACAGCAGGGCATCCGTTTCAATATTTTCCAGCTCAGCCAAACCTATACCGGCAGCGATGCCCGCCTCAACATAGGCCCCAAAGGTTTTACCGGCGAAAAATACGGGGGCTCAACCTATTGGGATACCGAAGCCTATTGCGTGCCCTTTTATTTGGGTACCGCCCCGCAGGAAGTGCCCAAAAACCTGTTGATCTATCGTTGGAAACAACTCGACAAAGCCATTGAAAATGCCGTTAAATTGGGCTTTGACAAAGGCGCCGCCTTGTACCCCATGGTAACCATGAACGGTGAGGAATGCCATAACGAATGGGAAATTACTTTCGAAGAGATACACCGTAACGGCGCCATTGCTTACGCGATATTTAACTATATCCGCTTTACGGGCGATAGCGATTACCTGAACGATTATGGTTTAGAGGTGCTCATTGGTATTGCCCGTTTTTGGAAACAGCGTGTAAACTGGAGCGCCGACAAAGGCAAATATGTGATGCTGGGCGTAACCGGGCCAAACGAGTACGAAAACAACGTGAACAACAACTGGTACACCAGTATGCTGGCCTGCTGGTGTATGGATTACGCTGCCGAATGCGCCGCTTATGTAAAAACCACCGCGCCCGATAAATACAAGGCGCTGGTTGCCAAAACCAATTTCAACGAAGCCGAAGAAACTGCCGATTGGAGAAAAATAACCGGCAATATGTATCTGGGCGAGGATAAAGCCAAAGGCATTTTTTTACAACAGGACGGCTTTTTGGATAAAGAACTCATCCCCGTACATGATCTGCCCGCTGCCGACCGCCCCTTAAACCAAAAATGGAGCTGGGACAGGATACTGCGCTCCTGCTATATCAAGCAGGCAGACGTGCTACAGGGCTTGTACTTTTTCAGCGATAAATTTGATATGGATACCCTGCGCCGAAATTATGAGTTTTACGAGCCGCTTACCGTGCACGAAAGCTCGTTATCACCTTGTATACATGCCATTTTAGCTTCCAAACTTGGGTTAGAGCAGGATGCCTATAACTTTTACCTGCGCACATCACGCCTCGACCTGGACGATTATAACAACGATACCGAAGACGGCTGCCACATCACCTCGATGGCCGGTACCTGGATGAGCGTAGTGGAAGGTTTTGCAGGCATGCACGTAAAAGACGGGAAATTGTTTTTTAACCCCTTCTTGCCAGCGCAATGGAAAGGGTATTCGTTTAAGATATTGTTCCGAGGGGCCTTGATCAATATTAAGGTTGATGCTGAAGGTTCGCACTTGCAAGCAGATAAAGCTTGTGAAGTTTTTGTATCAGGTAAAGCATATCAGCTGGCACCCGGAAAAAGTGTTTTGGCAAAGTAAATAATGCCCCAACCCAAACTCTACATGCTGCTCTTAGGTTGCCGCCCGCCTGGCAGGCATGTGGAGCAGCATGATTTTTTCTTTGGGATAGCGCCATCACTAAAAGAACTGATACCCGATATTAAAAGTTTTTGGCCGGAAACCAAAGGCAATATGCACATTGATGCCTGGCGCGAGGTGACCGCTGTGGATGGGTACCGGGTAGAGGTTACAACAGAATTGCCAATCCAAAACCAAACCTTGTTCTTTATTAATTTGGGAGGTTATCTGCCACAAAAATTTGAAGAACAGCATTACACGCTGCTCACAGTTCAGCCCGACCTGCCCTCGGCGTCAAGATATGCAAAGGAAACCGCGTTCTATCAGCAAAATCAATTTGGAAAAGCGGTGAGTCATATTGATGATAAGTACGGAATAGATGTAGATGATGTTTTTAAGATACAGGATATTTTGCCTGCATTTCAAAAAGCGATGTATCATCTAAAATTAACACCTTTAGAAGTTTTAACAGAAGACGTGATACATTTGGGGTATCTGCCGCTATCCAAAATAGGATAGACTGTTGATTTAAAAGTATGCCCCGTAGGGGCTACCTGTTTGTAGAAATATGGGAGGATATATTTTTGCCACGTCAGTGGCTACCCTTGGCAAAAAATCCATTTGGGATGGGTAGCACCTACGGCGCAAGTTTATTTTAATGTTTTTTGCTACAAATAGGTAGCCCCGATGGGGGCAGCTAACAAAAGATTAGCAATCCTGACATAGGTTCACGCAAAGACGCTAAGTCGCAAAAGTTTTCCTTACCGTCTTCGCGGCTTTGCGTGCTTTATATCGATACCATCGCCTTGATCACCCCATTCGCCGGGTCGAGCCAGCCGGCAAATTCATCTTTTACCTCGCTAAAAGCTACGCGGTGGGTGATGTAATTTGTCGGGTCTACGAGGCCTTTTTTCATACAGGCTATCACATGCTCAAAATCGGCACGGGTGGCGTTACGGCTGCTCATCAGGGTAGCTTCGCGTTTGTGAAACTCGGGGTGGCTAAAACTGATGTCGCCTTTTTGTAAACCAACCAGCACATACCTTGCCCCATGCGCCATGTATGGGAAAGCATTGGTGATGGCGCGCAGGCTGCCAGTAGCATCTATCACCACTGTAGGATAATCGCCATTGGTGATGGCTTTCAGCGCCTCGTTTACATCTTCGGTAGCGGCGTTTATGGTATAATGTACTTTTAGTTTTTCTTTACAAAAGTTAAGGCGGTTCTCGTTAATGTCCATCGCGATAACCTTGGCTCCGGCAATGCGCGCAAATTCCATAATGCCTAAGCCAATCGGCCCCGCGCCTACCACCAATACAAACTCGCCGGGTTGTACATCAGCCCGGGCAACGCCATGCGCACCAATGGCTAATGGCTCAACCAATGCCAGTTCATCCTCGCTTAGGCCTTCGCCATGTACTAAAGAATAACTTGGCACGGAAACATATTCGGTCATGCCGCCATCAATATGCACACCAAAAACTTTGATATCGGTACAGCAATTAGCCTTTCCGTTTCGGCAGGCAATGCAGGTTCCGCAATTAAAGTAAGGTATAAAAGTTACTGTTTCGCCTTTGGTAAAACCTGGGGCATCGTCAAAATCAATCAACTCGCCTGCCAACTCATGGCCCAAAATGCGCGGGTACGAAAAAAAAGGCTGAGTTCCTTCAAAGGCGTGTAAGTCGGTACCGCAAATGCCGATACGTTTTATTTTGATGATGGCATTACCGGGGGTTAGTTCGGGCTTTGTACCGGTTCTGTATTCAAATTGCCCCGGTGTGGTACATACTAATGTTTTCATTGTGTGTTATTATCGGCATCGTGTTTCGACAAGCTCAACATGACGCCTTGGATAGTTCTCGTCAAAGAGACCAACTATTTTTGGTTTAACTCTACTGACGCATCCTGTAGTTTCGGTAATGTTCACCATAGCGATGGTTTTGAAACCCATCGCTATGGTGAATCGAATTTACGCGTTGGCCAACGCCCTGTCTAAATGTACGTAGCCGCCGTCCACATGGATAATTTGCCCGGTGGTGTGGCTTGAGCGCTCCGATAATAAGAACGCTGCGGCATTACCTAACTCTTCGGCGGTGGTCATGCGGTTTTCAAAAGGTATTTTAGCGGTTATTTCTTTTAACTTTTCTTCAGGATTAGGCAATCCGTTTATCCAGGTATCATAAGCAGGAGTCCAACACTCAGCAACTACAATGGCGTTTACACGGATGCCGTATTTCAATAATTCTACTGCCCATTCGCGTGTCAGTGCATTACGGCCGCCGTTAGCTGCAGCGTAGGCCGAGGTGTTACCCTGACCCGTTTCGCCGGTTTTTGAAGTGATATTCAATATCGCCCCTTTCGATTTGATGAGCTCGGGCAAAGCATGATGCGCCATCAAATAATAATGTACCACGTTTTTGTGCAACGATGCCATAAAGCCTTCGTAGCTGCCATGTTCCAAACCTACACCATCATTCACGCCGGCATTGTTCACCAGGCCATCAATACGGCCGAATTGAGCCACAACGGCATCAACAGCAGTTTTGCACTCTTCGGGATTTGATAACTCGGCAGCAACCTGGAAAGCCAGTCCGCCCGCATCGATAATGTTATCTACCACCTTTTGGTTATCGGCAGCTTTGCGGCCAACCACCACCGGGATGGCACCTTCGCCTGCCAAAACCTTGCAAATGCCTTCGCCAATGCCTTTTGCACCGCCGGTTACAATGATTACTTTATTTTTTAATTGTAAGTCCATATCCTTCTCCTTTTATAGGTTGTAAAATTTAACGGCATTATCCCCCCAAAATTTTGCTTGTTCGGCGGCAGATAAAGCGATGGTATATTGCTCAACAATACTTTTCATTTCGGTGTAGCTTGCTGCCACCTGGCAAACCGGCCAGTCGGACCCGAACATCACCCTGTCGGCCCCAAAGGCTTCAAAAACAACATCCATGTATGGGATGAAATCTGCCGGTTTGTGTTTTTTCCAGTCGGCTTCGGTTACCATGCCCGATATTTTGCAATACAGGTTTTCGTGTTTCGCTACGTTTTTCATATCAGCGGCCCAATCATCGATTTTTTTGTCTTTGATATTTGGCTTGGCGATATGGTCTATCACAAATTTTTGGTCGGGAAACGCCGCCACAAATTCGCTTACGTATTGTAACTGGTCAGGGAATATCAAAATATCGTACGTAAAGCTATGTTTTTGCAATTTGCCAATGCCGTTCATAAAGGCAGGGTTCAGCATCAGGGCACGGTCCGTTTCGCCTTGCAACACATGCCGAAAGCCTTTCATTTTGCTAAAAACGCTGTAATACTCCAGTCGTTGTTCGATATTGTCAGCCCGCAAATCTACCCAACCGACAATGCCTTTGATGAAGCCATTGTATTCGGCCAGTTCCAACAAAAAATCGTTCTGCTCTTCCGATTGGTCGGCTTGTACGGCCACGCAGCCATCTATACCATTGGCTTGCAAAATGGGCTCCAGGTCGCCGGGCAAAAAATCCCGTTGGATTACCGACATGTCATCGTTTATCCAACTGTCCCTTACCGGGTCGAATATCCAAAAATGCTGGTGAGCATCAATGCGAGCCATAAGCTTTTAAGGTTTGTTTCGAACTGCCCAAGCCATCAATGCCCAACTCAACCACATCGCCGGGTTTCAGATAGACGGGCGGTTTAAAGCCCAGGCCAACGCCGGCGGGTGTACCGGTTGATATCACATCGCCGGGTAGCAAAGTCATAAATTGGCTCAGGTACGAGATGATGAAAGGAATCTTAAAAATAAAATTGGATGTATTGCCGTCCTGCATTTTTTTACCATTCACCTTTAGCCAAAGACGCAGATCGTCCACATCTTCAATTTCGTCGGGCGTAGCCATAAAGGGGCCCATCGGTGCAAAGGTATCGCAGCCTTTACCTTTGTCCCAGGTGCCACCGCGTTCTATCTGGAACTCACGTTCCGATACATCGTTGTGCAGTACGTAGCCAGCAATGTATTTTGGCGCTGTATATTCGTCAACATACGATGCTTTTTTGCCTATTACTACGGCTATCTCTACTTCCCAATCCGTTTTCACCGAATTTTTTGGGATAATGATATCATCAAACGGGCCAACCAAAGCGGTGGTGCTTTTCATAAACACTACAGGCTCGGGTGGTATAGCAGCGCCGGTTTCGCGGGCGTGGTCGGCGTAGTTAAGGCCGATGCACACAATTTTTGATGGCCGTGCGATGGGGCTGCCCAGGCGTGAGCCGGCCGGTATTTGGGTAAGGCGGGCCCGGTGTTCCTCGAGGTATATCTTTAACCGCCTCAGCCCATCGCTCTCAAAAAAGCCTTCGTTATAATCTTTGCAAAATGCCGAAGTATCGTAGCATTTATCGTCTTCCAGCATAACGCCGGTTTTCTCTTTGTTCAGTTCTCCGTATCGTATCAGTTTCATATAGGCCCCCTCTAAATCTCCCCCGGTAGGGGAGACTTTTAATATTTACTTTTTTTGTTTGCCCCTTGTCAAAAAGCCCTCCCTTCCGGGGAGGGTTTGGGTGGGGCTATTAATTATTTAATTTTATAAAACCCCCGTCAATATGGTAATCGCAACCGGTAATAAACGACGCTTCGTCCGAGCATAGGTACAATATCAGGTTGGCTACTTCCTGTGGTGTGCCCATACGGCCGATTGGCTGCGATTTTGATAGCTTTTCGAACATCTCTTCTTCCTTGCCGGGATAGTTTTTGCTGATAAAGCCATCCACAAACGGAGTATGCACCCTTGCCGGGCAAACCGAGTTGCAACGGATGCCATCGGCCATATAATCGCGGGCGACAGATAAAGTCATGCCGTGTATGGCGCCTTTGCTCATGGAGTAAGCGAACCTGTCGGCAATGCCTACAATAGCCGCTATCGACGATAGGTTTAATATAGCCCCGCCGCCTTTGGCCTGCATAACGGGCAATACGGCGTGCAGGCAGTTATATGCGCCCTTCACATTGATGTTGTAAACCCGATCGAAATCCTGCTCGGTAGTGGTGGCCGCTTTGCCAACGTGTGCTACCCCCGCGTTGTTTACCAACAAGGTTGCAGCAGGTATTTTGCCGAACACCTCATCAACCTGCTGTTGGTTGCTTACATCGCAGGCATGGGCAAAAGCCTGGCCACCCGCGGCCACAATTTCGTTAACGGTTTGTTGGCCGCCTTCCAAACTCAGGTCGACCACATGCACAACGGCACCCTGGCGGGCAAAAGTGGTTGCCACGGCCTTGCCTATGCCGCTGCCGCCACCTGTAACGATCGCTGTTTTTCCTTTTAAACTTAGCATAAGCCCCCTCTAAATCTCCCCTGGTAAGGAAGACTTTATTTTAATTTTATAATTGAAATATTTTGTTCATCAATACCCACTTTTCGCCGGGTTTTGAGCCGGGCACGCCTTGCTGGAATTTCCACATCAACTGTTCCCATTCCTGTACTTTGGGGTTAGCGGCATCCATGGCCGCTTTGCGCTCAAAATCGAAGGTGTCATCCGTTTCCATGATCATGAACATGCGGTTGCCAAAGCGGTAAATTTCCATATTGGTAATACCCGAGCCGGTAATGCTGTCCATTATTTCGGGCCATTTATTTTCGTGCAGGTGGTAACGTTCGTACTCGGCTATCAGTTCGGGGTCGTTAACCAGGTCGCAGGTGAGGCAGTATTTTTTCATGGTTTTCTATCCTAAATTCCCAGGGTCAAAACTTGTTTCGACATCTTTACTTTTTACAATTTTATAACCCGACAGGCCAAATATCGCGATGACAATAAAACAAACCAGCGGTACTATGTAGCCGTTTTGAATGTTACCTGTAGCATCGCTTATGATGCCGAAAAACCTCGGTACAATGGCGCCTCCTACAATCGACATGATAATCAAACTACTCCCAAACTCAGTATCGCCACCCAATCCTTTTATTCCCAACGCAAAGATGGTAGGGAACATAATCGACATAAAAAAACAAATCCCGATCACGATATAAACGGTAATCATACCACTTAAAAATATAGCCAGCGTGCACAGCAGGATATTTACCGCCGCATAAATTGCAAGGAGTGTTTGAGGCGGAACAAAACGCATGATAATAGTACCTAAAAACCTGCCGACCAAAAATGCAAGCCCGCAACCGCCTAAGTAATAAGCCGCGGTAGTTTCGGTAAGGTTTGCCGATTTTTCGGCATATAAAATAAATAAACTAAATACCGAAACTTGAGCGCCCACATAAAAAAATTGCGCGGCTACACCCCACGATAAATGTTTATGTTTAAACGCATGAAAAATGCTTTCGCTGGTGGGATGCTCTTCGGTGTTTTGGATTTTGGGCAATTTGGTAAAGGCAAAAGCTATGGCGATAACAATTAATACACAACCCAAAACCATATAAGGTAGTTTTACCGAAGATGCCTCGGCGGCTAACGCAAATTGCCTTGCCGTAGCTGTCATGGCGTGCAACTCCTTATCGGTATAGCCTTTGGTAAATATGACGTGCGCGCCAACTATTGGTGCCAAAAAAGCCGCCAGGCCGTTAAACGATTGAGAGAAATTGAGCCTGAATGTGCCTGTTTCCGGGTCGCCCAGTGCTGTTGCGTATGGATTTGCAGCCGTTTCAAGGGTCGCCAGTCCGCAAGCGATAATGAATAATGCGATGAGAAAGAATGTGTACGACTGGGTATTGGCGGCGGGAACAAACAAAAACGAGCCGAAGGCGAAGGTTAACAAACCGATAATGATACCGGCTTTGTACCCGTACTTTTTCATGATAAAACCTGCTGGAATGGCCATGATAAAATAAGCGGCGAAAACGGCTGAATCGACCAAGGTTGCCTGGACAGTTGATAGAGTAAACGACTTTTTTAAATGCGGTATCAAAATGGGGTCGAGGTTATGGGCAAATCCCCATAGGAAAAATAAAGAGGTAATGAGCGCGAAAGCAAATACCTGATTGTTTTTCCCCCCGCTTTGCGTTACCGGCTTTGAAGTGGTTGGCTGCATAATTTTTACAGTGAAATAATTGGTTATACAAAGAAAGAATGTTTTACCGCAATTCAATTTGTTTGCGCTATCTAAATAATAAACTATCTTGGCATATAAATAACAAGTTTATTCATTATTAACGAATTTTTAGTTTAATGAAGCCTCAGCTGCTTAAAGTAACCAACGAGCCTACGTATTCGTTCAGTGTACGGCAGGATCTGCATCCATATATCAACAACCTGTGGCATTATCACCCGGAAGTGGAGTTGATACACATCCGCAAGGGCAGCGGCACGCAGTTTATCGGCGATAACATCAAGCGTTTTAACACGGGCGATGTGGTGTTAGTAGGCGCTCATTTGCCCCATTACTGGCGATATGACGATGGTTATTTTGAACCTGACACCGATTTAAGCGCCGATGCCGCCGTGATACATTTTGCCGAGACTTTTTGGGGCGAACATTTTTTAAACCTGCCCGAAAACAAGCCCATAAAAACCTTGTTGGAGAAAGCTAAGCGCGGTATTTATGTTTCGGGTGCCACAGCGAAAACCGTTGCCGCTTTGATAAAAAAAATGGTGGAGGCGGAAGGTTTGCAGCGCATCATCATTTTAATGGAAGTATTATCAACCATAGCCGGGTGCAATAAACTCACCTTTTTATCGTCCATCGGGTTCAGGCACGATTTTAACGATGTGGAGAACGAACGCATTAATGCCATTTACGAGTATTCGCTGGCCAATTTTAGGAGGAAGATTCAGTTGAGCGAGATAGCAGATGTGGCCCGCATAAGCGAGAACTCGTTTTGCCGTTATTTTAAATCGCGCACACGCAAAACCTACTCGCAGTTTTTAATTGAGATACGCGTTGGCGATGCCTGCAAATTGCTGATAGAAAACCGGCTGAGCATTAAACAAATATGCTTTGAATGTGGTTTTAACAACCTGGTAGGCTTCCATAAATATTTTAAACTGATAACCGGAAAAAGCCCGTTGAGTTATCAGCGGGAGTATGTGATGTGATTTCGAATTTCGGATGTTCAATTTCGGATTTATTGATGGTGTGTAATCTTAATTCTTGATGCTAAACTCTTGGTTCCAAATTGTGTATTTTTGATATTCAATGGAATTTAAATTAACATCGCACTATAAACCCGATGGCGACCAGCCCGAGGCTATAAAACAATTGGTTGCAGGCATAAACCAAGGCGATAATTACCAAACGCTGTTGGGGGTTACCGGCTCGGGTAAAACCTTTAGCATTGCTAACGTTATACAGCAAACGCAAAAGCCTACCCTTATATTAAGCCATAATAAAACCCTGGCCGCGCAGCTATATGGCGAGTTCAAACAGTTTTTCCCGGAGAACGCGGTGAACTATTTTGTATCGTACTACGATTACTATCAGCCCGAAGCATTTATACCCTCATCGAACACCTATATTGAAAAGGACCTGCAGAT
This sequence comes from uncultured Mucilaginibacter sp., assembly GCF_903893715.1. Taxonomy (GTDB): domain Bacteria; phylum Bacteroidota; class Bacteroidia; order Sphingobacteriales; family Sphingobacteriaceae; genus Mucilaginibacter. The sequence continues at coordinate 9,887 of NZ_CAITNG010000038.1, forward strand.
AAACGATGAGATAGAAAAACTGCGTTTGCGCACCACTTCGGCTTTGATGTCGGGTCGGAGGGATGTTATCGTAGTATCGTCTATCTCCTGCATTTATGGTATGGGCAACCCGGAAGATTTTGCCAATTCGGTGTTCCGTTTTTCGGTGGGTACGCGCATTAGCCGCAATGCCTTTTTGCACCGTTTGGTGGAGATATTGTACGCCCGCACCACGGCCGATTTCCGTCGCGGTAATTTTAGGGTGAAGGGCGATATCGTAGATATTTTCCCGGCCAATATGGATGTTGCTTACCGTATCTCGTTTTTTGGCGATGATATTGAAGAACTGACCACCTTTGACCCGCAGACCGGGAAAACGGTAGAAAAAATGAAAGATATGGTGGTTTATCCTGCCAATCTGTACGTAGCCCCGAGAGAGCGTTTTCAGCAATCGGTTTGGGAGATACAGGAAGAACTGGAAAGCCGAAAAAAACAGTTCATTCATGATGGCCGCTTTTTGGAAGCCAAGCGTTTGGAAGAACGGGTAAACTATGATTTGGAAATGATACGCGAATTGGGCTATTGCTCGGGCATTGAGAATTACTCCCGCTTTTTTGACGGGCGCAAGCCGGGGGCAAGGCCATTTTGTTTGCTCGATTATTTCCCGGATGATTATTTGATGGTGATTGATGAGAGCCACGTTACCGTACCCCAGATACGGGCGATGTATGGAGGCGACAGGTCGCGCAAAATATCATTGGTGGATTATGGTTTCCGTTTGCCGGCAGCGTTGGATAACCGCCCGCTCAATTTTGATGAATTTGAACGTTTGGCACCCCAAACCATCTACGTAAGTGCAACCCCGGGTGATTTTGAACTGGAAAAATGCGATGGCGTGGTAGTGGAACAGGTGATACGGCCGACAGGTTTGTTAGACCCGGTTATAGAAGTTCGCCCGGTAATTAACCAGGTGGATGATTTGTTGGACGAGGTGGACAAAACCATTAAGCTTGGTGATCGTGTACTGGTAACCACGCTCACTAAACGCATGGCCGAAGAACTGGCCAAATACATGGACAGGCTCGGCATTAAATGCCGCTATATCCACAGCGAAGTAAAAACATTGGAGCGTGTGGAAATATTGCGTGGCTTACGCCTGGGTGAGTTTGATGTACTCATCGGCATCAACTTATTGCGCGAGGGTTTGGATTTGCCCGAAGTATCATTGGTGGCTATCCTGGATGCAGACAAGGAGGGCTTTTTACGCTCGGGCCGTTCGCTGATACAGACCATTGGTCGCGCCGCCCGTAACGACAGGGGCCGGGTAATTATGTATGGCGATAAAATAACCGATTCGATGCGGGTAACCATCGAGGAAACCAACCGCCGCCGCGATAAGCAGATAGCTTATAATACGCTGCACGGCATTACACCAAAAACAGTTGGCAAATCGAAAGAGGGCATTATTGAGCAGACATCGGTAGTTGATTTTAAAGGAGGCGTACAACGCGAATATATTGAAAGCAATGCCGCAGCCACCATTGCCGCCGACCCGATAGTACAGTACATGACCAAGGCCGAGCTGAAAAAATCGATAGAAAACACCAAGAAAAATATGCTCGAAGCGGCAAAGGATATGGACTTTTTATTGGCCGCCAAACTGCGCGACGAGATGTTTGTGTTGGAAAAAATGATGGAGGAAAAGTTTTCGTAAATACCTAAGCGTAACAATGTTGTTATAGTGTAGCAGGCGATAAAAGTTCATGCGATTTTCATTTTAATGGGGGAAGTTTGTGCTATGTCTGAAGCCTTAAACCTGCGAAAAATGAACGCCTATTTCAAATACTTCATCACTTCATCGGTAATTATACTGCTGATCGTCGCTTTTATATTACTCACTATGATGGATACCCGCGCGCAGGACAACAAGCCGTTGATGCGGCGTGCGCCCTCGTCGGCGAGTGTAGATGGTTCGATAAAAGAATGGGGCGATTCGCTGGCCCTGTACGACTCCAAAACCAAACTTAGCTATACTGTTGCCAATGATGATACGGCTTTGTATGTGGTGGTTTTCGCGTCGGATAAGGATGTTAAACGCAAAATTATGGCAGGGGGCATTACCATATCGGTAAACCCGGATGGTAAAAAGAACAAGAAATATAGCGTTACTTATCCTTTGCCTGATAAGAACATGATTTTTGCCCGCAAAACAGATGATGACAATGCCTACCAGGCGCAAAAACCATCACTATTGCAATCCACCAGTATCAAGATAGAGGGCTTTAAAGATGTAGAAAGCGATGTCATCACCACATCAAATACCTATGGTTTTAAAGCGGCTGTAAAATTCGACGACAAGCATAACCTTTGCTACGAAATAGCCCTGCCTATTAAAATGTTGAATTTAAAAGAGAGCAAAAATAAAGAACTGGCCATCAATATATCGGTAAATGGCATACAACGGCCATCGCAACGTGAGGGCGGTGCGGGGGAAGGTATAGGCGGCAGCGGCATGGGTGGCGGTGGAGGAATGGGCGGCGGTGGAGGAATGGGCGGCGGCGGTGGCCGAATGGGTGGTGGAGGCGGCGGTCGCGGCGGAGGCCGTGGCGGTCGCGGTGGTAGCCAGAGCCCCTCAGACCAATCCGGTATGGGTCAGGAAGAAGATTTTTGGGTTAAAATGGCATTGGCGACGCCATAATCCATCCACACTAATAATTAGCTTAAAATGTATTGAAAAGTGCTTTTAATTTTTATAACTTGCAGGTACACAACTGACCTTGTACGTTATGAAATTAAGACACACCATTGCCATACCGGTAATTATTGCCGGTGTGCTTGCGATTTTAGCCAAAGCCCATGCGCAAACCCCGGCCATGAAGCGGGCACCTGCCGGAGTAACCATCGACGGAAATACAAGTAAATGGGGCGGAACCCTGCCCATGTACGACAGCGCGACCAAATTAAGTTACGAGGTAGCAAACGATGACAGTACATTATACATCGTAGCCTACACGGTTGACCGGAGGTCGAAAATGAAAATAATGGGTGCCGGCCTAACGGTGAGCATCAATACCGAAGGAAAAAAGAAAAAAACTTATAGCGTTACTTACCCCTTGCCGGGCAGCCGTGGGGGATTCAGACGCGGTGGCGGCGATGATAATGGACAACCTACACCACCCCCACCCGTAAATCTCAAAATTTCGGGCTTTAAAGGTTTGCCCGAAGATATAACAGCTTCGGCAGCTAACGGTTTTAAAGCAGCTGCAAAGTTTGACGATAGCCGTAACCTGGGTTATGAAATAGCCATCCCACTTAAACTCCTGGCATTAAAACCCGGGGCAGACCTCAATATCAATATCTCGGTAAACGGAATTGACCGTAGCGACTCGAGGCCGGTAAGTTCTGCCGCAAACAGCAACTTCGGTGCGGTAAGCGGCGGGCGCGGTGGAGGTGGCCGTGGTGGTAGCGGAGGTGGCGGCGGCGCCGGGGGCGCAGGCGCAGGCAGCGGCAGCAGCGGCGGTGGACAAGGTGGCGGAGACGACTCGGACATGTCGGAATCGCAGGATTTTTGGGTGAAACTGGTATTGGCGGGACATTAATTGTCCTGCTTCAACGGTTACTGTTTAAGAAATAGAAATAGTCATCAATATATCATAAATCATAAACAACCTTTTCCATCGTTGTTTGTTTGTAACATACGCGGAGTGGTTTAGTCTCTTTATAAGAGACCCTTTCATGGATTTTTTCCGTGAAATTTATTTATGTAATTTTGAAGATTATATTTTTGACAAATGGAATTTATTGAATTTTTAGTAACTGCCGCTTTTGTACTGTACTTTATCAGGATGCTTATCCGCCTGTTATTACCCATGCTGTTTCAGCGGGTGGTAAACAAAGCACAGCAACATGGCGGGCAGCAGCAATATCGCCAAACAAGCCGACCAGATAATAAAGTACACGTAGATTATGCGCCAAAGAAAAAAGGTTCGATACCCGATTCGGAAGGCGACTTTATTGATTACGAGGAAATAAAATAAACATGCTTCCCGAAGAAGTATACAAACGAAGGCATTGGGGTACGCCCGAGTCCTTTTTTTTGATTACGGCCAATTATGTAACCGTTGCCATCGCGACCGACTTCTTCGCCATGTGCAACCCCATCAGCATCTATTTTTGGATAACGTTGGCTGTTTTGGCCTTTTATAACTTTTACCAGCTGCGCCGCGAACGCGAGATGTATGACAAAGCCCGCACTATTGGCTACTGCATCAGCCTGGTGGGATTGGTTTTGATGTTTTTCCTGTTCAGGGCAGGTGCACACAACTGTTAGCCATTAAAACTAATTTAAAGTTTGTATTCCCGTTCAAATTCCTATTTTTGAAACTCATAACACAACTTAATGAACAATTGGTTTAAACAAAATGGCATCCATTTGGCCATTATCGGTCTCTTTTTCGCCATCTGTCTGGTTTATTTTGCGCCTGCTTTTCAGGGAAAAGTATTGGGCCAAAGCGACGTTTTACAAGCCGAAGGCACGCAAAAAGAAATAAATGATTATAAGGCTAAAGACACCACCATCTTGTGGACCAACCAAATGTTTGGTGGTATGCCCACCTTCCAGATTTGGGTTCCCTATCCGCATAACGTAACCGGCTATGTGGTGAAGGCTATAAAAGCCGTCTTCCCGGTGCCGGTTGATACCGCTTTGTTGTACCTGCTGGGTGCCTACCTGTTGTTTTGTGTATTAAGAATAAACCCATGGCTCTCGGCTGCAGGTGCCATAGCCTTCGCGTTCTCATCTTACAATATTATTTTGCTGGCGGCGGGGCATGCCAACCAAGCCTTTGCCATCGCGTTTTTTGCGCCGGTTTTGGCGGGTATCATCCTCACTTTAAGGGGGCGATATGTTTTAGGCGGGGCATTAACGGCCTTTTTCCTGTCGATGGAAATTTATGCCAACCACATCCAAATGACCTACTACTTAATGTTTGCCATCTTGATATTGGTGTGCATTGAACTTTATCATGCCATAAAAGGCAAAGCGTTAAAAGGCTTCGGTACGGCTATAGCTTATCTGGCAGTGGCTACCTTATTGGCTGTTTCGGTAAACGCCTCCAAACTTTGGACAACCTTTGAATACGGGCAGGAGACTAACCGCGGGCAATCGAACCTGACACAACATACCGACGAGCCCAGCACCGGTTTAGGTAAAGATTACGCATACATGTGGAGCCAGGGCGTTGGCGAATGTTTAACCTTTTTAGTACCCAACCTGTATGGCGGCGGTGGCAGTGTAACTTTAGATCAGGACTCGAGGGTGGTACAATTGTTAACCAGCAAAAATGTTGATTCGACCCAAGCCATCAACTTTGCACAGAACCTGCCGTTTTACTGGGGCGAAAAACCATTTACCAGCGGTCCGTTTTATTTTAGCGCCATTATTTGTTTCTTGTTTGTATTCGGTTTAATTATCGTTAAAAACAGAGTAAAGTGGTGGATATTGGGCACGGTGGTTTTAACGATGCTCTTGTCATTCGGCAAGAACTGGCCTTTTGTATCCGACTTTTTCTTTAACCATTTCCCGCTGTACAATAAGTTCAGGTCGGTGGAGTCAATTTTGGCTGTGGCCGAATTGTGTTTCCCCATACTGGCGTTTTTTGCAGTAAGCGAGGTTATCGCCGCCAAAGATAAAGCACCGATATTGAAAAAATTGTTGCTGGCATTTTATATTACGGGCGGCCTCACATTGGTATTAGCTATTATGCCGGAGTTGTTTTTCTCATTTAAGGGGAGCAGTCAGGATGGGCTTGTTTCACAGCTGACACAAACACTTAAAGGCGATAGCGCGACTGCCACCGCCATTGGCAACGCGCTGATACAAGACAGGGAGTCGCTGGCGAAAGCCGATGCATGGCGCTCGTTTATTTTAATCGCATTGGCATTTGGTGCATTGTTTGCCTTTATCAAACAAAAAGTAAACGTTACCATTGTTTCGGTAGCCTTGCTGGCATTGGTGTTGGTTGACCTTTGGACCATTGATAAACGTTACCTGCGCGAAGACAGTTTTGGTGCCAAAGAAGATATGCAGCAACCAAAACCGCGCGAAGTGGACAGTTTTATCTTATTGGACAAAGACCCCGACTTCAAGGTTTTTGACATGAGTTTGAACAATCCGTTCCAGGATGCAAGTTACCTGTTCTACTATAAATCGGTGGGTGGTTACCATGCGGCCAAGCTGAAACGTTTTGACGAGTTGCAGACCAGCCAGTTCAGCAAAAGTATCAATCTGGATGTGCTGGATATGCTGAACACCAAGTATATCATCACTGTTGACCAAAAAAGCCAGGGCTTAACTGTTCACCGAAATGAGACAGCCTGCGGCCATGCCTGGTTTGTTAAAAGCGTAAAATTTGCCGAAAACGCCGATGCCGAAATGCAGGCTATCAGCAGTTTTGATCCAAAAAACGAAGCTATTGTTGACAAGCAATACACCAGCCTGTTAAACGATAAACAAAGTTCGCTCGACACAACGGCCAGTATTAAATTGGTGAGCTATAATCCCGACCATATGGTTTACAGCAGTGGTTCGACAACACCGCAGGTTGCAGTATTCTCGGAGATATACTATAACAAGGGTTGGAAAATGTATATAGACGGTGCCGAAAGCCCATACTTCAGGGCCGATTACCTGTTGCGTGCCGCGCAGATACCTGTTGGCAACCATAAAATAGAATTTATCTTCCATCCAAAATCATACTACATGGGCGAAAGTATTTCGCTGGTAGGTTCGATACTCCTGGTGTTGGCGTTACTGGGAGCGTTGTATATGGAGATTAAAAAGAAGCCCGTGAAGGAAGTTAAAAGCCAAAAGTAAAAAGTTAGAATACTTCATATTAAATAGCGATGGGTTCGAAACTCATCGCTATTTTTATGTGAGGTCATGCCGAGCTTGTTTCGGCATCCCATGAGAAAGATACTCTGCGACATGTAATTCGCCACTTAGCGTGTGAGGTGCCGAAATAAATTCGGCATGACCTGTGGTATGATGGCTTCTTTTAATTAATCAACTTCCCGGTAATATCAACGGCACGCGCAAAGGGGTTGATGTATTGGTTGGCCAATATGGCAAACTCGCGGCGGGTGATGGGTTTATCTACGCTAAAGTCGGACGTGAATTTGTATTTGCCCTTCCATAGTTTTTGCATATCAAGTTGCAGGGTTTTAGGGTCGGCAAGGGTCATTTCGCTGATAAAGGAAAGCAGGTTGCCTACGGTAAATACCGCGCCCGGTTTGGTTTTGTTGAACCAGATGAATGAGCGCGCGTAGATCTTGAGCATTACAGGTTTTATCTCGGCCGTCATCACAACGGAATCGGGTAAAAAATAAACCGCGGCGGATTTGCCCGTGGCTTTTTGTACGCCTTTAAGCATCCCGGTAACGCCTATCTGCTGTATGGCCCTGAAGTATCTGTCGCTTTGGGTAACATCCACAAAAGGCATTAAATAGCCTTTAAAAGTCAGCAGTTCATCCTGCACTTTACGTACGTCCAGCTTTTTTGTGGTGGTTTTAAAAAACGCGCAATAAGCGGCGAGGGTACCTACACCTTGCCCTAACGTCATTTGTACAGATGGGTAAAAGGTACTCGCATTTACGATATGCGTTGTTGACAAAGCTTTTTCGGTAACCAGCAAGTTATCGATATTTCGTAAAACTACTGTGCCCAAGGGAATGCTGTATCCCGGGAAGGGCGGGTAATCTATAGGTACAGCTTTGCTGCCTTTTTCGTAATGCTGGCCGGGCATGGCATCGCCAACGCCGATGGAAGTTCGGTACAGCTTCGAAGCACGGTCGTAAGGGGTAAAAATATCGTCGCCTACCATCCTGATGAGGCCATCGGCGCGTTTGTCTTCGCGGATGTAGGGGATAAAGGGTAAATGGTCGGGCGTATCAAATTCGGCATAGTCGAGGCTAAGGTTTTTGTAGCCCAATTCTGTTTGGAGGTAATAAACCAAACCCAAGGTATGCAGGCGGCCTTTTTTGTAAAAATCTTCCCGGTTTTCGGGTTCCAGGTCATCACTGGTGGTTGGCGATGAACACTCCGGCCATTTTATCATGTACTTTTCGTTGGGCAGCTTGGCATCGGCCAACATTTTTTTAATATCCTTGCCTTTTAAGCTGGTATACAATGTAGCGTCGTAGCCTTCGGGCTTATCAATGGTCCGGTCGGCAGCGCGGCCATAGTCTTTTAAAACCGCTATCCATGTAACTTCCTGTATCTGGTCGATGGCATTATCGGGCGCGAGTTTTTCGCCTGTTTTTTTCGTCGCATCGAATCCGGTATCAAACTCTGCCCCGGCTTTGGCGGCTACGTCGCCTGTTTCGGTACCATCTATCACCACCTGCGCGCGGATGAGCACATTTTCGTTCTTCTCGCGAATGGTGACTATCCAACCATCGCCATCTTTTTTGATATTGGTCCAGGGCGTGTTCAGTTTTACGGTAAGGCGCTTAACGGTATCGGTTATTTTTTTGAGGATGGCCGCGCCGGTATAGGGTTCGAAGCGTAACGCCGCATTATACGTGGTATCGTAACCCGGTTCATTTTTGTAAAAATCGCGCACCCGCTTCCTAAATTCTCCCCATATGCCCGATGGTAAATTGCGGTTGGCATCAACAATGCAATTGCCGCCGGCCGTCATACTGCCGCCCAGCCAGGGCCCCGGTTCTACTATGATTGCTTTTACGTTACTGCGTGCCGCTTGTATGCCCGCCGCCACACCGGCCGCGCCGCCGCCTATAACAAGTACATCGGTTTTTATGTTTTGTGCCGCCGTGAGTAATGGCAATGTAATAAAAACAGTAAAAAATATTTTCTTTATCATTCTGTATAAGGGTGATATGCTCAAAATGCTAAATTAGGGCAAAGCTTTGACCTATTTAACTATACCAGGTGTTAGAAACATAAAAAAACAAAATATATTACGCTCAACCCCATTAAATCACAAAAAATGAATAAAATTTTTACCCGTAAACGGTTTGGCCTTATGGCCATTTGCAGCTTAAGCTTTGTATTTGGTGCTTTTGTTTGGCACCAGGTGGATAACAGCCCCATCACAGCCGATGTGGTAAAAGAAGCGCAAAAGATAATAGGCCTGGAGTTTACCCAGCCGCAAACCGACTCGATGCTGACCAACCTGAACAATAACGTTAACATTTACCAAGCCTTGCGCAAGCTTAACCTGCCTAACAGCACGGTGCCGGCTTTGAACTTTAACCCGGTTCCTGTCGGATTTACAAATCCCGACAAAACCAGCGGGTTTAAGCTATCGAAAATTGAAGCGGTAAAAATGCCTGCCGATAAAAACGACCTGGCTTTTTATACCGTTAGGCAATTGAGCGAACTGATAAGGACAAAACAGATAACCTCTGTAGAATTGACTCAATTTTTTATAGATAGGCTGAAGAAATATAATGATAAGCTGTTGTTTGTGGTGAATTTTACCGAAGAGCACGCCCTGAAACAAGCGGCGCAGGCTGATGCCGAAATAGCGGCGGGTAAATACAAAGGGGTGCTGCACGGTATACCGTTTGGGGTAAAGGATTTACTCTCATCGGCTGACTCAAAGACCACTTATGGCGCGGCACCTTATAAGGACCAAAGTTTAGGCATTGATGCTACGGTAGTAAAACGGTTAGAAGATGCAGGTGCCGTACTGATAGCCAAACTAACCTTAGGCGAATTGGCCCAAGGCGATGTATGGTTTGGTGGGCGCACACGCAACCCATGGGATATTACACGTGGCTCGAGCGGCTCATCGGCAGGGCCGGCATCGGCGGTGAGTGCCGGTTGTTTGCCTTTCGCAATAGGTTCGGAAACTCTGGGTTCCATCGTATCGCCATCGACGGAGTGCGGCGATACCGGTCTGAGGCCGTCATTTGGTCGCGTAAGTAAATACGGCGCAATGGCATTGAGTTGGAGCATGGATAAGCTTGGCCCTATTTGCCGCAGCGTTGAGGATGATGCGATTGTATTCAACTGCATACAAGGCACCGACCCGAACGACCTGAGTACCATTGCCGCGCCGTTTAAGTATGATGGTACTATAAAAGACCTGAAGGGTTGGAAAATTGGTTACCTGAAGGTGGCTTTTGATAACCGCCGCACGCAAAACCACCTGAACGACTCGTTGACTTTGGTGAAGTTGAAGGCATTAGGTGCTGAATTGGTACCTATTGATTTACCAAAACTACCTTTTGGCCCGCTCACTATGATATTGAATGCCGAGGCCGGGGCCGCTTTCCAGGAATTGGTGTTGAACCACAAAGACGATATGCTTGCCCAACAAAGAAAAGGCGCATGGCCAAACACTTTCCGCTCTGCGCAGTTTATACCTGCAGTGGAGTATATACAAGCCAACCGTGCGCGCACCGTGCTGATACAACAATGGTACGAGCAATTGAAAGGGTTAGACCTGTATATAGCGCCATCGTTCAGCCAGAATTTATCGCTGACCAATTTAACAGGCAACCCTTGTGTGGTATTACCCAATGGTTTAAACCAAAGGGGCTTGCCTGCCAGTATTACCTTTATGGGCCAGCTGTTTGGCGAAGGCAAAACTTTAGAAGCAGCAAAAATTTACCAGGATGCTACGGATTTTAACAAAAAACATCCTACCTTAAACTTTTAATACCAATTGTTACCATTATGAGCACAACAGCAACCGAAGAAGCCAAATATCCTATCGGAAAATTTAAGGCACCGGCATCATACACCCAGCACGAGATGCAGGAATGGATTGATGACATTAAGGCATTGCCCGGCAAATTGCGCATGGCCGTGATGACACTTAACGAAAAACAGCTGGATACCCCATACCGCACCGGCGGCTGGACCATACGCCAAACAGTGCACCATATTGCCGACAGCCATATGAACGCTTTGATACGTTTTAAGCTGGCTTTAACTGAGGATAAACCGACGATTAAAGCATATGAAGAGGCCGATTGGGCGTTGCTGCCCGACTCGCGGCTACCTATCGAACCATCGTTACGTTTGCTGGAAGGATTGCACATGCGATGGGTGGCATTGATGGACGGCATGACCGAAGAGCAATGGGACCGTAGTTTTATACATCCCGAAACAGGCGCCACAGTGCCACTACGCCGAAATTTGGGACTTTACGCCTGGCATGGCAAGCACCATTTGGCGCATATTGCCGGCGTCAAGTTTTAAAAAATACACCCCGTAAACCTGCCCTACCCCGATGCTTGACCCATCCCGGCGGGGTTTTTTGTTTAAAGCGGGATAGTGACAATGATTTTGCAAATCGGGTAAACTTAAGCTTATCTTTGTACCCTGTCTTTTAATTTTTTAAAGCTAAAAGGCGGGTATCATTTATAAAAAATGAACAATCATCCCCTGATATAATGAACAGCAGCCGGACAAGGTTATGGGCGCTGTTTTTTTTAGGCAGCTTTGTGGTGTCGCTATTGGCGATGGCTTTGATTAGTGTGCTTTTATACCATAATGGTATTTTTGACGCCATTCAGGAAAGTTTTATACCCAGTTCAGGGGCCGCATTTATTTTTTCGTTGGTTGTTTTTATCAGGCCACAGAATTAACGATTACCCTTCAATTGCTGCCAATGCTTGTCGCATAATTTCAATATCGGTGGTACCACGAAAACCACTGAAACCTACGTACAATTTTTCGCCCGATTGGAGCTGCAAAACCTGTCCGCCAAACCAGCCAATAAAGTCGGGCGCTTTAATACCGAAGCTGTCGGTATTGTCTGGGTCGTTAAAGTACATTTTTTCGAACTCACCGGTATTTGTGCCGGTAATATAGGCCTGGCTTGCTTTAGTCCAGGCAATGCGGTACAGCTCGCGGGCACGTATCTTGTCGGCGCCTAAAAATTTGCCGTGCACGTTGCCCTCTTCATCAATAATGCAAAACGCGGTGTTCCCGTTCGATTTTTCTTCATCAAGCGGGTTTTGCATATAAACAGGTATCAATTTTTCAACAGCTTCTATGAGCGATGTGATGATATTTTCGGTAGGTAGCGCTTGCATATCCATCATTTATTTTTTTATTGAGACAAACATGTATACGCAACAACGATTAAAATGACTTTGTTTTTTACTTTTTTGTTAAAAAACCGTTTACAAATTTATCAGCATTGCTAACTACAAATGCGGCTTTGGCGGTTTTATGGGCGTATCAAAATCGTTCATTCCTTTTACTTTTAATTTGCGACGGTAAATTTTATCGCCGCAGCTTACAAATAAAATATCGGCATTGGGGCCGCCAAAACATAGGCGGGTTGGCTGCCCTGAGTCAAACGGTAATGGCAATATGCAATTTACGCGGCCTATTTGATCCATCACCTGGATACCCAGGTTGGTGGCTACGTACACATGCCCCTCGCGATCTACTTTAATTTCACGCGGACGCGCGTTTTCGGCTGTATCGGGCACGTGCAGCCAACCGTAGCGCTGTTTGTTGGTCAATGAGCCATCGCGGTTAACATTGTAAATCCACACCCAATGGGTGTTCGATTCGGTAACGTATAACTGTGTCCTATCGGGAGTAAACACCATGCCGTAAGGATTATTAAGGCCCTGGTCGAGCAGGTACTTGCCGCCTTTTTTGCCGGATAGGTAAATTTTGCGGGCATCGGGCGTGCCGTCGGCACCGGTATAATAATAGCTGTAATTGTTGGCAGATGTATCGGTAAATAACACGGAATTACATTTAACATTGGATAATTTGAATTGAGCCTTCGAAAGCTCTTTGCCGTTTTCATCCAATTGATAAACCAAATTTTTACTGACCGCCAAAACACCTTTGGGCGTTGGCGATAAACTGCTGATTTCTCCTTTGCCTTCGCTGACCAATTTCCAACCCTCGCTTGGTATCAAAATATCGTTTAAAAAAGGATTTTTAGTTGGCGTGCCTTTAACCGGTTCGGGATAACCTTTCCATAGCCAGCGCATGGCCTCGGGGAAAATGGCATTGGATTGGTTGCTGTTATGGGCACCTTCGCCCCAAACGTGGTTTACTTCGTAGCCTGCAAATTCGAGTGCGCGGGCCATCATCTGGTTGGCGTAAAACCAATCGCCGCCATAGGCATTCTGGTCGTGCGAGCCATCCTGCAAAAATACCCGGATAGGTTTTGGCTCGTATTTGCGGATGAGGGATGGATAGCGGTCGCCGCCACGCAGGCTAACATAAGTGCCTATGCCGCTAAATACGCGGGTAAAGGCATCGGGGCGTTCCCAGGCGGCAGTAAAGGCACAAATAGCCCCGCTGCTGGTGCCGCCAATGGCGCGATCGTTACCGTTTTTGCTGAGCACGATGGGGCGCCCATCGCCGGTTTTATGTTTCTCTACATCGGGCAATAATTCTTCCAATAAAAAGCGGGCATAGGCATCGCCGAGGGCATCGTATTCATAACTGCGGTTAAAGCGGTCGAGCATGGTGGTGTCGGCAGCCACAACACGGCCGGGGGTGATGAATACGCCTATGGTAACCGGCATTTCTTTGCTGTTGATAAGGTTATCAAAAACGGTTGGTGCTTTAAACTGCACGCCATCCTGGTCAACAAAAACGCAGGCAGGTTTTGCGGGGTCGTACTGAGCCGGGATATAAACCGAGTACTCGCGATAAGTACCGGGGTATATTTTTGAACCTGTGAACTTGAATTTAAGCACTTCGCCTTTGGGTACGCCGGGGTGAACCACGGACGCTGAATCGACCGGGTAGTGCTCGGTGGGTTGTTGGGCGAGGACGATGGTCGGGCATATGAAAAGTAGAATATAAATAAGCGTTTTCATTGGGTTTAGAATTGGTTAGTAAATCTAAATAAAATATTGGATAGTGGCCCTTTAGGCCATGAGCGGCGAAATATTTTATGATGCCGAAATTTATGCGTATATTGTAGGGTTTAGCAAAGCGTATGGAGCATAGCGTAAAGTACCGGAAAAAAGTTCTTTAAAATACCCATATTTACCCATGTGTTTCGCAAGCGCATCGGGCAAAGTGTAAGAAAGGTAAAGGCATTTGCATATTTTGTGAATACCCATAAATGCCCATATATTATGATGGAAGATGTAAGACGGAAGATGTAAAATGTATCAGGAATTTTAAATCCGAAATTTGACATACCCATATTTACCCATATCTTGCTTTTCGGTGAAATCATCCGACATCTGTGAAATCAATAAATAATAAAAAAACACCCATATTTACCCATGAGTACTACACCACTGATACAAATCAGCAACCTGCGGAAATCGTATGGTTCGAAACAGGTTTTGAAAGGCTTGACGCTGGATATTTACCCGGGGCAGGTGATTGGTTATATTGGTCCGAACGGGGCGGGTAAATCGACCACGGTAAAAATACTGACCGGACTGATACCCGATTTTGAAGGCGAAGTAATTGTGGATGGGTATAGCCTGGCGCAAAACCCGCTCGAAATAAAACGCCTGATGGGATATGTGCCCGAAAATGCGGAGATATACGAAGTGCTTACGCCAATGGAGTATCTGGATTTTATCGGTAAGCTGTATGAATTGGAAGAAGATGTTTTAACCGAGCGCGCGCAGAAGCTATTGACCGCATTTGGCTTAGGCTCCAACCTGAACGACCGGATGGATACCTTTAGCAAGGGGATGAAACAAAAGGTATTACTCATTTCGGGCATTATACATAACCCGCGCATTATAGTGCTGGATGAGCCATTGTCGGGTCTGGATGCGAACGCGGTAATTATGGTAAAGGAATTGATGGTACGCCTTTCGGCGGAGGGGAAAACCATATTTTATTGTTCGCACATGATGGACGTGGTGGAGAAGGTATCCGACAGGATATTGCTTATCAACAAAGGTGAGATTGTGGCTGACGGTACCTTCGAGTCGCTAAAACAAAACAACAGCGATACCCTGGAGAACATCTTCGCCAAGCTGACCGGCCGTGATGAGTCGACGAATGAAACAGACGCTATTATGAACGCTTTTGACTAACCCGCCATGATAGACAACTTATTTTTAACTGTGGTGGGCTTTTTTAACCCGTTTTTTGAACGGGTGGGCGTGGATACCTACCAGCTGCACCACATATTGCGGGTAAAACTGCTGATAGATAACCGGCGCCCTACGGCCATGTTTGCCCGGCGCAAGGCCGCTATTGCAGCCACCAAAGCGCCAACCACTGTTGGTACATCATGGGGGGTGTTGATTTTCAGTATGATTATGGGTGCGCTGTATGGTATTTTCCTGTTTGCTTTCCATGATAACCCATTGATGGGGCAGACGCTGTACTTTTTCGTGTTTATGATGCTGATGTGTTTGACGCTCATTACCGATTTTACCAATGTGCTGATGGATGTGCGCGACCAATACATCATTTTGCCAAGGCCCGTGAGCGACCGCACCGCATCCATGGCGCGCATATTGCACATTACCATTTATGTGATGCGGCTGGCGCTGTTGCAGGGCATTCCCGGCATGATAATGATTGGCTTTATCGATGGCATTGCCGCTGTACCGGTTTTCTTTTTCCAGTTGATGGAAGCTACTTTGCTGAGCATATTTACCGTGAACATTGTGTATCTGACGTTGATGCGCTCGGTTAGCGCGCAAAGAGTGAAAGATATCGTCAGCTATTTTCAAATTGCTTTTTCCATCATCATCTTTGCGGTGGCACGTGTTCCGCGGATGTTCAGTTTTTTAAACCTGGGCCACTTTTCTATCATCGAACACCCCTGGTTGTTCCTGCTGCCGCCGATTTGGATATCGTCGCTTAACGAAGTTTTGATACATGCCCACCGGGCAAATTATATTGAAGCGCTGCTGGCCTTTGCGGGCATTGCCATACCCGTTGCCAGTATTTGGGTGGTGGCCAATGTATTGGCGCCGGGCTTTAACCGTATAATGGCCATTATGGCCGCCTCGGATGGGGTATCCTCATCGGTAAAACCAAAAGAAATTAAAAGGGCAGGTTTTATTGATAAAGTGGCCAACTTTTTAGCACCCGACCCGGTGGAGAATGCCGGTTTCCGCATTACCTGGAAACTGGCCGCCCGCACCCGTGAGTTTAAAATGAAGGTTTACCCTTCTTTTGCCTATGTGCCGGTGTATTTTGTGTACATTATGCTAAGCGGCCGCAGCGATGGGGGACTGGCAGGTAACTACGCCGGTTTGCAGGCGGGCAAAAGCTATATCTTTTTGTTTTACATGTGCGTTTTTGTTTTATCGTTCATCTTACAAAACGTATCGCAAAGCAATAAATTCAAAGCATCGTGGGTGTATTATGCCATGCCCATCAGCGCGCCGGGCAAAATATTGGGCGGCATGTACAAAGCCATCATCGCTCTGTATTTTGTGCCATATTACCTGGTATTAAGCATTGTTGCATTGGTGGTATGGGGCCCTGCAGTTATCAACGATATTTTACTGGCATTTTTTGTTAACCAGGTATTGGGTATTATGCTTGCCCTGTTTATGGTAAAAGGCTTTCCGTTTTCAAAACCCTTGCTCAACAGGCGGGGCAGCGGCCGGGGTTTTATGTCGTTAGCGGTGCTGTTTATTGCAGGTATAGTAGGCTTTGGCCATTATGTACTGGCGCGCTGGGAAACCGTGATTTGGATATGCGTGGTATTGGCAGCGTTGTTGAACTGGGTGATGTACAATTACTACCGCAAACAGAGTTGGGACAATATTGAGTTGGCGGATTTGGAGGGGTAGGTCTTGTGAAGTTTATATAAAAGATTTGAAAGGGGAATCGTTTCAAAAGTTGTCTGAATAGTTAACTTTAATTATTATTTTTGTACAGTGAAACTCATAAGACAGGTAGTTGCTTATAAGAGGTATTTTTTAGATTTCTACACCCAACAGCCACAAAATGTTCAGGCAAAAATAGAATGGACATTGAACCTGATCCGTGTAACCTATCAAATACCCGAAAAGTATTTTAAGCACATGGAGGGAACTAAAGGTTTGTATGAGATAAGAGTAGAAGTAGGCAGTAACATTTACAGGATATTTTCTTTTTTTGATAAAGGCAACCTTGTTGTATTGGGAAACGCATTTCAAAAGAAAACACAAAAAACACCGAAACAGGAAATAGAAAAAGCCCTGAAGATAATGGAGGAATATTATGATGGAACCAAATAAAAGCAAAGATATTACCAGTTTAGACGAAATATTGGATGGGAAATATGGCAAACGGGGCGTTGCCAAAAGAGAAAAGTGGGAACAAGAGTTTGAAACCTTTCATTTAGGCGTGCTTTTGGAAGAAGCCAGGCTAAAATTAGGGATGACGCAGGAAGAACTGGCTGAAAAGTGCGGAACAAATAAATCTTATATTTCGCGGATTGAGAACAATTCGTCAGACATCCGTTTATCTACCCTGATGAAGATTATACAACAAGGGTTGGGCGGGCATTTGAAATTAACTTTGGAGCTTTAGGTAGTTTGGGTTTGTAGCGATGCTTGCATAACGGTAATGTACAATTACTACCGCAAGCAGAGTTGGGACAATATTGAATTGGCTGATTTGGAGTGAGAAAGCATGAAAAAGACATTCAATTTTTTTGCCCTTTTATCAATAGCAATACTAACAGGTTGCGGTAATAAATTGGTGATGAACAATATGCTTCCAGAAGAAGTTGATATCAGACCATTAATGGCAAAGGGGTACTCGCCAGTGTATTGTAACGGTGCGATAACTGCATTAATTAATAAGAAGCCATATGCTTTTAATGCGAAAGATGAGGTCGTTTTGAAACAGTCGCTATTGAAATGGCTAAATAAAAATAAGCCGGAATGGGCGCAAATTGAACAGGATTTAGTTGTTACTAAACATACCCAATATCAATATAGCTATATAATCCTTTACGATCCTGTTGATGTTTATAAAACTGAGATTATTGGCGCGGATGGTAAGATGATCAAATTGTTTATCAGGTACGACGGCACTAAAATAATGACACCGTATGATGTCATTGATTGGTCAACCTGTAGCGATAATTCCAACAAATAAAAAAAGCCCTCCGATTACTCGAAAGGCTCTATTACGGAGAATGATGTATCTTAAATATGGATGAACAATTCGCTTTTTGGCCTGCGTACTTTGGCTAAATGGCTATATGTGTCATCTTCGGCACGGAAACCAACCGGTGCGATAACGGTAGTAGTTAAGCCTAATGCTTTGAGGCCTAATATTTCGTCGAATTTACCGGCTTGAAAGCCTTCCATCGGGCAGGCATCAATACCTAAATCGGCAGCGGCGGTCAGCAATACGCCAAGGGCGATATAAGCCTGCTTGTTCGACCAGGTCATTTTTTGGTCTTCGGCCAAACGGTTAACGGTACCTACCATGGTATCTTCGTAAGCACCCAGGTGCACACGTTCCATGTGGCGTACTTCGGCAATACGGTCTACGTATTTGTTTACCAAAGCCGAGTCGATAACGGTTTCGGATGCGAAGATGATAACTTGTGAGGCGTCGGTGAGTTGCGATTGGCCATAAGCAGCGTCGCGCAGTTGGGCACGGATGGCAGGGTCTTCAACAACCAATACCTTGTACGATTGCAAACCGAACGATGAAGGTGCCAGTTGAATGGCGGTCAATAAAGTATCTAATTGCTCGGGGCTTAGTTTTTTAGCCGTATCAAATTTTTTGGTGGCATAGCGCCAGTTTAATTTTTCTATGAGTGACATGATGTTCTTTGAATAATGGACAAAAATAGATGTTTAAACATTATTATTTGTCATCTGGCAGCCATCTAAAACAGACCTTTGTCTGACAGGGCCTTTTTAGCCTCATTTTCTTTCTTGCGCTCGGCCCTGCGCTCTTGCCGCAGTTCTTTTTTTGACCTGGCGGTATCGGTTTTGCGTGCAGCGGCAACGGTGTCTTTTTTGCCCCCGCCAAAAATACGCTGGAAGAAGTTGGGCTTCTTTTCGGGCACGGCTACGGGGATGATGGCATCGGCGTTGTCATCATTTTCATCGGCTTTCAAGGCGTTACTAATGGTAGCCGAATCGGTAAGGGCTAATTTTTGACGTAAAGTTGATTTAAGACGAACACTGTAAAAGCCATAACCACTGCTATCGGGTTCGGCATAGCCTTTGCCGGCCATCAGGCCGCCAATGAGGTTAAAATAGTTGGCTATATAATCCTTTAAACTGCCGTCGGGCTGGAATGAGTATAAGCCCGCCTTCGGTTTGGGCACAATGCTGGCCAGGTAAATGCTTTCGCCCAAATTGAGTTCGGCAGGGGTTTTGTCGAAATAATAGCGCGCGGCTTCGCCAATACCATACACGTTGTTTCCCCACTCAATAATGTTGAAGTAGACTTCGAGCATGCGGCTTTTGGCCATGATGTGTGTGTTCTCAATCATCCATACAATGAGCGTTTCCTCAATTTTGCGGGTGAGGGTTTTCTCACGGTTCAAAAAGGCGTTCTTTACCAATTGCATGGAGATGGTGCTGCCGCCGCGCTTAAATTTATGCTCCTTAAAGTCGATAGCGATGGATTTTTTGATGGATTGCGGCACAAAGCCGTGGTGAACAAAAAACGAAGGGTCTTCGGCAGTCATTACGGCATGCTGCAGGTACGGCGAAATATCGGTCAGCGGGGTATAATCTGGGTTTTGCGGACCGATGGTGCGCGAAGGCATGGGCTTATCCTTTTCGTAAGGCGTGTATACAAATGTACCATTCAGCTTACCTAAATCGGTTTTGCCATATTTTACGATGTGGAAATTATCCTGTTTTAAGTTAGAGCTAAAATCGAGCGAATCGGGTTTGCTGCTATCAAGGTACAGGTTCATGTTATAAGCGAGTTTCCCTGATACTTTTATGCCATCCAGCGCGTCGAACGTGCCTTGCGGGAAGGAGTTGAAAACCGATTGCGCATCGGTCATGGGCATAGCGAGCTTGAGCTCGTAAACCTTGGCCGGCTTTAGGGTGTATTTGATGTAGGGGTTAAGTGATACATCTTTGATCCGTATAACCGATGAACTATCCAACGACACATATTGCGGGCCAACAAATATGTTGGCATCCATTGAGCCGGACGGGACGACGATATCGTTTGATGCCAGCCGGGGATGGTTGACCACCAAATTACTTACCGACCACGTGCTGTATATTTGTGTTTCGCCGTTGTTACGATCAACCTTCTTCAACTCGGTACTCAGGGTATCGAAACTTAACTTTAGATGAAACTTTTTTTGGATAAAGGGCAGCTCTACCTTTTTGTGGTTATCGGCATAAAGGTTAACGTTGATAAACTTATCTGAAGGGCGCATCTTACCCATCAGATGCAGGGTCGACTCGCCATTGTTCACTACGATTGCCGAACTCAGGTCGCTGTTTTTGATGAGGGCGTAGTGGGTGAGCAGACTAACGCTGGTGCTATCGTCATGATACTTTATGTTAAAGTTTCTCACGTCCAGGTCATCGGGGATTTTGTACAGCACTTGTTTAACCAGATTATTGGCTACCACCGAAAGGTCGGTACCTGTGGTTTGCGTGGTATCTTTATTCTTTTTAAACAGGAAGTCGAAGTTTCGTACCCCTTTGATACTGCTGAGGTTAAGCAGCCCGTTTTCGATCTTTACCGATGAGAGTTTGATTTCGCCAAAAATTAAAGGCAATATCTTAATGCCTACTTCAAAATTGCTGATGTGCAACAGGCTGTCGCGGTTTTCGGGTACAATGGTAATCTCCGAAAAGGAAACCGTGCTCAGTCCGCTAAAGTGGGCCGAACCTATTTTTACATCTAAATTATAATCCCTTTTGGCTTTTGCGGTAGCTTTGTCTATCGCATTATGCAACAGTTGTTCGCGCTTAAACCAGGCGATGATACCGCCCAAAAAGAGGAGTGCAAATAGTACGAGTAAAACTTTTCCGGCAGTGCGGATATATTTTTGAGGAATACGCTGCATCTTAAATTTTGACAAAACTAATAATCTTATCTTTACAACCGTTTAGTGGCCGATAATAATTACCCTAACAAACGTTGATGCTGCATGTTTTATATTTATTTGACGATTTAAACTGATGACAATTACCAAAGAACAAATTTTAGCCGCGTTGAGCAATGTTGAAGAGCCGGATTTGAAGAAAGACCTGGTTACCTTGAACATGATAGAAGACATCAAAATTGATGGACTGAACGTGAGCTTTTCGGTAATACTAACTACACCTGCCTGCCCTTTAAAGGCCATGATAGAGAATGCCTGTCGCAACGCCATTTTATATTTTGTAGATAAAGAGGCGGTAGTGAGTATCAATATGACATCGAAAGTAACCACGCAGACCAACAACAGTATGCCGGGTATCAAAAACATTATCGCGGTATCGTCGGGTAAGGGTGGTGTCGGTAAATCTACCGTTGCCGCAAATCTGGCCGTCGGTTTGGCCAAAACAGGCGCCAAGGTAGGTTTGATAGACGCAGATATTTACGGCCCTTCGGTACCGATGATGTTTGGTTTGGAAGGTGCAAGGCCGCATAGCACGCAGGTTGATGGCAAAACCCGTATCGAACCGATGGAGAAATACGGAATCAAATTATTGTCGATAGGCTTTTTTACCGACCCTAATCAACCGGTACCATGGCGCGGGCCAATGGTGTCGACAGCGGTGAAACAGTTGTTTACCGATGCCGATTGGGGCGAGCTGGATTATATGGTGGTTGATTTGCCGCCGGGTACCGGTGACATCCACATCACCATTACCCAAAGTTTCCCGATTGCCGGGGCGCTAATTGTTACTACGCCGCAAAATGTGGCTTTGGCCGATACCCGCAAAGGTGTAGGCATGTTTATGATGAAAGCCATTAACGTACCCGTGCTGGGCATCATCGAAAACATGTCATATTTTACCCCGGCCGAACTACCAGACAACAAATATTATATTTTTGGTGAAGGTGGTGGTAAGAAACTGGCCGCAGAATTGGATGTGCCTTTTTTAGGGCAAATACCATTGGTAAAAAGCATCTCCGATTCGGGTGATGCGGGTGCACCAATGATTATGGATGATAACAACCCGATGGCACATGCCTTTATCGACCTGGCAAAACGGGTGGCGCAGCAGGTAGCCATTGTGAACGCCAACGCCGCGCAAGCTGCGCTTGTTTAATAAATTAGTATCTTTGTACAAATATATTTGAATATGAGTTTGTTAGAAAGGGTTGAAGCAGCATTGGATTCCATTCGCCCCTATTTGGAAACGGATGGCGGCAATGTTTCGATAGCCGAAATTACACCCGATAACGTGGTGAAGTTACAGCTGTTGGGCTCGTGTGGCTCGTGCCCGATGAGTATTATGACGCTGAAAGCAGGTATTGAGCAAGCCATTAAAAAGGCAGTGCCCGAAATAACCGCTGTTGAAGCTTTGAACCTGACAGATATTGACGACCCGAACGCGGTTTTGCCCGCAAACCTGCGCTAAGCGTTAAAGAATGTTAAAATGTTGTTACGTGTAACTATTTGATATAAAAATCGTTTATTTTGTATATCCGTTTAAACAACCAATTTAGTTTTTGGCATAGATATAGCGGGTACATTAATTGCAACCAATTTGTGATGAAGCGTTTACTGTTCATATTAAGTATGTTAGCCGCCACATCGGTTTTTGCCCAGCAAAAAGCCGAGCGTCCGCTGGTGCAGTTTTCGGGCGTGGTGATCAACGCCGATAGCAGCGGTATTGTACCTTACGTAACCATCACTAACCTTTCGTTCAATAAACAGGTAAATTTGGCCAACTACAAAGGCTACTTCTCTTTTGTAGCTCACGAACAGGATACCATCAAATTTACCTCGATAGGCTACGCTTCGACTACTATTGTCATCCCCGCTAAGGTGAATGATAAAAGCTATACCATACAGGTAAGGTTAAGTGCCTCGATTACGCATTTGCCGGCGGTTAGGGTATTCCCCTGGGCCACTACCGATGAGTTTAACAAAGACTTTTTGTCGATGAAGATAGCCGATGACGATTTGGCCATAGCGCGTAAAAACCTTACCGGGAAATCAATATCGTCCCTCGAGAAAACATTACCGCTTGACGGAGGTGACAGAACAATCCTCAACTACAATGATATGCACACCAATTTGGTGAACTCACATTCCATCACCAATCCTTTGCTGAACCCATTTGCTTGGGGTGCACTGATCAAGGAAATTGCCGCGGGTGATAAGAGCAGAGGTGTATCTTCTGATTATTAACGGCCTTTTTTAGCTGCCGGAAACTTCATTTTATAATCTACCGATATATTCCCTTTGGAGATATCGTTTAGTTTTTTCTCAATCAGCCTCTTGCGTAGCGGACTCAATTTATCGGTAAATAGTTTACCTTCAATATGGTCGTACTCATGCTGGATGATACGTGCTGCCAATCCGCCAAAGTTTTGCTGGTGGTGTTTCCAATCCTCATCATAATAAGAAATCACCAAATTGGCCGGGCGGTAAACGTCCTCGCGTATTTCGGGTATGCTCAGGCAACCTTCGTTAAATGGCCACTCCTCACCGCTTTCTTCTAATATTCGGGCATTGATGAAGGTCTTTTTAAAACCGTCCAGCTCAGGCTCGTCGTCGCTGAAGGGTGTGGCATCAACTACAAACAACCGCATCGACAGGCCAACTTGCGGCGCTGCCAAACCAACACCTTTTGCGCCGTACATGGTTTCGAACATATCGGCTATAAGCGTTTTTAAGTTCGGATATTCGTGCGGCTCAATATCGGTAGCAACACGTTTCAAAACCGGGTCGCCGTATGCTATGATAGGTAATTTCATTCCTGCAAAAATACAAGATTTAATTTTTGATAAAAATTTTAATATTTTTATGAATGTCTTACATAATTTCTAAACATGCACTTGAACAAATCGTATTAAGAGGTATACCGGAAGATGTAGTTATAAAAATATTAGACAGCCCCGGCCAGATAATTAATTTGAATGATAAAAGGATATATCAATCGATCATTGAAGATGATGGAAAGCAATATTTAATCAGGATATTTGTTAATCACTTTAAAGAGCCCAACGTAGTTATAACAGCATACAAAACATCAAAAATAAACAAGTACTATGAAGGTAACATATGATAAGGAGACGGATGCATTATACATTCAATTCAAAGCCGAAAAAATAAATGAAAGCGATGAAGACAAGAATGGCGTGATGATAATTGACTATGCTGCCGACGGCTCTGTAATAGGTATTGAGGTATTAAATGCTTCCGAAAAGCTATCGCTCCCGGTTGAGCTTGACTTTATTGAAACCTAATCGTTAGGCTCAAATAGCAAGGTAGCCATACGGCTGTTGTCAAAAATTTCGTTGGCAATATCCATCAACTCATCGGCAGTAACAGCGTTTATCCTGGCGAAAATTTCTTCTAAGCTATCAACCCGTTCAAAATCGATTAGGCTTTTGGCCATGGCGATAATCAGGCTGATACGGTTCTCTTCGCCCAAAGCGATCTGGCCGATAAATTTTTGTTTTGCCTGCTGCAATTGTAAAGTACCCAATTTTTGCTCGCGCAGTTTTTTGAGCTCTTTGTGGATGAGCTTGATGGCGCGTTCGGCTTTTTCGGTATCAGTACCAAAATAAATGGAAAAGATGCCGCTATCAGAAAACGCCGAATAGTTAGACTCGATGGAGTAAGCGATGCCATATTTTTCGCGAATCTCGAGGTTTAAGCGCGAACTCATGCCCATGCCTCCCAAAATATTGTTGAGCAATAGTAGCCCATTCTTTTTTTGGTTGTTCAAAGCGTAAGCCTGGCTGCCGATGACGCCATGCGTTTGCGATATAGGTTTCGAAAAGCGCAGGGTTTCCGTCAAACCAATTTCGGGTTTGATACGATTCTTCAATGAAGCATTTTCGGGAACCGCACCAAAATATTTCTCTGTCAGTTTAACCAGTTGCTTAAAATCGTATTCGCCCAAAACGGCAAAAACCATTTGGTGGGTATTGTAGTTTTGAGCGATGAATTGCTGAATATCGTTCCTGTTCAATTGGTTTACGCTTTCGGCAGTACCCAAAACATTGCGGCCAAGGGGATGGTTTTTAAACAGGATATCCTCAAAATCGTCCTGTATGGCTTCGTCGGGCTGGTCCAGGTAGGACGCTATTTCGTCC
Source organism: uncultured Mucilaginibacter sp. (assembly GCF_903893715.1). Taxonomy (GTDB): domain Bacteria; phylum Bacteroidota; class Bacteroidia; order Sphingobacteriales; family Sphingobacteriaceae; genus Mucilaginibacter. The sequence continues at coordinate 35,022 of NZ_CAITNG010000038.1, forward strand.
AGTATCACACCCTTTTCTTTCACCAATTCCTCTTCGGGGAAGGTGGAGTGGAAAACAATGTCTTCCGTAAGGTCGATAGCCCGCTCCAAATGTTGTTTTAAGAACGAAGCATGTATGCAGGTATACTCTTTGGTGGTATAGGCATTCAGGTCGGCACCCACCAATTCCAAATGGTTCAGTATCTGATTGGTATTGCGGCGCACAGTGGCTTTAAACAGCAGGTGCTCGATGAAGTGCGCCAGGCCGTCTCTACCGTGCGCCTCGTCGCGTGCGCCGGCATTTACCACAAAGCAGCAATGCGCTATGGTCGATGCTACGGGCTTGTACAGCAGGCGGATGCCGTTTTGTAAAGTGTGAACCTGGTAATCCATAAGCGGGCAAAGATAAGTAAATATCCCAATCCTGATTTTTGAACATTGCTGCCCGATTTTAACTATTTTAGCCTGATGAAAGTTAAAATTCACGACTTGGAGTTCGAGAAAATGATACCTTTTGAGCATATCGAACAACGGACTGCGGAGCTGGGCCAAACCATCAGCAAAGAATACCAAAATAGCACACCGATATTTGTGGGCGTTCTAAACGGCTGTTTCATGTTTACGGCCGACCTGCTGAAACAGGTAAACCTGCCCTGCGAGGTTGCTTTTATGAAATTGTCGTCGTACAGGGGTGGCTTGGAAAGCACACGCAGCATCCGCGAGGACCTTGACCTGAGCGTTGACATACAAGGCCGCCACGTAGTTTTGGTAGAAGATATTGTGGATACCGGCAATACCCTGCGCTACATGGTTGACAAGTTGAATGCCTTGAACCCGGCATCCATCAAAGTGTGCGCCTTGCTGTATAAACCAGAGGCCATGGAACATGATATACCCGAACTGCAATATGTTGGTTTTGAAATTGAGAACAAGTTTGTGGTAGGTTATGGTTTGGATTACAAAGAGCTGGGCCGCAATTTGAAGGATATTTATCAATTGGTGAAATGATAAAATATGTGTTGGTATGTTTGCTTTTTTTGGGACTGTATTTAAATGCGGATTCGCAAACCGCTACCACAGCGTTTAAACTCGATTCATTAATTAGTTCTGAAATTAGAAAGATAAATCTAAGTCATGGGGTAATTGTGTACAAATCAAGTCTCGCAAATTTGAAAAAGGAATTAAAGAGCATTGAAATGTTAGAAGACATTCATTTCAAAAAAGTCCATTATCATAAAACCCGCAACGACAGCTTAACTTATCAAGTTTGGACGTCCGCGGAAAGCTTAAATGCGACCCCCAAAATTGAACTTTATGTACAATCCGGAACATTTACAGATAAAATCGACAACGAGAAAAACAGCGCAAGCAATAAACTTAGTGTAGAACACATCAGGATAACAAGGTTACATCGGCCATACATAATCGAACTAATTACATGTACAAAAGGCCCATTGACTTTTTTACAGGTTGATAAGAAAAAATGTGAGATAGCCTATGAGGATGCTTTGATAGGGATAGGGAACGCCTATGCACTTTTAGAAAAAAACGTAAAAGGACAAGCAGTACAATGAAAAGATTGATTTGGATTGTTTTACTTCTGTTATCTAAATTGTCGACGCATGCACAAAACGTAAAACCCCGCATCTCCGTACACGACCCGGTGATGTTCAAACAGGATAGTATGTACTATATTTTTTGCACCGGCAGGGGTATCGCCGTATGGTCGTCAAAAAATATGACGGATTGGACGCGGGAAAAACCCGTTTTTACCCAAACACCCGATTGGGCGTCAAAGGCCATCCCCAAAGCACGCCCAAACGATTTTTGGGCGCCTGATATATCGTACTATAAAGGCACCTACTACCTGTTTTACGCGGTGTCGGTTTTTGGTAAGAACACATCCGTTATCGGCTTAGCCACCAACAAAACCCTGCATACCGATTCGCCGGATTTTAAATGGGTGGATCAAGGGTTGGTGATACAATCCTTCCCGGGGCAGGATATGTTCAACGCCATCGACCCGAATTTGATACGTGATGAAAAAGATGCGCCTTACTTGACTTTCGGCTCCTTTTGGGACGGCATTAAACTGGTAAAGCTGAGCGCCGACTTGAAACAGCCTATAGAGCCCAAACCCTGGTTAACCATAGCCAGTCGTCCGCGCAAAGCAAACCTGCCCGATAGCGTGGCTGGTAACGCCGCCATTGAAGGCCCTTTCATTTTTAAAAAGAACGGCTATTACTACCTGTTTACCAGTTGGGATTATTGTTGCCGCGGGCCTCAAAGCACCTATAAAATGATGGTTGGCCGCTCCAAAAAACTGACCGGCCCCTATACCGACCGTAACGGCACCGACTTGGCCAAAGGCGGCGGCACCTTGGTTTTAGCCGGCGACAAAGATTGGTACGGCGTAGGCCATAATGCCGTTTGTAGCTTTGACGGGGTGGATTATATCATCTTTCATGCCTATGATGCGGCGGATAAGGGGCGGTCGAAGTTGAGGATAGAAAAATTGGGTTGGGATAGTGAGGGTTGGCCGGTTGTGGGGGTGAAGTAGCTTATAATTGTGTTAATTTATACGGGTCTTGTCTGTTATCAAAAAGAGAAACGATTTCAACCAACTCATTGGTTACCCGAAAATAAATAGACGTTTGTGCCGAAAAAACGCATCTCTGAATGGACTTGTCTTTTAAAACCATAGGATAGTGTTCGGGATTGTTTTGAATGCGTTCTATAGTTTCGTCGATTTCCGTTGCAATACGAATAGTTATTTCCTTGCCCCATTCCTCCAATAAATAGTCAACAAGGCTTTCATAGTCATTTAAGGCTCTGTCAGACCATAACAATTTCCTTTCAGCCATTGCTGGAACGGAAGTTTTTTATCTTTTCGCTGATACGGCTTTTAACTTCGGTCATGGTATGAACCCGACCTGCATCAAGATCAGCCAATCCCATATTGATACCTTTAAGCTCGGCATCCGACAATTTATAATTGTCATTCTCAACATGATATTTTAAATCTAACCGATCTAACAGGGCCTGTAAAACCGGGAGGTCTTTCTCTTTGTCTATTTCCACCGTTAATGTTGTCATATCCAAATTTACAAAATATTCCCACAAAAATCCTACACCCCAACCGGCTCCGCAATCTCGCTCAACAACTCTACAGCCTCATCAATGCCTTGCACGTTTTCAATGCTCAATCGTAGGGTATTTTTCACCTCTTTTAAATTGCAGCGGCGCGGGTTGGCCTGTAAAAAGGTGAGTACCTGTTTAAACTGGTCGGTTTCGAAATAGGCGCTTTGCTGGTTAGCGATGAAGTAGCCACGCAACACATTCTTTTTAAGCGATATTTTTTCGAAGCCGATGCTTTTACCCAGCCATTGCAGGCGCATGGTATTGAGCAGGTCGTTTACCTGGCGGGGCACAGGGCCAAACCGGTCGTGCAGTTGGTGCGCGAAGGCATCGAGTTGGGTTTCGTTTTCCAGTTTGCTTAGTTCGGTGTACAGGTTGTAACGTTCCTGTATGCTGGTTACATATTCGTCGGGTATCAGTATCTCCAGGTCGGTATCAATTTGGGTGAAGGAGATGAACGCCCGTGGTTTTTCGTCGGTAAACAGACCTTTAAACTCGTCTTCTTTTAGTTCCTGTATGGCCTCGTCCAGTATCTTATGGTACATTTCGAAACCTATCTCAGCAATAAAACCGCTTTGCTCGGCACCCAACAGGTTACCGCTTCCGCGGATGTCGAGATCGCGCATGGCTACGTTGAAGCCGCTGCCCAGGTCGCTAAACTCTTCGATGGCGCTCAGGCGTTTGCGCGCTTCGGGTGTCAAGGTTGATAGCGGCGGGCTCAACAAATAACAAAAAGCCTTCTTGTTGCTCCGGCCAACGCGGCCGCGCATCTGGTGCAGGTCGCTCAGGCCAAACATGTGGGCGTGGTTAATGATGATGGTATTGGCGTTGGGTATATCCAAACCGGCCTCGATAATGGTGGTAGCTACCAGTACATCATATTCGCCGCTCACAAATTTGAGCATTACGTCTTCCAGGTCGTCGCCCTCCAACTGGCCGTGGGCAATACCTACACGGGCTTTGGGTACCAGTTTGTGTATCATACCGCCTAACTGAGGTAAGTCGGCAACGCGGTTATGAATAAAGAATATCTGCCCGCCGCGCTCAATCTCGTATTCAACGGCCTCTTTTATCAGCTTATCGTTAAATACATGCAGCTCGGTTACTACGGGCTGGCGGTTAGGCGGTGGTGTGGATATGATGGACAAATCGCGTGCGCCCATGAGCGAGAAGTGCAGCGTACGTGGTATAGGCGTAGCGGTAAGCGTGAGTGTATCTACATTTACGCGCATGGCCTTTAATTTTTCTTTGGTGGTTACCCCGAATTTCTGTTCCTCGTCGATGATCATCAGGCCAAGGTCCTTAAACTTTACGTCCTTGCTTACCAGGCGGTGCGTACCAATGATGATATCGACCTTACCTTCGGCCAGTTTGCTCAAGGTCTCCTTAATTTGACCGGTTGATTTAAAACGGTTCACATAATCAATATTTGCAGGAAAGCCTTTTAGGCGCTCGGAAAAAGTTTTATAGTGTTGGGCCGCCAAAATAGTGGTAGGTACCAAAATAGCCACCTGTTTGCTATCGGCAACAGCCTTAAAAGCGGCTCGTATGGCAATTTCTGTTTTACCAAAACCTACATCGCCGCAAATGAGGCGGTCCATGGGGTGCGGCGATTCCATGTCTTTTTTAAAATCGACGGTGGCCTTTTCCTGGTCGGGGGTGTCCTCATAAATAAATGAGGCCTCCAGCTCTGTTTGCAGGTAACTATCGGGCGAAAAGGCATTGCCGTTTTGGGCCTTGCGTACAGCGTAAAGCTGTATCAGGTCGCGGGCTATGTCTTTAACTTTTTTTTTAGTGTTTTTTTTTAGCTTGTCCCAGGCATCTGTTCCAAGTTTGTTCATTTTGGGCATAGTGCCCTCCTTGCCGCTGTATTTTGAGATGCGGTTGAGCGAGTTGATGTTGACGTACAGCAAGTCGTTATCTGCGTAAAGCAAGCGTATCATCTCCTGCATTTTGCCCGCAACCTCCACTTTTTCCAACCCGGCATATTTGCCTATACCATGGTCTATGTGCGTAATGTAATCGCCGGGTTTTAGCTCGCGCAGCTCTTTCAGGGTAATGGCCTGCGAACGCTGGTAACCCTTTTTGAGCTTGTATTTGTAGTAACGATCGAATATCTGGTGGTCGGTATAGCAAGCGATTTTTTGCTGCAGGTCCACAAAGCCCTCGCGGATGGAAACGTTTACCGGGGTAAATTTGATTGATTTGTCCAGATCCTCAAAAATAGCGTAGAGGCGCTCCATTTGCCGGGTACTATCGGTAAAAATGCAGTTCTCTATTTTATCGGCCTCGTTGTTTTTGATGTTATGGATGAGCAGGCTAAAATCCTTATTGAAGGATGGCTGTGGCCTGATATCGAACTGGACGCTATCCGTAGGGGTGTAGAAGAACTGTTTGCCAAATTCAATAACCGGGAAATCATGGAGCTGGTCGGCGATAAGCTTCTCATCGGTAAAAGCAAACTTGGGGTCTATCCAGTCGGGGTTTTGGTTTTTATCCTCTGCCGATAAAGCCTTCCACAATTGCGTGGCCTTTTTATAACCGGTTTGGATGATATCCAGTGTAAACTGCACATCTTTTATCCATACCTGCGTGGATGGGTCGATATATTCTAACAAGGAGATGTTGTTCTCGGTTAAAAACTTCGACTGTACGTTAGGCACGATAGTAATGGTCTTTACCTGCTCGACGGATAGCTGGCTTTCAATTTCGAAGGTGCGGATGGATTCCACCAGGTCGCCAAAAAACTCAACCCTGTAGGGCAAATCGTGCGAGAAGGAGAAAATATCAACAATACCACCGCGAATGGAAAACTGGCCGGGTTCGTACACAAAATCAACGCGTTCAAAATCGTACTCAATTAAAAACTCGTTGATAAAATCGAGGCTTAGTTTGTTGTTTATGGCAATTTCGAGGGTATTCTTTTCGAGCGAGGCGCGGTCTATCACCTTTTCGGCGATGGCTTCGGGGTAAGTAACGATGAGTTTGCCGTATTCGGATGAATGGTTCAATTCGTTCAGTACTTCGGCGCGGGCCAAAACATGGGTGCTGTCGGGCTGGGTAAACTCAAAAGGTTTGCGGAAGGAGGAAGGGAATACCAATACTTCTTTGTCGAGCATGTTCTCCAAATCCGCCTGAAAATAGCTGGCCTCTTCCCTGTCGGGCAGTACGAACAGCATGTGGCTGTGCTTCAAAAAATACAAAGCTACCGCCATGGCCGCATCGCTCGATCCGACAAGCCCCCGTAGGTGTACCCTCGGGTTTTTAGTAGCATTCAGCGCTTTTGCCAACGTTTGTATGCGTTCGTCGGCTTTGTATCGCTCCAGTATATCTCGAATATTCAAATCGCTGCAAATATACGGAAAGCGGGCTTAGCGGGCGAAGCTTTTTAGCGCCAAACAAAAAAATGAAAACAAAAGGCAGCATAATTTACTTGTAAATTATAATTGTCAATCAGCTGAATAAAGTGTTGATTTTGAACAATTAAATATAAATTTATATTTATAAACCAACCTGAATAATGATGAAAACCACTTTGATTTCCGGCGCCATAATTGGCGTGCTTAGCGCAGTTTGGATATTTGGAATGTATAGGCTTGGCATTAGCACTAAACCAACGACAGATTTTAGCCCGATAGAACTGACCGCAGGACTGATACCTTTATTGGGACTATATTTTGGTGTACGCGCTTACCGCAATGAAGTATTGGGCGGGCAAATGAGTTTTTTGGAAGGCCTGTCCGAAAGTTTTAAGATATTGATTTTAGGTGGTATGATAGCCGTTGCCTTTGCCATCTTGTTTATTTCCTATGTTTCGGCGATGAGCATTACCGATTTTTCGGGACAAATATTTGGCGCTTTGCTGTTGGGTTTGCTATTTTCGTTAGCGGTAGCGTTGCTGCTGGCGAACAAGCATAAAAATGTATGAGCTAAAAAAGTTCTTGCGCGATAATTTTGAACTGATATTCTGGGTATCGGCCATGGTTGCGCTTGCCTTTAGCGACCCGACCAAGCCGCATTACACTTTATGCCCTTTAAAACTGATGGGGTTTAGCTGGTGCCCCGGTTGTGGCCTTGGGCATTCCATATCGTACCTTTTTCGCGGCAAATTGCTGCCATCTTTCCGTGCGCATTGGCTGGGTGTGCCGGCTGTTATCATAATATTTCACCGCATGTTTGTTTTGTTTTTGCAAACCGCTATCTTTAAAAAAACTTAACCTTATGTTCGAAAATCCAAACTTCGCATTTCCGGGCGCTACCTACGAAGAGATAGCCTTTTTACGACAGGCTGTCACCGGTTTAACAGAGAGTCAGATGTCCGCTTTTCAATTGTATTATTCGAGTAAACGCAAAAGTGAATCAGATATGCTGATGTATTGTATTATCGGCTTTGCTACCTTTCTTCACGGTTTTCAAAGGTTTATGATAGGGCAAATAGGAATGGGCTTATTGTTTTTTTTTACATTGGGGTTTTGCTTTATTGGCTCAATCGTCGACCTTGCTAATCACAAAACACTCGCGTTGGAATATAATAAAGAAAAAGCCTTTGAATGTTATCAGATGGCTAAGCTGAGAGCTTAATGACGATAGAAGAAGCCCAGCAACTGGTTGACGACTGGATAAACACCACCGGCATACGTTATTTTAACGAACTAACCAATACCGCCATTTTAATGGAGGAGGTTGGCGAGGTTGCGCGGATAATGGCGCGAAAATACGGCGAGCAATCGTTTAAAAAAAGCGACGAGGAAGTAAACCTTGCCGACGAGATGGCCGATGTGCTTTTTGTGCTGATATGCCTGGCCAACCAAACCGGGATAGACCTGACAGACGCGTTAGTGAAAAATATGGAAAAGAAAAACATCAGGGACAAAGACAGGCACCGGGAAAATGAAAAATTGAAATAATTCCTTCAAAAGCATGACCAATCAAGCTTTTATTGTTCATTTTTTATATTTTTAACTTATCGTAAAAAGTTTTGAAAGATGAGCGAATTTACCGAAAAACAAACAAATGCCACTGATGACGGCGGCATACGTTTAACCCAAATTGCTGTATTTGATTTGGGCAAGGCCGCCAGATGGGCCAGGTTTATAGCTATAATCGGCTTTGTGTTTTCGGCTTTTATAGCCATCGCGGCCTTTTGCGTTGGCGCAAGTTCATCGCTAACATCCTTTACCGCTTTAGCCGCGTACACATCGAGTACGGTGGTTATTTTTACAGCCGTTTATATTGCCGCGGCTTTGGTGAGCTTTGTTATCCACCTGTTTTTGTACCAGTTTGCCAACCGTGCATTGGCTGCCATTATGGTAAAAGATGCCGAACTGATGGCGCGGGCCGTGCACAAATTACAATCATTTTTCAAAGCGATTGGTATCGTAATCGTAGTAGACCTGTTGCTTACAGTTTTTGCCCTTGTTTACGTTTTTGTGATTATGGGCCATTAATGGCGCAGCCTGACTAACCTGTTGCCATCCAAAACAGGTATCGCTGTCGCAACGTCCACATTCAGGCAGAAGTCGATATCCGCTTCAATACCCAATTGTTTCAGGCGCTCGCTGTGCGATGTTTTTTTGAGGTAAGCGTTAAGGTCGTCTTTCGCTAAACTGTACAAATCAGCTGCAGCTATGGCGGCGTCGTCTGCAGTGTGGGTATAGTTTGCTAAACGTTCAGTTATTGCCCCGGCAAACAGGGTATCTTCGAGGTTAAAGTTGTTTTTCCAACCGGCGCACACCAGTAGTATATTTTGGTTTTGTGCTTTTAGCCAATTGCATACAGCCGTAAGGTTTAAAAAAGACCCGATAATGATACGTTTAGCTTCGGTTGATAAATGCAGGGCGTGTGTACCATTGGTAGTGGTGAGCACAATGGTTTTACCATTAACTTTTTGTTTGGTGTACGAAAATGGCGAGTTGCCAAAATCGAAACCATCAACCACTTTGCCGTCGCGCTCGGCAGCCAATAAATAACCTAAGCCCATTTCGCGGTAAGCGGCGCACTCTTCCACCTGTGATACAGGGATAATTGCTTCGGCGCCATTTTCTATCCCGTAGCAAATGGATGAGGTAGCCCTGAATATATCGATGATGACCACAATGCTGTCTTCGATATCGAATAAAGGCAATAAGGCCGGGGTAAGGCAAACTTCTAATCGTTTTTTCTCTGTCATGCTGAACTTGTTTCAGCACCCCACTTTGCATGTAGCGGGATGTATGATGGGATCCCGATCCGTTAGCTAACGGACAGGATGACTCTTTTTTATTTATAAAATGGAGGTTTTGCTACTTTGGCTTTAATTTTAGCATCGCGTATGCTGATGTAAATTTCGGTGCCTTCCTTGGCAAATTCGGTTTTTACATAGCCCATGCCAATAGCCCTTTGCAGCGATGGCGATTGCGTGCCCGAGGTTACCACACCAATCTCGTTGCCGTCGGCGTCAACTATCGGGTAACCATGGCGGGGGATACCGCGGTCGATCATTTCGATGCCCACCAATTTACGGCTAACGCCTTCCTCTTTTTGTTTCTGTAATGCCGGAGAATTTGTAAACTCTTTATTGAATTTGGTTACCCAGCCCAAGCCGGCCTCTAAAGGCGATGTGGTATCGTCAATATCGTTACCGTACAGGCAAAAACCCATTTCCAAACGGAGGGTATCGCGTGCGCCAAGGCCTATTGGTTTAATGCCCAAAGGCGCGCCTACTTTAAAAATGGCTTTCCAAATTTCTTCGGCGTATTCGTTATTAAAATAAACCTCGAAACCGCCTGCGCCGGTATAACCCGTTGCCGATACGATAACATTACCTATCCCGGCAAAAACACCCTTTTGGAAAGTGTAGTACTCCATCGAACCCAAATCGATATTAGTGAGGCTTTGTAAAGCTTCGGTGGCTTTGGGACCCTGTATGGCGAGAAGCGATGTTTGATCGGATATGTTTTTCATATCCACGCCAAGGTTGTTATATTTTGATATCCAATCCCAATCTTTTTGGATGTTCGAGGCGTTGACCACCAACATGTATGTTTTTTCGTCGATACGGTAAACCAACAGGTCGTCAACTATACCGCCATCTTCGTTAGGCAGGCATGAATACTGTACTTTGCCATCATATAGTTTTGAGGCGTCGTTACTGGTAACTCTTTGTATCAGGGCCAGGGCATTATCGCCTTTTAAAATAAACTCGCCCATATGGCTCACATCAAATACACCTACCGCGTTACGCACCGTTTGGTGTTCGGCATTGATGCCTTCGTATTGCACAGGCATGTTATAACCCGCAAACGGCACCATTTTGGCGCCCAGTTGTATGTGTATATCAGTTAAAGCCGTATTCTTCATTATGGTTAAATTATGGTGCTAAATTAGTAAAAATGCGGGTAACGTTAAGCCTTGATGAGCTCTTTATAGAATTTGATGAACTGGGCAGTTACCACGTTCATGTCGTGGTCGGTTTCTATCAGCTTACGTGCGTTGTCGCCTATTTCTTTGCAAAAGGCTTCATCGGCAATGCAGCGTTTTATGGCATCATGAAATTCGTTGCGGTTATCAGCAATCAGGATATTATAACCGTGTTGGTAACGCAAGCCTTCGGCACCGAGTGAGGTGGTGATGATGCATTTTTGCATGGCCATGGCTTCCACGATTTTAACGCGCATGCCCCCACCCGATAGCAGCGGAACAATCATAATGGCTTTGCTGTTTACAAATTCCAAAGCGTCGTCAACCTCGCCCTGGATAAATATTTTGCCCAGTACCTGGTAGTCGTCAAAATCATCAGGAATGTTATGGCCGGCCACATAAAATTTAACGCGCAGGTCGCCTTCCGTCAGCTCGGTCGAAAAATTCTCGAGAAACCATTCCATCCCTTCGCGGTTAGGCATCCAATCCAGCGCACCCAAAAAGAAAAGGCTGGGAAATTCGGTTTTGTTATAATCGGGTTTATAGCGGCTGATATCGATGCCAACCGGCAAAACACGGATGGGTATTTGGGTGCTAAATTTGAGCATTTGCTGCTTGTCCTGCTGGGTAAGCGCGGCAATCGCGTCGAAGCTTTCGAGGTACATCAGTTCGAACGTTTTGATACGTTTGGCCAACAGGCTGAGATATGTTTTTTTGAAGGGGTCGTTTTTTTGTTCGGACAGGCGCTGCCAAATGAGATGCTCGATATTGTGCGCCCTGTAGATGAGCTTGGCCGTACTGTTTTTACGGATGGCAGCCACATACGACGACATAAACAAACCTTCGAACTGGATGATGTCGTATTTTTTTTGCTTAAGTTCGGTAATTAGCAGCCGTTCAAACCCTATATCGTAAAAACGGTCGATACTGTACGTTTTCTTTCGAAAGAGGTTGATGAATATGTCCCAAGCGGAAATACTGATGTCGATGTCATAACTTTGGTAATGTATCCGATTGATGAGCTCATCATTGGTTTGTATATCGGTAAGCTGCTTTTTATTGTTCAGTGTAAATACAGATACCTCGTGGCCCTCGTTCACCAAGCCCAGTATGGTATTGCGCACCACGATAGGATAGCCACCATTTTGAGGGAAAGGAACGCGGTTACTCAGTATTAATATCTTCACAAATTAAGATTGCTGTTTTCCCAAAAATACCAAGACCCTTTGCTTATTCAAAGCAATGCATCAAAAAAATGACAGTTGGGGGTCGGTTATCCTAAAGGTGAGCCTGTGATAAGGTGAATAACCGAGCTTTAAGACAGCCTCGCGGTGCTTTTTGGTGGGATAGCCTTTATTGTTCAACCAATCGTATCCCGGGCACTCCTCGGCTATTTTTTTCATGTAATCGTCGCGATAGGTTTTGGCCAGTATGGAAGCTGCCGCTATACTAAAATATTTGGCGTCGCCTTCAACTATACATTGATGCGGCACCTGTTGGTATTTGTTAAAACGGTTGCCATCGATAATCAAAAAACCAGGGACTGTTTTTAGCTGGTCGATTGCACGGTGCATGGCCAAAAAAGAGGCGTTTAAAATGTTGATACGGTCGATTTCGGCATGGTCCACAGATTCTACGGCCCAGGCCACGGCGCATTGTTCAATTTCGGTGCGTAGTTGATAGCGGGCCGTTTCCGAGAGTTGTTTGGAGTCGTTTAATAGCGGATGTTCAAATTTTTCGGGCAAAATTACAGCTGCGGCAAATACCGGGCCGGCCAAACAACCGCGACCGGCTTCGTCGCAACCGCATTCCAAATGGTCATATTGAAACCTGGCCGAAAGCATGACGCGTTAATATATCCTTAGTGTAAGTATGGTAATATCGTCGATAGGTTTCGACTTCACAAGGATCCCTGCTTCGTTCAATAACTTCTGGTTGAACTTATCTGGGTGCAGGTCGCCGTTTTGTAACAGGAAGCCCATCAGCACCTCTTCGTTCCACACGTTGGCATCCTCGGGTTCATAATCCAACAGGCCATCGGTATAATTAAATATGAGCGTACCGGGCTCAATTTTTAATTCGCCTTGTTTTAAAAAGGGCAGTTCGTCAAAAACACCGATCATGGTGGTACCAACGTTCAGCGGTACGGCGGTACCGTTAAGGTACAACAGAGACGGGTTGTGCCCGGCGTTGATATAGGTCAACTTTCGCGTTTCCTCGTTGTATTTGGCCAAAAACAGGGTGATGAATTTTTCGCCTTTGGTAATGCGTAAAACTATTTGGTTAAGGCGTTCGATAAGCGCCGTCAGGTCGTCTTCAACCGTGGCCCAGGCGCGTAAACTGGCCTGGAAATTGGCCATTAACAAGGCTGCCGATATCCCTTTTCCCGACACATCGGCAACGCACCATAAGTATTCTTTGTCGTTAAGGCGCATAAAGTCGAAATAGTCGCCGCCGATGTTTTGATGGGGCAGGTAGCGGGAGCCGATATCGACGCCTTTTTCCATGTGCAGCCTTTGCGGAATGAGCATGTTTTGCACTTCGACCGCGAGCTCCATTTCGCGCTGAAAGCGTTCGGCTTCGATGCGCTCGCGGAAGAGTTTCTTGTTTTCGAGCGCCACCACGATTACGTTCATCAGTGTTTTGATGAATGCCAGGTCGTTATCCACCATTTCGTCGGTGGTGTTAAAGTCGCCTACCAGGGCAAATGCCAGCAGTTTGCTTTTATGATAGATGGGGATAAAGTAATCGTATTTTGACAGTAAGGGGTCTTTATGGTCGGATACGAGGGTAGGCAATTTAAACTTGTTTAGTTTCATGCATGCCTTGTACAGTTCGTTATTGGTTTCGAACGTACCGCCGTATTTTGAGACACATGCATAGCTACCAAACTTTTCAATCAGGAAACGGAGCGTGCCCACTGCGAGGTAATTTTTCAGAATTACCTCCAACATCTCTATCAATACCTGTGTAGAAGTGTTTTTATTGATAGCCCGGGTTACTTCGAGCAATGAGTTTAATTCGGATTGCCGTTTGAGCAGCAGCCTTATCAATTCATCCTCGCTATTATTCGGGTTAAAACTTTCCATTCAAAGTTTAAACATATATGTCCGAAATTATGCAAAAAAAAGCTTATCGCGGTATTTTTCTATCCGTATATTAAAGATAACTTAACCACATGATTGTCAGATAGTTTATAGCGTCAGTTTTAAAATTAACGACCAAAGCTGCAGGAAAACGACCCCGAAACAAAGCATGATTTGACCATTATAAAGGACATGTTATGCCAAAATGGGAAGGATTAAAGCAATCCGTTGCATTTTGGCATCATGTAAAATATGGCTTATTTAAACCTTGGTTTTAAAAACTCAACAGTGTGGGCATAAGCGTCGGTAGTGGCGGCGCTGTTGTAGGCAGGGTTGCTGGGATTAGAAAAACCATGATTGGCATCGTATTGGTAAACGGTTAGTTTTTTGCCCGCAGCTTTCATGTCTTCTTCAAATTTGCTTACTACCTTGGTGTTTATCCATTGGTCCTGATTAGCAAACAGGCCCAATACGTCGGTATTTAAAGTTTTCAGTTTGTTTACATCCTGCTCGGGCATGCCATAGTACATTACACAGCCGATGGCTTGTTTGCCGGCATCCAACGTGCTTTGCAAGCTCCAGCCGCCGCCAAAACACCAGCCTATAGTGGCAATACGCGCTTTTGGACCGGCATAAGCTATAGCGCCTTTTATGATAGCTTGAGCGCGGTCTTCTTTAACTGCTGCCATGTATTTACCGGCATCTTCTCGGGTGGTAGCTACTTTGCCATCGTACAAGTCGAGGGCGATAACGTTTACATTACCAAAGTCGTTATATAGCTTTTCTGAAATTTGTTTGATATAATCGTTGAGGCCAAAATACTCGTGTACTACTAAAAGGTAATTGTTGGTAGGTGTTTTTGCTTTCAGCTCATAAGCGTTGGCGGTTTTACCATCGGCTGTGGTATAGGTAATGGCTTTGCCTATACTGCTTTGAAAATGGAAGACCTTTGGGTTGGGGTGCGCCATGATAAATTTCTTGTCGGAGGCCAGCATGGCAAAACGTTGTGTTGCAGTTGGGTAACAGCAGGCTACTTTGTTGTTTTGGGCGAAAGCAAAAGCGCTGCTCAATACTACGGTCAATAAAAGGATTGTTTTTTTCATGTGTTTGATTGTTAGTGCCCGCGAAGTTATGCGGTAATGATGTAATTGTCTGTCATGCTTTTATCAAAAACCTGAAAACAAAAACGACCCCGGCATTTTGCCGGGGTCGCTTTTGTAGCTTACTAAATGCCTTATTGTCCTGAGCTTTGCTTGGCCTGGTTTTTCATCTGGTCGTTAGCCACGATAACAATTTCGACGCGGCGGTTTTGGGTACGCCCGTCGATGGTTGTATTGTCGCCAATGGGTTCGGTATCGCCTTTGCCCTGAGTGGTTAAACGGGCAGCATCTACACCGGCGGCAACCGCGTAAGCTTTTACTGCTTCGGCACGGCGCAGGGACAGGTCCATGTTATGGGCTGCTGTACCGGTATTGTCGGTGTGGCCAACAATGAGGATATTGGTTTGCGGGTTGTTTTTTAGGGATATCACTAATTGGTCGATATTGGCTTTGGCAGCGGGTTTCATGTCGGCTTTGTCGATGTCAAACAAAATGCCCGAGCTGAATTTAACAATGATGCCTTCGCCCTCACGCTGCACATCGGCACCGGGAACTGTATTTTTTATTTCTGCGGCCTGCCTGTCCATATTACGCCCGATAAAGGCCCCGGCGGTGCCGCCCAATGCGCCACCGATGATGGCACCCAAAGCCGTATTGCCTGCTTTTCGGCCAATTAATGCGCCTATGGTACCGCCTGCACCTGCGCCAATAGCGGTACCTTTTTGTGTTTTAGTTAATGTATCGCAGCTGGTTACCAACATGGCCGAAGTGGCGAGGGCAATGCTGCAAATAGCGAATTTTAGTTTCAAAGTATTCATATATATGTATGTTCTGTTTAGTTGGTAAAGTTACAAAGTAAGCGCCAAATAGTTTTTATGATACCTTTGCAATTATATAAAAATAACGTTGGATAAAAGCATTTCGGTATTAGGCTGTGGTTGGTTAGGTTTTCCGTTGGCCATTAAACTGCTGGAAGATGGCTGGCAGGTGAAAGGGTCGACCACAACAGAAACCAAGTTACCGGTGCTTGCCGAACAAGGCATTGAGCCGTATTTGGTGCATCTGGCTAACATAACAGCTGCGGATAAAAACTTTTTTGAAAGCGAGGTATTGCTCATCAACATACCTCCGGGTTTGCGCAAGCAGAGGGGCACAGATTATTTGGCCCAAATGAAACAATTGCGGCAAGTCGTTGCTCTCTCGCCGGTTAAATATGTGGTATTTATCAGCTCGACCTCGGTTTATCCGGAATTGAACAAAGTAATCAGCGATGTGAACGAAGCTGACCCCGATAATGTGCTGTACCAATCGGAACAGCTTTTTGCAGAATGCCCCCAATTTAAAACGACCATTATCCGCTTTGCGGGATTGATAGGTCCCGGCAGGCCACCGGCACGTTTTTTCGTGGGCAGGCAAAACATCCCTAACGGGCAAGCACCGGTAAACCTGATTCACCTGGATGATTGCATTGGCATAGTTGAAGCTGTTTTAAAGCACGAGAAATTTGACGGAGTTTACCACGCAGCCGCGCCAAACCACCCGGCCAAACAGGATTTTTATACCGAAGCGGCGAAACATGCCGGTTTACCTTTACCGGGATTTGTAGATGAGTTGCGGGAGTGGAAGGTGATAGATAGCGGGAAAATAATAGAAGGGTTGGGATATAATATCAGCCCTGTTAGCCCTTTGCAAAAATAGCGATGGGTTTCAAACCCATCGCTATTTTTAGGAACCAAATGCTACCAATGCCTTCTCAATCCGCGCGATAGTTTCTTCGCGGCCAAGCAGTTCGGCAATATCAAAAACGTGGGGGCCAAATTTGCCGCCTACCAGCATAATGCGGAAGGGCAGCATCACGTCGCCTATTTTAAAGCCCGTTTCTTCGCACAGGTATTTAAAGTCTATCTCCAGTTGCATGGCCTCAAAGCTTGGCACTTCTTTAAACTGGTTAATCAATGAGCCAAAGAAATCGGTTTTGGTATCGCTCCATTTGGGTTTTACGGCGTTCAGGTCGTACTCCTTTGGTGTTTCAAAAAAGTAGCCGGCTTGTTGGTAAATGTCGGTGAGGAGTATGCAGCGGTCTTTAACCAGCGTCAACACTTTGAGCAGTTTCTCGTCATCGGCAACTGCTATGCCTTTGGCTTCCAATATGGTCTTAGCTTCGGGCAACAGCCTTTTGGCATCTACCTTTTTTATCCATTCGGCATTGTACCATTTGGCTTTTTCGTAATCGAATTTTGCCCCCGCCTTGTTGATGCGTTCGACCGAGAACTTTTCAACCAGTTCATCCAACGAAAATATTTCCTGGTCGCCGCCGGGGTTCCAGCCCAGCATGGCCAGCAGGTTTAAAAAAGCTTCGGGTAAAAAGCCGAGTTCGCGGAAGCCGGGTGTCAATTCGCCGGTTTTATTGTCGAGCCAATCCATGGCATATACCGGGAAACCAAAACGTGCGCCGTCGCGCTTGCTTAGTTTGCCATGCCCGTCGGGTTTTAATATCAATGGTAAATGCGCCCAATGCGGCATATCGGCGGCCCAGCCCAAATACTTCCATAACAGGATGTGTACAGGTGCCGAAGGCAACCACTCTTCTCCGCGAAAAGCGTGTGTAATTTTCATCAGGTAATCATCCACCACTACAGCTAAGTGATAAGTGGGCATACCATCAGCCTTAAGCAAAACTTTATCATCAACCTGATTGGTTTCGAAAACCACGTTGCCGCGTATTAAATCGTGAAAACGCACCGTTTCATCGGCCGGAACTTTTATGCGTATTACATGTGGGGTGCCCTGATCAAGCAAGTGCTCCACCTCGGCTGTTTTGAGGGACGTGGAATTACGCATCTCGCTGCGGTAAAACTGTCCGTATTGAAAGTTTGGTATTTCTTTGCGTTTGGCATCCAGTTCCTCGGGAGTATCAAAAGCATAATAAGCATGTCCCTGTGCCACCAGTTTTTCGGCGTACTCGCGGTAGATTGATTTGCGTTCGCTTTGGCGGTATGGCGCGTAATGGCCACCGGTATGCGGGCCTTCATCGGGTGTAATGCCGCACCAGGCAAGGCAGTCCATTATATATTGTTCGGCGCCTTCAACAAAGCGGGTTTGGTCGGTATCTTCAATACGTAAAACAAAATCGCCATCGTTTTGCTTGGCGAACAGATAATTGAACAGGGCTGTACGCACGCCACCCAGGTGCAAACCACCGGTTGGGCTTGGCGCAAAACGTACACGGACTTTAGGACTTGACATGGGGGCAAAGATATTCGATTTCGGATTTCGGATGTTCGATTTCGGATTTATTTTATTTTTAATTGAAATAACAGGTATGTAAGCGTCTTCTAAATCCGAAATTGAAAATCCGACATCCGAAATGACACCACATCCGAAATAAATAAGTAATTTGTGCAGCTAAATGAACCCATACGAACAAAAACGGCGCTGGAAATATTTATTGCTTGCCTTTGCGGTAGTGATTGCTTTGGGTTCGTTGCTGTACACCCGCTTTTTGGTGAGAGGACTGGAACGGCAGGAACGCAAAAACGCGCAGATTTGGGCGGCGAGTATGCGGCAGTTGTTCTCGATGGATGACAACGACTTTTACAACTATGTTACTTCGGTGCGTGATAGCCTGTCGATGCCGGCCATTGTGGTTGATGAAAAGGGCGATTTTGTATTTGCACGTGAGCTGGATTCGACACGTACCTGGATACAGCCTTCGGCCGAAAACAGGCAGGTTGGCAAAAAGGCACTTAAATATGATCTCCCTTATTTTAAGGCGAAGCTGGCCTATATGGCAAGCCAGCATGAGCCTATCCGCATCAATTTATTTAGCAGCCAGTACTGGTTGGTGTATTATCAGGATTCGGTTTTGCTGACGGAGCTGAGGATATTTCCCTATGTACAATTATCGGTTATCAGCGTATTTTTGCTGATGGCTTATATCGCGTTCAATACCTCGCGTAAATCGGAGCAGGACCAGGTTTGGGTGGGTTTGGCCAAAGAAACGGCGCACCAGTTGGGCACGCCTATCTCATCGCTGATGGCATGGGTGGAGTTGATAAAAAATAAGTTTAGCGCCGAAGATGATCCGCTTGTGGCGGAGATGGAGAACGATATTAAGCGCCTGGAGATTGTTGCCGACAGGTTCTCGAAAATAGGCTCGAAACCGAAGCTGGAACTACATAATGTTTACAATGTGGTAAAGGACTACGTTGACTATTTCAAAGTCCGCGTAAGCAACAAGATACATTTCGAATTAACAGGCGACCAAGCTGTAGAGGCCGGGTTGAATGTGCCCTTGTTTGACTGGGTTTTAGAGAATCTGCTAAAAAACGCTGTAAATGCCATTGACGAGAGCGGGAATATCCGCATTGATATATCGGCACACCCAACAAAGCCGCAGGTATATGTTGACATTAGCGATACGGGCAAGGGCATACCGCGTTCAAAATTTTTGACGGTGTTTGAGCCGGGCTATACTACCCGCAAACGGGGATGGGGTTTGGGATTATCGCTCACCAAAAGGATGATAGAAAATTACCATAACGGACATATATTTGTAAAAGACTCCGAATTGGGGATAGGAACAACATTCCGCATTATATTAGAAAACCAGACCAGCTATGAATAAACCGGGACCTGAAGAGTACGTGCCGTTTTATGCCACCTATGTAAGCAAGGTTGGCGACGGTGACATTGTCGACATTTTAGAACAACAAATGCACAGCACCCATGCTTTGGCTAAAAGCATACCTGCCGAAAAAGCCGGATATGCCTATGCCCCCGGCAAATGGACCATTAAAGAAGTTTGGGGCCATATGGCCGATACCGAACGGGTGATGGCCTATCGCGCGCTGCGTTTTGCACGGAACGACAGCAACGAACTAAAAGGTTTTGACCAGGACGATTATATGGCCAACTCGCGTTTTAACGAGCGTACGTTGGACGATTTGGCCGATGAGTTTATGCAGTTGCGCAAAGCCAACCTGTACTTTTTTAAAAACCTGAACGATGAAGAAAAAAAACGCGGGGGCCTGGCCAGCGGAAACCCTGTTACAGTAAACGCGCTGCTGTACATTATTGCCGGGCATGAGCACCATCACATCGGTATTATAAAAGAACGTTACCTATGAGCAAAATTTGGTTTGGCGACCCTACTGTTGACGACATTAATGGCCGCCATACCAACCACATTGGCGCCCTCATCGGGCTGCACTTTACTGAAATAGGCGACAACTACATCAAAGCCACTATACCCGTTGATGCCCGTACCCACCAGCCTTATGGCATTTTACATGGCGGGGCGTCGGTAGTATTGGCCGAAAGTTTGGGCAGCATAGCATCGAGCCTGATAATTGACCCTGAAAAATATATGGCTGTTGGACTGGAAGTAAATGCCAACCATTTGCGACCGGTAAAAACCGGGCAGGTAACCGGGATCTGCACCCCTATCCACATTGGTGGCAAAACCCATGTGTGGGACATTAAGCTATATGATGACCGGGGGAAGATGAATTGCATCAGCAGGCTGACGGTGGCGATACTACCAAAGCAATAGCTTTGGATGGAAGATGGAAAATGTAAGATGGAAGACGGCTTTTGGCCCATCTTACATCATACATCTTCCATTAAAATCACTCTTCTTTTTTATCAACCGTTTCCTTTTTTTCGATAAGGTACGAGATAAATAAACCGAGGCCGCCGAATACCGCGATAAGCGAAAAGTAGATTGCCGGGTTGTGTTTTTCGAAATCCTGTACAGGTGGTGCCATTATCGTGCGATCGAGAATGTTGGCTAAAAACAGGCCTAATCCGGCGCCCATTAACAAACAGGCCCATTTTAAGTATCTGAAGGGTGCCGGCTGCGACCGATATGACCTTGGGTCCATCCCCCGTTCAATCATGGCCATTTTTTGTTTGTTGTACAGGTACACAATTCCAAATATCATGGCAAACATACTTGTGCAAATTATTGCACCTACTAAATCTCCGCTATTCATTTTGTCTAAATTAAAGTTAAAAAATCGATTATTACTGTGTGTTATGTAAGCTATGACAACAGCATTTTTAAACAGGTTACACCCGGGTACAAATTATTTTCCGGAAAATAAATTTAAGGTTGCATGAATAATTTAATGTAATTTTAAATGTAACCTCAAAACGGGTACATGCGTCAGAGTACTATATATAATGCAAAGCAAGCTTACAGATATAGAACTGATAGACCAAACACTGGCGGGTAACCAGGGGGCTTATGCCATCCTGATTAAACGGCACCAGCGTTTTGTGTTTACGCTTGCCCTGCGTTTTGCCAAAGGCCGCGAGGATGCCGAGGAAATTGCGCAGGATTGTTTTGTAAAAGCATACCGTGCATTGGCTACTTTTAATAAACAGTCGAAATTTAGTACGTGGTTGTATAGCATAGTATATACTACCTCGATGACGTTTTTGCGGAAAAAGCGATTAGATACTTCGTCGATTGACGATGAGAACGTGTATATTCAACTGGAAAACCATTCGTCGGGGATGGACAATAATTTGGCCGAGCAAAAGTCGCGGTCGTTTTATGTGAACCGGGCTATTGAGCAATTGTTGCCCGACGACGCGATGATCATCACCCTGTTTTACAAGGGCGAGCAAAGTTTAGAGGAAATAGCCCAAACCATGGGCATGGAGGCAAATACGGTTAAAGTAAAATTATTCAGGGCGAGGCAGCGTTTAAAAGAACGGTTGGAACAAACCCTTAAACACGAAACAAAGGAGTTGGTATGAATGCGATAGAAGAAAAATTGTGGGACTATATTGACGGGACCTGTTCGGCCGAAGAGCGGGAAAGCATCGGTAAGCTGATAGCGGGCGATGCGGTTTATCAGAAAAAATATCGTGAACTGCTGGCGCTTAACGCTGAATTTTTGGCCGTGGAACTGGACGAGCCATCGATGGCGTTTACCTATAATGTAATGGAAACCATCCGCACCGAAAACGCCATGCAGCCATTAAAGGCCCGGGTAGATAAAAGGATAATCAGGGGGTTAGGGGTATTTTTTGCGCTTACCATCGGGATATTGCTGGTGTATGTGCTGACGCAGGTTAACTGGTCGGCAGAGAATACTATCCCCGTGCAATTTGATTTTACCCTGCCAAAAATTCCGGACTACCTGAACGGTAATGTGCTTATGGCCTTTATTTTTGTGGACATTATTGTTGCGCTTTACCTTTTTGACAGTTACCTGCGCAAAAAACTGACCCATAAAACAGCACACTGACTATAAAAGTGTATGGTTGAACCAACAATTGTTTATAAAACAGTACCGCGTAAAGTACAACGAAGCGCTGCCAAACCTGCTTGCTTGTCATAATGAAATGGCAAAAAAAGCACAAACTATCATGCAGATGTAATTTAGCAGCGTTTGCACACCCTGGCGCTGCAATAGCGATACATTTTGGTATACTAATTGCGTTATACCACCTGAGTTGGTAAACTTACCAGCTTAATTGTGATAAGGTTTAGGTTGAAAGTCCCCCGGAGCAAGTCTGGGGGGCTTTTTTTGTTTTTAGGGTACAAAAAAACCGGGTATGCGGTAAAGCAGAACCGGTTTTCAATATGGATGAGTACAGTTTATTGTACTATTTATCTTCGCGACCTTTAACCAGCACGTTTAAAAACAATGCTGCAGTTAATAAACCTACCACGCCGCCGATAGGCACCCAGATAAAACCTTTTTCGAGGAATGCGCCGGTTAGACAGCCAAAACCCAGGCCGATAACGTAGTATAGATAGTCGTAATTTTTTTCTTCTGTTTTATGTTGCTCCATAACAATAATGTGATGAGGCAAAAATAGTGATTAATTGATGTTTAGCAATTTATTTTAAAGATAATTGGTGAATAGCGTCTATAGGGTTAACCAGATGGAAAAAAATGACATTTTGGCTTGCCGCTTATGAAAAAAAACCTACTTTTGCACCAGTTAAAAATGCCCCTGGACAGGCATCTGAAAATTAAATTTAAAATGGACACAGGCCCCGGTCATAGTTGTAAACATGATATTCAATTTGCCACACTGTTTAACAGTAAAAGCAAAGAAGTGTTTACGCTGCAGCGTTATCTGCTTTGCTTTTCCATCTGCTAAACTCCATTTAGCGGGCCGCAACTCCTATACCCATACTTCAACAACGCTTTGTGCAGATACCTACCTGGTAAAGTATGCCATTTGGACATACCTGCACCATATTAAACTCCATTACTTTTCGCGCCTGATGGAGCCCCCGACGGGTCCGGGCTAAGTCTCAAAGACCATTAAATTAACCTAATGGTAACATTAGGTTCAAAAATTTACACTGATGTTTACCTTGCTGTGAACACTAACAAATAACAGAATATACGGGTATGCTATAAAATTGGGTATAGCATCAATTTATAAGGGAAAAGTACCATGTCAACTACAGTTAAAGAAAAAAGAAGGCCGCTCCGTTTTATTAAAAGTAACGGGCATAATGCCGGCGAGTTTGAGTCGCCCGCTTCTTTAAAACTCAAAGAAGTAGCCAAAGGCGATAAAGAGGCCTTTTTGGCATTGTTGGAAAGTGATGAGAACGGGCTAACGTCCGCGCAAGCAAAGGAACGCCGTAGTGCGGTAGGCATCAACGAAGTTGAGCATGAAAAAGCACCAAGTTGGTACATACAATTATTTGAGGCATTTGTAAACCCTTTTATCGGGGTGCTGCTGGTATTGGCCATCGTGTCGTTCATTACGGATGTTTATATGAGCAAAACAGCAGCCGACCGCGACTATACTACGGTAGTTGTTATCAGCACCATGGTGCTTTTGAGTGCCCTGCTGCGTTTTGTACAGGAGTTTAGGAGCAACCAGGCTGCCGAAAAGCTGAAGCAGATGGTAACTACAACAGCTACAGTTATCAGGGCCGAAGGGAAAAAGGAGGTGGATATCAAAAGGCTGGTACCCGGCGACATCATTCAGCTATCGGCGGGTGATATGATACCTGCGGATGTGCGTATTATGCAGTCGAGGGATTTGTTTGTGAGCCAGGCCATGCTTACCGGCGAGGCTTTACCTGTTGAAAAACGCGAAGGCGCGATACCTAACGCCGCAAAAATTTCGCCTTTGGAGTTAGATAACATCTGCTTTATGGGCACCAACGTAGTGAGCGGGACTGCTATTGCCGTGGTGGCCAATACCGGTGGCGAAACTTATTTTGGTTCGCTGTCTAAATCGTTGTTGGGCAAACGTGCCGAAACCAGTTTTGATAAGGGTGTAAACAGCGTGAGCTGGCTGCTTATCCGCTTTATGCTGGTGATGGTGCCGCTGGTGTTCGTCATCAATGGTTTTACCAAGCATAACTGGTTAGACGCTTTGCTGTTCGGCATATCGGTAGCGGTGGGTTTAACGCCCGAAATGCTGCCCATGATTGTAACAGCCAACCTGGCCAAGGGCGCGGTAAATATGTCGAAACGAAAAGTGGTGGTTAAACGATTAAATGCAATCCAAAATATTGGTGCAATGGATGTTTTGTGTACCGATAAAACAGGCACGCTAACGATGGACAAGATTGTATTGGAGCGCCACCTTAACGTATATGGCACCGAGGATACCGAAGTGATGAAGTGGGCCTACCTGAACAGTTATCACCAAACGGGCTTAAAAAATCTGTTGGATGTTGCTGTGCTGGAGCATGTGGACATCCATGCCTGTTTGCGGGTGGGCGAATCGTACAAAAAGATTGATGAGATACCTTTCGATTTTCAGCGCAGGCGTATGTCGGTAATTTTGGAAGAAAACGACCACCGGCATTTGCTTATCTGTAAAGGTGCAGTTGAAGAAGTGTTAGACCTGTGCACCCATGCTTTTAACCCCGGCGAAGACAGCCAGCTGCAGATAGACAGTGACGACATTATGCCGATAGACGATAACATCAGGCAAACGATACTCAAAACATCAAAAAAACTGAACGAAGAAGGCCTGAGGGTTTTACTGGTGGCTGTTAAACAATATGAAGAGCGCCCGCTTACTTATTCGATAGCGGATGAGAGCAATATGATTTTAACGGGCTTTATCGGCTTTTTAGACCCTGCCAAGCCATCGGCAACATTGGCTATCGACGCGTTGCAGAAACTGGGGGTAAAAATCAAGGTGCTTACCGGCGATAACGAGATCGTAACTAAAAAGATATGCAAGGATGTAGGTATCCCGATAACCAATGTGCTGATGGGCCGCGACCTGGAAACGATGAGCGATGAGGAGCTGACCAGTAGGATAGACGACATTAGTATTTTTGCCAAGTTGAGCCCGCTGCAAAAATCGCGGGTGGTAAAGGTGTTACAGGCAAAAGGGCATACGGTGGGCTTTATGGGCGATGGTATTAACGATGCCGCCGCTTTGCGCGACGCAGATGTGGGCATATCGGTTGATACCGCTGTGGATATAGCAAAAGAAAATGCCGACATTATTTTGCTTGAAAAGGACCTGATGGTGCTGCGCAAAGGGGTAATTTACGGGCGCCGTACTTTTGGCAACATCATCAAATACATCAAGATGACGGCCAGCAGCAACTTTGGTAATATGTTCAGTATGCTGGGTGCCAGTGCCTTGCTGCCCTTTTTACCGATGCTGCCGATACAGATATTGATTAACAACTTGTTGTACGATATATCGCAGATATCGATACCATGGGATAAGATGGATGAAGACTATATAGAAAAGCCACGTAAATGGGACGCGAGTGGTATCAGTACATTTATGATGATTGTAGGGCCCATCAGTTCGATATTTGATTACGCCACCTTCGCGGTGATGTGGTTTGTGTTTAAAGCCAACTCGCCGGCACATCAAAATATGTTCCAAACGGGCTGGTTTATCGAGAGCTTGTTATCGCAAACGCTTATTGTACACATGATACGCACCAAGAAGATACCTTTTATACAGAGCTGGGCAACGGCGCCTGTAGTGGCTTTAACGTCAACTATTATGCTTATCGGTATTATTTTGCCGTTTTCGCCATTCGCGGGGGCATTTAAACTGGAAGCCTTGCCATTTACTTTTTTCCTTTGGTTGCTGGCTATACTGTTTAGCTATTGCCTGTTGACACAATTGGTTAAAAACTGGTTCATACATAAATTCCATCAATGGCTGTAAGGTAGTTGCCGGTTTATGTTAGGTAAAATCATGTCGTTTTGAGGTAGTTAACACACCCTTAAACTGCATGATACTTTTTTATTCATAAATATTCAATAATTTTTAGACTAATCTAAAAAAATAATTAGATTTGTTTAAAATAATTCAAGCCTTAGCATGAAAAAACTTATATACATCACCATATTGAGTGTTTTAGTTAGTGCTTTTGCGCAGGGACAAAACACCACTACCCATCCGCCTGATTCAACCCAGCAATGGAACATGCACTTCCAGATGACGGTTATCGACCAAAGCCACCCGGCCTTCAGCGCGGCTTATTCGGGGCTTAACAGTTTAAACAACAGCGAAGAAGAGGCGCTATCGCTAACCACTACACTGTATATCGGCAAAAAACTCTGGAAAGGTGCATCGTTGTATTTTGACCCAGAAATTGCCGGTGGTACCGGCGTCAGCGAAGCACGCGGGGTAGCAGGTTATACCAATGGCGAAACTTTCAGGATTGGCAATGCAACGCCGGAGTTGTACCTGGCCAGATTGTTTTACAGGCAATACATCGCGTTGGGCGGGCCGGAGCATGATAAACTGACCGATGAGGACATCAATCAGCTAAAAGAATACGTGCCCGAAAAACGGCTGGTTATAACGGCGGGAAAAATGGCTGTTTCGGATTTTTTTGATGCGAACGCATACAGTCACGACCCGCGTATGCAGTTTATCAACTGGAGTTTGATGAGCAATGCCGCCTGGGATTATGCGGCCAACACCCGTGGCTATACTGATGGGGTAGTGCTGGAATACATCAGCCCGACATGGGAAGCAAGGGCGGCCATGAATTTGGAGCCAACTTACGCCAATGGCCCCGAATTGGACTATCACTTTTTGGACGCGCACAGCCAAACTGTTGAAATATGCAGGCATATTAAATCCAATAACCGCAATGGTGTGATCAGGCTGATGGCCTTCAGGAACGTAAGTAAAGCCCCCGCTTACCGCGATGTAATTAATGCTTATTTGAACCATACCGACCCATCATTAGACGTGATATACGGCAAAAGCTATGGGGGTGTTAAATATGGCTTTGGCTTAAACGCGGAACAGGAATTATCGGATAATTTAGGTATGTTTTTGCGCGGAAGCTGGAACGATGGCAAAACGGCAACCTGGGCCTATACTGAAATTGACCGCACAGCAAGCTTAGGCTTAAACTATAATGGCAAAAAATTTAACAGGCCCGATGATAATTTTGGAGTAGCGGGCGTAATAAACGGCATATCGGCCGACCACCGCGACTTTTTGAATGTGGGCGGTTATGGCTTTATTATTGGCGACGGGAAACTGACCAATTACAGTGCCGAGAAGATTGTGGAGGCTTACTATAGCGCTAAAATCAATAAAACGCTGTACCTATCGGGCGATTACCAGTTTGTGGACAACCCGGCCTACAACGCTGACAGGGGGCCGGTGAGTGTGTTTAGCATCAGGGTGCACGTGGAGTTTTAGTCTGAAAGAAAAATATCGCGCAAAGGCGCCAAGACGCAAAGGAAAAAACAGATTGGTTATACGTTTTTAACCAGGATGGTTTCGAGCACGTTGGCTACGTCTTCGCACTTATCGGTAGCGGTTTCGAGGTTGGATAGCACCTCTTTGTATTTGATGAGTTGGATGGCATCGCGTTCGTATAAAAACAGGTCGGCAACGGCGCGGTCGAATATTTTGTCGGCCTGATTTTCGATACTGTTGATACGAACGCAGGAATCGGCGATGCCACGGATATTTTTCATGTCACTCAACTCCCTGATGGCTTTTTCCATATCAGTGGCAGCCTGCAATACCAACTCTGCCAGCTTTTTGATGGGCTCGGTAATATGGTCGATATGGTAAAGCACCATGCGGCCTGCGGAGCCGTTGATATAATCGGCTACATCGTCGATAGCGCTTGCCAGGGCCGCGATATCTTCCCTATCGAAAGGAGTAATGAAGGTTTTGCTTAATTCGAGGTAGATGCGGTGTGTAATCTCGTCGCCGGTGTGTTCCAGTTTATTGATGCGGGCGTATATATCCTCGCGGGCATGGGGGTTAACCGTATTTACCGCATCCAAAAAATTGCCTGCCATAGCAACCACATTCCCCGCCGCGTTTTCGAACAAGGGGAAAAACACCTTTTTATCTTTCGGGACAAAATAATGTAAGATGCTGTTTATTGACATCTGTGGAAATTTATAATGCAAAGGTAAAGCTGCATTATTAAATTTATGTTAGCTTTTCAATACGGGTAATACAGGAAATGCAGATTGTTTAACTTTTTGCAAGGTAAAACCAAAAGTTGAGCCTATTCCTTCGGTACTGCGTACGTTGATGGTTTGCTGGTGCGATTCGATGATGTGCTTAACAATGGCCAAGCCGAGGCCTGAGCCACCGATCTGGCGCGAGCGGCTTGAATCGGTGCGGAAAAAGCGTTCGAACAGGCGGGGCAGGTATTTTTCTTCGATGCCGATGCCATCGTCGGTTACTTCAACTAATACCTGATCGTGCAGGTCGTAAATCCTTACCGCTGTTGTACCGCCTTCTTTACCGTATTTAAACGAATTATCGATGAGGTTGACCAATACCTGCTGAATTTTTTCCCTGTCGGCGTTCACCATAGTGGGTTCATCGTACTTTTCTTTGAACACCAGTTTAATTTTGTATTGGTCGGCTTTAAATTCAAGCGACTCGATTACTTCTTTAATCAGTTCGTTGAGTTTAAATTTTGAATAATTGATAGGTATCTCGCCGGTTTCGAGTTTTGATATTTCGTCGAGGTCTTTTACCAAATAGCTCAAACGGTCCACGTTTTTTGCCGCTTTATCTAAAAACTGGCGCATCATTACGGGGTCGTCCATATCGTCTTGCAAAGCCTCGATATAACCCTGGATGGCAAAAAGTGGTGTTTTAAACTCGTGCGAAACGTTTGACAAAAAATCGCGGCGGAACTGCTCCTGTTTTTTGAGGCCTTCAATTTCGCTCTTTTTTTGCCGGGCCCAATCCTGCACGTCTTTCTCCACGTCGTTTATCGGGTCGGATGATACATGGTCGCCAATGGCGTCTTTCAAATCCTTGCCGAGTTTAAGGTTGTGGATGAGTTTGTAGATGATTTTGATTTTGGCAACGATGTATTTTTCTATCAGGTAATAAAAAAACACAAAACTGGTAGTAATGGTTGCCGAAAAGGTAACCGCCACATCATACCAGCTTTTGCGGAAATAAAAATTGACCGCCGAAATGGTAATGGCCACCGCCAAGGCGCAAATTAAAACAAGGACACGGAGTTTCATTACCGCAAATATAAGTTTAGTATTTGGAAATGGTTCGTTTTAACAATTTGATAACGTGTACATCAGGGGGTGGTTTTCATCCCTTCTAACCATGCGGTTACTGCCTTTATCTCGGCGTAGCTGTAATCATCGCCCAAAACTTCTTTTAACGGGGCCAGCCGCTCAGCACCATAGCTTTCGATGGCATCTTTTATGGCGGGTATCTTTGCCGGATCGACGAGTTCGGATACATCAATCTCGCCGGTTTTTACAAAATTGCTCAGATGGGCTTCAATGGTCATGGGCGAGAGGTTGCGTGTAGCTGCTATTTCGGCGATGCTGAGCCCGGCTTTAAACAGGGTAAGGCTTTCGGATTGTGTGCCATTACTGCGCGGCGCTTTAACCTTGCGCTCGCGCTTGGGCGATTTTTGGCTGATGCGCGACGTGAGGTTGAACTGTTTGCAATAATCTACCACCGCAGCTTCGAACTGCGCGCCGTAGCGTTCCAGTTTAACATCGCCAAAGCCGGATATTTGTCTGAGTTCAGCCTTATTTTGCGGCAGGTAGGTGGCCATTTCGAGTAAGGTAGCATCCGACAGGATGATATAGGCCGGTACATCCTCGTTCATGGCGATATTCATGCGGACACGTTTCAGTTCGGATAACAGGCCTGCCTCATAAGGCGGCGCGAATTGCGGCGTTTCGCGTTCGTGCAATACCTGGGTTTTGGTGAGCAAAACTTGTTGCTGGCCTTTTAATACCAATGAGGCTTTGGGCAATAGTTTTAATACGGGGTATGGGTCGCCTTCGCTTTGCAGGTAGTCTTGCGCCATCAGTTCGCGGATGTATTGCTGCCATTCGGCTTTGCTGATATCGGCACCGATGCCGTATGTTTTGAGTTGTTTGTGGGCATCGCGTATCTTTTCGCTTTGCGAGCCGCGCAGGAAATCGATAACGTAGGTCATGCCGAAACTTTCGTTGAGGCGGGCAATGGCGGAGAATAGTTTTTGGGCGATGATGGTGCCGTCTATCTTTTCAATATCACTTAAACAAACATCGCAGGCGCCGCAATCGGCTGGGGCTTGCTCGTCAAAATACCGCAACAAAAACTGGCGGCGGCAGGTTTGCAACTGGCAAAAGCGCACCATGTCGTCGAGTTTTTTGAGCATAATGCGGCTTTGCTCTTCGTTGCCTTCCACACGGGCAAAGCGTTTTAGTTTTTCGGCATCGCCTTGAGAAAAAAAGAGTAAAGCCTGGCTCGGCAAACCATCGCGACCGGCGCGGCCGGTTTCCTGATAATAGCCTTCGATGTTTTTGGGCAGGTCCATGTGCACCACATAGCGCACGTTCGATTTGTTGATGCCCATGCCAAAGGCGATGG
Source organism: uncultured Mucilaginibacter sp. (assembly GCF_903893715.1). Taxonomy (GTDB): domain Bacteria; phylum Bacteroidota; class Bacteroidia; order Sphingobacteriales; family Sphingobacteriaceae; genus Mucilaginibacter. Next base: position 65,541 of record NZ_CAITNG010000038.1, read on the forward strand.
TAGCCACGATGATTTTTACTTCGTCGCGCAAAAAGGCTTCCTGGTTTTTGTCTTTGGTGGCCCGGTCCAGCCCCGCATGGTAAGCACGCGCCGCATAGCCCTGTTGTACCAAATCGGCAGCGAGGTTTTCGGTGGATTGTCGCGATAAGCAATAGATAATGCCCGAATCGTCTCGATGCTCATCCAAAAATCTGAGCAACTGGTCGAAGCTTTTCTTTTTTGGCGCGACACGGTAATTGATGTTATGCCTGTCGAACGAGGAAATGAAGATGGCGGGGTTATGCAGGTTCAGTTTATCGAGGATGTCCTGACGGGTTATTTTATCGGCCGTAGCGGTTAGCGCGATGACCGGGATGTTTGGAAAGGCTATTTTCAGCCCCGCCAGCATCAGGTATTCGGGGCGGAAATCGTGCCCCCAGTGTGAAATACAGTGGGCCTCGTCTATGGCGATGAGCGAAACTTGTAAGGTTTTTAAAAAGTCGATAAGGCGGCTTTCGGAACTGAAGAGGCGCTCGGGCGCGAGGTACAGCAGTTTGATCTGGTTATTGCGCAGTTGTTGGATGAGTTGCTGCTGCTCATTATCGTTTTGCGATGAGTTGAAGAAAGCGGCTTTGATACCGTTGATGTTGAGGGCATCTACCTGGTCTTTCATCAGCGCGATGAGCGGGGATATGACCACCGTTAAACCATCGAACATCACGGCAGGCAACTGGTAGCAAATGGACTTGCCCCCGCCGGTAGGCATGAGCACCAAGGTATCTTTTTGTTGAATTATGTTGTTAATGATGGCTTCCTGCTCGTGGCGGAAGCCGTTGTAACCAAAATATTTGTGCAGTGCCTGATGGGTTGTCATTCCCTGTAAAGTTAATGTGGAAACGATGTTTATCCGCAAAAGCGACGCGGTTTTTGAGAAATCTTTTTTAGCTTAGCCTGTGATAGTACTTTATATGAAAAAATACGCCTTATTGAGCCTTTCTGTTTGCCTGTTTTTTAATGGCATAGCGCAACAAATAAAATCGCCGGCCGAATATTTGGGTTACCCATTGGGCAGCCAGTTTACCCCGCATTACCGCATAGTTGATTATTTTGTATATCTGGCGCAGGCCAGCAAAAACATCAGGATACTGCAGTATGGTACTACCAATGAGAACCGCCCGCTGTTTGTCGCATTCATCGCTTCGGATGCCAATATGGCCCGCATTGAGGATATCCGCAAGAACAACCTGCGCCTGGCGGGATTGGAACCGGGTACACCCGATATGACGGCACCGGCAATAGTATGGCTAAGCTATAATGTGCATGGCAACGAGCCCAGCAGCAGCGAAGCTTCGATGCAAACGGCTTTTGATATGGTAAATCCCGCGAATGCGGCACCCAAGGCTTGGCTGGCCAATACCGTGGTGGTGATAGACCCTTGCCTTAACCCCGACGGCCGCGAACGCTACCTTAACTTTTATAACCCTATACATAACTTGATACCAGATGCCAATAGCTCGGCGCGGGAGCATGCTGAGCCCTGGCCGGGCGGGCGTGTGAACCATTACTATTTTGACCTAAACCGTGATTGGGCATGGCAAACCCAAAAAGAGACACAGCAACGGCTGGCTTTATACAACCGCTGGCTGCCGCAAATACATGTCGATTTTCATGAGCAGGGGGCCAACAGTCCGTATTATTTTGCGCCGGCGGCGGAGCCTTTCCACAAAGTGATTACCCAATGGCAGCGCGATTTTCAGACCCAGATAGGGAAAAACAACGCCAAATATTTTGATGCGAACAACTGGATGTATTTTACCAAAGAAGAGTTCGATTTGTTGTACCCTTCGTACGGCGACACCTATCCGTTGTACAATGGTTCTATTGGCATGACCTATGAGCAGGGCGGAATTGGTGCCGGGCTGGCCATTGTGAAACACGATGACGATACACTGACCCTTGTCGACCGGATAAACCACCACCACTCTACCAGTTTAAGTACCATCGAAATTGCATCGGCAAACGCACCGAAGTTGTTGAGCGAGTTTAAAAAGTTTTTTGGCAATAGCGTAAGCAACCCTGCGGGGGATTTTAAAGGTTATGTGATAAAAAACGATAATCCCGATAAGATTGAGAAACTGGCCGAAATGCTTAACCGCAACGGCATACAGTACGGTTTTGGCGGAACGGCCACAGCACCGGGCTTTAATTATTTTACAGGCAGTACCGAAGCATTCAGCATTGCACCCAGCGATATGGTGATTGACGCGCACCAGCCAAAATCGACTTTGTTGAGCGTGCTGTTTGAACCCAAGACTTTTATGACCGATAGCAATACCTATGATATTACGGCTTGGGCACTACCCTATGCCTATGGACTGAAAACCTACGGCCTAAAACAAAGCATTAAATGGCAGGCTACCGAGATGCCGATAGATTTACCAAAACCTATGGCCATACCACACCCTTATGCCTATGTGTGCGACTGGAAATCGATGGAGGATGTGAAGTTTTTGTCGGCTTTGTTGCAGCAAAAAATCAAGGTGAGGTATAACGAAAATGCTTTTGAAGCCGGGGGCAAAAAGTTTGAACCGGGCGCGTTGATTATTGCGCACGCGGGCAACAGCCAAGCTAATTTTGACCAGGTAGTACAAGCTACGGCGTTGAAATTCGGGCGGAATTTAACGGCGGTGGCCAGCGGCTTTGTGGATAAGGGGGCGGATTTTGGCTCATCGCAAATCAAGTTCATCAGCAAGCCGCATGTTTTGTTGGTGGCAGGCGAGGGCGTGTCGCACAGTACGGGCGAGGTATGGCATTTGTTTGAACAGGAAATAGGTTACCCCGTTACTCTAGTACGCTTACAGGACCTGAACCGCATAAAATGGAGCGATTTTGATATCGCGATATTGCCTGATGGCAGCGGCTATGGCAATTTACCTTTTGATAAGTTGCAGGCCTGGGTAAACGATGGCGGAAAATTGATTGCCATGGAAAACGCGGTAAGCAGTTTGGGCGATAAAAAAGGCTTTTCGATAAAGTTGAAGGACGCGAAAAAGGATGATAAAAAGGACGACAAAAAAGCTATTGATGCCAAAGATCTTATCCCTTATGGCGACCGGGAGCGTGAGGCGCTGACAAACAGCATACCGGGCGCTATTTATAAACTGACGCTTGATAATACACACCCCCTGGCCTTTGGGATGCCTAAATACTATTACTCGTTAAAATTAAGCGACGACCTATATGAATACCTGGGCGATGGCGGCTGGAACGTGGGCATTATTAAAAAAGGCGCTTACCAGGCCGGTTTTGTTGGGCAAAAAACCTTGACAAAACTGAACGATGGCATGTTGTTGGGTGTGCAGAATGCCGGTAGGGGTACAGTAATTTATATGGCCGATGACCCCTTATTCCGTGATTTTTGGGAGAACGGGAAATTGCTGTTTAGCAATGCCGTGTTTATGGTTGGGAAGTGATTTTGAGGTCGGAGGTCGCTGTTTTTTTTACCTAAAATCATTTTCCGTTAAGCCCGCCTGACGAACAATTGAACGAAAGGTGCCGAATGGGATTTCCTTTTTACCTGCCGGCACAATTGCCGTTAATACAGGGTTGCCTGGTTTTCGGAATTTGGCATGGCTGCCTTTTTGGGAAATGAACGTAAAGCCATGTTTGTTTAAAACCCTGATAATATGATCAGACGAGTAAAGTTTAGGCATAGCTTAAAGTGGTGCCTACAATCTCAGGTTTTTCAATCAAAGTAATATCGGGATGCGCGTTGTCTTCAAAAAACAGTTCCAAAGCCTCTTTTAAATTTGCTAAAGCATCCTCTTTCGAGTTTCCAAAACTTGATACATCCACATTAAGGCATTGTGCAACAAAATAATCGCCTTCTTTCCAAACCGCACTGTTGATTTCGATGGTTTTCATATTCAAATTTACTTAAAAATTATTAATCAAACAGGTTTTTAGTAGTGGCTATTTGGGGGCGTAGATTACTTCTGTTTGCGATAAGGTTAAGTCAATTTTACCTGAAATTTCTTCCTTTATGAAATACACTGCGGCTATCGGGCACGGGCGCGGTTGTTTCATCGGCGCGGGCAAGGGTAAGCAGGGGCAGGTTGTCTTCGTTGGTTATTGTTAACCCTCGTAACAAGCCATTCAGGTTAAAACAGGCCTTTGCTACTACGTGGATTACTTCGCCTTCTATCTGTAGTTTTCCATCCACCATAAACAGGCGCGATTGGATGATTTCTTTGCGGTATTTGTCGAACATTTTTTCCCATACCACAATGTTGGCCGCGCCGGTCTCGTCTTCCAGTGTCATAAACAGGATGCCTTTGGCTGTGCCCGGCCTTTGGCGTACGGTAATGAGGCCGCTTACCTTTACGGCATCGCCATCTTTCATCTTCTTGAGGTCGGCAATGGGTGTGTTGCGCAGGAGGTCGAGCTTTTCGCGCACTAAGGCTACCGGGTGATTTTTTAGGGAAAGGCCTGTTGATGCATAATCCTGCACTACGTGCTCGCCTTCAGTCATGAGGGGGAGTTGTATTTGTATCTCTTTTACGCTTTCGGATGGCTGGCCTTCAAACAATGCAACGGGCTTGTCGGCTAAAGCCGACACCTGCCATAACGCCTCGCGCCGGTCGGAGCCTAAGGAACGGAAAGCATCCGCATCGGTCAGTTTTTCCATGGCAGCTTCGGGCATACCGGCGCCGCGTAGCTGGTCGACATGGGTATATGGTTTGGTACGGGCGGCTATCAGCAGGGCCATATCTTCTTCGCGCAAGCCCTTTACCTGCCTGAAACCTAAGCGTACGGTATAGTAACTACCCTCTTTGGCCTCGAGGGTATTATCCCAAAAAGAATGGTTCACATCAACGGGCAGTACGGTAACCTGATGGTCGCGGGCATCGCGCACGATCTGGGCGGGCTGATAAAAACCCATGGGCTGGCTGTTGAGCAAGGCCGCGCAAAACACATCGGGATAATAATATTTGAGCCATGATGAGATGTAGACCAACAATGCAAAAGAAGCCGCATGGCTTTCGGGGAAACCATAGCCCTCGAAACCTTGTAACTGTTTAAATACCCGTCGCGAAAAGCCTTCTTCATAGCCTTTCTTTACCATGCCATCAACCAGTTTTTTTTCGTACAGGCCTAATTTGCCATTGGCTTTAAAACTGGCCATGCTGCGCCGCAGCTCATCGGCTTCGGCAGGTGTAAAACCGGCCGCGACAATGGCTATTTCCATGGCTTGTTCCTGAAAGAGGGGTACGCCCAGTGTGCGGCCCAGTATTTCCCTTAACTCCTGCGATGGGAACTCGACAGATTCTTCGCCGTTACGGCGGCGCAGATAGGGATGCACCATATCACCCTGTATGGGCCCGGGACGAACGATAGCTACCTCGATGACCAAATCGTAAAAACAGGTGGGTTTAAGGCGCGGCAGCATCGACATTTGCGCCCGGCTTTCTATCTGGAATACGCCGATGGTATCGGCATGGCATATCATTTCGTAAACCTTGGAGTCATCCTGCGGGATATTGGCCAGGGTTAATTTTTTGCCGTAGTGCTGCTGCACCAGGTCGAAGGCCTTGCGGATCATGGTGAGCATACCGAGGCCCAACACGTCTACTTTCAGGATGCCTAAAGCTTCGAGGTCGTCTTTGTTCCATTCCAGTTGGGTACGTTCTTCCATCCGGGCGTTGAGTATGGGGCACAGGTCGGATAATTTGTTATCGGTAATGACGAAGCCGCCGGTATGCTGCCCCAATTGTCGCGGAAAGCCCATGAGCTGGGTGGTTAGTTCCAATACTTTATAGATGCTTGGGTCATGCGGGTTGAGGCCCTGTTCGCGGAGACGGTCCTCATCGAACCCCTCTTCGCTAAAACTCCAGATGGTGCCGCCGATGCGTTTGATGGTATCTTCGGAAAGGCCCATTGCCTTGCCCACATCGCGGATGGCACCCTTGTGGCGTTCCTGGGTAACAGTAGCTACGATGGCGGCATGTTCGCGGCCATAATCTTCATAAATATACTGGATGATTTCTTCACGGCGTTCGTGCTCAAAATCCACGTCGATATCGGGCCATTCTTCGCGGGCATCCGACATGAATCGGGAAAATAACAATCGCGATTTCATAGGGTCGACAGCGGTAATGGCCAAACAATAGCAAACCGTTGAGTTGGCCGCCGAACCGCGCCCCTGGTGCAAAATGCCCAACTCTTCGGCTTTTTGGGTGTATTTGTATACCCGCAGGAAATAGGGAGCCAGTTTACGCTTTTCGATAAAAGCCAGTTCAAATTTAAGCTGGTCGGCTACCTTTTTGGGTACCTTACCACCATACCGTTCAAGTGCGCCTGCCCAGGTGTATTTGGTTAGGCACTCTTGCGGCGTGAGGCCATCCATTATTTTTTCTTCGGGTTCGATGTACTTTAAGGTATCGAGCGAAAAAGTGCAGGCTTCGGCGATGGATAGGGCGTTATCGATAGCTTCGGGATAATCCCTGAAGAGGCGGTGCACCTCGTCGATGGGTTTGATGAAACGCTCGGCATTGGCATGCAGCCTGAAACCGGCGTTATGGATGGTGCATTTTTCGCGGATGCAGGTGAGTACATCCTGTAGTTCGCGCCGGGCAGGTTCGTGGTAATGGATATCGCCAACGGCTACCATGGGCAGGTTGAGTTGGGCCAGGCGGTAGAGTTGTTTGGCATCATCGCCGCTGTACGAGCGGGTGGCGGCCATGTATACATGCCTGCCAAAGGCTTTACGGTATTGGGCCACGTGTTGTTTAAAGTCGTCATCATAGTCGAACCGTTCGTTGAGCGCAGCGGGCGGAACGATGATAAATTTGATGTCCTGTTTGTGGGCGTACACATCGGCTTTGTATAAATGGCATTCACCTTTTTCGGCGCGCAGGTTACCGAGGGTCAATAAAGCGGAAAGCCTGCCGTAGGCATCGCGGTCGGTGGGGTAGGCCAATAGGCTGGGGCCATCCAGCAGGTCGAGGCGGCAGGCGGGGATAAATTTAACGGGGAGCTTTTTAGCCGCCACGTGCGCGCGAACGATACCCGCCAAACTGTTGCGGTCGGTAATGGCAATGGCTTCGTAACCAAAAGCATTGGCCTGTTCCACCAGTTCATCGGGGTGCGAGCCCCCGCGCAGGAAGCTGAAGTTTGAAGTGGCTTGCAGTTCGGCGTATCTCATCGCGTTAAGCAAAAAAACCATGTAAATACCATTGCGGCGCGGCATCATAATGCCCCGAGCGGAAGAGCCAATAGCGTTGCCCGTCCGAATCTTCGACGGCGTAATAATCGCGGTGCTCGCCTTTATCGCGCCACCATTCGCGTTCGATGCGCTCGGGGCCGTCGGCTTTGGCGACGACGTGCCGCCTGCCTTTATAGGTAAACACCTTTGGCGGGTGGTCGGGCAGGAGGGCCATTACCTCTACCGGTTCGGGGCGGCGCAGCAGGCGCAGGGGGCGGCGTGTACCGGGCTGCCATTTTGTTTCGGGGATTTCGTGGAGCGAGATGGCGGGGCGAATAGAACGCTCGGGCCAGTAATGCTCGGCGGGTAAATAGCGGCGGATACGTTCGGGGCCAACTTTGCCGGCTATGCGGTCGAGTAGTTCGGCGAGGGCGGTATCGGCGAGGCCGGGTTTGCCTGCCCAGAGTTTTTCCTGAAGGGCATCTACATCCTCCACCTTGGGTGCTTCGAGTAAAAAGAGTTCGATACCGAGGGCAGGCTCTATTTTTCCAATTTGCAGCTGGAACAGTTTGAGCAGGTGCGACACACTGTGCGAACCCCGGTTGGTACTGATGCCCGCCTGCACCATTTTACCATCCACACGGTAACATTTTAATACGGCTTTGCGCAGGCCCTTGCCCTCGCTTTGTAAACGCAGGCAAAGCGCTTCGAGTAGTTTTTGAATGGCTATTTCGATGCCCGGCACGGTGCGGATGGGTTCGAGGCAGGGCAGGCGTTCGGTATAGGGTACGGGCGGGACGAGGGGTGTGATGAACTCATCTTCCACACCTAAAGCCTGGGCCAATCGCGATAAAAAACCCTCGCCAAAGCGACGCCTTAACACGGTTCGCGGAAGCTGGATAAAGCTTTTGATGGTAACAAAACCCAGTTTTTGCAGCTTTTCGAGTATAATGGGTTCAAGCCGGAGCGCTACGGGCGGCAAGTTGAGCAGGGCCTGCGCCTGCTGACCGCTTTGGATGATGGGCGTGGTTTTGCCATAACGTGCCACTGCCCAGGCCGTGCCGATGGTATCGGCAATGGCGGCGCGGGCATCGTAGCCGGAGGTGCGTAGTTTGTTGACGATTTCTTTGAGATACTCCCGCTCGCCGCCCCAGAGGTGCGCGCAGCCTGAAATATCGAGTATCAAGCCGCCGGGCAGGTCGACCGCTACGACGGGGGTGTAGCGGATGCACCATAAACCGAGTTGGCGCAGCAGTTTTGCTTCCTTGCCGGGGATATGGTCGAGCACCTGCAGATTGGTGGTGAGGGCCTTGGCATCGGCTGCAGCCATACCCCGGTGGATACCCTGCGCTTCGGCCAGGGGGTTAGCGGCGGTGATGATGATGCGGTTACGTTCGGGTGTGGCAAAAACAAAGGGCACATCCTTTAGTTCGGGCCGGCGAAGGCTGAGCCAGTCGGTAGTTAAATGACGGAACCATATGGACATGAAGCGCTTTTGCATAACTCATCCTATCATTAATTGCTGCGGTGCCGCCATGGCTTTGCCGATGACGCTAAAACCCGCCGGCGACCACTCGACCACCCAATTGCCGGGCTGCCCGTTGCGCACCCGCAACAGCTCTACCTTCCAGCGCGCGAAACCCAGACCGGGCAGGCCATCCACCGCCTCGCTGGGCAGGGGTTTAATTTGCCAGCGTGCCGCGCAGGCGGTTGAGCCCATTTTATCGGAGCGGTTGCGTAGCACAAAACCGGTTACGTGGCTTTGCTCCACCGCCAGCTGTAAACGGCGCGATTGCTTAAAATCGAGTTCGCGCAGTTCGCCTACTACGGCGGCCAGGCCGGTGCATTTGAGGGCTTCTTCCATTACCCAGAGCACGTCTTTATCTTTACCGAGGTTGACGAAGATGACACGGTCGGGCTCCAGCCCAAAAGCTTTTAGCGCTGCGGGGAAAACGTTTCCCGAAAGGCCTATCCATAAGCAGGCGCCCCCGTTTTGCATGAGTACCGATAGCAGGCCGCTTACAAAGCCGCCGCAGGCCGTGGCCTGACCGGTATTGGCGCAAACCAGTTCGTGCACGGCGCCAAGGGGGAACACCCCATTGGGAAAAGCTGCCTCGATAGCGCCCAGCCCCGCTGTTTGGTTGGTGCCCGCGGCGGGTGCCTTATAGCCTTCCCATTGCAAAATATCCTTTTTCAGGCGGGTGATGAGCTGTTTTTTATCGGGCGCGGAAAGCATTTCTATCTGTTTTACTGAAACGGGAAACAAATTTAATGCTAAAAATATTAGTAATTGTATTATATTTGAAAAAAATTTATGGGGTTGTAAAATGGCAAACGATACAGGGTTTACCGGGGCCGCCAAAGCCTGGGTGAAACGACAAAACGGCAAGGGCGAAATTGTGCAGGTTGCGCCCGACCCGGCATTTAGCGGTGCCGGGCAATGTTACCAACTGTACACCGCCTTTGGGCAGGAGCCCGATGGCCTGGGCCGCATACTGTTTGACGAGCAGGGCTATTGGATTTACGACGGCGACGTGTTAAGCATTGCCGAACAGGAGCAGTTGGCGAGGTTTATTATGGGGCATGGGGGGGAGTGGTGAATGGTTGATTTTGTGAGTGGTTGGAGAATCCGGGCAGCGGGGGCACACGCGGCACGTGGCTGTTGCGCAACGAACTTTTACAAGCATGTTAATTTTGTAGTAAATTGAGGTCCATTAGCTTTTATAACAACAGGGTCAAGTGTCACTTTAGGTTCTAACAGGTTCAATATAGCATCCCAAA
>NZ_CAITNG010000039.1 GCF_903893715.1 uncultured Mucilaginibacter sp.
ATTCGGGCTCGTGTTGCCACCTTAATCCTTCCAGATATCCAATACAGGCTTCCTGAGTTGAAAATCTCGTAAATACTTCACTTACATTCATTTGCATAAATATACAAAAATTAAATGTCTATTCATGGGCTATTACTCTCTTGAGAGGGGTCGGGGGTGTGTCATTTAAAACTACACCGCCCAAAACTTTGCTTCGGCCCATAAAAAAGAACAAGCGGTTAAAAAGAGCAGGAAAAACCAAATTTTTGGTACGGGTTGTGTTATTGCCTGTTCTTTTTGTTGTACGTGGGTGTAATTTAGCAAATTTTTGTTCGCGTAACTGTTTGTAACAAAAATCTTATGGAGGTTTTTGATGTTTTTCCAATCATTTTCGCCATAAACATAAACATCGTTCATTTTGGCATCGCCGTTGGCCACTTTTTGCCACCCGGATCTGCCCGGCCAAAACTTTGCCTGCCATAAAAAAGGTATCTCAGCGTTTTGAGCAAAGGCCGGTTGCAGGTCATTCAGTTTTACAGAATCGGGGGCTGATGCGCTTAAAACCTGCAGCGTGGTTTCATGGTTGGTCTGTGGGATGTCCGTTATCAAGCTCAATGACTTTTGAACAGCCGCCTTCCGTGCCGCTTTGTTGATGAGTAAACTCCAGTATGCTGTATAATCGTTTTCATCCCCGCCCAGCATCCAGTTATATGTATTACCAAGCGCACTGAAAACCAATTTCCCGGCACCCGAAAGCGTGCTGCTCACCAATGCTTTACTTTGCCCATCGCTTACCAAAACCTGTGTGCCTTGCTTGTATACAATGCCAACGGGGTCGATCTTCAATTTTTCGGTGGCCGCGGTTTGCCCGGATATTTGCAATGCCGCCGCGTTTTGGGTTTGCCCCGATGTTTTAACCAGCGGGAAACTGCTTTGAAACCAGGAGGTGGTCTTAGCCGCGCTATCCGCCCGCACAATAAGCCCTAAACCCGATTGCGTAACCTGCTGTTTTAAAGCCAATGCCTCGGGAACTAATAATGCCTGTAAGGCCGATGCATCGCTCACCACCACATCAAAGTTTTGCAGCGTGCCTGTGCCGAGGTTAGTTAATGGGATTTGTTTGGCATTAACCGCCTCCGTACTGAACTTATCTTTACTGATGGCCGTGCGGGTATAAACCGTATAACCATTCGCACTAAGCCAGTTCTTTAAAAAACGGTTCTCAAAATCGGGCGAGGAGGAAAGTATCAAAACTCTGACCGGCTTAACCGCTTCAATATGCAAAGGCAAAGCGTTGTTTTCAATGGTGTCTTTCCCATCGGTTACTATCAAATTATAAACTACATTGCCGGTAGTTTTCGGAATGGTATGCAATTCAAAATCGCCGTTTGTTTTTTGGGTGATGGAATCGAGCGTTACGTTCAAACCTTTTAACAGGATGGTGTAGGTTTTACCATCTGGGTTGTTAAACTTGCCCTGTACTTTTAAGCTTTCACCCGCTTTCAGATCGCCGTTCCAGCTGACTGAACTTAGCCCTGCGGGTTTTGCAGGTCGATTGAAAAGCACCGGCATATTTAACCGTTTCAATCCATCCTCATCCAATCCATAACCCAAAACCTGTATTTGCGTTAACTGCGGGTAGCCTGTTTTTATCAGCGAAAGCGTTTGGAGCAATATTGCTTTTGGATACTCCTTTTTCATCGCTGCCGAAGCCGTAAATACGGGCACATCGGGATATTTTTTTAAGCTATCCGTACTAAAACCATCCGTAAGCAAAATACCGCGATGGTTGTCGGCCACGGTTTGGTTAGTTTTATACATCAACGGCAGTATGATACAAGCCAGTGCCGAAACAGCAACCACCACGGCAATTACCCGTAACAGCATGTGCGTTTTGTTCTCGCGCTGGTACTCTTTCCAAGCCGAAAAGAGGAGCAACAAAACACAAATACCTATCACCAAAATATTCCAACTCATTTGTTCAGGTTTTTGTAATACTGTTGCGCCAGGCCCATATCGGCTTGTGTTGCGTTGGCCTTAGGCATGGGTTTAGCGGCTTGCAGGGTAAATTGTATGGCTTTCTCTACACGACCGATATCGGCGGCCTGTACCTGCTTTGGCGATGCCAGTATACGCCGCATCGCGCTTACCGAACTGATATACTCAGCCGGTTGCGCCGTGGCACGACTGCTCAATTGCTGCTCAGCCAGTTGAAGCGCATGCAATGAAGCGCCGTTCATTATTGCCCCGCTTTTTAACTGCTCCAAAACGGGCACGGCGTTTTGCATGGCCTGGTAGGGGTTATCGGCACCCTTCATGGTATAGTGCACGTCCGGCTCAACAATTTTTTTCAGCTCGCCGCTTAAGCGTTTTTCCATTTTCAGGGGCGGCGGGTTATAGCTGGTCTTGGCCACATACGAGCGCGATTTTTGTTGCAGGTCTTTCAACAAGCGCAAGGCCTTGTACTCAAACGGTAGGGCATCCTGTGGCTTGTACATGCGCAGGTGCAATTCGGCGTTCCACATTTCGGTGAGGGTAGCCTTGAGCTGGGCTTTTATCGCCGGTTCGAACAAGCCCGCGTCTTCCGCATTATCGTGCTTGTCGGTGTACTCGTCCATGATCTTGTTGATATTGCTGAAATCCTTCGGGTCCGACACGCCGTTTTGCTCCGGTCCGCCGATGTTCGATTCCGATTCCTCGCCCAAAAACTTGCCGTAACGCAGGCGCAACAGTTTCTGGTCCACCCCCAGGTCATTGCTCAGCCCGTTAAACTTTTCAGCGCTGATGGTATCTTTTTCTTTCAGTAAATGCTCCGAATCGATAATAATTTGCCGCTCGCTGCGGAAGAACTCGGGCTTCAGATCGGTACCGGCTACAATGCCGTTCATGCTCAGCAGGGCGGCGGTATCCTGTATGGTAACGGTATAAGCGTCGGTACGGCTTTGCTGGTTATGGTTATCGGTAGCTAAAATATAGAAGTACAGTTCATCGCCCGGCTCCATATCCAAAGCTTTCAGGTCGACCAATTTTTGCAGATCGTATTTGGGCTTGCGCTCGTTAAACGAATTGGAGAATTGCAGCTTATACTCTTTAAACTTCACCGCTTCGCCGCTGCCTTTGGCTACGGTGGCCATCAGCAAGGCATTGCTCACACCATAATCGTCGCTAACCTGCGTGGTAATGTTTACCTGTGGCTTTTCGCCTGCATCAATAAAAGTATAAGGTTTGGGTGTGATGATGCGGATGACCGGCGGCGCGTCCTTAATCACCTCCACCTGGTACAAATCAGATAGTTTGCCATCGATAGCCACCTGGTAAAAGCCGGGTTTGCTGATGGTTTCCCGACCTGTAAAACCGGTATGGTCGCCGTTTGGTGATAAACGGATATTTTCCGTCTCGTTAAATAATAACGAAACCTGCTTTACCGCGATATTGGTTTTGATATCCCATTTTACCTCGCTGCCTTCTTCCACATTCAGGGTGAACTGGCTTTGTTCCCTTTTTGCCTTGCCTGTATAGGCAGGAGGGGTAATGCTGATGCGCTGCGATTCAATTTCCGGCAGTACCTTTTCGGGAATGGTTTTAACAGTGCTATCAGTCCGATGTGTAGCTATTTTTGATGGGAAATCCAATGATATCCCGCTTTTCGCGATGGCAAAACTTACTCCCAGCAGCAGTACCAGTATAATGCCCGACTGCCGCAAATGTTTGCTGATTTGTTTGGGCTGTTCGTTCAAATGTAATAGTGCCGTTTCAACTTTGGCTACCTGAAAGCGTTCCAACAAGTTGAGTTCATCGTAAGGTTTTAAAACCAGGTCGCAGCTTTCTTCCAGTTGCGGGTAGTAAAGGTTAAGTAGTGAAGATACCTTGTTATCGGTAATTTTCCAGGGTTTGCGGATATAGAGCAATGCGGCGAGGCTTATCACAAACAACACCATCGCGCAAAGCAAATTAATGATGCTGAATGCCAACGACGCAATGGCGAGCGCAAGTAAGATACATGCCGCTACCTCATAGGCCATCCAGCGTCTGCGCAATATCCGGAGTTGTGTGATGCCGCTATCCATTCGCCAAAATAGTTTTCCGATGGGCCAGCCACCGTTCTGTTAAAAACACCAATACCAAAACCATCCATATATAACGCGACAAGTCCACCTCATCTGATAAGCCTGACAAATTTGCCTCATTGGTCTTCGCCATCAAAGGCATTATCTGCGCCACATCCATTACACGTTTATCGTTACGGATGCTTATCGCTGATGGCTCGTGATCGGTCATCAAACCTAACAGCATTCGCGGAAAATTATCGTTCCAAACCAAATCGCCCCATTGCGGGTCGAAGCGGGTGTAAAAACGGTAAAGCGTAAAATCTTTATCTTTTTCGGCACTCAAAACCGCATGTCCGTAACCATCGCGCCAAACCAGGCCGGCATCGCTTTTTGGCGAAGTTATTAATAGGTGCAGGGGTACCTGCCCGTCTTGCCGGCCAATGTCAAATCCATCGCCAACGCTCATCCAGGTGGCTACGTTTTGCGCTTTCCCGGTTTGGTAAATGAACAGGTTTTTAGCGATATCCGTTGCCGCTTTGATGACCGGCCTCCGGGCCAGCCAAAACATCCAATCCTGTTTTTGTTTTAGCCGGATAACATCGTTGTAATTGAGCAGTTGCACTTTTGCATGCAGCATAGGTGCTATCGCTTTTAAAGCCGCGTTCAAATACGCTGCATCGGGCTGGCCGGCATCGGCTATCATCGCTATCCGTAAAACAGAAGTGTCGGCAGTAACCACACGTTCGGGATCGCTTTTTAAATGGGCAACCACATCGCCACCCCGCACGATAAGGGTATTAACCATTCCAAAACCCGAGCCCGGTTGCATAGTCAGTACCGAATACGCTGTACCACGCTCATTGCTCGTGCCTTTCAATACTTTGATGTTATCATCATTGGCTATCCAGGCCTTTTCAAGCCATTCGCTGTCGAAGTCGCCGGGGGTATAGGTTTGCCAGTTGAGGTTAAGGGCCACCATTGGTTTGCTTCCGCTGAAATGCGTCAGGGTGTTTTCGGTAAATAAGCTGACAGGCAGCTTTGACGGCACCTTGCCATTGAGTTGTGATAACAGATCCCAATAATTCGTGATGGTGGTATCGGTAACTTTAGCAGTGTCCTTTACAACATCCATCCATTCCGCCTTTGCAAAACCCTTGTCAAAATAATGGAACTCATAACCTGCGGCGGTTAACGAGTCGACAGGCTTTTTATAAATCTTATAAGCCTCTTTAAAACTTTGTTTAGGAATAAGTACCCAACCTTTTACTTTGCCATCGGCAGGTTTTGTCCAAAAGGGCATGGCCAACAAAGCGGCCAATACTATCAATATCAAACAACGCAAAGCCAGTAACAACAGATCCAACAACCTAAAACTACGACTGCTTTGCCGCGATGCCTCACCCATGAGCGCGATACTCCCCACCTTCAGGGTTTTCCCCTGTTTAATGTTCCACAGGTGTATCACCACCGGTATCAATACCGCGGCAATTGCTGTGAGCCATATGGGGGTGAGGAAGTGCATTTAGTATTGCGATTTGAGTATTGCGTATTGCGGTTTTTTCATGTGTTTTCTTGATTCTCGGATCTTGATTCTTGACTCTTTCTTAAAATCCTTTATTCCGTTGCACCAAAAACTCGCGCAAAACTTCGTCCAATGGTTGGGCGGTACTCAGCATTTTGTAAACGATGTGTTTGCCCAACAAAGCCATGCGCAGGCCTGCGATGTGCTGCTCCAATGTTTCCTGGTATTGTTTTTTTGCCTGCGGGCTGATGGGAATGGTTTGCCCGGTCTCCAGATCTTCCAAAGTAGAGTAGCCCTTAAAATCAAAATCCAACTCGTTTTGTCCCATTAAATGGAAAACAATCACCTCGTGTTTTAAAGCCGCCAGCGTGTCCAACAGTTTTACAATCTCGCCGCCGTTCTGGTACATATCGGTAATAAATATCAACAGCTCCTTGCGCCCGTTACCGGCGAACAGTTCTTTATAATGTATGGGCTTGGTAAACGTACCAGCAGGTTCAATTTGCTGCAGGTTATAATACAGCCGCTGCAAATGCTGCGGGTCGAGCCTTGAGGGCAACGAGAACAAACCCCCGTCCTGGAACACGTTCAAGGCTATCGCATCGCCCTGCAAATTGGCCAAATAAGCTAACGACGCCGTTAAAAACCGCGCGTAATCAATCTTTTTTACCCCGCCGTCGTCATGGTTCATGGATGCGCTGGCATCTACCAAAAAGCGCACGGATATACTGGTCTCAATTTCCGATTCGCGGATATAATACCGGTCGCTACGGGCAAACATGCGCCAGTCGAGCCAGCGCAGGTCGTCGCCGGGCTGGTAGCTGCGGTACTGGCTAAACTCGAGGCCGGGCCCCTTTACCGTACTTTTGTTATACCCGTTCATAAAGCCATCAATAACCGTTTTCGCCACCAGGGGCAAATCTTTAATGGTCATTAAAACTTTAGGATCAAGCACTTCGTTTAGATTTGAGATGTTAGATGTGAGTATTTAGATTTAAATTATCCATTAAAAGTCTCCCCTTCCGGGGGAGATTTAGAGGGGGCTTATATTTTCGGTCGCTCAATTACCTTAACCAACTCCGCCGTCACCTTATCCGATGTTATCCCTTCGGCCTCGGCTTTAAAGTTGGTGAGTATACGGTGCCTTAATACAGGCGTAGCCATGGCGTGTATATCTTCCATCAAAACAGCATACCTGCCTTTTAGCAAAGCACGTGCCTTGGCGGTGAGTATCAATGCCTGCCCCGCGCGCGGACCGGCACCCCAGCGCACCCATTCCTTTACGTACGATACGGTAGTGGTATCGGGACGTGTGGCGCGTATCATGCTGCTCACATATTTGATCAGGTCTTCGCTGATGCTTACCTGCCGTACCAGGGCCTGCGCCTGCTGTATCTCTTCGCCATTGATGATGGCATTGATGGCCGCCTTTTTTGTACCTGTGGTGCGGTTCAATACTTCAAATTCCTCGGCCTCGGTAGGGTAGCCTATTTTTATCAGGAGTAAAAAACGGTCTAACTGCGCTTCGGGCAAGGGGTATGTGCCGGCCTGCTCTATCGGGTTTTGGGTCGCGAGGATAAAGAAGGGCTTATCCAACGGGTACGTTTGCCCGCCGTAAGTTACCTCGAACTCCTGCATAGCCTCCAGCAATGCCGACTGTGTTTTTGGCGGTGTACGGTTAATCTCGTCGGCCAAAATAATATTCGCGAAAAGCGGGCCCTTGTTGAACTTGAAAAAACGCTTGCCGGTGACATGGTCTTCCTCCAATATCTCGGTACCTACAATGTCGGTCGGCATCAAATCGGGCGTAAATTGTATGCGCCTGAAAGCCAGGTGCAGCGCCTGCGACATGGTTTTAACGATCAACGTTTTGGCCAAACCCGGTACACCTTCCAACAGGCAATGGCCACCGGCTAAAAAGGCTACCAGTAATTCGTCGAGTATCTCGTCCTGCCCCACAATTACTTTTTGTATCTCGGTTTTGAGCGAGGGTAGTTTGGCGAGGAGTGTTTTTATATCGGTTTCGGTGAGTTCGGTAGTAGTAGCCATTAATTTTGTTTTGTGATAGTAACGTTTCAGAACACAATATATAGCGGTTTAGCGTAACACGCAATATTTTCGCAATATTTGCAGTAAAGTATCCAAATCTTTACAAGATAGATACAATTTCCCGCATTTGGCTTAAAATTTTGTACTACTTTAGGAGTTTACAACACATGGCACAAGGCGCAAAATTCACTTTTACCAGGTTAAGCTACCACAGCGGCGATTGGGATACCGACCAACGTATGCCCGCCAATATGCTCAACTCACTGCTCGAATACACCACCATCCCTTTCGACCCGCACGAAAAGGTGGTCGCCCTGAGCAGCAACGATATTTTTTCGGCCCCGTTTTGTTACCTGAGCGGGCATAAATTAGTTCAGTTTGATACTGTGGAACGCGCCAACTTTAAAAAGTACGTGCAAAACGGCGGTTTTGTTTTTGTGGACGATTGCAACCATGATATCGACGGGCTGTTCGCCAAATCGTTCGAGGCGCAGATGGATGCTTTGTTCGGTACCAACTCGCTAAAAAAGATACCCAATAATCACCCGATATATAATTGCTTCTTTAAATTTGATAAAGGTCCGCCGAATACGGTATTCGAACTGAACGGCTGGGGCGACGACCTGATACACGATTACCTGAAAGCTTACGAAGTAAACGGCCGCATTGCCGTGCTGTATAGCAACAAAGATTACGGCTGCGAGTGGGACTACGATTTTAGGAACAAGCGCTTTTTAGCCGAAGACAATACCAAATTCGCGGTGAACATTGTGGTGTACGCTATGGGGAGTTAAAATTTAAACACACTCGATATGAAAAGAACACTGACCTTGTTTTTATCAGGCATAATTGCGCTGAACACATTAGGCCAAACCAAATCTTCCACCTTACCACCCGCCCTGGCATCCATCAAAGATGCCGACCTGAAAAAAGACATTTTTGAACTGGCCAGCGATGCCTTTCGCGGCCGTCGTGCCGGAACCATTGACGAGATGCGTGCCGCCGTTTGGGTGGCCCAAAAAGCACAGGAAGCGGGATTGAAACCTGCCGGTGCCGATGGTACTTATTTCCAGTTTTATAATATTCGTCGCACGGTTACTTCGGCAAAAAGTTATTTCAGCATTGGTAACCAGTCCCTGGTACTATGGAAACAGTTTTGGCTCACCCAACCTATGGATGCGCACCTTGACGGCCCTGTGCAATGGCTCACATCAATGGCCGATACCACAATGGATTTGAAAGGTAAAATAGTAGCCGTAAAAATTACCGCGCCAAAACCATTGCCCGCCGCCGGAATGAGTTTGTGGGGTTTCAGGTACACGTCTTCGGCCATACGCCAGCAAAGCGCCGCCTTGCGCCGCAGAGGTGTTACCGCCATTATTTTTGTCGCCGACGATGTGGTCGAAAGCTCGCTGGCCTTTATCGGGCATAATTATGAGTCGGGTTTATATGTATTGGATGGTACCCCTGCAGCAAATAACGCCCGCTTTCAACCTTTGCCGGTTATTATGGTAAAGGGCGATATGGCAGCTGCCCTGCAACAAGCGGGCGCGAGCATTAAAGCCGACTTTAGGGCCGAAACTTTTCTATACCCATCGGTTAATGTAATTGCAAAAGCCGTTGGCACCGACCCTAAACTGAAAGATGAATATGTGCTGTACAGCGGCCACCACGACCATGATGGCGTGGGCAACCCCGTAGCGCAGGATTCGATATGGAACGGTGCCGATGATAATGCTTCGGTAACAGTAGGCATGTTGGCTATCGGGCGGGCATGGACAGCTAAGCCCGGCAAACGCTCGGCCCTGTTTGTTTGGCATGGTGCAGAAGAGCGCGGCTTGTTAGGCTCGCGCTGGTATGCAGCTCACCCAACGGTCGGCAAGCAAAGCATTGTCGCCGTTTTAAACGGCGATATGATAGGGCGCAACAGTGTCGATTCGGCAGCATTGCTGGGTACCACGGCGCATAAAAACTCAACTGCGCTCGTTGATATGGCGATGAAAGCCAATGCTGATCTGACAAAATTCAAGGTCGATTTTTCGTGGGATGACCCTAAACAGCCCGAAGGATGGTATTTCCGCAGCGACCACCTGCCTTATGCGCAGGCAGGCATCCCTGCTATATTTTTTACCTCGCTGCTGCACCCCGATTACCATACCCCTAAGGATGAACCCGACCGTATCAACATCGCCAAACTGGCAAAAATGACGAAGTGGATGTATGTTACCGGCTGGCTGGTATCGCAAACCGAAACACGGCCGGCTTTGGATACGAAGCCATAAAAACGAAGAAGCCCTGATAAACATCGGGGCTTTTTCGTTTTAGTTAAATTACATGCTCATCGGGATAATGCTGCGCACCTCAACACTTCCGCCAACTTTTAATACCGGGCAACCTTTGGCCAGTTCAGCAGCCTCTTCAATGGTATCGGTTTTAACAATAATATAACCGCTTACCATTTCTTTCATTTCAACATAAGGGCCGTCGGTTATCACATCGTTGGGTTTTAACACTTTGGCATCAAACCCTAAGCGGTTGCCGGGGCTGGCCAGTTTGTTTTGCGCGGCAATGCTGCCCATCCAATCGCGCCATTGGGTTAAAATGCTTTGCATTTGCTCGGGCGAAAACTGCACATCAGGGTCGTTGGCGTTTCTGAAGATAAAGGTGAATTCGTTCATGGTTCCTAAATTTAAATGGTTTTTTCCTTAATAATGGGCGGGGTATTGATAATTGGACAAGTGGTATAAAAATATTTAAAATAACGTGTAAATGTGCAGGTGTGCGAATGAGAAAAAGTTTGGGCGGCCACAGATTGTAACATTCTGCTACGGCTATCGTCAAACCCATATCCGCAAAAAAAGTATTGACCAACCGAATTTTATATGATGCGACACTTAGCCCTGTTTGTTTTCCTGCTTTGTCTTAACACGAACAAAACCCGGCCGCAAACTGATTTTGATGCTTTCAGCAACCGGTTTGTATCGGGCTACAAGAAGTTGCATTTACCTGCTTTTAGTTTGGGGTATGTGCAAAACCTGCAAAGCATACAGTCTATCGATAGTGTGCGATTACAGCAGGCTTTTTTTGAGCAGGTACAACAGCAGTTGAAAGGTTTCAATCCTGCACAATTAACTGCCCAGCAACAGCAGGATTACCAGCAAATTGCTTACGAGACCGGCCTTAACCTGGAGCGGATAACATTAGAAAAGGAATGGCTGATACAAGCCAATCATCAACCCGGCGACGGGGTTTATACACCATCCCGAACGGAAAACAATGGTACGCATACTTCCTAAAAAAATGGCTGGGTGCCGATGTAACGCCAGACGAGGCATACCAATTCGGCTTGAAGGAAGTAGAACGGGTTAAAGGACATATCGAACAAATACGCATGGGCACCGGCATGGGCAAAACCGCCTTTTACAAGCATTTGAACGATCCGGTATTTTTCACCAATAACCGCGACAGCATACAACAGGCTTTTGAACACACCAAATCGGTTATTTACGCGCACCTGGACAGGCTGTTCAGCCTCCAAAGCATACCCGAATTGACCATCAAACCGGGCGAGAACAAAAACCTGGCACAAACGCCGGGCTATTATGATGGCAAAACCTTTTATTATAACCTGTTCGACCATCCGTACAATAAGCGGCAGTTCGACTGGCTCTTCATCCACGAAGGTGTGCCCGGCCATCATTATATGGAAACACTAAACGAGCGGCACAACAACTCGGAAGTACAAAAACAGTTTTACTATTTAGGATTGAGCGAGGGTTGGGCGGCCTACACAGAGGAACTCGGCAAACAGCTTGGCGTTTATAAAACCCCTTACGACGAGCTGGGCAAATGGGAATGGGATATTGTCCGTTCGGTGCGCGTGCCCATGGAGGTTGGCATCAACTACTATGGCTGGACGGATGAACAAGCCCTTGCCTTTTGGAAAAATAACATCACCGGTCAGGATGATATCGCCATGCGCGAAATAGCGAGGGTAAAACGCTGGCCGGCGCAATCCATCACCTATAAATATGGCGCATTACAAATTATGCAATGGAAAGCCATTTTGCAAAAACGCGAAGGCAGCCTTTTTGATATCAAACACTTTCACGACAGCATATTGCAGCATGGTTCTCTGCCCATATTTATGGTGAAAAAGAATGTATTAGGCTGACGGAAAACCGCCGCGGCTATTTTTTTAACGCCCCTGTATTTGAAGTTGAGTTTATTGTTCCAACCGATATGGTGCCATTTGAATTGGCAGGCAATTTTTTGGCCGAGAACGGATTAGACCCAAACCTGAAAATGATAGAAAAGAAAGGGTTAAAACGGGTAACCTGTTCGTTAAGATCATTTCCTTGCAAACCGGAGTATAACAATTGGCCATTGGTAAACTCACCTTTCAGGTTGGTTACCTGATGTGCCGCCACACCGAAGTTGATACCAATATTTTGGTTGTACAACAGCGAATAACCTGCAATTACTACCGGCGAAATACCTGTAGCGTTACTGCTCAAACTAACACCCAAACCGGCAGTAAAACTGCTGCTCAGCACACCCGAGCTTTTGGTGATATAATGGAAAGCAACCGTAGGTGCATATTGCGCCTGCGATTCGCTCGATCCCGGGGCCACCGTGTAAGTACCCAGCGGTGCACCTTTACTGTCTAAATTTTGCTGAGCGTAATAGGTATGCGGTTTACCAAATACAAAAGGGATATAGGTAAAGCCGTAAACGGTAACAAACTGTCCTTTTTCTTCGGTTTGGATATTGATGGTCCAATCCCTTTTTGTATCAAGGTTTGTTATTGTTAGGGTAAACACCTCATTGTTTAATTTCGAAATGGTGATCGGGTCGGATGTTGTAGCGGTAAGATACTTACCATAAAAATCGCAGTTATTGGTGCGCGCAATGGTCATCAACTGGCCAATTTCAGCTTCTGTTTTGGCATCGTGCAAAGCCTGTTCCAGGCCGGTGCAGGGGTCAATACCTGTAGCCGCAAGGGCTGCCGGTACCGGTAAAGAGCCCGAAAGCTTCAAACTACGGGTTTGGTTTACAGCGTAATGACCGGAAGGTAATAAGTTGTGGATAACGATAACTACAGGTTTATTATTGGGTACCTGATAGGTTGGCGAAATATTGGTGGCCAGATCCAGATAAATGGTATCGACGTTAGAAAGCATTGCCTTTGTCCCTTTTTGGGCATAAGCATTACATGCAAACAGTACAATTAATAAGGTTATAATTTTAGTAAATATTCTTTTCATTTGTAACAGCTTAAGGTTTAAGTATAAACACAAAGTGGTAAAATTAAACTTTTTTACGTATGGTTTCCATTTTCGGTTATAAATATTTTCGATAAGCAACCTTTTTTTTATCGATGCTTACCGTTTTCAATATCATGGGCTATTCCCCTCAGCTGTTCGCGCTCATAATGTCTGGTAAAAAAATTAGTGTTTATAATCAATCATTTATGCTAATTTTAAAATTGCAAAATAAATAGTTCAAACCTTATCGTCTAATAACAGAATGTTTAATACCCTAATAAAATTTGCGCTGAGCTTTCTTTTATTATTCCTGCCCTTTAAGCTGTTATCGCAGATGTTTAGGCCAGACGCCGATTGGCGTTTCGAGAACTTTAACGTGCAAAACCATTTCATCAACAGGGAAATATCCGACATGGCATTTGACAAATATGGATATGTCTGGACCTGCGGCCGGGGCATTCAAAGGTTCGATGGTAACAAAACAAGCTATTTTTACAAGTTCGATATTGCACCCGGGGCGCTGCGAGATAACTACGATGATGTTATTGCCGATAACACAGGGCGCATTTGGGCCTGCGCTGCTGGCTTATGCTATTATGATGATGCAAGCAATAAATTTGTTTACCTGGATGGAGATTCAAAGCACAAAATAGAAAACGCCAATGCATGTCTTGTCCAAAAAAACACGCTGTGGTTTGTCAGCGATTTAGGCTTGGCAAAAGTAGATACACGTACTTTAAAAATAACATTCACCTCCCTGGCAAATATTACCGACCCCTTGGGCACTTATTTGCTCGACGAAAACACGCTGCTTGTTTCAAGTCGCGAAAAGGTTTATATCTATAACATAAAAACAAATACTTACTCAACACGGATCTTAACGTATAAGGGTGGGCTGGTTAAAATATTCGCCGTCAAAAAAAATGCCGACGGTTTTTATTTGGGTACAAATCTGGGGCTGCTCATCAGCAAAAACCTGTCCGATTTTTCTTTGGTAGCGAAAGAAACAGCCGGCGTCGAAATAGACGATTTGACGTTTTTACCGTCCGATAAAAAGGAACAATACCTTTTTATCGCCACAGGCGGAAAAGGTGTATTGGTGTATGATACCGCGCTCAAAAAAATCGAAATCAGTTACACCCATGATGATAACAACCTGTACAGCCTGCCCAGCAACCTCGTCAACAAATTTGTTATCGATAAAGAAAGCCGGTTGTGGATTGCTACGGGTTTAGGTATAAGTATGCTCGATAAGGGGAACCAGCAGTGGAAAATCAGGGCTATTGCCAAAACAAGTACCGATGAGGTAGCTATCAACAAAATTGTAAGGGATAAGTACGACAGCGTAAAAGTTTGGATGGCCACAAACAGCCATAAAATGATGTGTTTTAACTGGGAAACCAAAAAGGTTGACAATATGTTTGCCATTGATAAAAGCCCCGATGTACAACAGATTTATGATTTTGTGCAGACCGATAAAAACAAATGGCTCATTATAACACAAAAAAAGATAGTAGAGTGGAGCGCCACTACGGGTATTTTGCACCAGATGTGGCTGCCTTTGCCCGATTCGACGATATTGAATTATTATATCCACCGAATAATCATGGTGGATGCCGACACCTATTTTATTACAACCAATTTAGGGCTTTTTAAATATCAACTTAGCACCCATAAAGTTGAAGCGGCTTCCGTAAACCGCAGTTCGCCAAAGCCGACCGACCCGCTTAAGTATAATTTGTTAAATGGCTATTATGATAATGGCTCACTTTGGATAGCATCGCGGAATGGCCTCTTTAATTATAACATCGCTGCAAAAAAAACCACATTCTATCGGGATACTGGGGAGTTGCCCCATTACTTCTTTTTTAGTATTGCGCCGGCTGTCAACAATCAAATTGTTTGCGGCGCGGGCAATGGCCTCACCATTTTCAATAAGCAGACCAAAAAATTTACTTTCGTTAACACCATCGCTAATTTATACCGACCCCTTTGCGAAAGCGTTATCACTGTCGATAACATGGTTTGGGCAAATACGGATGCCGGGATACTTACCTATAACCTTGATACACATATATCGTCAAAAGCCGAATATGAAGACCCGCTGATACAAATTTTCCCGGGATCGCCCTTGGCAAAGATTGGAAACGACATTGTATTGGGTTTTAGAAACGGCTTTGCCTATTTTAAGCCGTCAGCAAAAAACACGGCCCTCCCCTCCGATCCGGTAATCGAAAAAGTGAGTATAAACAACCAGCCCGCTCTTCCTTACTATCCCGGCAAAACCGGCAGCAATAAACTGGTTTTAAGCCCTAATAACAATTCGGTGAACATTGCCTTTACCGCGTTTTTATATACCGACCCGGCGCATATTAAATTCAGATATAAGCTAAATACTGCCAATGCAGCATGGCAGTATACCGATCAGGAACGTAACGCCAATTATGCGCAATTGCCACCCGGCGACTATACTTTTTATGTTCAAAGCGGCAATAAAAACGGCCTTTGGAACAATCACATGGCCTCGTTTAGCTTTTTGATTGAACCGCCATACTGGGCTGCGTGGTGGTTTAGGCTGCTGGTAATAGTGGCTATCGGGCTTATTTTATACCAGTTATATAGCTACCGTATAAGGCACCTTTTAGCTATCGAAAGGATAAGGGAAAGGATAGCATCCGATTTTCATGATGATATTGGTTCTGCATTGAGCAGCATTTCTATTTTTAGCGAAGTGGCCGATAAGCAGTTGAGAGAACAAGCGCCGGCCGAAAAAACACGCGAAATCATCAGCCACATCTCGCATTACTCGCGTAGCATGCTGGATGCAATGGACGATATTATTTGGGCGGTAAATCCACAAAACGACCATTTTAACGATTTGGCGGTACGCATGCGCGAGTTTGCCATCCCCTTGCTCGAAGCCGGCAATATCAATTTCGAGATCAATATTCCGGAGGATATCCTCAATACCCGGGTAAAAATGGAGGCCAGAAAAAACATCTTCCTGATCTTTAAGGAATCTATCAACAACATACTTAAACACTCAGGTTGTTCATCTATGAAAGTTAGTGTCAATAAATTGGGCAATAAAATAGAACTTGCCATAAGCGATAACGGAAAAGGCTTTGAAGTTGAAACCCCCAACACCCGCAACGGTTTAAAAAACATGCACAAACGTGTGGCCGAACTTAAGGGTACGCTGAGCATAAAATCGGCACCGGGCGAAGGTACAGAGGTAAGGTTGGTATTCAATATCATATAAACATATTATAGGATAGGCTGATGCACCGCACTATCTTTACAAGCTAAACACACACCAATTTGAGCATCCGGGTTTCCGTATTTGACGATAACAGCGCCTTGCGCGAAAGCTTATACTACCTTATTTCGGGTACGCCGGGTTTTACCATAGCGGGCATTTATCCGGATTGCAACAATGTGTTGGTCAATTTACGAAAAGACCCTGTCGATGTCATCATGATGGATATCGATATGCCCGGTTTAGACGGCATTGAGGCCACAGCGCTCATCAAAAGCCATTTTCCGGACATCAATGTGTTGATCCTCACATCATACGACGACAGCGAAAAAATCTTTGGCGCCCTCCAATCGGGCGCATCAGGCTATTTGCTCAAAAAAACCACGCCTGCCAAGATAATGGAGGCCATTACCGAGGTAAGCCAGGGTGGTGCGCCCATGAACGCCAGTATTGCACGCAAGGTGCTCGATTTTTTCAGCGAAAAGAAAAACATCGCTCAAAACGAATACGACCTCTCGCTGCGCGAAAAAGACGTATTAAAATGCCTTGTACGCGGCGACAGCTATAAAATGATAGCCAGCCACTGCTTTATCAGTATGGGCACGGTTTGTACACATATCAATAGTATTTATAAAAAATTGCACGTCAACTCCAAGTCCGAAGCTGTTGCAAAAGCCATTCACGAGCGTTTGATAAACGACCGGTCTTAAAAAAGCGCTGTCTCAAAAACCATAGACTTCTATTATTGAGTTGCGTTGGATTAATACGCAATTTAGCATCACCGAAAAACGTAAAGTTTATAAGGGCCATCAATTCGGCAAAAAAAGATTAGGCATGAAATCGAACCGTATAAAACTTTTAACAAAACCCGTTCTATCCAATAACCTGCAATTGGCTTTGCAGATTTTGGCTTTGTTCGTGGCTGTTTTATCCACCCTCGTCTACAATATGATCATTATGTTCAACATCATCTTTACCGGTAGATGATATAAAAGCTTTACAACAGGTCCGGCCCAAGCCACGCTGCCATTGGGGAGTGGCAGCGGCGGCACGGCTGACCTGATTGTAATATCTTAAGATGCCGCTGGTTTAGATAGACGCGCGTGTCATTTAAGAATTTTAACGACAAAGCCCCGTAAATTTCTTTACAGGGCTTTTCTATTTTTGCGGAATGGATGGGACTCGAACCCGTCCCCACCATAGTGGGGATGACAGGCATGTATACTAACCAGCTGAACTACCGAAAAACGCTACACAATTTCTATTCGAGAGAATAAGCTTTTCAATTTGAGCATGTGCATACTTCTTCAAGGACCGCTCTCGTATCAAAGCTTCTCGTTTTGTCGGCAATTCTTCAATATAAACAAAAGCCCATGGCATTTTCCTCAACGTGTAAACACACTCCCCGTTGTTGTGCTGCGACAGCCTGTTTATCGGGTTTTCGGAGAAGCCTTTGTAATAGCTGTTGTCAACCTCGCTCTGAATGACATAAACGTAAAACGCCATAATCGAAAAAAGCCTCACTATTGTGAAGCTTTTTTTGCGGAATGGACGGGTCATGAACATCGTTCATAACTGTCTATATTTCACGTATTTATATATTCAAAAAATCAACTACTTTACGAATCACGCAATGGATAAATGATTCTAAATCGTTGAATAAAAATACATAAATTAATAATAATATCAATAATTTTAATTGTAATGTAGTTGTAAACTCACAGTCGTTTCCATAGGCGACGTAGGAAACATCATGGGACCATCTTTTAATTAATAAAAAAGGCGGACTAAGTCTTCATTCTTGAGGAAAATGGTTTATAGGGTTACTTGCTATTAAACTTCCTCAAAGCAATTAAATCTGCTATTTAAGTTATTGATTTAAAACATTTTTCAACAAAAAACACTTATCCATACAGCGTTTACATATTTCAGTAACCTACGCATGTTGCTTATTTATTAAAGGTTGATAATGATTAGGGGGCATGAAAAAAAGCATACTAATAATCGAAGATGATGAAGTGATCAGGGATAGCCTTGCTGAATGCTGGTCCTTGAACGATTTCGCGTGATTACGGCGGATTGGGGTCTGGCGGCAGTGTTACTTGTTCGGGGGCAACTGCCGGACCTGATTATTTGTGATACACAGATGCCGGGCATGAATGGATATGAAGTTTTAAGTTCCTTAAGAGAAAATCTGTTTATCTGTCACATCCCCTTTTTCTCAACTGCAAATTCAGAAAACAGGGAGGCGCAAAAAGCGAAATCCCTTGGTATTCAAAATTACCTGGTCAAGCCATTTGATGGGTTTGAGTTGATGAACTGCGTAGAGAAATGCCTATTAGAGAGCAACCGGAGAGGCCTGTTTTGATGATTAACCCGATAGAAAGTAAACGCATCTGCAAAGCCGCAGGCTTCGCTCTTGATTTTCACCTTTTTACGTGATCATCAACAATCATGATGACAAAATATGAGTGGAAAGTATATCAGGTAAGGGTTTTACTTTTCACTTCAGTTTAATACTTTCCGAAAAATTATAATCGATCAACTATGGAACTTTCTCCGGGTGCACCTCATATCTCTGACCCGAAGTCGGGTGATGGGCAAGGTTCGAAATCTACCTCCTCTGTAGAAACAGTTCAAAAACCGAAAATATCGTCGAATGGGCTTACAACTGCGGAAGCCATTACGCTGCTAAAGAAATATGGCCTAAATGCCATGCCGGATACCAGCGTGCATCCGCTGCGAATGGTACTCCAGAAGTTCTGGGCGCCTGTTCCCTGGATGCTCGAAGCGGCCATCATCCTTGAAATGGTCCTCGGTAAATATGTAGAGGCTTCGATCATAGCCACGCTCCTACTGTTCAATGCTGTCCTTGGCTGGTTCCAGGAAAGCCGTGCACAAGCTACGCTCACGGCATTAAAATCCCGTCTTGCTCTTACTGCATCCGTCAGGCGTGACGGTATTTGGAAAACGTTGGCCGCAACGGAATTGGTTCCGGGCGATGTGGTTAAACTCTCGCTCGGCGGTGTTGTGGCAGCAGATGTAACCCTAACCGGCGGTGAAATATTACTTGACCAATCTATGCTTACCGGCGAATCCGTACCTATCGAAGCAAGCAAAGGCTTTCAGACGTATGCCGGGGCGCTGGTTCGGCGCGGTGAAGCCGAGGCAGAAGTTACGGCAACAGGCGCTAATACTAAATTTGGCCGGACGGCTGAACTTGTCCAAACAGCCCATGTTGAAAGTACCCAACAGAAGGCTGTACTAATTGTGGTGCGTAATCTGGCGTTCTTTAATGGCTTCATGATCGTTGTTTTGATAACCTATTCATGGTTTCTCAAAATGCCGGCGGCAGGGATCGTACCCCTTGTTTTAACGGCTATACTGGCGTCAATCCCTGTTGCCCTGCCAGCCACTTTCACCCTGGCCGCCGCGATAGGCGGAAGCGCACTTGGAAAGCTGGGTGTTCTGCCGACCCGACTTTCCGCAGTGGATGAAGCAGCATCCATAGTGGTTTTATGCGTCGACAAGACCGGTACCTTAACCCAAAATGCGCTGACGGTGACAGTGGTTCGCCCAATGTCCGGTTTCGATGAAGCGCATGTTCTGGCATTGGCTGCCTTGGCGAGTTCTGATAGCGGGCAGGACCCGGTGGAGGTCGCTATCCGTGCAGCAGCAGTAAGTGAAAAGGTGACAGATCCGCCGAAACTGGTGGCATTCACCCCATTTGATCCGGCAAAAAAAATGGCGGAGGCGACCGCTACAGATTTAACAGGGACACTGCAACATATTCTGAAAGGTGCCTATGACACCATTGCCGCGCTTGCCAAGCCTTCACCGGACGCGACAAAGGCAGCAAAGGAACTGGAGGCACAAGGTTATCGTGTAATGGCTGTAGCCACCGGTGTTCCGGCGGAGATAAGACTAGCCGGACTCATCGCCCTTAGTGATCCGCCGCGCAAGGACTCAGCAGCGCTTGTTATTGAACTTGACAGACTTTGTATTCGCACCGTGATGGTAACGGGCGATGCACCGGCTACAGCGGCCATAGTGGCAAAGGCCGTCGGTCTTCATGGCTCGGTATGTCCGCCCGGACCAATTCCTGATCGGGTTACCCCGGACCAATATGCAGTTTTCGCCGGGGTACTGCCGGAGGATAAATACAAACTCGTTAAGGCTTTTCAAAAAGGCGGCCACATCGTAGGTATGTGCGGTGACGGGGCAAATGACGCTCCTGCCTTACGCCAGGCGCAAATGGGTATTGCTGTTTCTACTGCAACCGACGTTGCCAAATCAGCTGCAGGCATGGTACTGACCGAACCGGGCCTTTCGGGCATCGTTGCCGCAGTCAAAGAGGGGCGAACTACGTTTCAACGGATATTAAGCTACACCTTAAACTCCATTACCAAAAAGACGGTGCAGGTACTTTTCCTGACCATAGGGCTGGTTATGACCGGCCATGCGATTTTGACACCGCTACTAATGGTTATTATAATGATCACAGGTGACTTCCTTGGTATGTCATTAACCACAGACCATGTGCAGCCTTCCCCCGCCCCGAATGCCTGGCGTATTAGCAACCTTACTATCGCTGGCGTTACGATGGGGTTAGGGGAACTAGTGTTTAGTCTATCTGTTTTAGCTTTTGGGATCTACGGGATGAAGTTCAGCACCGGGGAGCTTCAGACACTGGCTTTCGTGATTATCGTGTCCGGCAACCAGGCCACAACTTATACCAACCGTGAGCGTCGGCATCTTTGGTCTTCACGACCAAGCAACTGGCTGATTTTTTCGTCTATAACGGATTTGGTGATCGCGTCGGCACTGGCCATCGGAGGCTTTGCAATGCAGCCTTTATCAGGACTGATGGTAGCCGGCACATTCGCCGCTGCAGTAATATTTGCATTCTTACTGGACTTGGTGAAGGTTCCGGTTTTTCGACGGCTTAGTATTACCTGATGATGTTTGTTTGAACATCCACATGTTTTCAACCTAAATATACAATGGAGTTGCATCTATTCATAATAAAACTGTTTAATAGCCTGATTTTCAATCGATGCAGGTTTATATGATGATATGCGTAACTTTAGAGACTCAATTGCCAATTACGTAATATATCATGCCCGGAGATCATAAAATTGTCGCAAGACTGGTAAAAGCCGGAAAGGAATACAAAATGGGTGATACAATCATCACGGCGTTACAGGCTTCCTCTGTCGATTTAAGGTCAGGTGAACTTACGCTCATTATTGGGCCTTCTGGTTCGGGAAAAACGACATTACTCTCCTTGTTTGGCTGTGTTATCTATCCAAGTTTTGGGGAAGTGTGGATCAACGACATCAATGTCAGTCAGCTTAGTGAAAATAAGCTGGCAAAGATCCGGCTGGAAAAGATCGGTTTTGTTTTTCAAAAATTCAACTTAATCGCTCCGCTAACCGCCCTTGAAAATGTAATGATGCCTTTGCAATTGCAAGGCGTTGCTGACAAGGTAGCAAAACAAAAAGCAACCGACGCACTTGTCAAAGTAGGTATGGGCGACCGCTTGAAAAATCTCTCCAATGATCTAAGTGGTGGTCAGCAGCAACGGGTTGCCATAGCCAGAGCTTTAGTAACTAATCCCGAAATAATGCTGTGTGATGAGCCTACTGCATCTCTTGACATCAAAAGCGTAAGTATTGTGATGGACGAACTGAGAACGCTGGCGAAACAAGGTAAGGCGGTTGCCGTGGTAACCCATGATACCCGCCTCAGACCATTCGCAGACCGTATTGTTTATGTTACCGATGGTGCAGTAAGCGATAAACCTATAGAAGAAGAAATAGAACCCCACTAAAATCAGGATATGAAACAGCTTTTTTATTGTTTTACGGTGTTACTTGCGTTGGCCGGATGTTCGGGTAGTCCGAATGACAAAACAACTACTAACGCACCGCCTAAAGCTAGCGTGGCCATAACCCAGGTAGTTGGTATTGGCAAGATCGTTCCGGAACGTGACATCATTCAGCTTTCATCACCAGTAAATGGCATTGTTGAACATATTTATAAAAATGAAAATGACTCTGTTAGTGCCGGGGAGACTGTATTGGAGTTGCAGCATGCGGTTGAAAGCGCGCAGGTAAATCAGCTTTCAAGCGAGGTGAATACGCAGTATGACCAGATAAAAGCAGACAATGCTGCTGTTGAAGAATACCAAGCAAAGTACAATAACAGTGTATTGGAATTACAGCGGCTGCAAAGGTTGCTAGCTAAAGGTGCAGAAACACAACAAGCGGTAGATGACGCTAACACCAGCGTAAAGGGCTTTCAGTCGAACCTTAGCCGTTTGCAGGCTAATGCCCAGGTTTCCAAGAGTAAATTAACAGAGACAAAAGCAGCCCTTGAAGTGTCCAGACAGCAATTGGACCAGAAGATCATTAAATCTCCCGTGAAGGGGAAAATACTTGAAATAAGCACCCTCGTCGGCAGTGCTGTGAATACGCAAACCCCATTCGTCCAAATTAGCCCGCAGGGCAAAACCATAGCCGACTGCGAGATCGATGAATTATTTGCTGATAAGATCAGCAACGGCCTAAGGGCATGGGTGCGGAACACCGGATCATTGGACACTTTAGCAACAGGGACCGTTTATTTTACTTCGGGTTTCCTGAAAAAGAAATCACTTTTTACCGACCAGGCCGGCGAAAAGGAAGACAGGCGGGTTAGGGAAATAAAAATAGTGCTGGATAAGCCTGAAAAGCTATTGCTTAATGCAAGGGTTGAATGTGTGATTGATATTTCGACTAACCAAAAGAGATAATAAAATGCTTAAGACCGCCTGGGAGTTTATCAGATTTGACAAAGCGAAGAGTATCGGCGTGATCGTTGGTATTTTGATCAGCACTTTTTTGATCGGGCAGCAACTGGGCGTATTCTTTTTTTTAACCGGCTTAATGGGATCGCTTGCCACTAACGTTAAGGCGGATATTTGGGTGGTTGACAGCAAAACGGACGATGTGAACCAGTTGGGCAAGTTGGATATCCGTACCCTAAGGGCGGTGCAGGGACTCAGCGGAGTGAAGGAAGCTTTCCCCATATTAATCACCGGGGCATCGTGTAACTATAATAATGGCACCAGTGGTGCTATCACGTTGATTGGCGTTGACATATCCAAATTAAACACCGTATTAGATTCCAGTAAGATCATTGCCGGTAAACCTGCCGACCTGCAAATGGATGGTGCCGTAAGTGCTGAATTTTTTGAGAAGAAAAATATCGGCGATAACATCAATCTCGGAACCGATTTTGAGATCAACGGCAAACGCGCCTTTTTTGCGCTGCAGACTAAAGGATTCCGTGGGTTTGGCAGCAGTATTTCCGTTACTACCATTGAACGCGCCCGGTTTTATTCCAACCAATCGGTTAATAGCGTTAGCGCCGTTTTAGTCAAGCTGCTACCGGGTGCCAATGCCGATGACGTTGTTGCCAGGATAAATAGTACCATTAGCGGCGTGCGTGCCTGGCCTTCGCAAGCGTTAGCTAAATCAACCATCGAAAAAATTCTAGGCTCAAGCGGTATCGCGTTAAGCACCGGCACCCTGATTGTTTTCGCGCTGATAGCCGGGTTTTTTATCATCGGATTAACTATGTATTCTTCTGCGCTTGACCGCCTCAAAGATTACGGCACATTAAAAGCTATTGGTGCAGGTAACGGGTATATCAGGCGGCTGATATTAACGCAGGCTATGTTTTTTGCTATTGCCGGGTTTGTTATCGGTATGCTTTTGCTCGAAGGGTTTCGTATGGGCGTCGCGAAATCCGGCCTAATATTCAGTTTTTCACCGTTGGTCATATCAGGCATGTTTTTAACAATTGCTTTAATTGCTTTGGGCGGAGCATCATTTGCATTACGAAGGATTAGCAGTGTTGAACCGGCGTCTGTTTTTAATTGATCAATAAAAAACTAATATGATCCGTTCAACCAAATTTCTGCTAAAAGTGGTAAGTAATCTAAAAAAACAATTAACAGGTTTTGCTATTATCCTGCTATTGTTGCGTTCCACTATTCCCGCGTTTGCGCAAACTACCGTTTCGTTGCGGCAGGCTATTTCCAGCGCCCTAGCCAACAGAAAAAACATCCAGGCAGGTAAAATGGACCTGACGATTCGGAAACTGCAAACAGAAGCCCTGCTCAAAAAGTACTGGCCGCAAGTATCGGTTGAATATAATTATCTGTACAATCCCATTTTACAGACATCGATTTTACCGATTGGTATTTTCAATCCTGCTTACCCTGTTGATGCAACGAAAAGCATACAGTTTGGTACAAAATGGTCGCAGGCCGCTGGTGTTACCGTAGTACAGCCTTTGCTGGATGTTTCCATATCCAGGCAAAAAAGTGAATCAGAACTTCAGGAACGAATCGCAGTAGCATCACAGTTGCAATCAGAATATGAATTGGTTTACGATGTGGCCCAGGCCTATGCCAATATTGGTTTGCAGCAGGAACAGATTGGAGTAGCCATTGCAGATACCGCCAGAACATGGATAAGTTATCAGTTGCAGAAAAACAAATTTTTAGCAAAACGACTGCTAAAATCGGACCTCAATACCGCCCTGATTAATCATCACAATACCCTGCAAAAGTTAGCAGATGCCGTATCGCAGTTGGTTGAAAATAAAGTGTACCTCTTGTTCCTGATCGGGCAAGATGATGTTGCCCATGCGGACATCGCTATCGACATGAGTTTATTCAAAAACAATAACGCGGAACGATTAGCCCTCGTCCCCATGAACGACTCTATACCTGAATTACAGCAACTGGCTTTACAGAGCAAACTTGCCGCTTTGCAGGCAGAGACAGAAAAAGCTAAATATTTACCAACCATCAGCATGAAAGGATTTTTAGGTGCTAATCAATATACCAACCAGTTTAGCCCAATAGCGGCAAATTCGTGGTTTGGTTTGAGTTATGTGGGCCTGGATGTGAAACTGCCGCTGCTTATTGGCGAAGACAAACAAAATAAATTACAGCAACTAAAATTACAATCGTACCAGTACAATGACCAGCGCGATGATAAATATGCCGGGTACGTTAAAGATGCTGTAACGGCAAAAATAAAAACCGACCGTTTGCTGGCACAACTAAAAACGCTGAATGAAAATATATCGCTGTCAAAGGAAACCATTCAAATCATGCAGGACAGGTTTGATGAAGGCCAGGAGACGGCATCAACTTTAAATACGGAGGAAGTAAGCCTCGAAAGTATTTTGGCAAACTACGCGCTCGGGGAAAAACAATTGTGGATTTTTCAACTGGATTACCTGAAGGCGACAGGCAGATTGAATAAATTATGGCAATAACGTAAAAAAACCTACGAAGCAAACCTCTCAACGGGAGTTATCTTTAATTCTTTCTTTACATTGTGGCGAGGTATACGAACAATGAAATATGCCAGTTTTATCCTGGTTCAGTTGTTTAAATAATTGATCAGCAGTTTTCAGTCTTATTATGCGCAACCCGGGAAATTGATAAGTTTTCTGGCAATTTATTTGTGAAATAACATAACGTTGTTTTAGCGAAAAAGCAACAATATTGAATTAGCACAAGCGTCCATAAGTAGACCTGGTAATTATAACAATCATCATTGATAGCCCATTAGGTGAACATTCTTGGAGATAACTGCGGCGAAAGGCAACAATGCCATTAAATACTTGGCAATAAATAGTAGATAAGTAGCGCACTTATAATCAGGATACCAAGTGTGAGCAATAGTAACAACAAGAAAGATGGGTGATAGTTGTGATCCTGCAACTGCCGCTCTGTCCGCTTGTATCGGAAGAAGGCAAGAAGTGCCATTATTGCGCCTGTCGCCACTAAAAATATGCCGATCTCTGCGGAATAGCCCTTTCCTGGTAAAATAGCTTTCCCTGCTAAAACGATGGAAATTTGTTTGATGAACAAGGCGAACTTAACCACGACAAAGCCGAATGCCATTAACGCAATGCTGGTTCTTATCCAGGCTAAAAAAGTTCTTTCGTTGGCTAAATGATCACTTGGATTATTTAATAGCTTATTTAGTTTGTCGGGATGCATGATTTTTATAAACAAACTACGTTTTTACAATTTTTTTCTATTTGCTGACTAGTGCTTTCAAAACACGCTATGGTTTAGTTCTCTAAATGCTATTGCACAATCCGATGACTTGTTTTACTGAATTTCGTTTTAAGTAAATCAATTAAAGTCTTCATTTTGATGGCGAAGAAGAACGTCAACAGTGATAGAAAGATCAGACCTCCAAGTACGAACCATGTTCTATAGTCCCCAGGTAATATGGGTGTATGCGCGCCCGGAAGATCAATGTAAACAACTTGTCTTACAAAGCCGGATTCGCCTTTATAAGGGTCGTTATCTTCCACCGCCGCCGTTGTTACCGGCAGCTGTGCCACGGCGTTTTTACTTTCCGATCGGATATAGCCGATGATATTTCTGATGTCCTGATCGCTCAGATTCGGGTGGTTTGGCATCACCGTTTGGTTGAATTGGTTAAACAGGCGTACAGCGGATGTGTCGCCGCTTTTGATCACCGTTTGCGAAGCATGAACAAAGCTGATAATCCAGGCTTCGCTGTGACGGTCGAAAACATTGCGCAGTGCGGGCCCAACAACTTGCGTTTGAATAGCATGGCAGGAAGTACAATTCTGCTGAAATACCGCTTTCCCTTCAATATTATCAGGATCGGCAGCATGGCTAACCCTGGCTAACGAAACCAGGATAATTACACTTAAAATGGTTTTTTTCATGTGGGTGTTTTATTTGTTTGGAGGGCTCACTTTTAACCTGCTGATATCCGTTATCAACCTGCTTATTTCATCTTCGTCCGTACCGTCGTAGTAGCCCCTTATATGGTTTTGACGATCTACCAGTACAATTTTATCACTATGGATGAAATCACCCTCGCCGCCATCGCCATCAGTAGCAGTAATAAATAACCCGTTACGTGCAAACCTGTAAAGTTCAGGTTTACTTCCGGTGCCCAGTTGCCACTGCTGCAAATCAATGCTATGCTTTACAGCATATTTTTTCAGCTTAGTGGGTGTGTCGTGGTAGGGATCTACGGTAAACGACAACAGGCGTACTTGTTTATCATTCGGAAAAGCTTGCTGGATAAGCCGCATACCGGCCATCATTTTAGGACATATGGTCGGGCAGGAAGTAAAGAAGTAATTCACCACCCAAACCTTTTCCTTTACAAAGCTTCCTTTAAGCGCACTGCTATCCGTATTCAGAAAGGCAAAGTCCGGCACAGTAAGGTGCGGCACATCAGCATCTTCGATTGAAGTTCCGCTGTGATAATAAGGTAGTCCTTCAATATTGTTCTCGTACCACCGCATCGCTGTGAATACGAGAAGGGGCACAATAATTATCAAAGAAAAAAATAAAATGATTGCCTTTCGGTTTACCTGTTTCATAACAGCTATATTGTGGTCATATTAATGGTCGTCGCCTGATTTGAGCAAATTTTGCGGACTATCCGGCTGAAATTTATTAGGGACTGCTTTTGAGTATTTGAAAACACTGATCAGTGCTGGCACATAGGTGGTCATTACCAGTACCACCATTAAAATAAGCCAGGGCTTCATGGTCAATAACAGTGGCATATCTTTTTCCTCATGCAATTCCTCCGATTCAGGTAAAATCAGCTGAGGTTCGTTCACACGTTTTCCTATGGCTGTCGCAAAAAATACGATGAAGTAAATAATTGCAGCAGCACCCATGATGATGCCGCCAACCAGGGTCGTCGTGGTAGTCGGTACAAAATGCTGGTTGAACTGCGGGCTAGCCGGATTAGTGTAAGATAATCCTAGGTTCGTCCTGCGGGGTTCGCCCATTAAGCCACCAGACATCAATCCATGGGACAGGAATGCGATCCCCACCATCCAGATATAAGGTACCATCACCGCAAACGTTTTAAACTTCAATGCCTTTCCGGAAACGGAACTGTACATGTACAAACTCATACCCAGGATCACCAGGATCACGGGGCCTGCAACGGTCATGTGAAAATGACCGGGTACCCAGTCTGTATTGTGAACCAGCTGATTTAATGTATAGGAGGCATTTACGATGCCGGATAATCCACCGAAAATGAATAGGATAAGGCCACATATAAAGTAACCGAAAAGGTAGTTATCAACTTCAAAATAAGGTTGTTTCCACATCCAGCTAAAAACACCTTTCGCGCCCCGTTTCCTTGCGCCATATTCTAAAGAGGCCGCAACGGTAAAGGCTGTCATAAAGCTGGGAATAGCGACGGCATAAGTTAAAAGGCTTGCCCAAAGCTTTGTACCCGGTGTAAAAACCGGTTCGCTGAACTGGTGATGAACACCTACGGGCATCGATAAGATCAGGAACAGTAAAAAAGCGAGCCTTCCCGCATTACCGGAATAAAGTTTGCTGCCTGCTACTTTGGGTAATATGGTGTAATAAGCTACGTAAGCGGGCAACAGCCAGAAATAGACCAATGGGTGCCCGAACATCCAGAACAGCATACGGGTGAGGGGAACATTGATGCTGTCTGTCCAGCCTAACGACCAGGGGGTTAGAATAACCAGGGTTTCGTAGGCAACAGGCAGCGTGCTGATCAGCCAGATGGAAAAATTAACAAAAGTTCCAAGAACTGCCAATGGCATTTTGGACTTCGGATTTTCCTTTTTCCAGTCATACCATATTTTGGTCCAGCCGAAAAAGGCAATCCAGCTACCGACAATAAGCAAGGCGGTACCCACGTAAAAAAAAGGGGAGGCTTTTAAAGGGGCGTAAAAAGTATATAATGCCTGGGCTTTCCCGGTTGCCATAGCAACCAGATCCAATAAGGTACCGGTCACCATCAATCCCATCGAAATCTGGTAAGACAATTTCGGCGGTTCCCGTTTTAAATAGTAGGCAATGGTGACGTGCCCGAAAACAACGGCAAAAAACGTGGTCAGCACGATAGCATTTATAACACCATGCATGGTTAAACCCTGGTAATAATTGATACCTGCAACCGATGACTGGTGAATAACGCCTGCCCTGTAAATCGTTTGCATTACGCCATTGTAGCACCCCAGTATAAAGAGTGTCATGGGCATTAGTAAGCCGGTCAATATCACCGTCCTGTATGGTTTGCTAATGTTCATCTTAATAATATTTTTTAGGCGTAATGATAATCTTGCCCATCATGTACTGATGTCCGGCACCGCAATATTCATGACAGACTACGCGGTAAACACCGGCATCTTCAAAAGTGACGGAGGTCTTCGTGATCGCCCCGGGTACGGCCATCAGATTGACACCTTTTTTTACGATATTGAACCCATGAACTACGTCGTCCGAAGTAAGGTACAGGTCGATGGTGGATCCTTCGGGAAACGTTAAGTCCTGCGGCATAAATCCCCACATTTTCGCTACAGCATAAACTTCATAGGTTTTGTCATCCAGCTTTTTCACATGTGGAACCTTATAAGTGCCTGAATAGGTCACACAGGCAGGCACATCAATATTCCGGCTGAAGTCGTTATAAAGAATTGCGAAGAAAAAAACGGATAGTAAAAGGCCCGCAAGCACGATTACCCTGATCTCATATTTATTCATTGCGATAGATTAATAGTGTCTTTCTAACTGAAGATTATAAAGACTAAACCAGATCAGTGCGGTAAGCGCCAGTAAGAGTGTGATAAAAACAATGGTACCAACAGGCACGAAATGTTCTTCTTTTTCCTTGAGCTGTTCTTCGTCCATAGTTATAATTATAAGGCAAAAGTAAAATGCCTCATTTATGAAGAGTATTGTTAGTAAGTAAAGCTATACTGCCACAGGGCTTTAGCGCATAATGCTTATCATAGTAATTTCATATACGTCGTAAATTAAATTGGAACACAGAATGAAATAATGAGTCTAATAATCGCAGAAATACTTGACGCGTTCAAAGTTCACCGTATAAGAGTATTTAATGTTACATTATATTAGTTAAAGCTTACATAATTCACACCCTGCAAAGGGTATTTCAGTTTTTTATACAACACCAAATAGTAGCTTTGATAACGTTTGTATGCCAGCTATAACTAAGGAATGCGTCAGATATGAAACTTAGTTATCAAAATCCAGTTTAGTGATTATTATCTGGTTTCCTAGTACTAATCCTAAAAGGATAGTATAAAGGGCAAAAGCTTATGAAGCTGGTTAAAATAAAGATAGCGGCGAAGACAAAGAGAATTATCGCTAATGTGCCCGACACCACGCCAGTATAATACAAAACCGCAATTAAGATAGCCGCGAGGATTCGTAATGAACGGTCAAGAGTACCCATATTCTTTTTCATATCGTTAATTTTTTATTAAAATTACCAGATATAAAAGAGCTTTTCGGTAACAAATGTTACATACAGAAGTAATGTACCTTTTTAAGAATGCTTAGTGCGCATTATTAGATCGATTACTATCTAAAACATTCAAGAATCGAAATCACGCAGTAATTTGATTTCATTGCGGTACAATAAAATCTTACCATTATTTTCTAAGATTTTCAGTAGTCTTGATACCACAACTCTTGAAGTCGCCAGTTCATCAGCAATCTGATAATGTGAAGCCTTGATAACGCTTGAGCCGGAAAGACGTTGTTTTTCTTTCAGGTAAGCAATCAGCCGGTCATCCAGTTTATGGAAAGCTATGCTTTCAATTGATTTCAACAGTTCGGAAAAACGCTCCGCAAAACTGCGCATAATGTAATTTTTCCAGCTTGGGAATTTATGCAGCCATTCGTCCAGTTTATTGTGCGGAATAGCGATGATGTCTACGTCCCCCTCCGCAATCGCTCTCACATCGCTTTTCTTTTCTTCCAGGCAGCAGCTGTAAGCCATGGAACAGGTCTCGTTATTTGAAAGGTAATAGAGAAGGATTTCTTTTCCATTTTCTTCCTTTTTCAGTACTTTCAAGGTTCCCTTGATCACCAATGGCATCATTCGGATATATTTGCCGTAATCCATGATGATGTCGCCTTCTTTAAAATGCTTTAGCTCACCAAAATGTTTAATCTCTTCGATCAATGCAGGCTCAAAATCAAAACCGAGATTAACTAAGTTATCCATAACGCTAAGTTAACAGTATTTCAGGTAATAGTAATGATTAGTGTCAAACGTTATGTACTGTGGCGCGGTAATTAGATTAATTGCCTTAAAGATGGCAAAAACCTTCCGGTATGCTTAATGTAATCGCTGTAGCCTGCAAAGCGCTTTTTCAATAGCTTTTCCTCATAATTCGATTTAAAATAGAATAACAGGAACAATGCCAGCGTCACCAGTAACCGGAAAGCATCCGCAGAATTGAGGCTATATCCTGCAGCCGCGAGCAAAATTCCGCCATAAATAGGATGACGCATATACCTGTAAACACCGTTAGTGATTAAGTGACTATCTTGAGATGGGGTAGGAAACGGGGATAAGTTCACGTTTAACTGAAGCGTGGCAAGGATTAGGATTATAAATCCTGTTATCTTAAGGGATAAACCGACCCCACGCCAAAATGTATTGAGATCTATCTTTATCGCTAACGGGGAAAGGATATAAATAAGAAATAGAAGTAGTTGTATCCCTACAAATACCAAGTCTTTAGATTTGATGGACTTAAACATGCTTACTTCTAATATTACAGATATTTTAAAGCACCCGTGAAAATTTTAAATCTGTCACCGACTTTTATCAATGACAGATATACGCAGAACTCAAGGACTATTTTACAAACTGGCTGACATTGTTCCAGGTCCCACCATTGATCACATTGGCAAACCCATTTTGTTCAAGGATCGTTTTTGCCTGGCTGCTTCTGCCGCCACTTTGACAGAAAACAATGATATTTTTCTTGTTTTTGAATTTAGAAAGTTGTGAACTGACTTTATCCAATGGAATATTTACCGAGCCTTTTACGTTCCCGCCAGCGAATTCACCGGGTGAGCGTACATCCACTAAAAATGCTCCTTGTTTAATGATGTCTGTTAAATCGACTTTTGGCGTACTGCCAAATAATTTTTCAAAAATGCTCATTTTATGTTATTTTAAATCTTTTTAAAGGCGGCAGAAAGCCGCATAAAGTGTAATTATTTGATCTCTTCGTAACTGATATCCTCGCTGACTACAGCAGTCTTTTTTAAAGGAATATAACACCCGCCAGCACCGCAGCAGCCAACATTGAAAAGGGCCAT
The DNA here is from genome assembly GCF_903893715.1 of uncultured Mucilaginibacter sp. Taxonomy (GTDB): domain Bacteria; phylum Bacteroidota; class Bacteroidia; order Sphingobacteriales; family Sphingobacteriaceae; genus Mucilaginibacter. The sequence goes on from NZ_CAITNG010000039.1 coordinate 32,339, forward strand.
CCCGATAAAAAACAGGCCACCCAAGCCTATCAAAGGATCTCCTGAATTAACCGCTTCGAAAACAATTACAGCTCCAATAATTAGTCGTACTATTCGCGAAAAGTTCCAGTTACTCAATATGTTCGTTTTCATTTTGCTGAGATTATATTACCAGGCTTGATTGAAGATCTGCCTGCTGAAACAAATATAAATCCTATTATCTGCGACTTTGGTAACAAAGGTTACATATGAAAAGAGCAGCCATCGGCTGCTCTGGTTTAAATAGCGTCTGAATGGTCTAACACCGATTTATTTCATGATTGAGGTAATACTTTTTCAATAGCCAATGACTTGGTACAGAAAAACCAATCGTAACACGTCATCTCTTCCGTGTGATCCATCCGCTCCTTTGCTGCACCACAGGAACCTGCGGTCGGAACGATGACATCATCTCCGGGCCGCCAGTCTGCCGGTGTCGCGATGTTATGACTGTCCGCAGTTTGCATGGCGATCAGCGCCCTCTTTAATTCATCGAAGTTCCTGCCCATGGATAGGGGATAATAAATCATCGCTCTGATCAAGCCTTTCGGATCAATAAAGAAAACAGCTCGTACCGCTTTAGTCGAACTTTCACCGGGTTGGATCATTTCGTATTTATGCGCTATTTCCATAGTAATGTCTTCAATAAGAGGAAATTTGACCTCCATGTTTTTCATTCCTTTAAATTCGATCTTGTCTTTGATCGTTCGCAGCCAGGCGATATGACTATAAAGCCCATCGATTGATAGTCCCACCAGCTGACAATTCAGCGCGTTAAACTCCGGTTCCATCTTCGCGAATGTCATGAACTCCGAGGTGCACACCGGTGTGAAATCAGCCGGGTGGCTAAACAGGATCACCCATTTGCCTTTATAATCGGATGGGAAATTTATGTCACCCTGGGTCGTTACCGCCTAAAATTCGGGTGCCTGATCGCCAATTCTCGGCATTGATATTACTTGTTCTGCTGTTTCCATTTTATGTTATCCGTGTATTATTAAATTACTACCCTTTTAGGCATTTAACAATGATGTTGAATCATGTTATATATGATTTGGGTCACAGCCGTCGCCGTTTATAAACCCGTGCACCGTCACGCAGAGTTACCGATTAAGGACAACTTTAAATTACGGCCTGTTTATGCGATGCACTAAATTTTAACACCAGCAAACCGAATGATATCAGCTTTCCCTTCGTGGTATTTTCCCTCGTTCAAACTGGTTTGCAAAAGCTCCGCAAATTCTATTCTCAGACCCTTGAAATCTTCCCGAAGCATCTTTTCCGTATAAAGCATCCCGATGTCCTTCGGCCCGCCAGAGCTATTATGGAGTTGAGTCGGGTTGAAAGCTTCAAGGATCAACCTCCCGCCCGGTTTCAGCCAAGCCACAGACTGTTGATGCAACGGCTTGCGCACATCCGGCGGCAAATGCGCATAAATCAATGCCACAACGTCTGCACTATCATTGGCATAGCTTACTGAAACCGCATCTTCGATGATATAATTAATCTCAACACCGCTTTTTTCTGCCAGTTTCATCGCCTTTGTCTTACCTTTTTCGCTGGAGTCAAACGCATAAACGTTCCATCCGCTTTTCGCGGCAAATACTCCATTTCTGCCCTCTCCGTCACAAGGCAGAATGATTGTTCCGGCTTTAAGTGAGTTGAGCTGTTCAGCGAAGAAAACATTAGGCTCTTCCCCATACGCATAATCGCTGTCTACATATCGCTTGTTCCAATATTCGCTCATCATTGTTAAATTTAATAACTAGTTTCATCCATTTTTACCTTGCCACGAAATGTCCAGAATACAAAGATCGTATAGGCCGCAACCAGCGGCACGCCTATCGCCGCGATAATCAGCATAATGCCTAATGATTTTTGTGACGAAGCGCCATTGTAGATCGTAATGTTGTATGCAGGGTTAATCGTAGAAAGTACAATATTTGGAAATAGATTAATCGTTACAGTGATCAGCAATAAAGCGGATGTTAAAGCAGAAGAAAGAAACGCCCGGAAAAAAACGCCCTTTTCCAATAACCTCCGTGTATTAATGATCGTCAGAATCGTCAGCAAAGGAATTAAAAACAGGTATGGATGCGTACGGAACTTTTCAGCCGTATGAGGCAGGTAGATCAGTGTCGCCATGGTTAAGGCAACATAGGAGATCACAAAAAAGCGGCTGGTATTCTTCGCCAATACCCTTAACTTAGTGTGTAACCTTTTTTCTGTTTTCATGATCAGGTAGGTTGCGCCGTGCATCATAAATAAGGCAACAACGGTAACCCCGGTGATCAAAGCATAGGGGTTCAGCAAGTTGAAAAACCCGCCTACGTATTCAAAATCTTTGTTGATGGGAATACCCTGCATGACATTGCCTAAAACAACGCCGAGTAACAGAGCTATCGTAATGCTGGCAACAGAATAAATGATATCCCAGGTCTTTCGCCACCAAAGCATCGTTTCCTTGCTCCGGAACTCTATCGCAATCGCCCGAAGGATCAGCACGGTCAGGAACAGCATAAAAGGAATGTAGAATGCTGAAAATATAGTGGCATATACTTCCGGAAACCCGGCAAATAACGCCCCGCCGCCGATCACCAGCCACACTTCATTGCCATCCCATACCGGCCCGATGGCATTTAACGCGATCCTCCGGCTTTCGTCTTTTTTAAAAAATAAATGCAGTGCCCCTGCACCTAAATCAAACCCATCCAATATCGCATAGCCTGTAAAAACTGCGCCGACTACCAAAAACCACCAGGTTGGGTAATCAATTCCTAAAAATGTCTGCATGTTAGTTCAGGGTTTGGTCGTGAATAGTTTCAATTATTGGAACAGGTTCCGCTTCGCTGAAACCATATTTGATCTTTTTGTTCAGCAGGTAAATAAACAGCGCAAAAAGCAGGACATAAACAGTAGTGAACAGGATCAGGGAAAATAATACCTGATCGGCCCTTACCGCTTTGGATAAGGCATCACTGGTTCTGAGCAATCCGTATACCACCCAGGGCTGCCTGCCCATTTCGGCAGAGAACCAGCCCATCTGGTTGCCAAGCTGTGGCAATAATACGGAGTAGGAAAATATGGCCATCAGCCATTTATACTGAAAAAGCTTACCACGCCACCACAGAAAAACCGCGAAGAGCGTTAATCCAATTATGGTTACTCCAATAGCGATCATTAAATGGTAAACCTGGAAAATGGCATTGATCTGCTTAGGCCGGTCATTAACCGCAAAAGCATTTAAGCCTTTAACCGGTGTCGTGAAATTCTGATAAAGTAAAAAAGTCAGCCCGCCCGGAATTTTCAAACCGCTTACTGTCTTCTTATCCTGGTTAACAACCCCGAATAAATACATATCGGCAACTTTAAGGCTGTCATAATGCCCTTCAAACGCCGCCAATTTTGCGGGCTGATTTTTGGAGACACCATCTGCCGAATTATGCCCGGTTACCAACTGCAGCAGTCCGGAAATGGTAGCAACAATAAGTGCCAGCTTAAAAGCTTTCTTTGAAATTTCTTCGTGCCTGTTTTTAAGCAGGTAATAAGCGTGAACGCTCAGCACGAGGAATGACCCGGCCAGAAATGCGCCAACCAAAACATGAGAGAGCCTGTCCATGGAGGAAGGATTGAAAACCATCGCCCAGAAATCGGTGACTTCTGCTCTCACCTTCATGCCATGTCCGACCAGATGAAAACCTGCCGGGGTTTGCTGCCAGGAGTTAGCCACTACGATCCAGATCGCGGAAAACATAGATCCCAGGGCTACCATGATCGTGGAGAAAAAATGCACTTTAGGAGATACCCTGTTCCAACCGAATAATAATAATCCGAGGAACCCGCTTTCCAGTGCAAAAGCGAATATGCCCTCGGCAGCAAGCGCGCTACCGAAGATATCTCCGACATACCTGGAGTAGGTTGCCCAGTTGGTACCAAACTCAAATTCCATTACGATACCTGTGGCCACACCGATCCCAAATATCAGGGCGAATATTTTGATCCAGAACTTGGTCATCGTTTCATAGATCTTCTTCCCCGTTTTCAGGTACATACCCTCCATGACCACGAGCATTACGCCAAGGCCGATGCTCAGGGGCGGATAGATATAGTGAAAGCTCACAGTAAAAGCGAACTGTATGCGGCTTAAAATTTCGACATCCATATCAATTGTTATTAATTAGCATTTTTAATATTCAGGAATGGCCTTTAGCCACGATCCTGATAATTTTCCAGTTCAGGATCATAAACCTGATTAGCTGAAAAGGTATAAACCTGCGCCAGAAAAGAGTCGTGTTAGTTGGTGTAGGCGGATAATACTGTTCAGAGTATTTATCAATTACAAGGCGGTTTTCCATGATTGATTTTTCTAAAGTTAACTATTTATTCGGGTATCATCCACCAGAAGGGCTTTCCTTTGGCTTTGTATAAAAACATATAATGCATCAGCCATTTCAGCCAGTGTCCGGCCAGGCCGGGTTCTCCCATGGTGGTATTGATATCTCTTCCCCATTCCGGAAACTTGTCCCAGTCAGGCACAACCGGGCTCACCGTCATCGTAGCCGCAGTTCCCTTACTCATACCGTAGCCTGCCGAGACGATACAGGCCGCGCCCATTTTCCCCATGGAAGCTTTGTGTTTGATTTCTGGATTCCCGGTTTTTATCCAGTTAACAATATTTTCAGCCGTAACCTTACCCATCACACCCGAAGGCATACCCGTGCGGGGAGCTGTTGCATAAATAGCGGTCCCATTCTTATTGGTCATCGGTTTAGAAATAGAATGCGGCGGCGCAAAAGCGATACCCGGCGCAAAAATATTAGGGTAGGAAGGATTCTGATAAGTTTGCGGCCAGTCCGCTACAGACCATTCTTCAAATGGCCTCGGGGTATAGTCAGCATCTACTTTCATTAACCCGTTCGGTGCGAATAATTTCGCGGAGATGTCCGTCCCTTGTTTGTCAAATGCCTGAAATCCATGCCCTGCGAATCCCGGGATGAGCATGGCAAAGTCGTAGGCTTGTTCTAAATATTCGCCGTCGAGGTTTTCATAGTAGATCTTTTGGGCATCTATCTTTTTAACGCCCGCCCTTTTGATCCATTTAATATTCCTTTCCACGAAGTAGGATTCCGCAAATAATTTGGTATTGGAAATGAAGCCTCCTTTTTTGATAAAAGCCCCGCCCATACCGAAATCACCCAGTTCATATTCATTGGTGATCCAGACGACTTCTGCAAGGTCCTGCAGCCCCCTTCTTTTGATCTCGAAATCGACATTTAAAATATATTCAAAAGCGGCTCCCTGGCAGGTGGCGGTAGGGTGGCCGGTGCCGATCACAAACGTTTGTTTCTGGCCGTTTTGCATCTTTTCCAGTTTCTCCTTAAATAATTCCCAGGCCTCCGTTGCGTGAGAGAATGTACAAACTGATGCGATATTTCCTTCGCCCGGATGAAGCCCCTCCGTAGCCTCGAAATTAAGCTTCGGCCCCGTTGCATTGATCAGGAAATCATACGGAACTTTTTGGGTCTGCCCCGATCTATCCGGCGTGGTAAAACTGACCTCTACATAGCCTGAATTTATTTCAGCATCTCCCTCAGGATAAAACCGCTGTGCTTTTGCCTGCAAAAATTCAACGCCCCATTTTTTATACAATGGTTTCAGATCAAATTTGATCTCGTCGGCGGTCATTCTGCCGACACCCACCCATATATTAGAGGGTATCCACTGATAGATGCTTGAAGGTGATATGACGGTCACCTGGTGTTCCTTCGTTAAATACCTTTGCAGATATGACGCGGCAGTATGCCCTGCGACACCTGCTCCTAAAACGACTATTCGTGCCATGATTGAATTAAAATAAGGTTGTGCTTATGTTTTCGATAAGCGTTTTTTACAATGTAAAGTTAAAGGTGTCCGACAACTTACTTCGTTACATTTGTTACATTCAAAAGCCCCTTTTGATAAAAGAAAGCACATTTGCTTGGTTGATGCATCGATTAATAATTCATTTTACTAGCGCAGGTTAGAAATTATAGTTTCAGAACCCTTGCTTAGTTCAGGATGATAATGCAGTCCTGGTGTCAGCCAGTGCAGCAAGATAACCCTGGAATACCTTAAATTGAACGGTGCCAGTATGCCGACAACGCCTAATAAGACAGCCGTATAAACCCAGGGGTTGTCACTGCCGGTTAGTATTGATGTTCCGATTGCTAAAGTGACCAGTTCTGCCACAATGAATGCGTAACTCACATACATCGCTCCGTAAAAATAGCCGGGCTCCCTTTCATAGGTCATGCCGCAATGCGGGCAGTTCGTCAGCATTTTTTGTCCGCTTAGGCTATACATCGGGTTTGCATAAATATTCCCAACCCAGCACTTCGGACATTTGGCATTAACTATCGCCGGCCACATGGTTAATTCTTTTTTTACTACTTTTTTCATCTTTATTGAGTTTCCCTGTAATTAGATAGTTATACCTTTTTCATCGTTACAGGTATGCCACAAGCTATACCCACCGGAAAGATTGTAAACATGGTCGTATCCCCGCTGTTTCAGTATCCTTTGCGCGAGGTATCCCCGAAGACCCGCCTCGCAATAAATAAAAAGCGTTCCTGTTGTAGGTATTTCATCCAGTCGCCCCCTGATCTCATCTATAGGGATATTTATCGCGTTCCCTATTCTCCCTTCCTGATATTCTGCGGCACTCCGCACGTCGATCAGCAAATCACCATCGCCGATCTTAGCCAGCTCATCCCAGTAAAATACATTTAGCTTTTCTGTCAGGATATTTTCCGCAACAAAACCAGCCATATTAACCGGATCTTTTGCGGACGAATAGGGCGGCGCATAAGCGTGTTCGAATTCTGCCATGTCCTCAATAGTTCCATTATGTTTGATAATGCCCGCCAGGATATCCAGGCGTTTGTCCGCCCCATCGTAGCCCGCTACCTGTGCGCTTAATAATTGCCCGTTATCCGGGGAAAAGGCGATCTGTATGGTCATTTTTTCTACATTGGGATAATACCCGGCATGTGATCCGCCACTGGTTGTGGAAACGATATGTGGAATGCCCGCTGCTTTCAAATTTTTGGAGGCGACACCGGAGGTGCCTACAGTCATATCAAAGACCTTTACAATTGCGGTGTTAATAGCGCCTTTATAGGTTTGTTTATTTCCGAAAACGATATTATTAGCGCAGATACGCCCCTGCTTATTAGCAGGCCCTGCCAGGTAAGTGATCATCGGAAGGCCTGTTACCGGGTTGTTGAATTCGATGGCATCACCCACCGCGTAAATATGCGGATCTGAAGTTTGCAGGAATTCGTTAACTTTTATTCCACGTGTATCCCCGATTTTCAGTCCGGCCATAACCGCCAGCCGCGTATCCGGCTTAACGCCAATTGATAAAATAACGATATCCGCCTCCAGAGCGGCTCCCGTATTTAAGAGTACGGCGAGGCCGGTGCCCTCGCTTTCGAATCCCGAAACAGCCGTGTTAAGAACGAGGTTTACACCTTTAGCGCGTATATGCTGCTGAATCAGTGCAGCAATTGGGAAATCTAAAGGAGTCAGTATTTGCGGGGCCATTTCGACAACAGCAACCTCCATACCAATGGCATGAAGGTTCTCTGCCATTTCCAGCCCAATGAACCCGGCACCGATAATCACGGCTCTTTTTGTTCGTTTTTCGATGATGTAGGCCTTAATATAATCTGTATCCGTTACATTTCGCAGTGTAAAGATACCGGCGGTCGTAATGCCAGGAAGCGGCGGCCGTAAAGGTTCAGCCCCCGGAGAAAGCACCAGCTTATCGTAATGTTCGTCATAAACTTCTCCTGTAACCAGGTTTTTAGCCGTTACGGTTTTATATGCCGAATTGATTGCAGTAACCTCCGAAAGAACCCTAACATCGATTTGAAAGCGCTGACGAAACGAGGCTGCCGTTTGAACGAGTAACTTGTTCCTATCCTTGATCACCTGTCCAATATAGTAAGGCAATCCGCAGTTCGCATAAGAAATATGTTCTCCCTTTTCAAAAATGATAATCTCTGCATGTTCGTCAAGCCTTCTTAGTCTTGCTGCTGTACTTGCGCCGCCGGCAACTCCGCCTATAATGATGTATTTCATCTCTTATTTCCTTTGGTTTAATCTGCTTCGTGCAGGTTAAATTCATGAAACAAAAGTCCTTTTTTTTAAAAGCCGGAACGGTTACAAAAGTTACATTCAGTTAAATTTCAGGAGTATTCAAATCAATGATATCAGAATAACTGTCAATTTTTTACACCTGCTGCTTTTAGGATAAGTTCAAGAGGACAAAATCTGGTAAAAGCAGATTGCAGCAGATTAACACCTACAAATACACCCAGCCAAAGCCAGTTGATATTTATGGTGTAAGCCAAAACTAAACTGGTTAAAACGATTGTGCCTGCAACGGCACGAACTATTCTTTCTTTCATGTTCTTAGTTTAAATAGCCTGTTCGACAGGCATAATGAATGCTCTTACCGGAAAATCTTTCTTAATAGATATATTATTAGCCTTTATAAGTTCTAAACCGTGAACGGCGTTTTCAGAGGGAGTAAATGTGAAAATCATCATCGATTCCGCAAGCTCTCCGCCGCTGGCAAACCAGTCCTCCAGATGATTTGATTGATTACCGGTGCGATGACCTGTAATTTCATTGGTGCTGAATACGTCGATATTAGCTTGCTTAAATATCCGGGCAACATCAGCAAGGTGTTCTTTCAGGCAGGTTACGATCAGTAATTTCATATTTCTGATTTTTTAGGATTAATATTTGTTTTGCACATCATTTTAAAGTAAAGCAAAGGCACTACTATCAGCGTCAGGAAAGTGGAGGTGATGGTACCGCCCATTAGCGAGATAGCAAGCCCCTGGAATATCGGGTCGAACAAAATGATCACTGCCCCTAAAGCAACAGCGCCCGCAGTCAATAAGATGGGCGTAGTTCTTACTGCTCCGGCCTCAATAATGGCTTGTTTTAACGGGATACCTTCATCCAGCCTGATATTAATAAAGTCAATGAGCAAGATAGAGTTACGCACCATTACCCCGGCCAGCGCAATAAAGCCGATCATGGACGTAGCTGTAAAGTAGGCATGCAGCATCCAGTGGCCCAACACGATACCTATAAGGGAAAGCGGTATGGCAGCCAGCATTACCAGCGGCACGGTAAAATTCTGGAACCAGCCCACGATCAGGATATAGATCATAATGATCACCACAGCGAAAGCGATACCCAAATCGCGGAATACCTCAAAAGTGATCTGCCATTCCCCATCCCATTTCAGGCTGTAATTGTCTTCCAGTTCCGGTTGATGCGTGTATTCTTCTTTCAGCGAAAACCCTTTTGGAACTGTTACCACACCTAAGTGATCTGAAACATCAGATATAGCATAAGACGGGCTTTCCAGGTTACCGGCCATATCGCCCAGCACGTACACTACTTCTTTTTGATTTTTACGGTAAATACTTTGGGGCTTGATCCGGCGCGTTACTGTTACCAGATCCTTAATAGGTACTGCGTTACCCGACATCCCGATCACTTTTAAATTCAGCACATCGTCAATACTGCTTTTATCCGCATCGCTCAATTGTAGTTTAATCGCCGTTTGATTATAGGCGGCGGGTTGTGAAATATTACCAACAGGCATCCCAGATAATGCTGCGTTTATGGTTGCTGCGATTTGCACCGTAGCGATACCATAGCGCATCGCTTTTTCCTTATTTACTTCTATATGGTATTCCGGCTGGTCGTCTTCCACCATCCAGTCCACGTCCACAACGTTGGATGTTTTGTTCATCAGGTTTTTTACCTGCCGTGCCACTTTGATCTGCTCCTGGTAATCCGGGCCGTAAATTTCTGCTACTAAAGTGGAGAGTACCGGCGGGCCAGGCGGGACTTCCACAATCTTCACATTGGCATTATACTTTCTGGCAATTTCCTGGATCGGGCCGCGCATATCTTTGGCGATGCCGTGGCTTTGGATACTCCGGTCTTTTTTGTCTAACAGGTTAACCTGTATATCGGCTACATTATCTCCGCGGCGCAAATCGTAATGACGAACCAACCCGTTAAAACTGATAGGGGCCGAAGTACCGATATAGGTTTCATAATTCCTTACGAGTGCCTGGCCGGATATATACGAACCGATATCTTTAGCCACCGCCTGGGTCTTTTCCAGCGTGGTGCCTTCAGGCATATCAATCACCACCTGGAACTCGTTCTTGTTATCAAAAGGCAGCATTTTAACGGCCACAGTTTTAGTATAAAACATGGAAAGTGAAGCAAACAGAATAGCCACGATGCTCAGGATAAATGTCCAGCGTTTCCACCGGCTTTCCAGTAAGGGCTGGATGGACGAACGGTATATTTTATAGATCCGTGTTTCTTCCAGCAGTTTCGGTTTGGTTTCGTCGTGATCGACACCATGATTTTCTTTTTCACGTAGGAAAATATAGCCAAGGTAAGGCGTTAATGTTAAGGCTACGATAAGCGACAGGATCATGGCGATAGATGCGCCTATAGGCATCGGGCTCATATAAGGCCCCATCATACCGGACACAAATGCCATCGGTAATACAGCTGCAATTACCGTGAATGTCGCCAGGATGGTTGGGTTACCTACCTCGTTAATGGCATAGATCGCGGCTTGTAATGGTGGCAGCTTTTTCATTTTAAAATGCCGGTGCATGTTCTCAGCAATGATAATCGAATCATCCACCACTATACCGGTAATAAACACCAGTGCAAACAGCGTAATCCGATTAAGGGTGTAGTCCATGAAATAGTAGGCAAACAAGGTAAGTGCAAACGTCACCGGCACCGATAAAAACACCACCAGGCCACCTCGCCAGCCCATGGCTAGCATCACGAATACCGTTACGACCACAATGGCGATGAACAAGTGGAACAATAATTCGCCCACTTTGTCCGACGCACTTTCACCATAATTACGGGTAACAGTTAAATGAACGTCGTTTGGTAAAAGCCCATTCTTCAAGTGCTCCACTTTATTTAGAATCTGCTCCGATAACTTCATCGCATCCGCACCTTTCTTTTTAGCAATGGAAAGGGTTATTGCCGGGTAGTTCGATTTGAAGTTGTGCGCATTTGCTGCGTCAGCTTTTCCGTAACCAAATAACACGTATTGGTTCGGCGTTTCGGCACCTTCATCCACTTTCGCGATCTGTTTCAGATAAACAGGCTGCTGCTGATTAATGCCCACCACCAAGTTGCCGACATCGTCTGCAGAGGTGAGGAAGTTCCCGGTCTCTACGGAAAATGCTGTATCTTTCTGTAGTAAGGTCCCGCCAGGCAATTGCATATTACTGCCCTGAATCTGTTTACTGAGCGATAAAAAGTCTACATGGTTTTCAGCCATCTTATTTTTATCCAGCAATACTTTTACCTCGCGGTTACGGCCACCAATGATGTTGACATCCGATACATCATTTATCTTTTTTACTTCGTTAGCCAGTTCCTGGCCTATCTGTTTTAGTTGGTAATCATCGTATTTATCGCTCCAAAGGGTTAAGCCCAATACCGGCACATCATCGATGGCGCGGGTTTTGATCAATGGCAGCGTAATGCCCTGCGGCATTTTATCCATATTTTTCATCAGCTCACTGTATAGCTTCACCAACGACCGTTCTACGTCTTCACCTACCTTAAACTGTACGATCACCATAGCCTGCCCCTGCATAGAGGTGGAGTACACATATTCCACTCCCTTTATATTGGAGATCATTTTTTCGATCGGTGCAGAAACCTTGGTTTCTACATCCTTAGGCGACGCGCCGGGATACCCGATAAAAATATCGGCCATGGGTACCTTTATCTGTGGTTCTTCCTCGCGCGGAATTAAAAAAGTGCTGTAACCACCGATAAGTAAAAAGGCGATCATCAACAGTATCGTTAATTTCGATTGTATAAATGCCTTGGCTATATTTCCTGCAAATCCGTCTTTCATGTCAATTATTTTATTTTAACAGCTACGCCGTTGTATAATCTGCCTTCTGCGCTCAAAATAAACTGTTCATTTGCGGCGAGGCCGCTCAATACTTCTACGTGGTTGCCCTGAATTCTGCCCAGCCTTACCCAGCGAAGTAAAGCGGTATGGTTACTGCCGATGGTGTACAGACCGGTTAACTGGTCCTTATATTCAATTGCCGATATTGGCACCATTACTTGTGCATTATCCGTATTGGTTTGCTTTTGCTGTTTTAGAGGAATCATTACATTCGCGTACATTCCGGCGAATAGCCCCCGCTTTTCGTCATCCGGGACATGAACTTTGATCAGATATTGTCCGCCGCTCTGCGCCGAGGAGGGATCGATCTGTGCTATTTGGCCACTGATCGTTTTATGGATTGCATCGATATTTATAATCACGGGTGAACCTTCTTGAATTAAGCTGATCTCGCTTTCCGGAACGGATGCGCTTACCTGATAGCTACCACTCTGTTCAATGGTGAGTAGCGGCATTCCGGGATTCGCCATGCTACCTGCATCCATCATTTTTTGGGTAACGGTACCAGCAAATGGCGCAGTCAAATTAGTATAACTGAGCATCGCGTTTACTTCGTTCCGTTGTTGTTTGGCAGCTTCGAGGCCGGATTTGGCGGATTGGTATTGCAGGGTTATATTATCCAGTTCTTTGGCAGAGGCGCTTTGCTGCTTGTATAAAACTGTGAAACGATCATAGTCCTTTTGAGCACTCTTTAAAGCAGCTTCCGCTTGGGCGATCATCGCGTCTGTTTGCGCTCTTTTCGCAAGGATATCATCATTGCTGATTGTTGCCAGTAATTGTCCTTTGTTTACCCGGTCGCCCACTTTAACGTTGATCTTGGTGATATACCCCATTACACGTGTGCTTATGTTAGCGGTCTGGCTAGCTTCTACCTGTCCGCTTACGGTTAAACCTTGTTTACCATCAGTGCCTGGCTGGCTGACCGTAACCAATACCGCGGTATTAATACCGGTTTGCGTTTCTTTTTTTTCATTGGAAGAACAGGAACTGATGATCAGTATCCCTAAAACGGAAAGTATTAGTAAAGTCCTCTTATTGTGAATATATTGTCTCATTTTCAAATCTTTTATTTGGTTGTTGTTGCGGTTAATAATTGAATATAGGCCCTCGTTACATTGGCTGTAAACTGTGCCTGGGCAAGCGAAAATTTCAGTTGGGATAGCTGCGTATCAGCTGTTAACACATCTGTTGTATTGACAAGGCCTTGCTGGTAACGGTTTTGTAATATCCGTAGCGCTTCGCTAGCCTGATCAATGGCCGCTTCGTCCTGACTAATCTCGAATCGGGCATCGGAAAGGTCGCGATAGGCTTTATCCAGTTCCATTTGGCACTGCTCTTTTTGCTGGGCTAACTGAACAGTCAACTTGTCCCGCTCCAACTTTTGCGAAGCGATCACGTGTTTGGTTTTGTTTCCGTTAAACACGTTCCATGACAATTGTACGCCGATCAGATAAGCATTAGCACCAAACCCTGTTAAATGGCCGTCGTTATATTGAAAATTCCCGAATGCATTCAGCTTAGGCAGGTAGCCCATCTGGCTCGATTTGATCATCAAACTAGACGCGTCAATTGCCTTTTGCATAGCCATAAAATCTGAACGGTTAGCGTAAACCTTATATGTGCTGTCGGTTACGGTTAAGTCTTTTGGGATTAAATCACTGGGCTTGTATATGGTGCCCGTCGGTTGCCCCATCAACACACCGAGGTAATCTGATGCGTTACGGATGCTGCTCTTGGCTTTAGCAAGGTTACTTTCTACCAATGTAACATGCACCTGGGCATTCAATAAATCTGACTTTTGAATTAAGCCCTGTTTAAAATGGTTATCAGTGAAAGTATAAACTGCCTTAGCGGTTTGGTCCGCCTCCGATAAAACCTTTACCGCGTCGTAAGCCAACTGCAACTGCAGGTAGGCCTTTTTGACTTCAAAGTTCATGTATTCTTGTGTACGCTGCATTTTATACTGGTAAACTTCGGTTTGCTTCTCCGCGCCTTTACGCATATACAACATATCGATATTAAGTAAAGGCTGCTTCACCTCAAGTTGTGCCATGTAATCAGGCGTTGCCGAAGGATGATTTAATAAGGCAGGATTAAAGTCATTTTGCGTGATGGTCCCTTGTTGCAATTTAAAGCCGAAAGCGTTAAGCGGGTTATTGGTACTCATCGCTATATAGGACAGATCGGCCTGGGGGAGGAAGATAGCATCCGTTTGCCTGTAATTGGCCGCAGCGATACCTCCGTCCAACTTGGCCAACTGGATATTCTTATTGTTGGCTAAAACAGCCGATAGTGCGTCACTAAGACTTAAGTTTTTCGTGTTTTCCTGCGCATGAGCTGTCGATAGCGCAACGACGCTTGCTATTACAGGTAACAACAATAATTTAAAAAAACGCTTTGTGATTTTCATTTAATTTTTATTTGAAACAAAAGTAGTCTCAGCAAAAAAGTTAAACGGTAACATTTGTTACCTAGGGAGCGGCCTCGGTAAACTTTAAAAATGAAAAATCCTACGCACTCGCCGCCCAGAAACTTCAACCTAAATATTCAAAATGTGTATTTGGAAGAAAATATAAAATGATCCTATATGAAGATGAAAAATTCGCCGATACTCATGTTTGCAATAACTCGAAAAGGCGGTCAATGACAAGGACACCTCTTAAATTTTTGGTATTGAAAATATCTACTGTAAGATTAGTGAGTATTACGAGGCTAATAATCATCTTGATAAAGCGATTGAATTTTGGGAAAAGGCGGTCGTCCTTAATCCTAAAGTCGGTATCTCGCGTAAGCTGGAAAACCTAAAAAAGAAGGCCGTTTATAAAGATAAATGATAACCAATTCGGTTTGAAGGGCATTATTTTATCAGTATTTCCTGCTCTAAGCCTTTTTTATATTGATGTATAAAACTAATCAATTCATGAATTTTTGGCTCCGTAACGAGCTTCAGGTCAAAATTGATCTTCTGACCGTCGTATAATTTTCGGTTTCCCCATGTCTTGATCGACAATTCAATATGATCAGGTACGAAGAATGTTGATCGTGATCCCAAATGACGCTTATATTCATTTAGATAAATACCAATTCCAGCAAAGTCAAAATCACCGTAGTGCAAATAAGGGTTTTCAATAGCTTGCAGCCATTTTATCAGGTCTTTACTTTGATTTAGGGGATACCGGCAAACAAATAATGGACGGATATTTTCAAATAAATGCCTTTGCTTAGCTATTTGGCTAAAATTTTCAGAATTTTCAACACCCACTATGGTTAAGCCGGGATGTGGCACAAAATGCTTGGTATCATGTATAAATTGAAATGTTCCGGCAGGGGGATTAATTTTGATGTTCTCTCCGTTCAGTGTTGCTCCGACAGGTTCATAACAATTTACAAGAAACCCTGTAAAAGTCCTTACTTTTTTTGCTTTTGAATTAGTAGCAGCCTGAATTAAATCTGCCCTTGTGATAATGTCCTGGCTTAATGTGTTGACATAATGCTCCAGGTTTGTTATTGAAAAACGATTTGATAAAAATGCGTTCAGCGATTCGACCTTCGGAACATAAAGCAGACTTCTTGTACGGCCAGACCTTATGTCAGCAAGGATACCTTCCATCAATAATTCAGCTACCAGCGAGCCTTTTAATTTGCTTGCAGGTATTTTTTCACCTTTAGACAATTGTAAAAATATATTGGCTAATGATTTGCTTAAAACCATGTTTTAATTGTTAGTGATTAGCTTTTTCACAGTAGTCACATTTTTATTGTTTTTAGCCAATAAATAGGTATGCCTGTAATCGACAGCATTATACGATGTTGGCGAACTGTTAATTAACAAAATATTTCGGTCATTGGCGAATTTCAATATGCCCTTCACATTGTTCGGATGAAGTTTACCAATTTCATCCATCATGCAATGCAGGCGAAAATCTTTAAATCTTTTTGATGCACTTTCTTTGAAAACATTTAAAAGCATAATGTTGATCATTGCCTTGACCAATATATCTGTCCCCTCAGATCCAACGTTTGTCAGCTTTTCAACCCACCCGCTATCATTGTCATTTTCTACGACTTTAAATTGCAATTCAAACGTATCGGACAAATTGATCTCCTTTAGTTTGGATGAGGCAATCTCACTTGCGAAGTTCTTGAGGTACCCTACTGCTTTTTTATTGATTTGTTCTGTTTCGTTTCCGCTGAAAAGGTTTGACTTACCTAAAGACAGCGCGTGTTCATCATTGAACTTTCTGATTTCGCTCAAGAGCATCACAATTTTATTTGCACTTGGCGATAAACGCAGATTAATGCTTTTAATGACTCCGGCAAAATTGCGCTCCTCAAAATCCTTATTGATGTCCGAAATAACTTTTTGTATCGTTGCCTCCTTTGAAACAAGATCCGTGGTTTCTTTGCCAATCTGGAAGATTAAACTGGCAAAACGTTCATTAGTCCGTTTTTCAAATTCCGATATTTTGTCTTCCTCCAGAAACTCCTTTAAATTTTCGGCAAAAAGGAAAAAGTCGTTGGTCTCAATAAGATTGGTTTTAAACCCAAAGATATTTGCCAACGAAAAATGGCTCAAAAATTTTTGTATGGATGTGCGCAAGTCGTCAAGTTTGTCCCTTACTGAAAAGCTCTTGTCATTAATTTCATCGATCAAATCCTTAAGCCGCCTTGTGGTTCTAACGGATTCAGATACAATAAGAGCAGCAGGATCAAGTTTTGAAAAAACTTCCGTTTGGCTGAAATGGTCAAATGCAAGGATATCTTCTTCAATTTTTCTTTGAGAAGCATCCAGTTCTGCGATGATATGGTTCAATTTGATCACCAACTCCTGAAGCTTGCCTTTAGCGATTTCGTGACGTTGCCTTTCTGTGGCCAACTGGTTCTCATAAATCTTTTTATCTGACTTAAATTTGTCAATCAGGTCAAACAACTCACGTTTATCCTTGCCATATTCAGAAACCGTTTGCCTGTTATTTTCGATAAACTGCAGCTCCTCAACTATCGCGACAAATTCTGTGTCAATTGCGTTGAGCCGCATGGTGTCTGCGCCGGCATGTTCCAGGGCTTTACTGGCCTGCAGATGAAGGTCATTAATGCGGGATTGCACCTGTATATCTTCGGATTTAATGTCTTCAGATAGCTTATTCAAAGTCTCTTGCAAGCTGGTATTCTCTTTGGAAATTTTGTTATCCCGCTCTTTCTTTTTTACTTCCACCTGGTTCCTAACCTGATTTGTTAGAACCCTTAGCTGCTCATCGGCCGCTTGCTTCTCTTCTTTTGCAACCTCAATTTCCAGTTTTATCGATCTTATTGCCGCATTTTTTTCTTCTATGGCTTTACGGTGATTATCATCAAGCTGCACTGTCTTTTGATCCTTTGCGGAAATGGCCTTCTGCGAATCATATTCTTTAAGTGCAATTAAGTCCTTTAACGATTTTATTTGAGGCTGGTATTTCTTTTTACACCTATCCTGTTCCTTTACCCTATCTTCTCCTAAAGTTCTAACCGTTGCTTCCGATTTCTTTATCTGGTCCTCATACTTCCGTACTTCCTTTTCATAATCAGCGATTGTTTTAACAGAGGTGCTTATTTCTTTCAGGTCAATTTCGAGACCATAGAAATTAGTCGATCCGCCCGTTGTATTTTGCGGAGATAAACCAGTATGGAATAACACCTGTTCCTGGTTAATCACCTTTCCTATAGTTTTTTCCCACCCAGGCTTATTTTCATTGAGCCAATCAAAAAGCGAATTTTTTCGGTTATTAATCAGTGTGTTTATTTGCTCAATGCTTTTTTTAGCACTTAAAATCGCTTCCTCAAGTCGTGCGCAGGTATGATTATATTCGTTGTCAAACTTTGCAAGATCAAAATCCCATTGCTTTTGTATCGATTCTAATTGTTTTTTAGATCCTGCTATTTCGATACCAGCAGCGTGTATCACCCGGTTAGCTTCGCTTATACTATTTTTACACTCTTCTATTTCCCTTTCATACCAGCGTTCTAATTCAACTTCACGTTTCCTGATTTCCAACTTATGGAGATTTGATGTCTTGATTGAAATAAGCTCCTGCGCGTTTGCTTTCGTGTCTGTGTTTTCCTTTTCAATCTCCGCGATCAATTCGTCACACTGGAGACCAATCACTTCTTTACTTTTATAAAAAACTTCCCTGCTGTTATTTTTTTCAGCATTTTTTAAATTAGTAAAGTCGTTCAAATGATTTTTATTTTGACCAATTAAGGCATCAAACTTGGCCGTTATCTCTGTAAAACGGGCGGTTAGCAGCGCCTGCTCTTTTTGTAATTTCTCTTTCCTGCTTTCCCATTCTGATCGCTTATTGACCCGTTCTATTAGTTGATGGATATTTATACGTTCGTATCCTTCGGATTTTTGCTTTGCCTCATTCAATTTTCCAGTCAGTAGGGTAATTTCTTTTACGATTTTTTCCTTTTTGTCTTCAAACCGCTGATCTGCTTCTGACACCTTTTTATTGGCTGCGCTTAACTTTTCATTTTCGTTTTCAAGTTGCTTCATTATTCCTGGCAATGCCTTTTCGAAGAACGCGTGGTTGGTGATCAGTTGTGTTGCAACAATTGACTTTTCTTTTTCCAAAAAGCAAATTTCCGTGTACGATTTGGAGATAGCATCTGCGATCAGCCGAACTACGACTTCGCCAGAGCGATTCTTATTGCTCCATTTGCTTATATCATCCAGTTGGACTTCAAAGTCTTTAAGGTGAAGTTCATATTGGTCCAGGTCAATTTTTACGTCCTCTTCATTCAGGGACATGATGATTGTCTGTTTAATAAATTCTGCTTCCAGCTTTGAATTCAAAAATACATTCTGGATAGTTCTGGGCAGGTTTTGATACTGCCTGCTTTCAATCAAAGCATACTTACGAAATTCCGCATTAAGGCCTTTGTTATTGCCATATAGAATGTCCCGGTATTCTTCATACCGTTCAATTTTCCGTGTGTAGATATTTGTCCCGGAAAAAGTCCCCCTGATTTGCTCCCAGGACATTGCTTTGTTCTCGGGATTGATATAATTTTCTTTCTTGTATGGACCCTCTATAAAACGAAAAGCAACGCGGCCCTGGGACTTAAATGCCAGGACACAAAAGGGGCCGGATTCTCTTGCGACTTCATAAACGATGAAAGAGTTTCCGTAGGGGAAGTAATACTCGTCGAACGTACGCTTGCCTTTTTCAATTCCCAATTTAAGTTTATCGGCATTATAGAAAAATAGTATCGCCCGAAGTGTAGTGCTTTTGCCCACCCCCTGGGTTCCAATAAAATGAACGTTGCCATCTATGCTTATATCGGCATAAGAGATACCCGCACTGTTTATAAAAACGATCTTATTCAGGTATCTCATGCTGTATATCTTCAGGTATGTCTATGTTCAGTATCAACTTTTCCAGGTACGTAAATGAAGCCAGGGTTTTATATTCATGTACGATGATATTTTCTAATTCGATAAAGTTATCCTTCTCCAAAATATCTAACACCTTGTCGATAATTTCTGAATGCTTTTCCTTTCCAGGCGTGTACTTTTTTAGACCTTCTAACTTATTTTTCAAATCTGCGTCAACGCTTAACCTTACCAACAAGTCAGAAGGCTTGAATCGAAATCCTGACCCGAAACTATTTTCAAACGTTTTTAGAAAATCAACAATATCAATCCATTTCATGGCAATTTCCAGTTTACGTTCCATTTCCGCGCGGCTTTCGGACCGCGCAAAGTAGTAGTATTCATCACCTTCTTCCAGGATCAGGTTAATACCCATGAAATAATCACAATAAGAATCATAATCCTGGCTGATTGCCGAGTAAAGTTTGCGCACGGATTCTCTACTGCTGTTGGAACAAATAAATTGGCCCTTATTCAGTATTTCAAAAACCTCTGCTGACTGTTTGGGTATTTCCTGCATGTTATAACGGATAAATCAATAAATATTCTGTGTTCTGCCGGGTTTGATAGTCCCCGGTCAACCTGAACTGCAGGTCATATTGCGAAATAAGCTGGCAATAAATGGTAAGGCATTCCTCAAAGGATACCGGTTTGCCAAAATCGTAGGTCTGTAGAAAATCGAACAGGTTGTTACTTCCGGCAAGGAAACTATTTTTAACCGCCTCAAGATTTATTTGTTCCACCTCTTCAATATCAAGTTGCAAATAGTCTGATAAATTATTATCAGAAAGCTGAATGACAGAACGGTTGCCGGTCTTGTTTCTGCTCACAACTTTTTTTATGGCATCGAGTGCTTCATCATCGCTTTGCAACTGATCTAAAGAAAGCTTCAGGGGGTAGGCTGGATTAGGCTCATAAACCAGTGCATGGTCTGTCAACAAAAGTTTGACGATGTTCGTCTTGCTTTTTAATTCGAATTGGTCTTTTAAATATTTTAATTGCCTGATTTTTTCCAATAGCCCGCTTTGATATTTTAAGCGGTTCAAAAACTCTATAATTTGCTTTTGTATATCAATTAAATTATGGCGGCAAAAATTAAGCTGCCCCCGCAACGCGTTAATGATCCTTTGCAATTCTTCATCTGAAGCGGTTTTGAAAAAAGTCTGCTCCTCATCACCAGCTACCAGATTATCCGTTAGTGAGACGAGGGTTGTAATGTCATTTCGCTTGAGGTCAAGGTGCTCCAGCTTGGCCTTCTTTATTTTATAATTTGGTTCATTCTTAAACGTATTATCGATGTTACGTTTAAGGTCAACGACATTTCTTATGGCAATAATCCCCGTTTTTCTTAAGGCACTTTTAACCTGTCTCAGATAATTATACTTCCGGCTTTCACTATTTTCCTTCAGGTAATAAATGATATTTTGCTTTATGGTTTGGAGATTCTCCGAGATGTAGGAAACATTTATTTCTTCATTTACTTCTAATATCTGTTCAAAAAATTGAAGGAACTGATCGTCAAGCTCCAAATAGGCCCCATTTTCCCTAAGCACCGCGAATTCAAGCAATAGCCGAAGTTTATCCTCATTGTAATCCAAGACTTCTAAGGCATCGTCATATTTATAGGACAAGACTTTGCGCTTCTCAAATATTTCCGTGATGAGCTTTTGTTCCCGGCTTAGCACCAATAGTAATTCACGTATAGATGAAAATGTTTTCAAATTGCTATTTCCTTATATTACAATTGATTACTTTATAGAGGTTTTAAAAGAAGGCTAATTTATTTAGTTTTCGGTTCCTTTTATAATATTTTATCTGTTAGTGTTAAGTCTTTTTCATTTTAGCGTAAACTACTTATCCGAGTAAGGAAAATAAATTTATGAAAATAGTTGTTTACAAAAAACAGTTTTTGTATATTTGTCTACACCGAAACAGAAAGAAAACCAATGGAACAAACATTTGCCACCAACCTCACGCGCGCAAGACTGCTAAGAGGTCTATCAATGGAAGAACTGGCATCTATGGCAAATTGCTCTAAGCAGGCGATCAGTCACTACGAAAGTGGATTGAGGAGGCCCGACAGCAGTATGCAATTATCCATAGCCGATGCCTTAGAAAAAGACATTGACTATTTTTACAATGATGCGAACGTAGCATTTAACCTGCACAATGTTAATTACAGGGAGGGTATGCTGTTAAGCCCTGCTCAAAGAAGTAAAGTTGAAGAACTTGCCAGCGCCCGATTGAATGATTATCTGGAATTGGAACGTATCGCCAAAGAACTGGTTGCGTTTCAAAATCCGCTGGAAGACATCATTATCAACAATACGTTTGAAGCGGAAAAAGCCGCGAAGCAGCTACGGAAAAAATGGAAACTTGGAGAGGAACCGATCTATAATATTTCCGGCTTTCTGGAGAAAAAAGGAATCAGGATCTTAAAAATTGATTTTGGTTTCCACTACAGCCATGAGGGCTTGTCCGGGTGGGCAGAAGAAAAAAGAGTGCCTGTTATTATTCTTAATGCCAGGCAGCAAGATTTGGCAAGGGTTAGATTTACGATCCTGCATGAACTCGGGCATTTACTGTTAGAAATTCAAGAGAGCCTGGATATGGATGATATTGAACGTATTTGCGATGCTTTTGCTGGTGCTGTATTATTACCTGCTGAAATATTGGAACAGGAGTTTGGCAAAAATAGGACGGCTATCTCCATGCCGGAATTACGACGGATAAAGGAAATCTATGGTATTTCTATTAAAGCGATAATGGTCAGAGCCAGGGTAACAAAATTAATTACTTACGAATCCTATCAAAAATGGCTTACCGCGGATTATCCTGACGCTGCATATGGGCAGTATAATGGTACGGAAGAACCTCAGAAATTCCTGCAAATGCTTTACCGTTGCCTAAGTGAAAAGAAAATAGGATTTGATAAGGCCGCTAAACTTTC
The DNA here is from genome assembly GCF_903893715.1 of uncultured Mucilaginibacter sp. Classification (GTDB taxonomy): domain Bacteria; phylum Bacteroidota; class Bacteroidia; order Sphingobacteriales; family Sphingobacteriaceae; genus Mucilaginibacter. Next base: position 54,767 of record NZ_CAITNG010000039.1, read on the forward strand.
AGGCTGGGATGAAGCTGAATTTAGGCAAATTTATAAACAACAAGTAGAGTTTTAAGATGAACAATATCGTTATAACAGAGATTCAACTGGCCGCAACTTTTTACAGGTCAGGGCTACTTAAATATTTTAACAGTGATGAATTAGCATTTCACATTACGGACATCTGTTATAAGCATAAGATATTAGCAATCAATAACGATAGGTTGACGGCGCAAAAGATGGTTGACGCCGGCTTGCTTAAAGTTGTGACCCTGGATGAAAGCCAGATGGGCGAAGTAGACCGGCTTCATCATTTTTACAAACCGCAGTTTATTGTTAAAACAGTAACTGCACTTGTATTAGCGCAGCAAACTGGCTACAAGCTGTTAAGCCAGGATGATCTGCTCAGGGAGACGGCAGCACACGATTTTAAAATCAGGGCTATTAATAAAGGATGGCTTATTGAAATTTTAGTAAACGAAATCAGTATGATGGGAGAAACGATAGATGTAGACTTAGTAAAGCAAATTATATAAAAAAAAGCCACGGCAGAAATTACCATGACTTTGTTAATTCGATTAAGACCAAAGCTTTACAGGCTCTTGACTTAGGTAAGAATGTTCTTGCACTTCAAACTTACCTTCTTTTTCGCAATTCTGCAAATCCTCTGAGTGTTTTCAACCGAATAAGGCATAAAAATGCCTATTTGAGCGTGTATGGTTGAATTTAAAATTAAAAAAAAGTAAAAAAGCAATTTTCATTTCCTGGTAATACCAGCCTGCGCTACAAAAATGATATGTAGGGCCTTATTCACTTTTTAAATTTTAATAATATTATCATGTCAAATGAAAATAAAGGGGGAGCGCTTACCCCAAAATTAGCGCAAGCTTTGCAATTTTTTATAGAGGGTAAACAGTTTGAAACCTTCCATCAGTACCTGACAGGGGCTCAGTTAAAAGAGCTGGCCAGTATCCCACTGGCAGTTAATTTGTACTTAGCAGTGCAAGCGGGTTATGAGCCTGAATTGATCGGTAATGAAAAAGAAGTTGATCTTGCCCGTAAGGATATAGAGCAATTCTTTGTCAAAGACAAGCTTAAATTTACCATCAATAGCGAACCCTTTACCTGGTACGAACAATATATTTCCGGCAAGCAAATTCGCGTCTTGGGTAAAATTGCAGCGGCGGATGAGATATTTTTGCAAGTTCCGCCGCCTTATCATAATGAACTCATCACTGACGATAGGGAGGTCGATTTGGCGCTGCCGGGCAAAGAGAGTTTTATATCAAAAGCGCAACCGTTCGAGGTTACGCTGATTGTTAATGGGCAACCTAAAAAATGGAAAGAGAAAACCATCTCTTATGACCAGGTGGTGATTTTGGCTAAGCAGGATGACCCCTCCACCGGGGAAAAGGCCTATACTATTACGTACTTTGATGGGCCACCGCAAAACCCTAAAGGGGAATTAGCTAAGAGTCAGATTGTTTTTGTAATTAATGAAATGATATTCAATGCAACAGCAACTGATAAGTCTTAACCCTGATTTGAAGCAACTCAGGGATGAGGGGTATGAAATTGAAATAATTGGTGGATACGTATGTATCCACCACATACCTTATGTAAATAGCAAGAAGGAAGTGAAATATGGTAAACTGATCACGGATATTACCTTAATTACACCAACTCTTGCAGATAAGCCGAAAGACCACACGGCTTTTTTTGTAGGTGAACAGCCTTGCCATCTAACGGGTGAATCGATGTCCGAAATAATTAATCTTGCGATACAGAATAAACCCTTGACAGAAAAAATCATCGGGAACTTTTACCTGTCAAGCAAGCCCAAAAGTGGCAATTACGCTAACTTTTATGATAAGTTCTCGCGTTACATCTCGTTAATCTCCGTAGCGGCCAGGGCCATTGAGCCGATAGCTACAGCGCGTACTTACAAACCGATGAGCGATGATGAGGAGAATAGTGTCTTTCAGTATTATGATACCAACTCAAGCCGGGCAAACATCATGCAGTTAAACGCTAAGTTTAAAACACAAAAGATCGGGATTATAGGCCTCGGTGGCACCGGTTCGTACATTCTGGATTTTATGGCGAAGACCTGTGTGGCAGAGATACATCCGTTTGATGGCGATGACCTAAAGGTGCATAATGCTTTTCGAATGCCGGGCGCGGCATCGGCAGATGATTTGCAGGCCAGAATGAAAAAAGTCGATTATTTCGAAGCTTTATATTCAAAAATGCACAAGGGAATTAAGCCGCACGCCGTTTACATTACGGAGGAGAATAAACACCTGCTCATAGGCTTGTCGTTTGTATTCATTTGCGTTGACAAAAATAGTGTGAGAAATGCGATCATTCAAATCCTGCTGGCGATGAATATTCCGTTTATTGATGTGGGCATGGGTGTAAGGGTGATCGGTGATAAATTGACAGGTATGACAAGGACGACTGTAGGAACACCTGAAAAAAATGAACATTTAGCCAACAGAATCTCAACCGAAGATACGGACGATAACGATTACACGACCAATGTGCAAATTGCAGAATTAAACGCATTTAATGCCATTTCAGCAGTGATCAAGTGGAAGAAAATGGTTGGGTTTTACCAGGATTTGCGCCATGAATACCATTCAACTTATTCTTTAAATGTAGGAGAGATCATCAATGAAGAAACTAAGGCATGAGTTTGTGCAGTATATGCCTGAACAACCGGAGGAAGGTGTTATTTATATCTCCATGAAATACCGACTGGCCGTACACCAATGTGTGTGCGGCTGCGGTAATAAAGTGATCACGCCTTTTTCTCCTACGGATTGGGAATTGCGCTTTTATGGCGATAGCATATCATTAAAGCCCTCTATCGGAAATTGGAATTTCGACTGCAAATCACATTACTGGATAGTAAAAAATCAGATCAGATTTGCAGGGCGCTGGAGTGAACAGCAAATCAATGATGGTAGAAAACGGGACAAAAAACGCAAGGGCAATTTTTACGCCGATGATACAGCAATAAAACCAGTGGAGGTGATTGTAACACAGCCTGTTGTTAAATCCGGATGGAAGTTGAAAAGGCTGAAATCATTCTTTAGCTTTTTATCATAAAGTAATTAAAAATACGGAAAGGAGGTATATAAGATGAGCAAAATAACAGTGAAAGTAAATAAAAGTGCCGTTACCGGTAAATTTGTTTCTAATCAACAGGTCAAAAGTAGTCCTAAAACGACCTACGTGCAAACCGTTAACAAATCCAGGTAATTGAATTATTAACAATTCTTAAATAGCTATAGCGCCATGCTATGGCTATTTTTATATATTATAAAATAGGTGGTGTAATTCCACAAACTTAAACTCATCTGATGGCAAAACATGATGGGACAGGAAATGACTGGCAGAAATTTTTTGAAAGCCTTTACGATAAGATGGATGTGCATTGATGGCAGTATCCGCTTCTGTTAATACGTTAGTCAGGCTTTTGTTTTTTACAAAAGTAATCATGATGCCGTAGTTCTCCCGCCAGGTTAGGTAGCCTAATAACTGATCAATAGTTTCTCCGTATAATTTCTGCCCGCCCCATATTTTGCATTCGCACACCAGGATATTCCCTTTGGCAATATTTAGATAAATATCAGATTTGCCTTTGGCGTTAAACGTCTCACCTGTTGCTTTACCTTGAAAGACGGTGTTCAGTCCGACCAGTAAGATATTACGAAAATCATTTTCACCGCTATTCTCAAACGATGCGGGCGTTTTCTCAAACTGGCTTCCCTGGTTGTCGAGGATGTGTATAATGGCCAGTACATCCTCTCTTTTTATGCTATAATTTTCGGGCTGGGTGGGGTTCGGTTTTACTTTCTGCACGAGGGGTTGCGTATCCAATTGAATACGTTTAACAACGTCGTCGTCTTTCTTTTTTATCGGGATGCCTATTTGTTTAAACAGCGAATTATATTTTTCTTTATCGGCCGTTAACTTGGTTTTTCGGCCCTCTATTAACGCCTTGATTTTCTGCAATAACATCGCATTTTCAGTTGTAACTTCAGTTTCAATGATATGGATGTGATTGTAAACATATTGCTTTAACCTTTGCACCTCGTTAATAACCCAAGTGTCGTCCCGGTTAAAGGCATATCCTTTTATGTCGATAGTAAACTCAGCGGTATTTCGTTTCCAATTTACTGCTTTTGTACTTCCACCCAATGAAAACGTTGATGGCCGCATATTTAACAAAGCAGAAAGATGGGCATTATGCACTATAGGAATGGTAACATGGATCGATTCATATTCGTAAGGCAGGTCACCTTCATCCCGGTAAGAGTCTTCGCGCTGGTCAGCCCGTATAATCCTTACCTCATTTTTTTGTTCAAGTGTTTCAGTTCTTTCCAGATCTATTTTTACGGGATCGTAGTGTTTATTTGAATAGTAGTAATCCGCTAATTCTTCTGTAGTCGTTCCGATAATGGTGGAATCAGGCTCTTTTAAAATTTGAAGCTTTATGTCTTCAAGAATCTTATTGTATGCATCGGAAAATGATGCTCTTATTGTATACATATCATAGTCAAATGAGCCGGTATGAGCCGATAATACCCGATAATGAGCTAATAGTTTATAAAATGTTATAATTAGTTCCAGGCCCTGCACCCTGTTTTTCAATCAATTTCTTTTCAACTAACTCAGCCAATATTCGTTTCATGGTTGGGCTGGAAATATCCAGTTTCTTAGCGATCTCGCTCGATTTAATGCCGGGATTACTTTCAATAATAACCAATACGGCTGCGTCTCTTTTGGTAATGCTTTTTCCCACCCCATGAGTGCTTAATTTGGTCAACAAGGAAGTCTGTATGTTTTTTAAGGAATTCAGGAAAAATAGTACCCAAGGCGTTATATCTTCGCCGGGCCGTTGTGCCTGGCAGCTTCTAAGTACACGGTAATATTCTGTTTTTTGGCTTTCGATCTCGTGTTCTAAACTTACATATTGAATCCACTCGTAGCCATATTTACGCAATAACAATGTTGCCAATAACCGGCTTAAACGCCCGTTGCCATCCTGGAAGGGATGTATCGTTACAAACTCGTAGCTGAATAAAGCGCATTTAATTAATGGATGCGCAGTATTATCTTTATCATGCCATTCCACTAATGCACGCATTGCTTCCTCTGTGGCAAAGCCGGGTTCCGCAGTTTGGAAAATGATTTGCGTTGTTCCATCCGGCATGTTGGCTTGAACCGCATTGCTGGCTTGCTTGTAATCCCCTTTATGCCATTGATCTTTTTCACTATACCGCATCAATTGATTGTGCAGGTTTTTCAATCCATTTTCTGAAATCTGAATGTCGCTATAATGTTCACCGATTAAATCCAGCACTTCAAAATAACCCACTACTTCCTGCTGGTCTCTTTCCTGTAGTTTTGATATATCGATATTTTTTAAAAGCACGTCAACCTCAGCATCGCTTAGTTTAGAGCCTTCGATCCTTGTTGATGCACCCACACTTCTTACCGTTGCGATAGACTTTAATTCTTTTAAACTTTGGCCCTCCCTACGCTCTATGGCAGTCCAGGCTGCATCGAACCGGTCAATTTCGCTTAATAGGGTGATTAATTCCCAATTTAAATCAAGGTTTAAAGTATGGACGCTTACGTTACTCATGAATCAAAGGTACAAAATAACTAAAACAAAATGATCCGATATGAGCCGATAATATCCGATAATGAGCCGTTACAATAAAGGATTTTAATAGCAGGTCCGGTTTCACAATCAGTCATGAACTTGGTCATTACAAATTGACGCAGTCGCAATATTCGATTAGAGATTCTTAATGTTAATCCTAAGAAAAATATACCATTTAGGATTAAAAGTTCGCAGCTTTCGAATCGGCGTTTACAAGAAGATTCGACTAAAGTTTTTCTATAGTTTTTTGCTCCTCGTCAGAAAACCTAACGTGTTTCGACAAATCTTTCACCATATTCCTGGCGAAAACAGCACCGGGTGATCCACTTTTCATTACGTCATCATCGCCTAAGGCAACCTGCTCCCCGTAGATTGCTTTCTTTAAATCCCTCCGGTGATTAACTTCTTCCATTTTACCCTTCAATTTTTCAACCAGAGTAAAGTCAGGTTCGCCATTTTGTACCAGGTCAGCAAAATCTTTATAAGGCGCAAGGCTTACATTGATTACCTTTTGCATTACTTCTCCCCATTGCAGTACTTCCCGAACAGAAAACTCCTTATTGTTTTGCGACTGCATTTCCATCACCATCGCCAGGAACATTTCCGGTGTTCCGTTCCAACCGGGTTTAAACTTGAATAGCTTCTGAAAAAATGAAAATAATCCCATCTCTTTTTATTTAAGGTAATTATCCTTTGTTATGTAAATATAAGTATTGCAAGTATTGTTTGCTCCCTGTCAACTTCACTTTCCCAAAACAACTATGGCACCCCCTTCGGGCCGGGCTATTCGCTGTATCTGCTTCGCAGGATGCCGCTGCTATCCCTGTTGCAATTAATGCAAAAGCACTTTTGCTTTGCGCAAGAGCTTTTGCAACGGGTTAAATATAAAAAAACGGCAACATGGACAGCATTTGTTGACCACGCTCCATTTCATTCGCCGGGTCAAGCTGCATTTGCCACATCACCGTATTTTATGAATTATAAGTTTGAATATAAAGTGCGATAAATGTTGCGGGTTACTTCCTGCTATTCTTTTTGAGATAGGATTCCACATCCTTTGGGGAGTTGCCCACCGCATTAACAGCCGCTTTCAATTTAGCTTTGGTGACATCAAACTTATCAGCCCAGGCCCTTAAATCCTTGTCGTCGTTCATATTGATTACTTCAGTAATACCGCTGCCGATTGTTTGAGTACGTTCCATAATCCTAAATCTAATAACCGTGTTTTCGTAAAAATGGAACATTCCCCAACCGCCAGCCTGCCATATTAATTGGTTCAATTTACAAATATCCGCGTGAATAAAATCTCATTTATTTCTTCCGGCAAAGGTGAGTTTTCTTAACTGACAGAGGTCCTTATCGCCTTTGGCTCCAATGGCATTTTATTATTTAATCAATGAATATTTTTAGTCGAAACGGGTAAAAAGCGCAGCTAAAATCAAGCCCGGAAATGTCGTTGGGTTCGCAAAAGACTTCGGCATAATGAAAAGCTCGTATCCTCGCTTTTCACCCTTCGGGACTTATTCCGATTCCTTTTGCCCGGCTGCCGGGCTTTAAGATTTGCTTTCTTTTTTCCCTTTTTCTTTTAAAAATAATCAATCAGGGCAAGGCGGCGAAAGGAAAAGCAAACAAATAATTATTCATTAAAAATTTTAAAAATTATGTTATTCACAGGAAGACTAACCGCAAAAGCAGAAGTTAAAGCGGTAAAAGGGGACAAACAGGTAATCAATTTTACCGTAGCCATTAACCAAAAATGGAAAAACAAAGCGGGAGAAAAAAAGGAAAAAACCGCATTCGTTGACTGCGCTTACTGGCGCAATTCAGGTATTGCCGAATACCTCACCAAAGGCGCGGTAGTGGAAATTTCTGGATGGATGGAAGCGCAGGGCTACCAAAGCAAAAGCGATGGTATCAAAGCAAGGCTGAATTGTACTTGCGATACTATAAAGCTTTTTTCCCTGACCGCTAAAAGCGAAAAGGCAACAGATACCAAAACCAAAAAAAAGGTAACAGCAGGCGCAGGCAACCAGCCCGATGAAGACGACCTCCCATTTTAATTCCAACCATCCAAATTTTTAACCATCAAATTTTAATAACATGGCACACGACTTAAATTTCAACAACGCAACTCAATCATACAGTTTTTTCAGCGTAAAAGAAAAAGCATGGCACGGGTTAGGCAAAATAGTAGAGCAATACCCAACAAGCGCAGAGGCGATAAAATTCGCAGGGCTTGACTACACCGTAGAAAAACGCCCTTTATTTACCTATGACAGCGAGAACCATACAGGCGACCCTGAAACGGATTTATTGATACCCGAAATCGAAGTGCCTAACTACTTCGCTACCATCCGCACCGATACCGAACAGGTGTTAGGGGTAGTCGGCAAAGACTACGAAATCGTACAGAACATCAACGCATTTGAATTTTTCGATGCTATCGTAGGTGGCGGGGATGGTATCCTATACGAAACCGCAGGGGCTTTAGGCAAAGGCGAGCGCATTTTTATTACCGCCAAACTGCCCGGCTACATCCGTGTAGGCAAAGACGATTTTATCGAACAATATTTAATGCTCACCACTTCGCACGATGGTTTCGGCAGTATCACCGCAGCATTTACCCCCGTGCGTGTGGTTTGTCGCAACACGCTAAATGCAGCTATGCGCAATCATAGCAATGCCATTAAAATACGCCATACCGCCTCGGCAAACGACCGCCTTAAACAAGCCCATACCCTAATAGGTATCAGCTCCAATCTTGGCGCAGAACTACAAGGCATATTTAACCAATGGTCACAGGTACGCATTACCGACAAAGAGATCAAAAAGCTGATACAAATTGCAATGGCTCCTAACAGCGAAGTACTAAAAAACCTTGAAGCTGGCAAAGACGATGAACTGTCAACTACCTATACCAACATGGTAGATAAAGTGTACGAGTACGCTTTAAGCAGTCCGAGCCAACAAATGGAAACCACCGCAGGAACTGTATTTGGCGCATACAATGCCGTAACTGGCTACTTTCAAAATGTACGCAATTACAAGGACGATGAAGCCAAATTCAAATCCATCATCGAGGGTACAGCCAAACAAAGGGCACAGACCGCCTTCGACCTCTGCCGTAATTTTTCAGCCATTGGCGCAAACGCATTAATCCTTAACTAACCAAAATGGGGGAGCAATCCCCCTTATTAAAACTTAGGAAACATGACACGTTCAAATCTTTATATCACACTCAGCAACGGCGATGCAATAACCTGCGTTGCCGACAGCAGCAGCGCACCCGAACAGGGTTATATCGTTGAAAACTTAATCATCCCGCTTTTATCATTTTCCAATGCTGAACATGAACTGGCTTTGCTCAAAGAACATTGCACCATGAACGACCAACGGATAAATGCCGACTACCGCTATGAAATCGACCTGCAAAAGGAAACGGTAGCATTTTACGATGAACTGTATTTTTTTAAAATAGGTGTCTTTCGCAAAGGGGAAAACCTTACCCGCAGGTATATCGCATACCTTGAAAAAATCCAAAATCAAATCGTAAAGGATATGTTCAAAGGCTATTCCAACAAGGCGCTCATTCAAAGGGCAAACAGCCTGCCCGACTTTAAATGGGATGACGAGGGCGTAGAGTTACGACAAAGAAGCCTGCTATCCAACGGCGCATTCATTTATACCATGCGGGGCAATTCTTTAATCATTCTTAAAGACAACTAAAATCCGAAGCCATGAAACAAATAACATTGAAACTATACAGCTTTAACGAACTGGACAAGGAAGCCAAAAGTAAAGCACTAACCACCCATCGCGATTTGAATGTAAACTTTGATTGGTGGGATGATGAATTTGAGGATTTTATTGAACTGTGTTCCCGTATAGGCATTGCCGTTATCAAAGATAAAATCAAATTCAGGGGCTTTTATTCACAGGGGGACGGTAGCGGGTTTTCGGCTAAAGTGGATATACTTAAACTGATAACCGCCATAGAAAACCAGTCCTGGAAAGATTATGCTCCCCTACAGGAATTTACATTTACCGCCCCCGACATTGACCGCAAGGTATTACCGCTATTGGCAAAGGATATATTACCCAATGAACCGCAGATTATCAGCAGGTCACAGCAATACGGCGTAGTCGTAGACTTGGGTATCTACGTGGTTAATGAGGATGGCAGGGAACACGATAACGTTTTTGAGGAACTGGATAAACTCGAAGAATGGCTACGTAAAATTGCCGAAACTCTTAATCACTACCTATACAAAACCCTTGAAAATCAATACGATTTTCTATGCAGTGACACCGCCATAAAGGAAAGCATTCTAAACATGGAATACCTCTTTACCGCAGATGGCAGGTCTGCGAACCATCTGGAGCAATTAACAAAAAGAAAAACACATTAATCTTAAAAATCATGACCACTAACTTTTTTCAAAATATAGCAAACCTTAACGTTCCCGGCATTTGGAGAATAGGGATTAGCACAGACGAAAACGGCAACGTCAAAATAACAGGCTTGTTTAACATCCATAACAACGGCACACAAGCTGCCAAAGTCGTACCGCCCTTTATTATCAGCGGGACAGCTGAGGAAATGGATAATTGCTTTTTTGACACCATCACCAAACCCGTACAGGAAACAGCCGGGGTTTTTCATAACATGGAAGATTACCGTAAGGGATTGGATAAGGCAAAAAACTTATCCAAAGCATCCACCACCAAACAAACAGCCACCACGAGCGGAAAAAGCCCCGATTATGAAATGCCCGACCCGAAAGCTGAAAAGAAAAAGGCATACGATGCGACCCTGAAAACCATAGGCGAGTTACAGGCAGATTGTAAATACGAAGAAGCCATAGAACTTTTACCAACCGCTGAGGATTACCCCGAAAAGGAAACGGAACTCAAAAACCTACGAACCGAACTCAACCGCAAAAAGGAACAGTTAGCCCAAATCAAATTATTCTAACCTCTAAAACGACAAGATTATGTTTAGCGACTTATTACCACGGGTTTTTATCCATAAGGAGAACGGGCAGGAAATCACCCTGACCGACCCCGATATAAACCTTAGCCCCGAGGAGGTATGCGATTTTTACAGCACCCTCTATGCCATACTCACCACCGCCAAAATAGTCGGGCCTGAGTTTAAGAGCGACAAAGCCGAATACCAGTTTGTCACCACTTTAGGAACAAAAGGATAACCATGAAAGACACATCAAAGGCAGGCTTTATCAGCCTGCCTAAATCAAAAAGACAATGCAAACTATACCATCAATTAGGAAAATTCGCAGAAAGCCTCAACCAGTTGCCCGACACGCAGGCGGTACTAAAGGACAGGGCAAAATCAGCCCCCTTGCCTCATGTACCAATGGTTTTTTAAACCATAGCTTTTTGCCCCTTTGCCAAAAGGAAACCAAACTGCCTGAAAGGGAAACTGCGGAAACTGCTTATTTTAAATCGGTTGCCGACCTTTGCAAAATTCACGGTTTACAGCCCTTAGACACAGCGCATTTGCCCTATCCCTATAATATCCTGTTAAGCCATAGGGACATTGAAAAAAAACTGAACAGGTTACCCTACGATACTGAACTGTTTATCACCCGGAGCCAATCGGAAAGGACGATTGCGTTAACTACCAAACAGGTGTACGAGGTCGGTAACACGCTTTACTATATCCCCGTTATACCGCTTTTCCGCTTTTTGAAGCATAAGGAAAACAAAGCGAGTGGTAAGCTATTGCTTGCCGTTATGTCTTACCTGTACAGGGAAGCGGGCATCCCGTATTACAGGGACGAGGGCAATTTTATGTATGATAATTACGAAATAAACAAGGAGTATTTTTTGGAGTGCCTGAACGAATCGCCCGATGAATACGAGGAAGATATATCCGACATCATCAGGAATGAACTATGCGGGGATATTATGCAACGCAAAATCTATAACCGTTACCATCTTGACAATTTTGCTAAAACCATTGAGCGTTTTAAACCTCAAAATGCCTTTGACGAAGAATGTTTATTAATCGCTAAAGACGCTTTAGCCCTGTACCTTGAATTTCCGAACAGTTCCGTTTTTCAGCATCTTGAAGAACCCGAAGATACAGACGAAATTCCCACGCCAGAAACATACATTTCCTTTATAGGGGACGGAAAAGGCTGGGTTTATGAAAACGTTGAACGCTACATAAATGACTACTTAGGAAATTTCGCTGAAATGGCTTTGCCGACCCGAATACAGCTATTTGACGGCACAACGACCGAAGCAGAAACGCTTGAATTTGAATACCGCCTTTTTGAATTGATAGCAGACCTTTGCAATATTTTATTTGAGTTACCATGAGAGAGAATATAACCCAACAGTTCGGGCATTTATACGAACCATTAAAAGCGCTGCTAATTTACAGGAACAGCGAAAAGAAAAACATTTACGTGGAAGCATTTGATATGGATCGGGACGGTAGGCCGATTAACGCCCATCCCTTAACCATGCAGGAAAGTATCTCCTTAGCCAAAGCCTTAGATACTTCCGAGGATTTGCAGACCAGCTTTTTAGACCCGACAGGCTTAATGCCAAAAAACGTATTGTACATCAACCGGGGGCGCAATGCCTACGCCCTGTGGCATACCCCGACACAAAAAGTAAGGCTGTTATTTAAAGACGGCTTATCCATCCCCAATGGGGAAGCCTATGTACCGCCGATGGTATGGAAAGCCCAACGTAATGCCTTGTATGTTTATGCGCTGAAAAACGATGAACCATTAACCCTTACTACCACGTTGAGCCAGGCGCCGTACTTTAATATTTACGGGGACGGAAAGGTTTGCCTCGGTAACGTCAGCATCCAAATCCCAAAGGATTGCGGGTTGGAAGAATTTATGCGCCTGTGGCAGATTTACTTTTTCAACAGCTTTTTCAGCCATACGCTTGGTGGTGCAAGCCCTGTAAAGGGCAACATCGTACAGCTTTGGCAAAAACTGGTAAACACCGATGAACCGTTTCCTTTAGAAAAATTGAACCCGATTAAATCAACAATTAAAGACCTGATAAAATGAAAACTTTACCCGCCATACACTTTACGGATACCGCCTTGCTTGACCCCACCAACCCTATAACCGTTAACCTCATAGGCGCAGGCGGTACGGGACACCGTATGCTAACCGAACTGGTCAGGATGCACATATCGTTACAGGCATTCGGAAAGCCCGGACTGCAGGTTAATCTCTTCGATGATGATATAATTACCGAAGCGAACAGGGGCAGGCAAATGTTTGCCCAAACAGAAATCGGGCATTTTAAATCGGTTATCCTAATAAACCGTATCAACCGCTTTAATGGTACGAACTGGAAAGCCGTACCCGAACGCTTCAGCACAAAAACCCTGCACCTGTTACCCAATACAGGCAAAGCAAATATTTATATTAGCTGCGTGGATACTGCAAGCGCAAGATTTGATATTGCTGGCGCATTGAGAAAGGTTTGCAGGGACAGCCGTAACGACCGCGCCAAGCCTTTCTACTGGATGGACTTGGGCAACAGCCGTTTTACAGGGCAATTGGTATTATCTACCCTCGATGAAATCAAACAACCCGAATCGGAACGCTTCAGGCCAGTAGCCAGCCTGCCAAAGGTAACCGATGAATTTAAGGACTTGTTAGAGGAAGTGGACGACAAAGATGAGCCGAGTTGCTCCCAGGCCGAAGCCCTCAGAAAACAGGATTTATATATCAATACAGCTTTAGCCGTTTACGGTGCGGAACTGCTATGGCAGTTACTAAGCGATGGCATGATAGAACATCGGGGCTTATTCCTGAACATTAAAAAGTTTAAAACCACACCGCTCAAAATAGTTTAATACTATCTGCTATGAAATCATCATGAGCCTAATTTTTCCACCGATATTAGGCTCATGATAGCTTCATCACCATTAAAAAAAATACTTGGATGAAAATTATTGATTTGGACGGCAGGGAAATCGAAGTGACGGACTTGGACCTGGCAATCATGCAGGCGGATGATTATCGCTATTACAGGGTTAACGAACCAACAGAAATGCACCTGCATTTATATGACTATTGGGAAGATTTTTATCAAAAGTTGTTGTTACTGGATAAAGAGATAAAAGAATGATTAATTATGTGAAAGGCATCCTGCTGGAAAGTCCAGCGGTCGCGCTCGTCAACACCGTGAATACGGTTGGGGTGATGGGTAAAGGGATTGCCCTGCAATTCAAAAAGGCTTTTCCGCATAATTTTGAAGTATACAGGGAAGCTTCCCGTACAGGGCAGGTTAACATCGGTAAAATTTTGGCGGTCACAGACCGCAACTTATTATACGGAGATAAATTGATCCTCAATTTGCCGACCAAAACACATTGGCGATTGCCGTCTGAATACGATTATATAGCAGCTGGGTTGGTCGTATTAAGAAACTATCTATTAACTCATCACGTAGCAAGTGTTGCCATTCCTGCGCTTGGCTGCGGAAACGGGGGGCTGGATTGGTTGAAAGTAAAACTAATGATAGAAGATGCGTTAGGTAATATAGAAATTCCCGTTTGGGTCTATGAGCCTTGACCGCATACCCGGTGCGCCGGAACCGCCACATGCTCCTGTCCTCGCAAGAGGCGGTTCCGGCAGTTAAGGCTGCTTGATTTGAACAAAATCTAACCCTGCCCCGCATACCTTATATTTTCTTCAAAACAAGCGGTGTTATTTTTCCGGGTTTTTGCGGCCTTGGGTTATCCTAACGTTTATTTGGTGCCCCATTTCTTCACACGTTTCAGGATTGCATGTGCCGGGAGGCGGTCATTATTGGACATCAGCTTTTCGAGCTTTCTTTGAAGCCGTAATTTCGGGAATCAGTTCCAGCGCAACGATTTAGGCTAAAACCCAGATCAGGCCGTGTACACACAGCCATTTTTTCTCACAGTGCTTTCTTAACTTGTTGTCGCCGGAGATGACCAGACAGGCTGATTGCCGCGCATAATAAATAGGGTACGGTCGGCTGCTTCAGCCCGGTAAGAAATTCAAGCGTTATGTTTATGCCTATACCGTACCCCGGGTCGCTGAATGGCTGGTTTATTATCAATTGTACCTGGTCACTGGCAACAAATGGGAAGGGGCGGAATCTCCTGGCCATTTTATAGAAGCTCCCATCAATGTGATTATGAATGAATCTGCTCAGGTGTAAAACGGGTAATTAAGCCGCATACTGACATAATTAAAGCGATTTTAAGTGCTCTATGACTTAATCATAAAAAGATTGTAAAGCCGTCTTTTTTTGCGGTTTAAGTGGGTATTTTTGAAATATGAATACCGATAGTCTTTTTCCAAATTTGACCATTGTCAACCTCTTAAATGACTTTCATCAAAACGAGTTTGATGTTTCCACCATTGATAGCTACATGGTCAGCTACCATGCCTTCCTGAATTATTTTAAAATTATTGCTGATAGAAAAGGAGAAATAAGGAAAGATGACCTAATAATTGGTATTAATTTCACCTACGGATGGATGCCAACCATTTTCAGTTTTAAAAATGATGATTTTGACTATCCGCTTCACATACTTAACCAGGTACAGCAGGGCGCAATTATTGGAATCAAGGAGTTTAATGCTCTTAAGTCGTTGTTCAACAATTCAATAGTCGGAACATCAAAGCTATTGCATTTCATTAATCCGGAGCAATATGCAATATGGGACAGCCGTGTTTGTCGGTTCGCGACAGGCCGTAATAATGTGTACCAATCACAAGTGAATAACACAGAGTATTTCAACCGATATTTGAATTTAAGCAGATTGCTGTCATCCGAACCCCTATTTGAATATGAGATATATCAGCCATTTTGCAAAAAATTAAATGAATATCAACAAAAGACTATTCCTGTTACTCCTTTACGGGTTCTTGAACTTTTACTTTTCTTAATGGATATTAAAAAATATGGTCGAAATAATAAAGCAACAGCGGTGGTTGAATAAGTGAATACTATCAGACTTTTGCAGTATTTGACTTATTTAAATACTTTGCATAACCTTATCTTTAACCAATGAAACAAGAAGCCCGCCTAAAAAAATGGGACGAACTTATTAGGCAGAAGCGCTATCCTGGGATCCAAAATTTTTGCGCATTGTCAGGTGCGGAAAGAACTGTTTCAGATCGGACTCTTGAATCTGATATTCGAGAACTCAAAAGGATTTTAGCATCTAAATATACCTCCTTAGAATCGGCTCAGCTTTTGAAATATAGTAGAAGCCGTGGAGGTTATTATTACCCTGAATCCATCAGCGCCTTTACTGAAATCGATTCGCGCGACATTCGGAATCTACAGGAATTAAGCCGTAGCTTAAGCGGATTTACCCATTTATTTGTCACCAATGAAGCTAAAAATGCGTTCTACAAATTAAAAGCCATAGCTAAACTTGAAGAAAGTACTAAGGGGCAGGATGCACTCTGGAATCCTGTTATCTATACAAAGGAAGGGGCGCGTGACGGACAAGATTTTTTCGACGAGATCATTCATTCAATTGAAGATTTATGTGCTATAACGCTTCAATATCGGGCATTTGGAAAAAAACAATTAAAAAAACACTTAGTCTTGCCGTT
This sequence comes from uncultured Mucilaginibacter sp., assembly GCF_903893715.1. Classification (GTDB taxonomy): domain Bacteria; phylum Bacteroidota; class Bacteroidia; order Sphingobacteriales; family Sphingobacteriaceae; genus Mucilaginibacter. Next base: position 71,036 of record NZ_CAITNG010000039.1, read on the forward strand.
AGTAATCAAGGAGTGGCAAAATGCTTGGTATTTATTAGCCTGTCCGTTACCTGACCCGGAGATAAAAAGGCTTAGGTTGAAAAAAGACGAACTCCAACTCTTTGCACTGAACAGGATACAACATATTAGCAGAGAATCTATTTCGCTCAGACCAAAAATCGTCAATCTGGGGGAATTTAACCCTGCAACCTACTTTCAAAATAGTTTTGGGGTGTTCCGTGAAAATTTAAGTACGTCAGAAAACCAGCCTGAAATTTTAAAACTTATGCTGGACACCGCTGATGCGTGGATGTACGATTATATAAAACGCACCCCTATCCATCCGACCGTCCATATTCTTAGTGATGACCCCGAAAAGAATTATTTGCGATTTACGATGGATTTAGAATGGAGTCCTGAACTGGAGGCTTTTTTACTTCAGTTCTCACCGATGCTCAAGCTTAAGGGAACTGTAAAAGCGGTAAAAAAATTTAGGGAGCGGCTGAAGCGTATCCAAGATTCTTATTCAGATTTAAACTAAGTAGCTAACCCGTGGTTTTTTGCGGTTAACAATAACAGTTTTGTAATATGGAAAAAACAGAAGCCCTGAATAAGTTAACTTGCTATGTCGCACAGGCGCAATTGTGGCATAAGTTACGTTTAACACATACCGATGATCAACTCAACGATCTATTGTTGCAAATTATTATAATTGAAGAGGAGCTATTGGCTTTTTATGGGCTTCCCAATACGCTCCATTATAATGAATACTTTCAGTTACTGGCATTAAAAGATGATTTTATATTAGCCGATGCTAAACAGCTAATTTCCGAATTAGAGGAAGCGGCGGCTACATTCTTAAGTAGCCCTGTTATCACCGATGTAGAATTACTGAGGCAAGCTTTTGAAAATAAAACAATCATTGAAAATGTTTTGCCAGCAACCCGGCTAAAGCTAAAACCGGAGCCTTATTTTGATTACGTTTACGAAACTAAATTTTTAAAAGGACTTACAGAACCCCAGGTAATGCTTACAGATTTTCAGATCGTAGCTGAAAATGGCCTGGGACAAAAATTGACTGATTTAAGCATAAATCAGGATTTGTGTTCTGACGATTATGAGTCATTGCACACTTTTAATTTACAGTTTACAGAAGATTTTATTCTAAATTATCAAGATTATAAAAATCGAATTATGGTTCAATAGTCATTGATTAACCTTATCCAACTTAGATGAAACAAACCCTAAATGATGTACACCAACAATTCGCGGAATTCTTTCCGGGAAAAGTTTTGGCGCCTTTTGTATATCTCTTATCCAAGAAATTGAGTGAAGGCCATATTTGTCTGAATATTGATCTGTTAGCCGACGAACTGGAAGGATTGCCTGTCAATTATCAAAAAATAATTGAAAATGACAGCGAAAAGCTCGTTTATGAGCAGTTGGTTACTGATGAAAATGGTCGACAACCTTTTATCTTACATAATAGACGATTGTACTTTGAACGATATTTTGCTTACGAAACAAAAATCCTGAATGGAATCCTGACCTTAATAAAAAATGGAAAACCGTTAATAGATGATCGATGTGCTACACTACTTGCTAATTGTGAGCTTATCAATGACCTTTTCAAAGGCAACTTTTCGCAAGATGAGATAGATTGGCAAATGGCTGGTGTTCTGGTGGGTGTAATTAATAATTTTACCATAATTACGGGCGGGCCAGGAACAGGTAAGACCACAACATTGGCAAAGTTGCTTGCAGTTCTTTTCACCATTGAGCCTAATATAAGAGTTGCGCTTGCCGCCCCTACCGGTAAAGCCGCTATGCGGATGGCAGAATCATTACAAAGTGCCAGAATTGACGCTCCGGAATCAGTGGTCAATCGAATAAAAGCATTAGAACCGGTGACGTTACATCGATTGCTCAAATCCGTTCCCAATTCAACCCAGTTTCGACACAATGCAGAGAATCCGTTAGCTGAAGACGTAATCGTAATTGATGAAGCTTCAATGGTAGATGTTGCGCTTTTTGCAAAGCTAATGGAAGCGGTTGGGGCACATACCCGACTAATATTTCTCGGTGATAAAAATCAACTGGCATCTGTTGAAGCAGGCAGTATGCTTGGCGATTTATGCCAATTCGAACCAATTATTAATACGGTTCCTCAAGAAACAGAAATTGTTTTAAATGCTGTTTTAAAATTGCCATCTGCTAAGCAGTTGCACCCATTAGCAGGACACATTATCGAACTGAAGAAAAGCCATCGTTTTTCGGACACTTCTGAGATCGGAAATTTAAGTCGTGCTATTTTAGCGGGCCAAATTGAAGCAATAAAACCAGGAAGCGATGTAGCCATTGATCATAATTTTAATGATCATTTATTGGCCGCTTTTTTTGCAGGTTTTGAAACCTATATCAATGAAGGTGATATTACACAAGCACTTCAAAAACTTAATTCTCAAAGAATATTGTGTGCAGTTTGGGAAGGCGAACAAGGCGTAACGCATTTAAATACCCTGGTTGAAGAATACCTTAAGAGCAAGAAGTTAATTCGCATCACTTCTGATTTTTATGAGAACAGGCCTATTATGGTTTCGCGAAATTATTATGATCTGGGATTATTCAATGGTGATACAGGAATTATTCGACCCGATGAAAACGGCAATTTAAAAGCCTGGTTTTCTGATGGTAAAGGAGGAGTCCGCGATGTACTCCCACATTACATTAGCGAAGTTCAAACGGTATTTGCAATGACCATCCATAAAAGCCAAGGTTCGGAATATGACCGGGTGCTAATACTACTACCTGAAAAGGGTGGTGAAAGGCTGCTAACACGCGAATTGCTATACACCGCCGTAACGCGAGCGAAAAATAGCGTAACAATACAAGCCAGTCATGAAGTCATGCGAACAACGGTTATTACTTCAGTGCAACGAGCATCAGGAATCTTTGAACGATTTATTCAATCATCGTCTACAAACCTAAATTTACAATAACAGCTATGGCATTATTTCTCAAAGTCTCTAACTCACTGGAAAAGCTTGCCTTGCGTATCTCATCAGATATGCGTGATTTTCCCGGTGGCGTTTTTCAACCAGACTTTATCATTACGCAAACTTCCGGAATGAATAATTGGCTAAGGATACGTATTGCGGAACATAACGGAATAACAGCTAATATTCGTTTTTTAAAACCAAACGACATTATTTATCAAATCTATTTCAGGCTTGACGGACCTAAAGAAAGAGTGCTGGCAGCAGATAATTTACAATGGGTGCTTTTTACTGAACTTGATGATGTAGCTTTCAAGCGCCGGTATCCGGTTATTGCAGGTTATTATAAGAATAACGATGAAGTGAAACGCCTCGGGCTTGCCCGTAAGGTAGGCGATCTGTTTGACCAATATCAAATATATCGACCTGATATGATCAGAGAATGGAACGCATTGGAGTTATCAAACGATTCTGTCACCTGGCAAGCCTGGCTTTGGATTAAAACGAAAGAATCGCTGGGTTCCCGTATACCTGATAAAACGCTCATTGCAGATTTTGTGATAAACGCATTGAAGGAACCGGAAAATCAAAATAAAATAAGGGAAAGATTACCTCGTATACATTTATTTGGCATTTCCATTCTTACAGCTTTTCACATTGACTTATTTAGACAATTAGGTGAACACATAGATATATGTTTCTACCTTTTGAATCCTGCCCCGCAACTTTATTGGTATGAGGATAGAAGTCCTTCGCAAATAGCCCGTTGGATGAAGCGTTCCGCTATTAATGGCAAGTTTGCGCCGCCAGTTGAAGGGAATACGCTGTTAACAAACTGGGGCAAAGTTATTCGGGACACCTTCAGTTTGCTTTTTAAGCACGAGGAATTGCTGGATAGGTATGATGACAGCGAAGTCGAACTCCCTGTTCCGGATACACTACTTAAAAAAATTCAGTTTGACCTTTTTAACAATGCTATCGAGGAAGACCGTCAAATAATAACTGTGAATGATCTTAAGGACGGTTCTCTAAGTTTCCATGCCTGCTATACACCGGCACGCGAAGTAGAAGTTTTTTATAATTATTTAGTAAGACAAGTTGAAACGGGTAAAATCACTTCTCCGAGGGATATTGTCGTCATGGTTAATGATATAGATGCCTATGCGCCTTATATCCGCGCTGTATTAAAATCGGCCCCTTATTCATTTCCTTTTATTATCGCAGATGAGCATATTTCTGTAAACGAAGGTTTTTTCAATTCACTTCAAGCTATTATGAACTTAAATTCAGATGAGTTTAAGGCCGAAGAAATACTGCAACTTTTAGAACTTGGGTATATACGACAACGTTTCGGTATTACAAATGTAGATTTGATAAGACAAGCGGTCAATACTGCTAACATCCGGTTCGGAATATCTGGCAGCGAATTAGATGAGTCAGTTACATTAAGTTGGGAAAATGGATTAAAACGTATAATGTACGGCATTTGTATGAGTGATCCGGTCGAATATCTCGGAGACGGATATGGTTTTTATCCCTTGGACCTTGCGGAGGGACCATCTGCACTGGAGCTAGTTAAATTCACGCATTTTATTCAGGTGCTGATTTCAGTTTGTAGCGAACAGGAGCAAAACAGGACTCTTGCTGAATGGAGCCAATACCTGGAAGATAGTGTAAGACGATTACTATTTACAGGAGCAAATGATGATGATGCTGATTACCTTCTGTTTCGGGACTATCTGGAACGTTTAAACCTTATTTCGGAGACTATGGGCGAAAAAGTTAGTTTCAATGTATTTCGACAAAGTTTTATCAACGAAATGGAAGGAGAAACGCGCCCAGGTAACTTTATTTCGGGTGGAATTACTTTTTGTTCATTGATTCCAATGCGCAGTATCCCTTTTAAAACAGTCGCGATACTGGGTTTAAACTATGATAAGTTCCCCCGAAAAGAATCGCCTGTAACCTTTGATCTGATGAAAGCGCAACCCAAGCCGGGCGATAGAGATGTACGCGAAAACGACAAGCACTTATTTTTAGAAACCGTTCTTTCGGCGAAGGAAAGATTATATATCAGCTATATAGGCAGAAATTCTAAAGACAATACTGTCCAACCTCCTTCGGCATTGATCGACGAATTACTGGATTATATTACTGACGAGCCCACGTCGATGGTCACACTACATCCCCTTCATAGTTTTAGTTCAAAATATTCAGAAACGGGCAATGACCTTTATACATACCTGACAGACCAGGAACTGTCAATACCTGCTTTAGATAAGACGGAAGTCAAGATGCTTGATTTTGCCGATATTAATATTGACAGCTTTATCGCTTTTTTTAAAAATCCGTTTAAAGCATATTACAATAAAATACTTGGCATTTATTACCGTGAAGAGGCGCTATTGCTTGGTGACACCGAGATATTTGAACAGGATAAGCTTCAGGAGTGGAATCTGAAAAAAGATCTGCTTTTCCTGGATGATGCCTTGTTGCCCAACTATCGTAACAAAGGGGTAAAAACAGGCATTCTGCCATTAAAAAACATGGCTGATCTCGTTTTGGAAAAGACCTATACCAGTATAAGCGAAGTCAAAGAATTAGTTCAGGAATGTGTCGGTGACAGCCTGCCAAGAAAGCAGCAGGTGGAAATTGTAATAGGTGATTCAATCATAAACGGAACTATATTTCCTGTATACGATCACGTATTAATGATTGCTTCGTTTTCAAAGAACGAAGCAAAATATTGCCTTGAAGCATATGTCCTTCATTTACTTGCGACCGCTGCCGAACTTGAGCTGGAAACGCATTATATCTCGGCAATAACGCTTGAAAAAGTAGTACTACCATCTTTAACAAAAGAGATCGCATTCGAGAAATTAAAAGTCTTTCTTGATCTTTATAAGCGTGGGCATAAAGAACCGCTTGTTTTCTCTCCGGATTTCAGGTTAGACATGAGTAAACTTGACAGTTTAACGCACGAAAAGTTCCTTGCACAGTTGAAAAAGGCTACCGATGAACGAGGGTGGTTAAACGACGCGTATATTTTAAAAGAATACGAGAACGGATTTTTTGAGAGCACCGAATGTTATGAGGCTTGCAAATTAAATACACGGGACATTTACGAACCAGTTTACCAAATATTTAATCGTTAATATTTATGGATCAAATGAAAAACTTTGTCGCTTCCGATGTGCCCCTGGAAGGCAGTAACCTGATCGAAGCAAGCGCCGGTACAGGAAAGACCTATTCTATTGCAATATTATTGCTTAGGTTATTGCTGGAAAAGCAACTTGCACTTAAAGAGGTGTTGATGGTAACTTTCACTAAGGCTGCTGTTGCTGAATTAGAAGAACGGATTCGTTTGTTTGTCCGTATAGCAGCTAAAGCCGCCAATGGTATTCCAATTAAGGATACTACAATTTTGCAGTTGGTCAATAAAGCAATAGAAAAGCAAGGTGAGAGCAATGTAAAGGAAGTGTTGACGCAGGCAGTATTGCTTTTGGATGATACCTCAGTAATGACCATACACAGTTTTTGCCAGCAGACATTGAATGAATTTGCTTTTGAAACCGGCCAATTATTTGGCTGTGAAACTTTAAAAGACTCGGGGCCATTGCTCGACGACGAAATAAATAAATTCTGGCGAGCACATGTGACGAGTATTCCATTAAAGCTACTTAATATATTAATTGATAATGGATTATCGAGAGCAAACTTCTCAGAGGTGCTGAATGGCCATTACGGAGGTAAGCGGTATATTGCCTATTTTCCGGACGCGCATTACGCACTTTCATCCGATCTCCTTGAAAATGAATGGATAGACATTGAAAAAATTCTCTCGGAAGCAGACGGATGCGTCAAAACGCTTCATACGCGAATTATAAATGATGAAGGCAATTTGCGGGCTGCAACTGCGGCGAACCGATATGCGCACACTGCACTCTCACACTTGCTCGATAGTCCAGAAGAATTTATCAAGCAGATCAAGGCCAAAAGAAATTCAGGTTACATCAACACGCTGTATGGACACTTGCTGGTGGCGTGTGATGAGATCGACGAAATAATGAGCAGAGTCGGTGAAAAAGCAAATAAGATCATCAGTACGCTTTATTGTATGAGCATCAGAGAGGCATCCATCAATATTCAAGCTTATAAAAACAGAAACAGTGTGTTATCCTTTGACGACATGATCATCAATTTACATACTGCCACCGTCAAAGATTATAATGAGCAACTCCTGCAATCTTTACGAGCAAAATACAAGGCTGTTTTTGTCGATGAGTTTCAAGATACCGATAAATTGCAATACGAAATTTTCGAACAAGTTTTCGGACAAACAAATATCCTGTTTTACATTGGCGACCCGAAACAATCCATTTACGCCTGGAGAAAAGCAGACATTAATACCTATTTGAAAGCAGCGACTACTGTAGCAAACAACTACAGTATGAATATCAATTACCGATCTTGCCCTGCATACATTCATTCAATGAATGTTTTTTTTCAACCGGTAGATGGGTTTGATACATTTGCTTTCGGGGGCCAGGAAAATTCGTTTGGCTACATCCCGGTCGATGCACCATCCACAAAAACTGTTCACCCTCTCCTCAGAGAAAGTGCCCCCGAAGCTCCTATTTTATTATTTGAATGTCCCACTAATGATAGCATCGCCGCAGCAGTCGCTAAACAAGTACTGGCACTTCTGGAAGATAGAAGCTATCAATTGGAAGTCAATGGTGAACACAGAGCGGTTAAGCCATCAGACATTGGAATACTGGTTAGAAAAAATAAACAGGGGAAACTTATAAAGAATGCGCTTGCAGCAGTTCGTATTCCCGCTGTGACCATTGACGATAGTAAGATATTAAAATCAAACGAGGCTACGGCATTACTTTATCTGCTTCAAGCTTTTGAAGATAAAAATCGTGGCTCGATCAACAAAGCATTACTATCACCGTTCACTGGATTTGACCGGGATCAAATATTGCTACTTAACGATGATCAACAACAGGAGCGATTCAAAATTTACAGTGTACTTTGGGATCAACAGGGTATTTATGTAAGCTTTGCAGCATTTTTAAGAGATTATAAGGTAAGGTCTGTATTACTTAACCATTCACATGGCGAACGTGTATTAACTAACCTGATGCAATTGGTTGAAATATTACACAAGACACAAACCGCAAATAAATTAAATAACGGTGAGCTCATCGCGTGGTTGCAGAAAGCGACTGAAGGTATGGATGTTCAGGGTGACGAGTTTGAGCAACGGATCGAAAGTGATGAAGAAGCAGTGAGAATTATCACCATCCATAAAAGTAAAGGTTTAGAATATAATATAGTCTTCGCCCCGTTTTTAGATATGTTACCGGAAGGCGTTGGTGATTTTTGCAGTTTCCGGGATAGGGATAGTGGAGAGTATTTGTTTGCCCATCATAATCAACTAAGCGACGAACAATCGGCATTGCTTTCCGAACAACTCGAACAGGAAAATAGACGCATGATTTATGTCGCAGTTACCAGGGCTGTTTATAAATGCTATATCTATAAAAACACTGCCTCATATTACAATAACTCAAGTTTAAAAACTTTTATAGCCGGATTAAAGACACTTGAAGCTGAAAACGAATTGATTCAATTTGCTGATCACACAGCTATACCAAGCCATTCCAAATATTCTGGAAAGCTGGAATGGAAACCATTAAAGCACATGGAACCCGCTCAATTTCAACTTAGCGATCAAAACTGGCATAAGCTGAGCTACACCTTTTTGTCTAGAAAGCAACCTTTTATAATAAAAGAAAATAATAATAATGCTGTCGGAGAATATGAATCATTCATATTTAAACAGTTACCCAAGAGCATCGTAACGGGCCACTTACTTCATTATATTTTAGAGAATATTGATTTCACCAAATCGACAAACTGGGAAAAAGTTATTGATATGGGTATCAGACGTTTTATGCCAGCTACTGGAGATACTTATTCCAAAATGCTTTTTGTGATGCTAGAGCACATCGTGAATGCAGAGATAAATATTGACGGGACAACATTTGCTCTTGTTGACGTTGCCAGGAATAAACGAATCAGTGAATTTGAATTTGATTTCAACGTCGGCAGTTTTGTAAATACGGCAATCGAAGAACTTTCAGATAATGAGGCAAAGTTTTTAGTCGGCTACGAAGAGCAGCTTGAAGGAATGATGAATGGTAAAATAGATCTGATCTTTGAATATGCCGGCAAATATTATATTTTGGATTGGAAATCAAATTTTCTAGGTGACTCATTAAGCTGGTATAATACCAACTCCTTGCGAAACACGATGAATGACGGAAATTATCATCTACAATATTTGATTTATACATTGGCATTGAAGAAGTATCTTACCGTAAAACTACAGGGGTTCGATTATGAATCACAGTTTGGAGGTGTAGCATATATGTTCTTACGGGGTCTTAGAAAAAATCAGGAAAGTGGAATATTTTCCTGTGTACCGCCATTGGAACAAATTGAAAAATTGGAGAATATATTAATAGGTGCCGAAACGTTAATGGGATAAATAAGAGAAATGGATCTAAATTCAGTAAAAGACTTAAAATGGCTGCGAAATTATGATTTACTTCTTGCCTTTAGACATGAACGCAATAAATGGCCGGCACAGGAACGAGCAAATCCTGATTCGGAAGAAAGTAAACTCGGCAATTTTGCATTTACACAACGGAAGAAATTCCGTGAAGATTCCCTCGAAGATTGGCAATTTGAAAAATTACTGGAACTTGGGTTCAATTTTGAAGGAAAAACTGACAACTGGTTCGAACGGTTTAGCGTGGTAAAGGCTTTGCTTTATGAGAAAGGTTCCGTGTCTCCTGGGATTATTGGCGATACGTATTATGCGTGGCTAAGGCATAACTGGATTAGATTTCAGGAAGGTGGTTTGAATAGAAGGCAAGCTTCGGCTATTGAAAGCCTTCAGCTACAGACATATTTCCCAACTTGGGAAGAAGATTTTGAAAAGGTTCGCCAATGGGTTCAGGCACATAAAAAACTACCCACTCGAAGTTCTTACAGCGATGGACATTCCTGGTTGATGAGCCAGCGGGCGACCTTTAAAAAAAATAGGCTTTCTCCGGTTCAAATAGATTTACTTCTTAAAATAGGTTTTGAATTAGAGCCAAAAGAGTTTGAACGTGATGCTGAAATTTGGAAAAATAGATTAGGTGAATATATCTCCTACATGATTGCTAAAACGGAAGGTAAGATAAGCAAATACCCGACATCGGTATATAACTGGGTTCAAGATCAACGAGCGGTTTTTAAAAGAGGAAAAAGCAACCGAAAGCCACTTGATGATTGGAAAGTGGAAGCACTTAATGCCGTTGGTTTCAAGTGGAGTCATAAGGAGGTAATTGAAGATGAGTGGAATGACCAATATGCACGGTTACGGATTTTTTTATTTGATAATTGTTTGGAGGATCTTATCAACGAAAGCGGAAGAACTTCTACTAATTACAATTGGCTTCAAAATCAATTAAAAAAATTTCGTGTTGGAAATTATCCCCCCAATCATGAAGCCCGCCTGCGACTTTTAGGATTTAATTTCAAAGGAAGAGGTGCTATGAGTTCATTCGATTCTAATTGGAAGCAGATGGTAGCGGCATCTCTTGGATACATAAGTCAAGCCGATTTTGATGACCAGCTTTCTTATCTGACGATGCTTGGACCGACAGATGTGTCTATTGATACTTTCAGAAGAGTAGAACATCATGGGCTTCAAAAAGCATTATTTAATGCCGGTCAAACCTTTGAATGCGCTTTCTGTGGCTCTTACTTTCCGCGTGGACTAATGGTCGCTGCCCATATTAAACCACGGGCGCTATGCCAACATCAGGAACGTCTTGATTTAAATGTAGTCGTGCCTGCTTGCAAATTCGGATGCGACGAATTATTTGAACGGGGATACATTTCTGTTCAAGATGGTATTATATTAGCGAGAAATGACTTACCATCAACTCCTGCTGTAACCGATTATATAAATAGGCTTTCTGGAAGGACTACCCCCTATTTTCAAGAAAGACGACGAAAATATTTTGAAGCACATTACCAACATCACAACCTAAAGACATGAAAGCAGGATTAGGATGGATCGATTTCTCCGAAGATCATCGTAACCGTGTGTTTTCGGTTATAGAAATGCTAAATGAAGGTGGTACTGTCGACGAGCTTGGGATTGGAGTAATGCGAGATGCCATTGCCGATTACTTATTTCCAGGGGTATCTACAATTCAAACCCGACCGAAGTATTTTATTTTGATCCCGCAACTCATACAGACCTACATAAAAGATTACCAGGCGAAACTTCCCTTGCAAAGACTGTCAGTTTGGTTTATTAAATACGAACATCAATTGATGCACCAACTAGCGCGTAGCTACAATTACCAAGACAACAACGGTGTAATTGGAATCAACGTGGCAAAGAATGACAAGCAACTGGTAAGAACGGCATCCTCAGTTTATTGGAACGGGATTCGCAAACACAACATCGTCGATACTAATTATTCGCTCAACGAATACCTTGCGAAAAATAACCTCGAGGGCATGTCAAGGAATAATATGAGCGGCGACCAATTTGACGATGACGAAGGGCTGGCGGAGTTGGCTACGTTTAAATTGAACTTGCCTTTATTCGAAGAAACTGAAAAAATCACAATGGACCTAACGGCCGCGGAAGCTCGATACTTGCGGGATCAGTTTCGTGACAATTCCTCCGGTAAAAAAGAGCCCGATAATTTGTTGGGGCAATTAATGATCCATAGGGAATTGGCGGTTAACGCCGTGGCAACAAAGGACTTTTCGACATTTGCAGAATATCTACTTTCATCGGGGAAACTACCGGCGACAACCGCGCGGTTTCTCAAGCTTGCTGTCAAATTTGAATTTATTACTCACGGCGCACATATCCGTTATAATATGATGCTGCATCAACAGGCAGGAGTTATTGATTATTCCAATGAATGGACCCTTTGGCTGAAGCAATTAAATGATAGTCAATACCTGGCAGAAGAATTTGACCTTGATTTTCTGTTGCTGGAGATTGCACCGCAAACAAATCCACAAACAAAGATTTTTCTTAAAAATTGGTATCACGGGATCAATGAGGTTGTACCTGATATCAACAGACTGGATAAATTGGTAAGGCAACAAGAGGAAAACAATAAAAAAGGAAGAGCAAAGCTGGGTAATAAATCGGGTGAATATAAAAAATGGGTCGGCATTGAAACGTTAAGTTTTAGGTTTTCTCAAGTGAGAGCTATAGTTAATGATATTTATAAACCGTTAGAAGATGCTGGATTTTAAACAAAACCGCCTGACCTATCGTGAGTTGTTGGCGCCACCAGAGGGTTATACATTGACTCGGGCCGTCGGTACTACTTATTCTCTTGATCTTTACGCGCTCCTAGCCGTTCCAGTAGCACTATTCTATCAACAATCATTACAAGATAATTTCAAACCGGAACGCTATGAGGTTCTTGAAGCGATCAGGAAAAGCCGCGAAAGAGTAACCTTATTTTGCCAGCGGGGCAAGATAAATTTACCAGAGGGGTTTACTAGCTTACTTTCATTAATAGAACAGCGTATTGTTGAAGTTCAACCATATGAGATTCATAGCTCTTTTCACCCTAAAATTTGGGTGCTTCGGTTTGAAAAGAAAAAACAAGTTTATTATCGGTTGGCGGTTTTAAGCCGTAATTTGACTTTTGACCGCTCTTGGGATATTGCGACATTTATTGATGGTAAACCAAGTCGCGAGAATTCTGCAAATGGAAAGTTTTTAGGGGACTTCTTAAGTTATTTGTTCAAGAGTACTAAAACAGAAACTGACGCACGTTTCATTAGGGATCTGTCTAAAATAGAGTTCAACGTGCCCGAGGGGTTTCAATCTCCGGAATTGTTCCCTATTGTTGGAAAGAAACAGTCGACAGGTTTTGCAAATCCGGTACTGTCATGTTCTTATCAGAAATTACTGGTAATGACGCCATTTTCAGACGCCGATACGATTGCCGAATTGAAAAAGAACAACAAACATATTACTTTATTATCACGCAAAGACGACCTTGACGCCATGCCTCCGGCTACCTTCAATGATATGGACGTTTTCTATTTTAACGAAGTAATCCGCGACGCCGAAAGGACAATGGACAGCGAAGGTGGCCGGGTCCTCTCCCAGGACTTGCATGCTAAACTATTTATTGGTGCCAACAAAAGGAAAACTGAATGGCTTTTGGGTTCGGCTAACGGAACAAGTGCTGCGATGTCGAAGAATGTGGAATTTATGGTCAAATTCGCTGCGAAGTCGAGCCAGGCAAGTTTTGATGTAATAAAGAATGCGCTCACGAATCAAGATCTGGGTATATTCAGGCCTTATATACCAGGTAATGAATTTATTGAACCAAGAGATAAAAGAAAAGAATACTTTTTAAGAAAGATAACCTTTCAGCTGGGCGAATCTGTATTTAAAGCTTCAGTCAGGCAGCGAAACGACCAAGATACTTTCGACCTGCAACTGGAGGTCGATCTCGGTCACATTCAATCTATTGACGGCCTTGTTTTGAACGTCTCATTACTTAACCGCGTAGATGCCCTTCGGGAATTGCATGCCGGTAAAGAAAATTCCCTGATATTCGAAAATATTGCATTGACGCGGCTTTCCTGTTTTGTAGCACTGGGCATTGAAATCGACGGTATTATGGAAAGTAGATTGGTTTTTAAAGCGGAACTCGCCGGTATGCCCTTAAACAGGGAAGACGCTATTTTCAGCGACCTGATTAACAATAAAAAGTCTTTTTATCAGTACCTCCAATTCATTTTAGAGCCGGATGGGTATGATGGCTTGCTCGAAATCATTAGGGAAGATATTGAAAAAAAAGCTTCAGGTATATCCGTTGGAGCAGAATTAAGTCTACCCATCTACGAAAATCTGTTGATTGCCGCATCGCGTTCGCGCTTCAAACTAACAGAAATCAATCAAATAATGATTAGACTGGAAAAGTTGAATAGCAATGTTGTGGCTGATTTTAAACCAATATGGGACATATTTAAAAAATTCGCCGATGATTGACAAAATAAATTGTTTGGTAGAGGAAAACCACCGCACGTTAAAAGATTTTCAGGAGGCAACGGTAAATTATGTAATCAGGCAGTTTTATGAAAAACATAAGAAAAAAATACTCGTGGCAGATGAAGTTGGGTTAGGAAAAACAATGGTTGCCAAAGGTGTAGTCCTGCGTTCGTTACAGCGATATGCATCCAAAGGTGAGCCCTTCCATGTCGTTTACATTTGTTCAAACCAAGTACTTGCGCAACAGAACATGAGTACACTGAATGTGTTCGGTGACAAGAATGATACGTTTTCCCGCTTGACTTACCTTGCCTTGAAAAGAGAGCCTGGACCAAACATGTTGCGCCTAAGTTCACTTACGCCATCGACATCTTTCAAGCTAACTAGAAGCGTTGGCGATAAAAAGGAAAGGGCAATTTTGCTGGCCCTGCTTTGTTCGTACGAACACTTCAATAACAACAGGGTGGTACTAATAAAGATATTCCGTGGTAAAAAGCATGTTGGACTGGCCGGGTGGAACAATCTGGCCCTTGATTTTATCGAGCACAGGGAAAACAAATTAAGGCCCGGAGCAGCCAAAAAATTTAAAGCACACCTTTTAACAACAATTTGCTCAGCGAAGCATTTTCCTTTGATCACTACTTATATCGGTTTAAAGGGTGAAACAAATATCTGGCGGGCCCTGGAAAGACTAGTCGGGCGGCTTGAAAATGACGGAACCAAAGACCCTTTGGATTTCGCAAATGAACTGATCCGGGCACTTCGTTTTGAACTTACAAATATCTGCACCGAATTTCTTGACGCGAATCTTTTTATTCTTGATGAATTTCAGCGTTTCAAGGAGCTTTTAAATCATGATGACCAGACTGAAGCAGCAAAAATCGCCAGGAAGGTTCTGGCTGATGAAAACACGATGGCGTTATTGCTTTCTGCAACGCCTTTTAAATCCTTTACGACAAAGTTGGAAGAGTTGGCCAACGAGAATCACTTTGACGAATTTCGAAAACTGGTTTTATTCCTTGGTGGGACAAAGGGAAATAGTCTATGGTCAACGATAAAACAGGATCAGGAAGCTTTTTTTGAAATGCTTCGATTCCCTCGCCAGGCCATTGAAGAGATGACGACTGCCATCGACATTAAAAATAGATTACAAGCCGGGCTTAAGCAGATAATGAGTCGAAACGAAAGGATGAGCGTCGCCAAAGGACTTGAAAATATGGTTATTTCTGCCGGCATTGGCTTCTTGCCGATTATCAGGGAGGATATAGAAAATTTTATTGCGATTGATCAGGTAACAGAAGAACTTAAGAAACTGGCGGTTAGGAAAAGATTTTCGGGGTCCACGATGGAATTTGCCAAATCTACGCCATACCCATTGTCCTTTTTGCGGGCCTATAAACTAAGGGAGACGATTGATCTTTTCAAGGATAACAAGACCGTAAAATCTTTATTAAAAAAAAAGGGCACCTTTATTGATTTTGGGAAAATTGACCGATACGAGCCGCTTAGCACCGACGATGGGAAACCCAGTTTTCCTAACGGTAAATTGCGCGCACTTACCGCTGAATGTTTTGACAATAATGGGCATGCATTATTATGGGTGCCGCCATCCAAACCCTACTACAAGCCCTTTGGTGCATATGCAAAAAGCGAACGTTTTTCAAAGGTACTAGTGTTCTCAGGCTGGAAAATGGTGCCGAGGGCGGTGTCAGCGTTATTATCTTATGAATCTGAAAGGCGTGTTGTACGTCAGGAATTACCAGGAAAAAAAATCAACAAACAGAAGAAAAAGTATTTTACAGAGCATGGCAAACGACAACGAGCGCTACTCGTTTTTAATTCCGGCGATGGTAAATTCCATATGACTAACGTTTGCTTAACTTATCCTTGCTCCTGGCTGGTAAAATTTCTTGAAAGTCAAGTGTTTTTCAACAAAGATGGGCAGCGATATGCTGTCGTGAAGAAAAGTCTATCGATAAAATTGGAAACAGCCGTTCGAAAGCTAAATTTAGAAGAAAAATACGCTAATTTATCTACGGTCGATGTTAAATGGTATTGGGTTCTCCCCGCTTTATTGGATAGACTGAATGGCGAAGGATATATTTTACAGGATATTTTAAGTAAGGAAGTTGGCGCTAAGCAGCAACACTATCTGTTCCTTCAAAGGTACTTAACAGAGATCATTAAAGAAACTCATGACGATCTCGGAATATTTCCATCCGGCTTATTCGACACGCTGGCTGAAATTGCCCTTTGCAGTCCCGCGAACGTGGCGTTGAGAGCCTTTGGAATTTACTTTAAGGATGAAATCCGGGAGCGTTGTAACCGAGCGTATGATGTAGCAGATGCTTTTGTAGGATTGTTCAATAAACCCGAATCTATCGCAATCGTAAAAAATAACGGTTTGGGGTTGACTTACTGGCGGCAGGTATTGAACTATTGTGCTTCAGGAAACCTTGCCGGTATGTTGGAGGAATTTGTTTACTTATTAAAATCTCATGAAGGAACAAAAACGATGGATAAAGCAACGATAGCAATTGTCGATGTCTTATCTGTAAGGAATTCCAGTATTCAAGTAGATGACAGTAATACATTTTATCAAGGAAAAAGCAGAGAAATGCGATGCCATTTTGCAGTAAGTTACGGGGATCAGAAAATTGGAACTGATGCCGGAGATAACCGTATGATTAGTATAAGAGAAGTATTTAACTCACCATTCCGGCCATTTGTACTGACTTCAACCTCAATCGGGCAGGAAGGCTTAGATTTCCATTATTATTGTAGAAAGATATTCCATTGGAACCTGCCGCATAATCCAATTGACATTGAACAGCGAGAAGGACGGATAAACCGTTATAAAGCACTAGCAATTCGACAAAGCCTGGCAGAAAAGTTATCGCTGAATGATTTAGCTTCAAGAGGGGGTGCTCTATGGGACGCCATATTTGAACTGGCAGTAGAGCGAATGAAATCGCCTGGTGACTCCGACCTCGTACCCTTTTGGTATTTAAATGATGGGAAATATAAGATAGAACGTTTTGTGCCAATCCATCAATTGAGCAGGGATGTTGCCAAATATGATGCTGCAAAAGAAACACTCGCACTTTATCGTCTTACCTTTGGACAGCCAAGGCAGGAGGAACTAGTGGAAGCTTTTCGAAATGCAGAATTAACTGAAGAAGAAATTATCGAAATTCGCAAGTCACTTTTGATTGACTTAAGTCCAATGATAACATAATCATCCCATATTTTCTGACAGTAAAACCGTGCTTTCAACAATTTCGAGCATATCATAAATGCCTGTTTCCAACGCTCCTCTTTTTAACAGTCGTGCTCGAAAGCTATCAGTAAGATCAGCGACGTAAACATCGTATTTGAATTGTTTACTGATATAGTAAACAATATAAATAAGTTTCTTACCTGTTCCTTTATACCGTAAATCTTCTGGCAGATATATATTTGGAATAAAAACCTGTCGACGCTGGTGATTGAAGCCTATTCTGATAATTCCACAACGATCTCCAGGCCTCTCTTTACTTTCAGCATTAAGTTCAATAAATTCATAATTCGATGCTGAAAACTCATATTTTTCACCATAAAGGCTCACTAATACTTGTTCAATATAGCTTTGAAGATCATCTTCGATGTTACGTATCATAAGTGTACAGAATTATCCTTTGAATCTTTGTAAAATTAAAAGAAGCGCTCATCATTCCAATCAATACATTTTAAAAAATTCGACTACATTTGAATAGGGTATAAATTATAAAATTCTAAACCTGTTGAATGACTGCTTTTAACCAAATACTTGATAAATACCGTAAAATTTCATTCTCAGAACGTGATAAGGGTGATCGTTTTGAACGCTTGATGCAAGCGTATTTACAAACTGATCCGCGATATGCATATCGTTTTAAAAAAGTTTGGCTGTGGAATGAATTTCCTGGTAGAAAAGATTTTGGCGGCAATGATACAGGGATTGACCTTGTAGCACAAACCATAGAGGGAGATTATTGGGCTATACAGTGTAAATGTTATGCTGAAGGCTCAACTATTGATAAGCCCGCCATAGACGGCTTTTTATCAACCTCAAGCAGGCACTTCAAAAATGACGATTTAAAAACCGTTGGTTTTTCGCATAGGCTTTGGATTGAAACGACAGGCAAGAAATGGGGAAGCAACGCTGAGGAAGCGATTAAAAATCAACATCCCCCATTTACAAGGTTAAATCTTCTTGAATTACAGGAAGCAAAAGTTGATTGGGAAAAGCTGGAAGACGGGGTTCATGGAGAAAGTTCGCGAACCAGGAAGAAAACCATAAGACAGCACCAAAAATCTGCATTGGAAAAAACCAATGAAGTATTCAAAACCTCTGATCGCGGAAAGCTTATTATGGCTTGCGGTACCGGGAAAACTTTTACTTCGCTTCGGATTGCTGAAAATGAAACTGGCGGGAAAGGGCTAATTTTATTTTTAGTTCCATCAATCGCCTTGTTGGGACAATCACTTGATGAATGGACAACTGAAGCAAATGAGCCTTTAAATGCTATATGTATATGCTCCGACCCTGAAATCACAAAGAAAAAGACAAAAAATCAGGATACCGAAAATTTCAGCGTGGTCGATCTTGCTTTACCAGCCTCTACCAATGTAGCTGATATTATATCTCAATTCAAACACTTTCAGTCGAGCGCACATTCCGGCATGACAGTGGTTTTTTCTACTTATCAATCAATAGAGGTCATTGCCAGGGCACAGAAAGAATTATTGAAGCAGAATCTCGGTATTGGCGAGTTTGATTTAATAATCTGTGACGAAGCACATCGCACCACTGGTGTTGCTTTAGCTGGTGAAGATGAATCAGCCTTTACAAAGGTTCACGATAATTCATTCATACAAGCAAAAAAACGTTTGTATATGACCGCAACACCACGTTTGTATAGTGATGATACCAAAAGCAAAGCTGCGCAAGCGGATGCTATTTTATGTTCAATGGATGATACGGCACTTTACGGCGACGAAATTTATAGAATAGGATTTGGTGAAGCTGTTAGCCTGGGGCTATTGACGGACTACAAGGTTTTGATATTAACCCTCAGTGATAAGGATGTTCCACCGGCTGTTCAAAAAATGATTTCGGACGACCAGAGTGAAATTAATGCCGATGATGCTTCAAAACTAATTGGATGTATTAACGCCCTTTCGAAACAGATTTTAGGTGATGCTGGAATTTTAGAAGCCAACGATCCTGATCCAATGCGCAGGGCCGTTGCCTTTTGTTCAAGTATCGCCGCCTCAAAGAAAATAACGCAAACTTACAATACAGCGACAGAAGCGTACATAAACTCATTACCGGCAGATAAAAAGGAAAGCATGGTTTCAGTTTCTGCCCAACATATTGATGGCACCATGTCGGCGCCTGAAAGAAATGATTTGTTAGGTTGGCTAAAGGCCGAAACTGAAGATAATGAATGCAGGGTACTAACGAATGTCCGTTGTTTAAGTGAGGGTGTCGATGTTCCATCTCTTGACGCTGTAATGTTTCTTTCTGCACGTAATTCACAGGTAGATGTTGTTCAATCTGTTGGCAGGGTGATGAGGTTATCGCCAGGGACAAAAAAGAAATACGGGTATATAATTATTCCGGTGGTTGTCCCGTCAAATATTGAGGCCGATAAGGCATTAGATGACAATGAGCGGTACAAAGTAGTATGGACTGTGTTAAACGCGCTTAGAGCGCATGACGACCGTTTTAATGCGACTGTAAATAAAATTGAGTTAAACAAATCGCGCCCGGAACAGATTTTAGTGGGGCGTCCCGAAACTTCTTTCGAAAATGGCGAACCGGTTTCTGGTTCGACCGGGGAGAATACCAGCGCAAATAATGAAATAAGAAATCAACTTGCATTACAATTTGAACAATTGCAGCACGTGGTATTTGCACGTATGGTTCAAAAGGTAGGCAACAGACTTTATTGGGAACAGTGGGCCAAAAGTGTAGCTGAAATTGCTGAACGACAAGTTATACGCATTACCAGACTGATAAAAGAAGACACGAAGCATCAAGAGGCTTTTGCTGATTTTTTAAATGGGCTGCAAAAAAACATAAACCCGTCTATTACCCAAGAACAGGCAATTGAGATGCTTTCACAGCATCTCATCACCAAGCCTGTTTTTGAGGCGTTATTTGATGGCTATTCATTTGTTAAAAACAATCCTATATCTGTTTCGATGCAGTCTATGATCGATTTACTCGAAGAACAGGCTATAGAAAAAGACACCGAAACGTTACAAAAATTTTACGACTCAGTACGGTTAAAGGCTCAGGGAATAGACAACGCTGAAGGTAAGCAACGCATAATAATTGAGTTGTATGACAAATTTTTTAAGACCGCTTTTCCAAAAATGGTAGAGCAGTTAGGAATTGTTTATACTCCGGTTGAGGTAGTCGATTTTATCATACACTCTGTAAACGATGTCTTAAAAAAGGAATTTCAGCGCGGATTAGGCGATGAAAATATACATATTCTTGACCCTTTTACGGGAACAGGCACTTTTATCACAAGATTATTGCAAAGTGGGCTAATTGATAAAAAACAGCTTGAACGAAAATACACAAATGAAATATTTGCAAATGAGATTGTCTTACTTGCGTATTATATAGCCGCAGTAAATATTGAAAATGCTTACCATGATGCCATCGGCGAAACCGAATATAAGGCTTTCGAGGGCATCTGTTTAACAGATACTTTTCAGTTAGGCGAAATGGATGGGAATTACAAACTTCACAAGGATATGTTCCCTCAAAATTCAGAACGTGTTACAAGACAAAAAAGTGCTCCTCTACGTGTTATTATGGGCAACCCCCCATATTCCGTAGGTCAGAAATCGGCCAATGACAACGCGCAAAACCAAAGTTATCCTAAGTTAGATGCAAAAATTGCATCCACTTACGCAAAGGAATCTTCCGCCGGCCTTAATAAATCACTGTACGACGCATATATAAAAGCGTTTCTTTGGAGTAGCGAAAGATTAGATGCCAAACATGGGGGTATCATTTGCTTTGTATCTAATGGTGCATGGATAGATAGTAATAGTACTGATGGTTTTCGTAAGTGCATAGAGAAAGAATTTTCATCTATCTACATATTTAATTTGCGGGGTAATCAGCGAACAAGCGGTGAACTTTCGAGAAAAGAAGGGGGTAAAATATTTGGCTCCGGTTCACGAACACCGATTGCAATCACTTTGTTAGTTAAAAACCCCTCATCTGCTGTTCAAAATGCAAAAATTCATTATTATGATATTGGCGATTATTTAAATCGGGAAGAAAAATTGAACATTTTAAAAAAGTTCGTTTCTGTCGAAAATGAAAGCATATCGTGGAGAACATTATTACCCAACGCACATGGCGATTGGTTAAGTCAACGCAATGAGGGCTTTAATAATTTCGTTTCACTTGAACCGGAAAAGAAATTCGATTTAAAAACTCAATCGATTTTCAATACTTACGCCATCGGGGTAGCCACAGCTCGCGATGCGTGGGCTTATAATTTTTCAGAAAAACAAGTTGAAGGTAATATGCAACGAATGATTGCATTTTATGATCAACAAAATGACGAATTTAATATAGCAAAGAAAGCACAACCCGGCCTTAAAGTAGAAGATTTCATTACCTATGATGCAACAAAAATTAGCTGGACAAGAGCATTAAGAAGAGATGTTGAAAACGGAATTGCCCATAAATATCTAAATAATAAAATGAGGGTTGCTATTTATAGACCCTTCACTAAACAAATACTTTATTTTGATAAACCATTTATAGAAAGTCCAGGATTAAGCTCATTGATCTTTCCCAATGCGGAATTAAAAAATTTAGTAATTACAATTCCCGGCAACGGAAGTGTTAAAGATTTCTATGCGTTGATTACCGACTGTATTCGGGACAACGATACTTATGGAGGCACTCAATGCTTCCCTCTTTATTATTATGAGGAACGACAAAAGCAAAGTCCCGGCCTGTTCGACACAGATGGCAAAAGTGAATATATTCGGCGCGATGCTATAAGTGATTTTATTTTAAACCAAGCGAGACTTATTTATGGTAAGACCGTAACAAAGGAGGATGTCTTTTATTTTGTATATGGCTTTCTGCACAGTCCAGATTATCGTCAACAGTTTGCAAATGATTTAAAAAAAATGCTGCCTCGATTACCGCTATTGGACGATGTGCGTGACTTTTGGAAATTCTGCAAAGCTGGGCGTGAATTAGCAGAATTACACATCAATTATGAAACCGTTCCAGCTTATGAAGATTTATTTGTAACAGGAATAGAGAGTGACTTTTTCAATGTGGAAAAAATGCGTTTCCCTAAGAAAGACCAAAAGGATACTATTTTGTTCAACAGCAAAATCACCATATCAAATATACCGGCCAAAGCTTATGATTATGTTGTGAACGGCAAAAGCGCCATTGAGTGGATCATGGAGCGCTATCAGATTACAACCCATAAGGAAAGTGGAATAAAGAACAATCCTAATGATTGGGCGATTGAAGTTGGTAAGACTCGCTATATTTTAGATTTGCTACTAAGCATTATTAATGTAAGCGCCCAGACAGTAGATATTGTGAACTCCCTACCGAAAATAAATTTTGAGTAAACTTATATCTTAAATAAACGATTTGCAATTATGGCAACCGATATTAATATTCAGAGCCTATTTCCGGCGATTAGGAACCAACAAGTTGCTAAACCTATTAACGATGTTTTCAACACGACTTTTATAGGGATTGATTTCGGAACCTCTACCACGGTCGTTTCGGTAGCTGCAATTGATAAAGAAACGAAGACTATAAAAACTGACCCAATTTGGCTTAATCAAAAATTAGCAGATGGAGCGATAATGTCTTCAGAAAAGATACCTACTGTGATTGCTTGGTATAACCAACAATTACTTGTCGGTAAAGGCGCGGCAGATTTAAAGCACGAATTGAAAAAAGGTGTTAATGTTTGGTATTCGTTCAAAATGGAACTCGGCGAAGATCTTGGTTCTAAATATTTCAACAGTGAGTTAGACCGGAATAGCGATTTTCCAATTTTGAACCCTAAAGATGCGGCAAAGGTTTTTTTTCAATACTTAAAGGCTCAAATAGACCGATATGTAACTAAGCACAATTTATCAAGCCATTTACAATTTGCGGTAAGCATTCCAGCTTCATTTGAGGCAAATCAAAGAAAGGAATTAATATTTGCACTTGAGCAAAATGGTATTTCCATAAATAAACAATCATTGATTGATGAGCCGAATGCTGCTTTTTTAAGTTATGTGCAGGTTTCATCAGATGAAAATTGCCCGTTAAGAATACCTGACGGGGATAATCCAAAAATTTTAGTATTTGATTTTGGTGCAGGCACTTGTGATGTTTCGATCCTTGAATTAGGAAAAGACCTCCAGGGTATATATTCTAAAAATCTTTCTATTTCTAAATTTGAGAAATTGGGAGGTGATGATATTGACAGATACATAGCCATCGAATATTTGTTCCCCCAACTGTTAAAAGAGAGTAATCAGCAATTGCAAGACTTCAGGACTCCGGAAAAAAACCGGTTAGTCAATCAACTTTTAAAAGCGGCGGAACAATTAAAAATCCTCATTTGTGAATCTATAGCGTTACAAATGACCAATAAAATATTGCCAGCAAATGCCACCAGCAAAGACTTTATATCATTAGGTTATAAAATAGAAATCGATTCAAGAAAAGGTCACCTTACCCTTACCGAACCGAGGCTTTCATATGCCGAGTTTAATGATACGATGAAGGCGTTTTTAAAGGCTCCTTCATTACATCCAACAAGGACGAAAACTGTTCAGGAAGAGTTTACGACGATTTTCAACCCGATTCAAACGGCACTGAAAAAAGCATCATTAATAAAAAACGAAATTGATTATGTGCTATTTATTGGAGGTAGTTCGAAAAATCCATATGTACAATCCGCATTAAAGGAATATTTCAAGGAGTCCGATTTATTGATACCCCGGGATTTACAAACACATGTCTCTGCAGGAGCCGCTATTCATTCTATAGTATATAATGGCTTTGGCAAAAACATTATACAGCCTATAACAAGTGAGCCCTTTGTTTTAATAACAAAAGATGAGACGGCAAAAGTTATTTTAAAAGCGGGCACACATATTCCTTGTGATTTAATTATTATCGATGATTTAGTTACAACTCTGGATGGTCAACCCGCAATTGAATTACCCCTATGCTTAGGTAATGTCAATAAGTTGCTTTTTAATATTAAAATTGTTTGCAGCGATCCTAAAGGTTTCAAAAAGAACACCCCGGTTCGCTTAGAATTAGAAATAACTACTGATAAAATTTTACTTGCCCGCGCGACTGCTGTGGGACAATCCGTATTTGTCGAACCTATCAATCCTTTCGCTAATAAAGAGTTGACCTCTGAACAACGGATGGTCCTAAAAGCTGAGAGACAAGCAAATATCGATGCTGAGCAAAACGGCGGAAAGCCAACCAAGGAAAGTTTAAATATGCTTTATAAAGCATATGAAAAAACAGAGAATTTTCTTAGAGCTGCTGAGACACTGGAATTGATCAATGAATTGTATCCAAGTATTCATAATTTAAATCAAATTGGCGTACTTTATTCCAGTGCAGGTTATGATGATAAAGCACTGGAATTTTACGGACAGGGTTATGAGAAAAATAAAAACGCTACAACTGCTTTCAATTTCGCATATAAGCATAAGGATAAAGACGACGTCAAGTTCAAAGAAATACTGGAAGAATCTCTACGATTAGACCCCGATAAACCACACACATTATACGAATTGGGTAAGGTGTTAAAAAAGGATAATCCCGACAGGGGAAAAGAAATGATAAAGAAAGCCTTTGACACTTGGAAAATAAAGTTTGAAACTAACAATATGTCCGACAGCGATTATAGTTGGCTTTCTTCTGCCGCTGATGAGTTGGGAATGCGCGATTTTGCACAGCAAGTAAGAGAATCGAAACCAAAATTTAACGCTGAAAAATTATTCAATTCTGAAAACTTGACTGCAACTTTTAAAGAAGCGGGACTAACTAAAGCTAAACTATAAATCATATCACTATGGCATGGATGATTCGCGAAGACCAATTAGACCCTGATCAAAAGGAGTTTATAAATGTTGAGTCAAAAAAATCAGGGAATATTTGGGTGAAAGGATTTGCTGGTAGTGGAAAGTCCATCCTACTTGTTCATTCACTCAAAAGCGTTCTTGAGAAAGAGCCGCAAGCAAAAATAGCTGTTGTGGTTTATACTCATTCCTTAATTGACATGTTTAAAACCGGTATGCGAGAACTGAATTTACCTTCAAACATACCCGTAATGACGTACATTGAATTTGTCGATAAAAATTCAATGAGGTATGACTATATCTTTTGTGATGAGGTACAAGACCTTCCTTCTCGTGTTTTACATGCGATGAAAAACCGGGCAACAAAAGTGATAGTTGCTGGTGATTCTAATCAGTCCATTTACGATACAGATCCCCGATGGCAAGAACCAGTCGTTGACCCAAGTCAGGTTGGTGACATCATCAATGCAAGGGCGTTTTCTCTTAACGTCATTCATCGACTCACAAGAAGTATAATTTCTGCGGTTCAAAAACTACTTCCGTCAATGAATATATGGGGAGCCAAAAGAGATTTAACTAAGCAAGATGTGGATATACGCTTGTGCGAAGCATCAAGCGAAATTGAGGAGGTCAAATATATTTACCAGGAAGTGAATAAGGGCACTGCCGTCGGTGACACTTGCGCTATTCTTTTTCCTTCTAATGCAATGATTTCCAAATTCGTTGATTTGGTGCTAAGTGCACATAATAAATCAATATGGAATGAAAAGAAGAATAATTATGGTAAACCGGATTATGGAGATTTAAACCGCCATTTTAAATCACAAGGATTGAAACTTCAATTTATAGGTAGTGGCTACGGATCATTAAATTCCGCAGGGCAAAATAAAGATGCTATCATAATGACTTATCATAGCTCTAAGGGGTTAGATTTTGATAATGTTTTCTTGCCATTTTTAAACAATAACTTCTTTCTACATAGCCGAAATGCTGAAACGGTTTTCATGGTTGCGTTGACAAGAAGCAAAAAAAACTTATATATCAGCTACTTTGGCTACACACACAATTTGGTAGACAAATTTAAAAATGACTGTACTGAAATTTCGATTTCTGATATTTTCAGTCAGAAAGCACCGAACAGAACAAACAATAATTTTGATTTTTAAAAAAAAGAGATGCAATTTTTCTTGGCCCCAATTTTAAGGTATCAATTTAATCTGTTTTATAGGTTTAGCTATACCTACATTCCATCCGAACAAT